>CAKQGQ010000003.1 GCA_934233735.1 uncultured Clostridia bacterium | reverse complement strand
GTTCATCAAGTCAGAAATACCCTGAAATATGTGCCATACAAGGATATGAAAGCCTTTGCGGCAGATTTAAAGACAATATACCTTGCACCGAGTGAAGAGCAGGGACGGGCTCAATTAGAGCGTGTGACAGAAAAATGGGAACCGAAATATCCGAATGCAATGAAGAGCTGGACTCAGAACTGGGATGTAATCAGTCCAATTTTCAAATTTTCCAATGATGTCAGAAAGGTTATCTATACGACGAATGCCATCGAGAGTCTAAACAGTACATACAAAAAGCTCAATCGCCAAAGATCCGTATTCCCAAGCGATAAAGCATTACTGAAATCCCTCTATCTTTCAACATTGCAGGCAACAAAAAAATGGACGCAGCCGTTAAGAAACTGGGGCAAGGTTTACGGAGAATTTACAGTCATGTACGAGGGACGCATTCCGTGCTAAACGAATTAAGGATAAGCAAGGACTCCTCCGAAAGCCGAAGGAGCCCTTGACATTTTTTGAATCATAGTTTATATTGTCAGCAAGCAAGGCACCTGCTGAAATGCGAGTGCTAAAGCTATCTAATTACCATAGAAGGCTAATTTACAGAAAAACTTTCACAGTCTCCTTATTGCTGCTTCGTATCTTGCTTCAGTGCCTTGTCTATCTGCTTTTTCAGTGCTTCGCTTTGAGATTTTTCCGTAATCGCGCCAACAATCGGATCTCCTACGATATTACCGTTTCTGTCCACCACATAAGTGGTCGGAAAAGCATAGACGGTTTCAATGAGTTTTCCCGCTTCACTGTCTGTATTGAAATAGACGTTTCGGTAGCTTGCTCCTTTCTTGTCGAGAACCGCTTTCGCCTCGTCGATTGCTGTCTTGTCTCCGTCCAGTGTAAAGGAATTGATACCGATGACTTCGCCGCCCTGCTTCGAAAGATCCTGATTCAGCGCGTCAAGATCGGAAAGTTCACCCACACAAGGATTGCAGGTCGTAAACCAGAAGTTTACAACGGTAACCGCATTCTTCGAAAACAGTTCGCTGCTTTTTACCTTATTCCCGTTTAGGTCGCTGCCCTCAAAGGAAGGAAATTGTTTCATGGCCTCTGCATCCGTGCTCATGTCCATGCCGCCGTCTAAAGCCTTCTGTGCCGTCTCCGGATATTTTTCTTCGATTGCGGTAAGCTTCTTTTCGATTTCACTGATCCGCGTTGCCTTCTCACGCAGCAAAGCAAGCTCATCTTCTGTAAATTCGTCGCTTATAGACTCTATGGTATCAAGAAGAAACTCGCCATAATTCTTTCCGTCTTCCACCATCGCCATGCCCTTGTCCGCCTCCATGTAGACCTTTTGCCAAAGTTCGGTGTTTTCTGCGAGGATCTCCTGTTCCTCACTCATCAGTGTCTTATACATTTCGATTGCTTCTTTTTCGCTTGCAGGCTCCGCACTCATGTTGTCCGGATCGCCTCCGTTTTTGGCACATGCCGCCAAAGAAAGTACGAGCAGTGTGATAAGCAGCATTGATAATAATTTTTTCTCTTTCATTTTAGTTCTCCTTTGTTTCATATTTTTTTTCGGAAGTCTTCTCAGATTTTCCGAAACCGTATCGAAAAGCAATCGCCTCGCAAGGGCAGGCTTTGACGCACATGCCGCAGCGAATGCATTCCGCGTGATCCGGCGTTTGGGTCACGTCCACATCCATCTTACACGCTTTCGCGCATTTGCCGCATGAGACACACTTTGTCTTATCGACTTCCATGCCGAGCAGCGACACTTTGTTCATCAGCGCGTAAATCGCACCGAGTGGGCAGAGCCACTTGCAAAACGGGCGATAAAGCAGTATGCTGAGTACGATGACAGTCGTCAATATGCCAAGCTTCCATGTAAAAAGCTTCCCGAGCGCAGCTCGTATTCCCATGTCGACTATGGACAGCGGAATCGCGCCCTCGAGCACTCCCTGTGGGCAGAGGTACTTACAGAAAAGCGGGTCGCCCATTCCGACATCGTTTACCCAAATTGCCGGAAGCAGCACCACCATGACGGCGAGCACCGCATATTTGACATAAGTCAGTGCTTTCAGCCTTTCTGTTGAAAATTTTCTCGTCGGTATCTTGTGCAAAAGTTCCTGAAGCCAGCCGAACGGGCATAAAAATCCGCATACAAACCGTCCAAGCATCACCCCTGTCAAAATCAGAAATCCGGCTATATAATAGGAAAAACTGAATTTTGACGAGCCTGCGACTGCCTGAAAAGCTCCTATCGGACATGCAGCCGACGCGGCGGGACAAGAATAGCAGTTCAGTCCCGGCACACAAACGGCTTTTCCCACTCCCCTGTAAATACCGCCGCTCCCAAAATTCGCAAGGTGCAGATTGGAAAGCAAAGTCGCCGATGCCTGAAAAACTCCTCTGAAATGTGCCAAAATCCGAGATGATGACTTTGATTTACGCTTTCTCTTCTTATCCAATTCCCACACACTCCAAACACAGTCTGACTGCCTTGGACAGCACGATATCAACTTCTCCGCGCCAAATCCCAAGACACAGCATTGCAACGCCGCAGCCGAGTAATATTACCTGCATTGCAATCTTTTTTCTAATTTTGCTTTTAGCTTGATTCATTTTCTCACCCCTTTGTCTCACATTTTAGCATGGCGGATATAAAATTACTGTTAAGAACGAAAATTTAACCAAAAATTTATGTCGACATGGTATACTGTAACTATCTGAACGAATGATTCGAAGCAAATGAAACGTAACGGATGATTCGAAACACAAGGAGGACTTTTATGCATATTCTGATCGTTGAAGACGAGCGCACGCTTTGCGAAACGATTGTGCGCAGCCTTAGGAGGCTCGCATACAGCGTGGATTTTTGCTATGACGGAAACGAGGCTTTGAATCTCTTAGCTGTGGAAAAATACGATCTTGTACTGCTTGATTTGAATTTACCCGGTGCGGACGGGATGACCGTTCTCCGACAGCTTAGGCAGACGGATAAGGATACCCGGGTACTGATTCTCTCGGCGCGAAGCGAGGTTTCGGACAAGGTCGCCGGGCTCGATGCCGGAGCAAGCGATTATCTCTCCAAACCTTTTCATCTGGAGGAACTCGAGGCACGCATACGCAGTCTTACGCTGCGTAAGTTTACGCAAAATGATGTCGTGCTTTCTTGTGGGGATCTTTCCTTTGACACGAAATCCCGCACGGCCTCTGTTCGGGGACAGGAACTTACCCTCACAAGAAAGGAAATCGGTATTTTGGAATATCTGCTGCTGCATCAGGGACGCCCTGTCAGTCAGGAAGAGCTGATTGAGCATGTCTGGGACAACAGCGTGGATTCTTTCAGTAATTCGATACGCGTACATATTTCCTCTCTCCGAAAAAAACTGCGTGCGTCGCTGGGATGCGATCCTATATATAACCGCATCGGAGAAGGTTATGTTATGGAGGATAAAGAATCATGAAAAAACTCTCGCTCAAGTGGCGTATAGCCTTGACAACCTCACTTTTGATAGGGGTAATCTGTGTATCCATTAATCTTCTTCTCAGTTATTCCGGAAGCCGATATATGGACTCTATAGGGTCCTATGTATCCAATTGCGAAATCACCGTGGACGGCGATCCGGAAGCTTTTAATCCGGAAACCGGCAAAACCGACAATAATCTTACTATTATAATCGACGGTATGCAAAAAGATTATTACTTTACAAACTGGTGCATCACATTCGCCGTAACGTTGCTCGGCGGAGTACTTGCGTATTTTTTGAGCGGACATGCATTGAAGCCTTTACGGAATTTTGCGTCGCGCGTGGAGAATGTGCAGACTACAAATCTAACAGAGATGAAAATCACAGAAGATGTCATTCCGGAGTTTCAGCATTTTAAAACTTCCTTTAACTGTATGATGGACCGCCTTGATGAAGGATTTAACGCTCAGCGTCAGTTTCCGGGAAATGCCGCACATGAACTCCGCACACCTCTTACGCTTATGCAGGCGCAGATCGAACTGTTTGCTGCCGAGCACCCCGACATTCTGCCGGAGACTGCGGATTTTCTGAAGTTGCTGGAAGAGCAGACCGAGCGCATGGCGCAGATGACAAGAACTCTGCTTGAAATGAGTGAACTTCACACAATCCCGTGCAATGACAGAATCCAATTGTTTCCGATGATAGAAGAAATTTTTACGGATCTTGCTCCTCTCGCAGAAAAGAAGAGCATCAGCCTTACGCATACAGGTGATGCCTTCATGACGGGAAGCGACACGCTGATCTATCGTCTGCTGTTTAATTTGATTGAAAATGCCATCCGCTATAATCGGGATAACGGAGCGGTAAGTGTTTCGGTAACAGAGGATGATTCAGATCTTCTTATCAAAGTTTCCGATACCGGATTTGGAATTCCGAAAGAGTATCGCGATAGTATCTTTCAGCCTTTCTTCCGGGTTGACAAATCACGCAGCAGAGAATACGGAGGCGTGGGACTCGGTCTTTCACTCGTTTGGAATATAACTGCTCTTCACGGTGGCGAAATAAGGGCTGAAGAAAACCCAGAGTGTGGAACTTCCATGACAGTCAGATTCCCGGCTTCTGACGAAAACTAAGCTTTCTTTATGTGGAATTATAATTTTAATCAGACCAAAACGCCACGGCTCTAAGCGGAGCACCGTCGGCGTTTTTCCATTTCAGCGGCAGTGCGAAGAACCAGAACAGGTCCTTGCCGCATTTATCGAGATTGCAGAGATTTTCAATGTTAATAATTTCATGCGCAGGACGGTTTTGCAAAAAAATGCTTGCATTTCACAGATTTTGTAGTATAATTATTGGGTACGGTTGTGCCCGTACAATTCTCTGCGACGATACGCGAATTTCGGCAGTGCGGCCGGAAGCGCGGAAAACGTCGCCATATAAGTCCATAGGGAGGTGACAAGATGACAAATTATGAAGTTATGTTCATTATCGACGCTGCTTTGGAAGATGAAAAGAAAGATGCGACAGTAGAGACAGTTCAGTCCATTATTGCTGCTGATGGTGAAGTTGAAAAAGTAGACGTTTGGGGAATGAGAAAGCTTGCTTATCCTATCAACAAGAAGGAAGAAGGATACTATGTAGTAGTTGACTTCAAGGGCAACCCGACATTACCTAAGGAACTTGACAGAAGACTCAAGATTTCCGATAACGTAATCAGACACATCATTTTAAGCAAGGATGAGAAATAGGAGCGAGGTGTAATATGAACAGCGTTGTATTAATCGGAAGATTAACCAGAGACCCGGAAGTAAGATATACAGCCGGCACACAGATGGCGGTATGTACATTTACCGTTGCGATTGACAGACCTGTGAGAGCAGGCGGCGAGAAGCAGACGGACTTTCCGAGAGTTACCGTTTTCGGCAAACAGGCTGAGAACTGCGAAAGATTCCTTGCAAAGGGAAGACTGGTAGGCGTTCAGGGTAGAATCCAGACAGGAAGCTACACCAATAAGGACGGTGCAACTGTTTACACCACGGATGTCGTAGCTGACAGAGTAGAATTTTTAGAATGGGGCGACAGACCTTCGGGACAGGGAAGCTCATCCGGACAGCAGTACCGAGCACAAGCGGTAGACGAAGCACCGGAAGGATTCGCTGCAATTGACGAAGATATTCCGTTCTAACAGAAAGGAGATATGAAACCATGATGGATAAAAGACGCGGTGGCGGCATGAGAAGGAAGAAAGTATGTCAGTTCTGTGCCGATAAGAGCGAAAAGATCGATTACAAGGATGTAGAAAAATTAAGAAGATACATCACTGAAAGAGGCAAGATTTTACCTAAGAGAATCACAGGTACTTGCGCTATGCATCAGAGAGAAGTAACGACTGCTATCAAGAGAGCAAGAATCGTTGCACTTCTTCCATATGTTGCAGACTAATTTTGCGGCTGAAACATGCATAATTGTTGTATAATTTTCAGTACAAGGTATAGAAACGCAAAATAACAGATTTTTAGAAGAGACAAAATTCAGAAAAAAACGAATTCGGATTTTGTCTCTTTTTTGTTTTTTGTGCAAAGCTTTTAATTCCAAGGCATAGGGGGATGTTTATCATGTTTTTTCTTTCACAAAAGAAGAGAATTTTATAAATATACACATTAAAGCATTACTACTTTAATTGACAAAAATAAAAAATATTTTCACCTTTTTCGACAAAAAAGAATGGAAAAATGCTTTAAAAGGGCTAAAAATAGCATGATAAAAACAAAAAAGTATGGCATGTCAGGCAAAAAAATATTATAATATATAGTAAGAAAAACTGGGAAACTAATGCGGATAAATATTCGCGAGAGTGAATAATTATAAGAAATGGAGAGAAAAAATGGCAGTAATTATTAATGGACGCGATCTTACGATCGAACAGGTAATCAGCGTATGCAGACATCACGAAAAGGTTGAGCTTGCTCCTGAAGCTATCGAAGCTGTTAACAAAGCAAGAGCATATGTTGAAAAAAAGGTTGCTGAAAAGGCGGTTGTTTACGGACTTACAACCGGTTTCGGGAAGTTTGCAAGCGTTGCAATCGACACTGACCAGACAGCAGAACTTCAGAGAAACTTAATTATCAGCCACACTTGCTCGATGGGCAAGCCTTACGACCAGAAGTATGTAAGAGCGGCTATGCTCCTCAGAGCAAACTCATTATCAAGAGGAAACTCCGGAATCAGACTTGAAACTTTGCAGACTTTAATCGATATGCTCAATGCCGGAATTCATCCTATCGTTCCTGAAAAAGGTTCCGTAGGAGCCTCCGGAGACCTTGCACCGCTTTCCTGCATCGCACTCGGACTTATCGGACTCGGAAAAGTTGAATACAAGGGCGAAGTTATCGAAGCAAAGGAAGCTTTCGAAAAGACTGGTCTTAAGCCGGTTGTACTTGCTTCCAAAGAAGGCCTTGCACTCAACAACGGTACACAGATGCTTACAGCAGTAGGACTTAACACATTATACGATGCAATGCATCTTATGAAAATTGCTGATATAGCAGCAGCCCTTACAGGTGAAGCACTTCACGCAATCGCAAAAGCATACGACCCGAAGACTCACCTCCTCAGAGGACATCAGGGACAGATGGATGTTGCAGAAAACATGAGAAACCTTCTTGCAGGCTCCGGAAACGCACTTCCGCTTCACCCTACAAAGGTTCAGGACCCGTATTCGCAAAGATGCATGCCGCAGATTCATGGCGCTTCCAGAGATGCGATTATGTATGTATACGACGCAGTATCCAGAGAAATCAATGCTGTAACAGACAACCCAATCGTATTCCCGGATGATGATGAAGTAATCTCCGGCGGCAACTTCCACGGCCAGCCGATGGCACTTGCTTTCGACTTCCTGAAGATTGCGATTTCCGAACTTGCAAATGTTGCAGAAAGAAGAACGGAAAGACTTGTAAACCCTGCATTATCCGAAGGACTTCCTGCATTCCTTGTTAAGGACGGCGGTCTTAACAACGGTTTCATGATTGCACAGTATGCATCTGCATCCATGGTTTCCGAAAACAAGGTTTACGATCACCCTGCATGTGTTGACTCCATCCCAACATCCGCAAACCAGGAAGACCATGTATCCATGGGAGCAACTTCCGCAAGAACAGCGGCAATGGTACTGGACAACGCTCAGAAGGTAATCGGAATTGAACTTGCTGCAGCAGCTCAGGGAATTTGGCTTCGTCAGGAACTGGGTGAAAAGGGAATCGATAACCTTGCACCTGCAACAAAAGCAGCTTATGAATATATCCGTTCAATCGCAGAGCCGGTTGAAAAGGACATCATCATGATTGATTACCTTGCAAAATTCGACGAAATGGTAAAAGACAACTCCATTTTGGAAGCAGTAGAAAAGGTTGTAACACTTAAGTAATATACAAGAAACGCAATATTTTACCGACCGGTCCTGCAAGGCTGGGCCTGTCGGTATTTTGTATAAGGAGGAAGAAATATGTTAGATAACAAAACACTCGAAGGCGCAATGAAGATTCGCTTAGATAACGAGTATCCGGACTATCCTGAATTCCAGGAAGGAATCAGACGTGCACCGGACAGAGGATTCAGACTTACAAAGGCGCAGACAAAAGTTGCTTTAAAGAACGCATTGAGATACGTTCCGGAAGAACTTCACGAAAAGCTTGCTCCTGAGTTTATGGAAGAACTCACAACGCGCGGCAGAATCTATGCTTACAGATACAGACCGGAAGGCAGAATCTACGGAAAACCGATTAACGAATATAAGGGTAAATGCCTTGCAGGCAAGGCTTTCCAGGTTATGATTGATAACAACCTCGACTTTGAAGTTGCTTTATATCCGTATGAACTCGTAACTTACGGCGAAACAGGTTCCGTTTGCCAGAACTGGCTCCAGTACAGATTAATCAAGAAATACCTTGAAGAATTAACGGAAGACCAGACTTTGGTAGTGGAATCCGGACATCCTCTCGGATTATTCCCATCCAAGCCAACAGCACCGAGAGTCATCATCACAAACGCTCTGATGGTTGGTATGTATGACAACCTCGACGATTGGGAAATCGCAGAAGAAATGGGCGTTGCAAACTACGGACAGATGACAGCAGGCGGATGGATGTACATCGGACCTCAGGGCATCGTTCACGGAACATTCAATACGATTCTGAATGCAGGCCGTAAGGAACTCGGCGTTCCGCAGGACGGCGACCTTGCAGGACATACTTTCGTATCTTCAGGACTTGGCGGCATGAGCGGCGCTCAGCCTAAGGCTGCAAACATCGCAAATGCAGTAGGCATCTTTGCGGAAGTTGACCTTTCCAGAATTGAAACAAGACACGACCAGGGATGGGTTGATGTTATCATGGATGACATCGATGAAATCTTCAAACTTGCAAATGAGAAGATTGCAGCTAAGGAATCCATTTCCATCGCATACCATGGCAATATCGTTGATCTTCTGGAAGCAGCTGTTGAAAAGAATTTCCACATCGACCTTCTTTCCGACCAGACTTCCTGCCACAATGTATACAACGGCGGATACTGCCCGGTAGGAATGACTTTTGAAGAGAGAACAAGAGAACTTCACGAAAACAGAGACAACTTCATCAAGGAAGTTGACAAGACTTTACATAGACACTATCACGCAATCAAGACTCTTACAGAGAGAGGAACTTATTTCTTCGACTACGGCAACTCCTTCATGAAGGCTATGTATGACGCAGGAGTTAAGGAAATTTCCAAGAACGGATATGATGACAAAGATGGATTCATTTGGCCTTCCTATGTTGAAGACATCATGGGACCAATCCTCTTTGACTATGGATATGGCCCATTCAGATGGGTATGCCTGTCCGGAAAACCGGAAGACCTTGATGCAACAGACAAGGCTGCTATGGAAGTTATCGACCCGAACAGACGCGGTCAGGACAGAGATAACTGGATCTGGATCAGAGATGCGAAGAAGAATAAACTCGTAGTAGGTACACAGGCTCGTATCCTTTATCAGGATGCGGAAGGCAGACGCGATATCGGTCTTGCATTCAACAAGCTCGTAAGAGAAGGAAAGATTGGTCCTGTCATGATGGGTCGTGACCACCACGATGTATCCGGAACAGATTCTCCATTCAGAGAAACTTCCAACATCAAAGACGGCTCCAATGTTATGGCAGATATGGCTGTTCAGTGCTTTGCAGGAAATGCAGCAAGAGGAATGTCCTTATGTGCACTTCACAACGGCGGCGGCGTAGGCATCGGCAAGGCCATCAACGGCGGTTTCGGGCTGCTTCTTGACGGCTCCGAAAGAGTTGATGAAATTTTGAAATCCGCAATGATGTGGGACGTAATGGGCGGCGTTGCCCGCAGAAACTGGGCAAGAAACGAACATGCTGTTGAAACATCCGTAGCTTACAACGAAAATTATGCAGGCAAGGGTCACATCACAATCCCTTACATTGCAGACGAAGATTTAGTTGAAAAAACAGTAGATAAATTCGTAAAATAAACAACCGATAAGCGAAAAGGAGAGACTATGTCTACTTTACTCGTAAAAAACATAGGTATTCTGCAGACCCCGGCGGGAAATTTCCCGCATAAGGGGGCTCAGCAGGGCGAAAATATTAAATTAAAAGATGCGGCCGTTCTCGCAGAAGACGGCATTATTAAGGCAATCACATCGGACGGAAAGCTTCCCTGCGCGGAAGAAGAAGTCGATGTGGTGCTTGATGCAGAGGGAAACCTCGTAACGCCGGGACTTGTTGAGGGGCATACGCACTTAGTATTTGGCGGATACAGACAGAACGAAATTCCGCTGAAGCTCAAAGGCGCGGGCTACCTTGACATACTGAGAGCGGGCGGCGGTATAAACGACACCGTAAAGAAAACAAGAGAAGCAAGCTTCGAGGAGCTGTACGATAAGACGGAAGGCTTCCTTGACGAGATGATGACCCTTGGGGTAACAACCTGCGAAGCCAAGAGCGGCTACGGAATTGACCTCAAAACGGAGGTGAAACTTCTCGAAGTGCTCAAAAAACTCAATGAAGATCATCCGATGGATATCGTTTCCACCTTTATGCCGGCACATGTTGTGCTTGCAGACTGGAAGGGCAGAGAAGATGAGTTTATCCAGCTTTGTATCGACGAAATGATGCCATATGTGAAAGAGCATAATCTGGCAGAGTTTATCGATATCTTCACGGAAGACTCCGTTTTCGATGTGGAGCAGAGCAGAAAGTACCTGCAGGCAGCAAAGGATATGGGATTCGGCCTCAAGATTCACGCAGACGAAATCGAAGCAATCGGAGGTAGTGTCCTTGCCGGAGAGATGCACGCGACATCGGCAGAACATTTAATCGTAATCGATGACGCGGGAATGGCGTCCATGGCAAAAGGCGGAACAATTGCAATGTGCCTTCCGGACACTTCCTTCTATCTGGGCGCAACTTTTGCCCCGGTAAGAAGAATGATAGATGAGTTTGAAGTACCGGTTGCGATCGCATCGGATTTCAACCCGGGTTCCTGCCCATCGCTGAACCTGCAGTTTGTTATGAACCTCGGTTATCTGAAGTACAGAATGACACCGGAAGAAGTCCTTACTGCGGTTACAATCAATCCGGCATGCGGAATCAACAGAGGAGACAGGGTCGGTACGCTTGAAGTCGGAAAAGACGCGGATATGGTAATCTGGAACGCACCAAACATGGAAATGCTTTGTTACCGTTTCGGATCCAATCTCGCTCTGCAGACAATTAAGAAAGGAAATTTGGTTTAATGAAATTAGTTGAATTAACGGTAAAAGATTATTTGGATTTACTGAAATCAGACGCACCGGCACCGGGCGGCGGCAGTGTGAGCGCACTTTCCGCAGCACAGGGCGTCGGCCTTGTTGCAATGGTTTCGGACCTCACAATCGGAAGAGAAAGATATGCTGATTTTGAAGAGGGCTGCAAGAAAGCGAAAGAAGAAGCGACAGAGCTTTATGCAAAACTTGTGGAAGCTATCGATAAAGATACGGAGGCGTTCAATCTTGTATCTGCTGCATTTAAGATGCCGAAAGACACCGATGAAAATAAAGCCGCAAGAAGCAAAGCAATCGCTGATGCAACTCTCGTGGCAACGGAAGTTCCGTTCGAGACGCTTACGCTTTGCATGAAAGGTCTGAAAGTTACGGAAACAATCGTAGGAAAATCCAATCCTAACGCAGCTTCCGATCTCGGCGTTGCAGCGCTTAACCTGCTTGCGGGAATCAAGGGCGCATGGCTGAATGTAATGATTAACCTTCCTGGCGTTAAGGATGAAGCTGCGAAGGCAAAATTTACAGAGGGCGCGAAGATGGTAGAAGAAGCAGAAGTGATTGCGGACGCAATCTATAAAAAAGTTTTAGAATCACTGTAAAATACAATGCCGTAAGGCAAGAAGGAGATAAGAAATGGCTCAGATTATTGAAAGCATCCCTAATATTTCAGAGGGAAGAAATCAGGAAGTTATCGAAGCATGTGTGGACCAGATCAGAACAACTGCAGGCTGCACACTGTTAAACTATTCATCAGACCCTAACCATAACAGAACCGTTATCACCTATATCGGCGATGCAAAGGGTGTGGAAGAAGCAAGCGTGAAACTTGCAAAGAAGGCGGTAGAACTCATCGACCTTAACAAGCACACAGGCGAACATCCGAGAATGGGCTGCGTTGATGTTATGCCATTCGTTCCGATTAAGGACGCAACCAACGAAGAATGTATCGAACTTTCCAAGATTGTCGGCAAGAGAATCGCAGAGGAAGCAGACCTTCCGGTATTCCTTTATGAAATGTCAGCAACAAGACCGGAAAGAAAGAACCTGGCGACAATCAGAAAAGGCCAGTTCGAAGGCATGGCAGAAAAGGTTCAGCAGGAAGAATGGGAACCGGATTTCGGCGGCAGAAGAATCAACCCTACAGGCGGAGTTGTTGCAGTAGGCGCAAGACCTCCTCTGGTAGCATACAACCTCAACCTCAACACCTCCAATGTCCAGATTGCAAAGAACATTGCAAACATCATCAGAGAAAAGGATGGCGGCCTTCGCTGCGTAAAGGCTATGGGCTTCATGCTTGAAGACAGAGGAATCGCACAGGTTTCCATCAATATGACAGACTACAGAGTAACACCTTTATACAGAGTTACGGAACTCGTAAAGGCAGAAGCAAAGAGATACGGCGTACAGGTAATCGGTACGGAAGTTATCGGACTCTGCCCGATGAAAGCATTGGTCGATACCGCAGAGTATTATCTTCAGATCGAAGATTTCGATTTTGACGGGCAGGTACTTGAAAATTATATTTTATAATATATAATAGAAGTACGGCAAAAATGTTTTAATGTATAAACCTTAGTACAATTCAGGAGCGTAGTAAATGACAGACAACAGAGAATTTTCCCCCTCATCTTCCCTTACCGAAGAAATCGCGGATGTAGTCCGAGAGAGGATTTTGCGGGGAGAATATGAAATCGGGGAAAAGATTAAGGAGAATCAAATAGCGACGGAGCTGAGAGTCAGCCGGACGCCGATTCGTGAGGCTTTCAAGCTTCTGGAAAACGAAGGTTTAATTGATTATATTCCCAATAGAGGGTGCTTTGCAAAGGGCTTCACGAAGCAGGATGTTGAGGATATCTATGCAGTGCGGGAATCGCTTGAAGAACTTGCCGTCATGTGGGCGGTGGAACGTATTCTTCCGGAAGAAATTACGGCACTGGAAGAGCAGTGCGACATGATGGAATTTTACACAAAAAGACAGGATGTCAAGAAGGTTTTGGAACTGAATTCCGGATTTCACGATGTAATTTATGCGTCGGCGAGAAGCCGGTTTTTAGCACAGGTTCTTCGTTCTTACAAAGCGTACCTCGATAAGACCAGAAAGTCCATTTTTTACGAACAGGACTATTTGGAATCAATTTTAAAGGAGCATCGGGCTATATTGGAAGCGATAAAGGAGCGTGCGAGAGATCGTGCAATTGAGGCGATGAAACTGCACTTGATTGCTTCGCAGCAGAGAGCAGAGCGCATCTGGCATGTAAAATAGCCCTATAAAAACAATGAATTTAAAAAAGAAACACAGACGAGAGAAACTTCTGAATAGGATTTTAATGATTGTTTTTCTTGGTGTGTTTCTTTTTTCATTGTATAAGGTTGTAGGAATTATACGCGAGTATCGTCAAATCGATCAATTTTATGAGAATGCGAATCGAAATTTCGTACAGCTTGAAAAAAGAAGTTTGCCGAAAGTGGATTTTGAAACGCTTCAAGAGGTGAACAAAGATGTTATCGCTTGGATTTACATCGAAGATGCGGACATAAGTTTTCCGGTGCTGCAGGGAAAAACGAATAAGCAATATCTGTTTCAGTCCTACAAGAAAGAATATTTGACCGCAGGCAGTATTTTCATTGATTATAGATGCGGCAGAAATTTTGAGGATAAAAATACTGTGATTTACGGTCATAACATGCATAACGGAAGTATGTTCGGCAGCCTAAAAAAATATAAACAGGACGAATACAAAAACGCTCATCCGTATATTTATATACTTACACCGGATGGAGAATGGAGTAAGTATGAGGTAATTGCTTTTTATCAAGCAGCTGTCGACGGCCCTCTTTATCACCTGCCGCTTAAAGCGGACTGCGAGGAAAGCGAGTTCGATGAATTGGCAGAAGCAGTAAAAACTTCGAATCAGTATTCCGACATGGAAGATATGAAACATGAGGATCAGTTCATTACTTTATCAACCTGCACGCAAGACAGTCGAGAAGATGTTCGCGTTGCGATAACGGCAAAACTTGTAGAAACGGGGAAATAAAGCGTTTATAGACGATAAACGCAGTAAATATTAAAAACAGGAAAAAGCCTCTCATACGAGAGGCTTTTTCCCTGAAAGTGTGTGTGTATTCAATAAAAGAAGGAAAGTTTGCTAATGTGAAATTAACATTCACTTTTTTGAACAATATTATCATAACATCAAATTGTGTCGAAAAAGTGATGATTTCGAAAAAAATAACTTTTTCTTGAGCATATTTTAGCACGAGGCAAAAGCAAAGTCAACAAAATGCCAAGAAAAATATTTAGGAAAATAGGTAATTTTTTTAGGAGTTGCGAATATTTATGCGTAAACAAAGCATCGGCTTATTTATAATTGCTGAGACATCATTAAATTGTAAAGTTCCATGTCATTTTCCGCGTCAGCGTCGTAAACGATTTCACCGTTTAATACGGTCATGGAAGCATGAAGTCTCGGAATCAGTTTAACTTCGCATTCCAGTGGATTTTCGTCGAAAATTGCAAAATCTGCAAGTTTTCCGGCTTGAATACTGCCTAAAGAATCCTGCATGCCGATGATCTTCGCAGCCTCTGTCGTGAGCTGGTCGATAACGCCTTGTGCAGAAGAAATCTCACCGTAGATACTGCGATCGGACAGGAGGTTCGTACCCCAGATTTTGTACACCGTATTGGAAGCAGGCCGTTCGGAAAGCTCCTCCTGTGTGAGTGCATAGTCGGATGCGATAACAAAAGTATTCCGGTATCCCTTGCTTCTCACCCATTCTAAAGCATCATAGGCCATAATCATGTCGCTGCGCTCGATTGCTTCAAGGAAGATGCCGAAGTTTTTATCAGAAACCTCTTCGACGATTGTATTCAGCGCTTCCTGAGAAAACGGAACCGGGGAATTTTCGTTATCTAAATACAAGAAAAGCGTGTCTGCATTTAAAAGTCCATTCATCTCCAGACAATTCGTGCGGCGGTTCATCAGTTGGTGAACCAGCGGCTGCGGCATGAGAGGGCGGTTCATATAATAGGAACCGAAGAAACGCTGACGAATTTCACCTTCATTGTATAATCCAATCAAAGAATCCTGATACAAATTCTCAAAATAGTCCGGCGTTCCCAGATTCAGCACGGTTGTAAATCCGCTGTCGGAAAGTTCTTCAATCTCTTGCTTTACATCGTTTTCCACTTCTTCAAAATCAAATGGAATTAAAAGGTTTAAGATATATCCTACCGTTATGGTTTCAACGACCTCTTCTTCAGCAGTCGCTGCGATAATTTCATCTGCGGCAAGGTTTGTCCAGCAGTCAATGCAGTTTTGGCAAAGAAGCAGGACAGGTCTGTCTTCACAGGCCTGACTGAGCAAAGCCGCTGAAGCAGAAACAGGCGCTTCACCACCTGACGGGTTTTCGGCTTCGGAACTGTCCGCTTCATCCTCCGGCATCAAATCGTCTCGATAGCCATAACCAAACAAAATTTCATCATCCGGGTTATCCTCCGCCCAGTCTGCAACAGCCTCCAGGACTTCTTCCGTTGAGGAACAGTCCGAAAGATCGAGAAATTTGCCCTCGAAGACCTTCAGCACAGGACTTCTGTGAACATCGATGAAGCCCGGGAAAAGATATTTGCCATCCAGGTCAATAACTTGTGTATGCTTGTCAATTAAGCTCTCCATGCCTTCGAGATTGCCGACTCCCATTATTTTTTCGCCGCGGCATGCGACAGCATCCGCCCATGGCAGCTCGGGGTCCTGCGTAAAGATATGTGCATTATGAAAAATTAAATCCGCGGTTTCCGTTTTCTTAAAAAATCCAAAGGCCATTTTTTTCTCCGTTTCCATACGCGAAATTTCCGTTTGAAAATCGTGTATACATTGATATTTAAACAAATAAAAGCTTTTTTCTAAAATAATTGTACCATAAATTTAAAAGGTGTGATATACTTAATTTGTGTGATTTTGCACAAAAAATATTGTTTTAGAACGCCGAAAAGGTTAATCTGCATGAACGGATCCGGCAGGATACTTATGCAAAGGAGAATAATTATGACAAGACGAATCGGTACAGTGTCGCGAGGCATTCGCGGACCTATCGTAAAAGAGGGAGACGACCTCAGAAAGATTGTAGTTGACACATTTATGGCATGTGTAGAGGGCGGCGATTTTGAAATCGGAAACAAGGATGTCCTTGCCGTAACAGAATCCATACTTGCACGCTCACAGAAGAATTATGCTACAACGGAGCAGCTCGCAAAGGATGTAGCAGATAAACTCGGAGGTGAAACGGTCGGAGTTGTATTCCCGATTCTCAGCAGAAACAGGTTTGCAATTTGCTTAAGAGGCATTGCAAAGGGGTGCAAGAAGGTTGTTTTGATGCTCAGCTATCCGAGTGATGAAGTGGGAAATCACATTCTGGACCTCGATTTGATGGATGAAAAGGGCGTTGACCCGTACAGAGATGTTCTGACGCAGGAAAAGTTCGAGGAACTTTTCGGCAAATCTCGCCACCCGTTTACAGATGTAGACTATGTAAACTATTATAAGAGCCTGATTGAAGAGGAAGGCGCTGAGGCTGAGATTATCTTTGCGAACAATCCGAGAAAAATTTTAGATTATACAGACTGCGTAATCTGCGCAGACATTCATACCAGAGCCAGAACGAAGAGACTGATTAAGGAAGCCGGCGGTAAAGTGGTGCTCGGAATGGATGACCTTCTGAATGCACCTGTAGACGGTTCCGGCTATAACCCGGATTACGGCATTTTAGGCTCCAATAAGGCGACAGAAGGCACAATTAAGCTTTTCCCAATCAATTGTCAGGAATTCGTAGAAGGTATCCAGGCAGACATTAAGGAAAAGACCGGAAAAACGATTGAGGTTATGGTTTACGGAGACGGCGCGTTCAAAGACCCTGTAGGAAAGATTTGGGAGCTTGCTGATCCGGTTGTTTCACCTGGATTCACAAGCGGACTTATCGGTCAGCCGAACGAACTTAAGCTTAAGTATCTTGCTGACAACGACTTCGGAGATTTAAGAGGCGATGAACTTAAGGCTGCGATCGAAATAGCAATTAAAGAAAAGGATGCGAACCTTGTCGGACAGATGGCAACGGAAGGAACCACTCCGAGACATCTTACAGACCTGCTCGGCTCCCTTTGCGACCTGACATCGGGCTCCGGAGACAAGGGAACTCCGTTCATCTATATCCAGGGATACTTCGATAATTACACAGACTAAAAAGTAATCAAAGAGCGCCCAAGGGCGCTCTTTTTGCACAAAGGAGGACCTTACAATGTATACAATTGAGAAGCATGAAGCAGAGATTTCGGTAAAAGACTATATGGAGCAGTATGTGAATGTTGCAGAATTCCTGGAATGCTGCAAAGTTTGTCCGAACTATGATAAAGTTTGGTCATGTCCGTCGTATGACTTTAATCCTGAGGATTATTGGAAGAAATATAATACGTTGATGGCCAAAGGATATAAAATTATTTTCGATCCGGAAACTACTTCTTTGGATGACAGCTTCGCTGCAATGAAGGAAGTGAAGGCACAAATGAGCGAAGAATTATTTGAACTTGAAGAACAGATTCCGGGCTCGGTTTCTCTTTCGGCAGGAAACTGCTCCGTTTGCGGAGAAGATAACTGCAGCAGACCTTTCGGCGAACCGTGTCGTTTCCCGGAAAAAATGAGATATTCGATTGAATCAATCGGAGGAAATGTTGGAAAGACCGCGCATGACTTGCTCGGCTGCGATATTGAATGGATGGAAGAAGGAAAAGTTCCGTCGCATTTTGTCCTTGTAGGTGGGCTGTTGAAGCCATGAGACAGGGAAGCAAGGCTGCAGAATAAAATGCATATGTGAGTTATAAAAGCCCGGGGAAGCATATAAGCTTTCCACGGGCTTTTAAAGTAAACTTGAAAATTTTTTAGTTTTCAGACTTGCGCCTGCGCATAGAACGAGGTGCGTTTATTTCTTTGAAAGATATTCGTCAATGCTTGCAGCAGCAGTTTTGCCTGCGCCCATAGCCTTGATTACGGTTGCAGCACCTGTTACAGCGTCGCCGCCTGCGAAGATACCTTCACGGTTTGTTGCAGCTGCAGCATCCGTTCCGATTCCACCCTTCTGGTTTGCTTCGAGTTTTTCGGTAGTGTCAAGAATCAGAGTGTTGAGCTTCGTTCCGATGGAGATGATAACCATGTCTACAGGAATTTCGAAGTTGGAACCTTCTTTTGCGATTGGTTTTCTTCTTCCGGAAGCATCCGGTTCGCCGAGTTCCATTTCAACACATTCGATAGCTCTTACGTTGCCTTTTTCGTCGCCGAGAATCTGAACCGGGTTGTTCAGAAGCTTGAAGATGATACCTTCTTCCATAGCGTGGTGTACTTCTTCTGCTCTTGCAGGAATTTCATCCATACTACGACGATAGATGATATATACTTCGCTTGCGCCCATTCTCTTTGCACAACGAGCAGCGTCCATAGCTACATTACCGCCGCCTACGATAGCAATCTTGTCTGCGTGCATGATTGGAGTATCATATTCAGGAAGGTAAGCCTTCATTAGGTTGATACGAGTTAAGTATTCATTTGCGGAGCAAACGCCGATGAGGTTTTCGCCAGGAATGTGCATGAAGGAAGGAAGGCCTGCGCCTGTTCCGATGAATACGGATTCATAGCCTTCTTCTTTCATAAGTTCGTCAACTGTGATTGCGCGTCCTACAACTGCGTCTGTAACGAACTTAACACCCTTTGCTTCGAGCTTTGCAACTTCAGCAGCTACGATTTCCTTCGGGAGACGGAACTGCGGGATACCGTAAACGAGTACGCCGCCCGTCTTATGAAGAGCTTCGTAAACCGTTACTTCATAACCCTTGTTGATTAAGTCGCCCGCGCATGCAAGGCCTGCAGGGCCTGCACCGATGATAGCAACTTTGTGACCGTTTCCTTCTACAGGAGCGATTTCTTCGTCACCGAAGTTTGCTGCGTGCCAGTCTGCTACAAATCTTTCAAGACGGCCGATTGCAACGGATTCGCCTTTACCACACTGTACGCACTGACCCTGGCACTGGTTTTCCTGAGGACATACACGACCGCAGATTGCAGGAAGGGAGCTGTCCTGGGAAATGATTTCATAAGCTGCTTCGAAGTCACCTTCCGCAACCTTTGCAATGAAATCAGGAATCTTGATGTTTACCGGACATCCGGAAACACAAGGTTTCTTGCGGCATCTCAAGCAGCGCATTGCTTCTCTGATAGCCATATCTTCTGTATAACCTGTACATACTTCCAAGAAGTTTTTGTTTCTTACGTCAGGAGCCTGTTCAGGCATAGCATTTTGCTTGTTTACTAAATTAATCATGGTAACGAACACCTCCTGTTAATCTGCAAACGTGAGCTCTGTCTTCTGCTTCCTGATCTTTGTAGTAGTTTGATCTCTTGAGGAGGTCATCCCAGTCTACCAAAGAACCGTCGAATTCAGGTCCGTCTACGCATACGAATTTGTCTTCGCCGCCGATCATGCATCTGCAGCCGCCGCACATTCCTGTACCGTCGATCATGTAAGCGGTAAGGGAAGCAACGGATGGGATGTTGTACTTCGCAGCGATTTCACAAACGAGTTTCATCATGATTGGAGGTCCAACCGCAACGATTTCGTCGAATTTTTCGCCTTTCTGGATGAGTTCTTCCAGCTTCTGTGTTGTGAAAGCCTTTTCGCCGTAGGAACCATCGTCAGTTACAACGTAAAGTTCATCAACATTTTCTCTGAATTCGTCTTCCAGAATAACTAAGTCTTTATTCTTGAAACCTTCGATCATTGTGGTTCTTACGCCATGGTCATGCATGCCGGAAGCGAGAGGGTAAGCGAGTGCGTTACCGGTACCGCCGCCTACAACGCATACACTCTTCAGTCCGTCCATGTGAGTCGGCTTTCCGAGAGGGCCAACGATGTCAGCGAAGCAGTCGCCGACTTCGAGCTGGTCCATAAGCATGGTTGTTCTGCCTACTGCAGCGTAGATTAAATCGATAGTTCCGTCTTTTTCGTTGTGTCCTGCCATGGTGAGAGGAATTCTTTCACCAAATTCATCAGTACGAAGAATGATGAACTGACCAGGTCTTGCTTTACGAGCAACAAGCGGAGCATAGATCTTAAGCCATACCATGTTGTCGTTCAGTCTTCTTTTATAAGTTACTTCAAACCTTTTCATGTAAATCATCCTCCTTTCTATTTCTCAAAGCTGTCCTGACGATGCTTTAATGCCTTGTATCTGTCAAGAGCTACTTCTTCACCCTTTTCAAAGAGTTCTTCTGCTCTTTCAGGGAACTTAAGTTCAAGTGAGTTGTAACGAACTTCGCCCATGATGAAGTCTTTGTAGCTTTCTGTAGGAGCAGCGCTGTCGATGGAAAGCGGATTCTTGCCTTCTGCTGCGAGAGCAGGGTTGTATCTTAACAGATCCCAGTAACCGGAACGTACTGCCTTCTTCATTTCGAGCATTGACTTGTTCATGCCGGCTTTGATACCGTGGTTGATACATGGAGCGTATGCAATGATGAGGGAAGGTCCGTCATAAGCCTCTGCTTCGCGTAATGCTTTCAGAGTCTGTTCCGGATTTGCACCCATAGCAATCTGAGCTACATATACATAACCGTAAGCCATAGCAATCTGAGCAAGATCTTTCTTCTTTACAGATTTACCGGAAGCTGCGAATTTCGCAACAGCACCGATAGGAGTTGACTTGGAGGACTGTCCGCCTGTGTTGGAGTAAACTTCCGTATCGAATACCATGATGTTTACATTTTCGCCGGATGCCAGTACGTGGTCAACGCCGCCGTAACCGATATCGTATGCCCAGCCGTCACCACCGAAGATCCACATGGATGGCTTGATCAGCATGTCTTTATTGTCAACTACATATTTAGCGTCTGCATTCTTGTCTGCAATCTTTTCTGCTTCTGCAAGGAGGATGTTTCCTGTTACTTCTGCCTGTTTTGCATCGTTCATGGAAGCAACCCATGCTTTTGCAGGAACGCCGATTACGTCATAAAGTCTTTCTGCTGCGGACTTCAGTTCGTTTCTTCTTGCGTTCATGGATGTTGCCATACCGAAACCAAATTCAGCATTATCTTCGAATAAGGAGTTAGCCCAAGCAGGTCCTTTACCTTCCTTATTTACCGTGTAAGGAGTGGAAGGAGCTGATGCACCCCAAATGGAGGAACATCCTGTTGCATTTGCGATGAACATTCTGTCGCCGAACAACTGCGTGATTAACTTAGCATAAGGAGATTCGCCGCATCCCGGGCAAGCGCCTGAGAATTCCATAAGAGGAGTCTTGAACTGGGAACCCTTAACTGTGTTATCCTTGAACGGAACTTCTTTTTCATCGATGTCTTTGTATAAGTGATCGAATTTAGCCTGCTGTGCATGCATGAATTCGTCTTCTGCAGGAGCCATAGAGATCGCTTTGTTTCTTGCAGGACAAACTTCTGCACAGGAGCCGCATCCGGTACAATCCATGAGGGAGAATCCAAGAGTGAACTTGTATTCTTTAGCGCCCTTCATTGCAGTTGTATCTGCAACGCCTTCCGCTTCTGCATCTGTAAGTACAAATGGTCTTACTACGCCGTGCGGACATACATAAGAACACCAGTTACACTGCATACAGTTCTTCATGTTCCAATGCGGAAGATCTGCAGCGATACCACGCTTTTCGTAAGCAGCAGTACCTGCAGGCATCATGCCGTTTGCTGTGGATAAGAACTTGGATACAGGAACGTTGTCTGCTGTGAGGTTTCCTGTTGGAACGAGGATGTCGTTCAGGAATTCAGTGTGGAGCTGATCGCGGCCGATAAGTGCAGGAGCCGGTGCGTCATCTTCAACTGTCTTCCAGCTTTCAGGAACTTCAACTTTATGGATGTGAGTGATACCCGCATCGACAGCAGCACAGTTCATGTCTACGATATTCTGTCCTTTTCTGCCGTATGTCTTTTTGATGGCGTCTTTCATGTATCCAACCGCTTCGTCGATTGGAATGATGTCAGCAAGTTTAAAGAATGCAGCCTGAAGGATAGAGTTGGTTCTTCTTGCGCCAAGACCGATTTCCTTAGCAAGAGAAACAGCGTCGCAAGTGTAGAACTGAACATTGTTCTGTGCAATATATCTCTTAACCTGACCCGGTAATTTTTCTTCAAGTTCATCATCTGACCATGTGCAGTTGAGCAGGAAGAATCCGCCCGGTTTTACATCCTGAACCATTTCATACTTATACAGATATGCTTCATTGTGACATGCGACGAAGTCAGCCTGTTTTACATAATAAGTCGAACGAATCGGTTCATGTCCGAATCTAAGGTGAGAAATCGTCACACCGCCGGATTTCTTGGAGTCATACTGGAAGTATGCCTGTGCCTTCATGTCAGTATGGTCACCGATGATCTTAACGGAGTTCTTGTTTGCACCAACTGTACCGTCAGCACCAAGACCCCAGAATTTACAAGCCTTTGTTCCCTTAGGAGCAACATCCGGATTTTCGGAACCGTGGATGGAAAGGTTTGTAACGTCGTCGAAGATGGAAAGTGTGAATTCCTTCTTAGGTTCATCCGCCCACAAGTTTTCGTATACTGCGAGAACATCGCCAGGCTGTACGTCCTTGGAACCAAGACCGTATCTGCCGCCGCAGATGAAGCAGCTTTCAAATTCCGTTCCTCTTACTGCAGCAACCATGTCGAGGAATAAAGGTTCACCGAGTCCGCCCGGTTCTTTCGTTCTGTCAAGGACAGCAATCTTCTTAACTGTCTTAGGCATAACGTTGAAGAGGTACTTGTTGGACCAAGGTCTGTAAAGGTGAACTTCGATAATGCCGACTTTCTTGCCTTTTGCGTTAAGGTAGTCGATAACTTCTTCCGCACATTCACAAATAGAGCCCATAGCTACGATAACTTCTGTTGCGTCAGGGGCACCATAGTAATTGAATGGCTTATAGTCTGTACCGATCTTAGCGTTAACTTTTTCCATATATTCGTTAACGAGATCCGGGGTTTCGTTGTATACAACGTTACATGCTTCTCTGTGCTGGAAGAAAGTTTCCGGCTGTTCCGCGGAACCCATTGTATGCGGGTGATTCGGATGAAGTGCATTGTCCTTGAATGCCTTGAGTGCATCCCAGTCAACCATTTCCTTCAAATCTTCATAGTCCCATGTTTCAATCTTCTGCTGTTCGTGAGAAGTTCTGAAACCGTCGAAGAAGTGGAGCATAGGAAGATGTCCGCCGATTGCTGAAAGGTGAGCAACTGCGGCAAGGTCCATAGCCTGCTGTACAGAGTTTGATGCAAGCATTGCAAAACCTGTCTGACGACAAGCCATAACGTCGGAGTGATCACCGAAGATATTTAATGCATGTGTAGCAACACAGCGAGCAGCTACGTGGAATACAGTAGGAGTCTGTTCGCCGGCTAATTTATACATATTAGGAATCATAAGAAGCAAGCCCTGGGAAGCTGTGAATGTAGATGTCAGAGCACCGGCAGCGATTGCGCCGTGAACCGCACCTGCAGCACCTGCTTCGGACTGCATTTCTACGATTTTAACTTTTTCGCCAAAGATATTGGTTCTGTCCTGGGAAACCCATTCGTCCATGTTTTCTGCCATAGGTGAGGATGGTGTAATCGGGTAAATTGCAGCAACCTCAGAGAACGCATAAGCAACATGAGCAGCAGCGGCGTTTCCGTCCATAGTTTTTAATTTTCTCATGTTTATTCTCCTTCCTTGATGCCCAAAGCTTCACGCTGCATGAAAATGTATTCCGGAACTTCCATTTCCTTAATGACATTTCGAGGGCATACATATTGACATACATGGCAGTCTTCACAGATTTCAGGATCGATAATTGTGTGAGTGCCGTCTGCATAAATTGCGAGGTTCGGGCAGTTGGACTTGCAGTCTTCGCAGAATAAGCATCCTGTGCTGCAAACCTTTGCCTTCGTTTCGCAGTCGTCCTCGGACGAACATGCAACCATCTTCTGTCCTTTATACGGAACGATTGTAATTAAGTGCTGAGGGCATGCGAATGTACAATCTTTACAGCCTACGCACTTATCAGGATCAACATAAGCAACGCCGTCTACAACCTTTACAGCATCATAACGGCAAACCGCTGTGCAGGCACCCTGTCCAAGACAGCCTGTTGCGCAAAGTCCCAAAGCCTTGAGATCCTGCTTAGCAGCTTCCTGACATGTCTGAATGCCCATTTCCTTCAGCTTAGCAGAAGCTCTGCCGTCGCCGGAGCATTTTACGAAAGCAACATTTGCTTTCAAAGCAGTTAAATCGTGAAGTGTATCAACGATAATTTTCTTTTTACATTTAACCATACATGCTACGCAGCCTACGCATTTATCATAATCGATAACTGCATGGTTATCTACGATATGTACTGCGCCTTCCGGACATGCTCTTTCACATTCTCCGCAGGCGATACAGCCGAAACCGCAGGTTTTTCTAACAAGTTCGTCGTCTTCTTCTGTGGAAGAACAAGGGATAAAGTTAGTAGCATCTTTCGGAATCATGTGGATCAAATGCTGCGGGCATACGCCTTCAGCAGCACAGTCGCCGCAACCGTCGCACTTATCAGCATCGATTACAACTTTTCCGTTTTCGAGCTTCATGGCGCCCTGTTTGCAAACCTTAATGCAATCTCCGACACCGCAGCAGCCGCTCTTACATTCGCCGCGCTTAAAGCCTGCTTCAACTAAAGCAGCGCAGGACTCAAACTCTGCGGCTCTGGCTTTTCCTGCAGACCAACCTGCACAAGCCACATAAGCGACCAAATTGTTTTCCCCTGTAGCAGGGGAGACATTGGTTTTCATAACTTTTTTGCCTCCTTTTTCAAGTTTACTATTACATCTTGTGTCATCATTGTCGCATAGCTTAGAAATGTTGAAAAATTAACAAGCTACACACATAATATACTACTCTTCTGTGTATACAAAGTCAATATTTTTGTCGAATGTTCTTACAAAAAAACGAAGAAAAATGTTTGAAAACAAGCGACATGTGGTAAGCGCAGGCTAACTCAAAAACAAGAATAAAAAAGATGACTGTTGAGGCAGCGGGAAACAAAAAAGCTGTACTTTTCTAAACACCACTCAGAAAAGTACAGCTTTTATATAATCCTATTCAGTAAATCGATGGAAAATCTATTTCACATAAACCTTCGGAAGTCTCTGTCCGAAAGCACAAGTGATTTCATAATTGATGGTTCCGGTCGCTCTTGCGATATCGTCGGCAAGGATGGTGTTGGTTCCGTCCGAACCCATTACGATAACTTCATCTCCAACTTTTACATCAGGAACATCGGTAACATCAATCATGCACTGATCCATGCAGATGTTTCCGGCAATCGGTGCGATTACGCCGTTTACGATAACCTTTGCGTTCGGGGAGTATGGACGAGGATAGCCATCTGCGTATCCGAGTGCGATGGTTGCGATTTTGCTTGGCTTCTTGGATATGTATTTACGTCCGTAGCCAACCGAGAAGTCAGCAGGCACATCTTTCAGGTGAACGATGTTTGCTTTAACCGACATAACCGGTTTGATGGAAAGCTCGTTTACATCAACTTCGTCCGACGGATAGCATCCGTAGAGGATGATTCCCGGACGGCATGCATCGAAGTGAACGGTCGGAAGTTCCATGATGGAAGCACTGTTTGCAAGAGTTCTGAACGGAATTTCGATTCCTGCTGCGGTAAGTGCTTCGTAGAATTTGTTGAACTTCGCTTCCTGCTGGTGGGAATATGTTTTGTCGTAAGCGTCTGCTGTGGACATGTGTGAGAACATACCTTTGATTTTGAAGTTCTCAAGAGCTGCAATTTTCTTTACATCGGCAACCGCATAGTCGATGTCATCAGCAAGATAGCCGATTCTTCCCATTCCGGTGTCCACTGCGATGAGGGCGTGCACGGTCTTTCCGTGCTTCTTTGCTTCTGCGGCGAAAGCTGCTGCATTTTCGCTGCTGCAGACAACCGGAGTAATGTCGTATTTTACAATGGTGTCGGCATACATATCCGGAGTCAGACCGAGCATGATGATTTCTTCCTTGGCGCCTGCTTCACGGAGTGTTACAGCTTCCTGAAGAGTTGCGATTGCGAAAGTTTTGCAGCCATTTTCTCTGAGAACTTCTGCAACTTTTACACTGCCGTGACCGTATGCGTCGGCTTTGATAACGCCGATCATTTCTCTGCCTGCGATTTTATTCTTAATTTGCTTGATGTTGTAATCCAGGTTTGACAAGTTGATTTCTGCCCAAACCGGTCTTAACGCTTCTTTGTACATGATTAATACATCTCCTTTTTCACATTGAATCGTGTCGTTTGAATAAGGTAATTATAGACTTCTTTCCAAAGAAATTCAAGACCTTCATGCATTCAATTTTTCAGTGCGGTAATCGGCACCACATACACACCGTCGGGGCGCTTGTATGCGGCATTCGCCAGTCCGCAGATTACGCATAAAACCTTTGGGGGTCTGCCTTTTGGGTCGTTCTTGATTTTTTGATTAATATCCAATAGATTTTTGGCTGCCTCGTCAATTTGATTGGCGCCCAGTTTTATTTCAAAAGCACACCAGTCTCCGCTGTTGAGCTCTATAACAGCGTCAATTTCCTTGTTATCATATCCCTGATAATGGTACAGGGAAGCACCGAAGGACTCCGCATAAATTTTCAAATCTCTTTCGCAAAGTGCCTCAAACAAAAATCCAAGTGTCCGCAAATCGTTAATCAGCATTTCGGGCGTTGCCTTTAATAAAGCACACGCAAGAGATGGGTCGCAAAAATGCCTTTTTTCCGCCTGCTTGACTCTTACGGATGAACGAATATTGGTAGAAAACGGAAGCTGGTTGTCTGTGATAAAGAGTCTTTGGAAAATATCCAAATATTCGGCGACAGTATCTTTGTCAATATCGGTGTCATCCATTTCCTTCATGTCCTTTGCAAGGGACACATTCGTAACGGTAGTTGCTTCGTTTCTGGCTAAGGAGCGCAGCAAAAGCTTCATCTTCTCCTTATTGCGTTTCAGACCGTCAATTCTGTATACATCATCGTCGATAATTGCGTCAATATATTGAATCGGCAAAAGCGCTGCCTGCTCTATCGGAGCATTCAGATTGCCGGGCCAGCCGCCTTTGATAATATATCCGATTAAATCCATTAAGTTTACTTCGCCCGTCATAACGGCTGTAAGCTTGTCGCTGCATAAGTCCTCCAAAGAAACATCACCACTGGAATTTCCGGATTCATATAACGACATGGGGCGCATTTTTATTCTAGCAATTCTGCCTGCGCCGCTGTGCATAATTCCTTTGTGATTCGGCGTTGCTGAACCTGTCAGGATGAACTGACCTTTTTCTCCGGTTTGATCGACTCTGTGTCTGACCGCATCCCAAAGTGCCGGAACTTCCTGCCATTCATCGATAAGACGCGGGGGTTCTCCGTTTAAGACCAAATCAGGGGACATTTGCGCCAATACTCTGTTTTGGAAATTACCGGACGGATCTCCGACAGAAAATTCGCTGCTGCTGTGGTAGGAGGAAGTCCATGTCTTACCGCACCATTTCGGACCTTCCACGCAAACGGCACCGAAGCTCTTTAAATATTGAATAACCGTTTTATCAATAATTCTTGGTTTGTAATCTTTTCTGTTCATAAGCCTATTATCTCCTATGGTTTGAATTATATACCAACCCGAAAGATTTAGCAAGCATAATCGGAGAGATTTTGTGATTTTAACCCGAAAGATTTTTTAAGTTTAATCGGAGAGATTTTGCGTTTTCAACCCGAAAGATTTTAAATTGAATCTTCTTTAAAGATATGATATTATTGACAGGCAAAGAAAAAAATTACAAGCGCGGAATGAGCGCAAAAGAAGGAGAACAGAAATAACATGGAAAGAGACCGATTCAGAACCCGAACAGGCTTTATCATTGCCTGCATAGGCTCGGCAGTTGGAATGGGAAACATCTGGCGTTTTCCGATTATGGTATCGAAATACGGAGGAATGACATTCTTCGTAGTGTATATTTTATTTGTAATACTTATCGCTTCGTCGGGCATGATTGAAGAGTTTGCGCTTGGCCGCTGGGCGGAAGCCGGCCCGGTGGGAGCTTTCGGAAAATGCACCAAGGAGCGCTTCGGAAAGCAGCGCGTCGGTGAGGCAGTCGGTGCTCTGCCGGTTATCGGCGCGATGGGGCTTGCAATCGGATACACAGTTGTAATGGGCTGGATCTTCAAATACTGCTTTATGGGGATATCCGGAAAGCTTTATGCTATGGGAACCGACATGGCTGTGATAGGAGGAACCTTTGACAGCGCGGCACCGGGAGCGAAAACTTTGGGCGAGGCGGTTAAAATGATGATAGACGGCGGCATATTCAATGTCGGAAACGGTATATGGCAGATCGTCGGTCTTGTGGTTGCCCTTGCCATTATGGCAATGGGTATCGGCGGCGGAATTGAAAAAGCAAACAAGATTATGATGCCGCTGCTCTTTGGCTTATTCTTGATTTTGGGCGTCTACATCGCGTTTCTTCCGGGTGCGGGAGAAGGCTACAGATATATATTTACGCTGAATCCGAAGGGATTACTGAATCCGGAGGTATGGATTTTTGCTTTCGGACAGGCGTTCTTCTCACTTTCGGTTGCGGGAAACGGCTCGGTAATATACGGATCTTATTTGGATAAGGGCGAAGATCTTCCGGGTGCAGCACGCAATGTTGCGATTTTCGATACGCTTGCGGCGACTCTTGCGGCACTGGTTATACTGCCGGCGATGGGTGTCGGCGGTGTAACACCGGACACGGCAGGGCCCGGCCTCATGTTTGTTTATTTGGTAAATGTGCTTAATGGCATGGCAGGCGGCCGCGTTGTGGGAATGATTTTCTTCATATGCGTTCTGTTTGCGGGAGCAACTTCAATCGTGAATCTTTATGAGGTTCCGGTTGCTTTTCTTCAGGAAAAACTGAGATTTAAGAGAGTACCGGCAGTGCTGACAATCGGCTTAATCGGTGCTGCCGTTTCAATAATGATTCAGCCGTGGACATCGCAGTGGATGGATGTAGTTTCGATTTATATCTGCCCGCTCGGAGCACTTCTTGCAGGAATTATGTTCTTCTGGGTTCTCAAGAAAGAAACTGCACTCAAGGCAGTGAGCGAGGGGAGCAAGAAACCAATCGGAAGCTGGTTCCATCCGCTCGGAAAATATGTTTACTGTGTATGTGCGTTGGTTGCACTGATTGCAGGTGCGATGCTGGGAGGAATAGGTTAAAGGAATATGGATTTCAATACAGTTATTAGCAAATATAAGGTATCAGAATACAAGGAACTTAGCCAAAAACCGGATAGCGGAGTATACTTAATGAGCCGAGGCGAGGAGGACTGTTTCGTGCTACGCATATACAGCCATGAAATGCCGGTGTATGAAATGTTAAAAAAACAAGGATACAAGGGATTCCCACAGGTTTACGACTGCCGGTGGGAGGATGAATTCTTTGTGGTTGAGGAACAGTTTGTTGACGGTGTTTCTCTTCAGGAAATGATCGACGGTGGCGAGAAAATGGATGAAAAGCGAGCGATGAATATTACCGCCAAAACCTGTAACGCACTGGATTTACTCCATCGAAGCGGTTTCATTCACCGGGATGTCAAACCGGAACATGTAATGATGAACCAGCAGGGCGAAATCTTCTTGATTGACCTTGATGCAGCCATGAGAATAGAACCCGGCAAACGGAACGACACGCGAGTTTTGGGAACGGCGGGATATGCGGCACCGGAGCAATTCGGGCTGACCCGTTCGGATATCCGTACTGACATATATGCGGTGGGAATCCTTTTGAACACATTGCTTACGGGGCAGCACCCGGCAGTTTTGCGGTATCGCAACGGCGGAGCAGAGAAAATAATTCAGAAGTGTACAGAAATGAATCCTATGGACAGGTACCAGGACATGACGGAACTCTGCTATGCAATTTCCCGGGAGGAACTCAAAGATACCTCAGAAGAAGCCGGCACAACAGTGAAACGAAAAAAGTGGATTTTGTTATGCGTCATAGCACTTGTGGTTGGCGTTGCGGTCATTATAGGAATAGGCTTAGACGGCAATCGGAATGATTCACATAGCGAAATGAACAGAGCCGAAAACGGCGAACTGCAGCTCCACCTTGCCGGTGCACAAGGGGAAACCCTGCTGTACAACTCACGAGCAGCCAGCCAGTGCCTTCCTATGTACACAGAAGATGGCGTGAGCGTTGACGATACATGGACGGTCTATGCGGATGAATCAATCGGAAGAATCACCGGCTACGAAAAGGAATGGCTGGGATGGAGACTTGATTCATCGCAAATGGAAACCGGTGTGGACGGGTTCGTACATGCAGAGAAGAACGGAGAGAAATATGCGGTTCGCGTCATGGTGACTGCGGATCCGGTGAGTGCATACAGCGCGCAGCCCGATTTTAACAAGATGGCAGAGAACTGGCTTAAACCGACTTGGGATGCATCCGATGAAGTTACGGCTGTACGGATAGACTATAAGGCTGCAGACAAGGTAACCCTTTATCTTGCCTCTACGATTAACTTTGAGGGCTCAGATCCTATCTGTGACGACGACAGGGTTACCATAGAGCCATGTGAAAAGGAAAACAGTTGGCCAAACAATGAAATCTACAAGATGACATTCTACAACCCGGACGGTGGGGATGCACTGATTCAGGTGGGTCATAACTATGGCAGACTGACATTCAAGTTCAGCGAAAAATAAAAATTTCTATAAAAAACTTATCACTTAGCATGGTGCATAAGTTTTTTAATTCCATTCATGTTAAAATGTTAGAAGTGATACATCTTTAACTAACATGGCGATGGTTCATTGCCTGAAAGGAGTAGGAAGAATATGAAGAAAAAAGTTTTTGCGCTTATGCTGACGCTTTGCATGGTACTGACCATGATGCCGAGCATGGCGTGGGCAGAAGGTGGATCTAAACCTCCTATGGGATTGTCCGTTGAATATAACGGGAATTACATAACCGAGGGGGTCATTGAGATTGAAGAGGGCGGCCTTTGCGAAATGCCAATATATTTCGACGGCAAACAAGTAGAATCTACGGAGGGCATAGCGGACCCGATGGCAGAACCTCCGACAAATGGAATTTGCTTTCCCGGAGTAAGCCCTGACGGAAAAGTTATGGAAATCAGAATGGGCGGAACAGCAAATGAGGGAGAAACTTGTGAAGTGCCGTTGACTTATCGCGGTAAGACAATCACCTTGACAGTAAGGGTTGTTGCCGGTATTCGATTGAAATTTGAAGACAATACCGTTATGAAAACCGGAAGAAACATAACCGGAAGAAAAACGGCAACTGCTCAAATTATGTTTGGCGAAAAGGAAATCACAGAAAATTACACTGTTTCCGCGAAAAGCAGTGCGGTTTTAAAGGTTGAAAATAAGGGACAAGGCAAGCTGGAATTTACTACAACGGGAAACGGAAAGAGTGATATAGTTATCAGTTACCAAAAAGATGAAAAAAATTGCGAGTCTACCTTTATCTGGAATGGTACCGATATTTCCAATGATGATGCAGGTGCGCATAATGTTGCTTTGCAAATTAATGGAATAGAAAAGAAAACCGGAGAAGTAATTGTTTTGGCTCCAAACAAGAGTGTTACCGGCAAGGTCTTGCATAACGGCAATGAATTAAACAAGTATGATGTGGAAGTCGTATATAACGATTGGGAAGAAGAAAGAGAATGCTCAGCGAATAAAAGCGATAACGAAGGGTTCACAATTGAATCTGGCAAGGAGGAATCATATTATACCTTAAAATTTACAGATGATAAGGACAGCCCTAAGTGGGAAGCATACTTCACCATTCAGGTTAGAAATGAACCTGAAGAATATATCCTCCAGTTTTGCGATATGGAGAAACAAAGTGATGAAAATTGGGAAGCATTAGGATATGGTACTATAAGTATTTTTAAGAATACAAGAGAAAAGAAGTATGTTAAGTATGTCATCACAGACGGTGAAATGAAACGCATTGATGAGGACTACTTCGTTAAAGTAAATCCGGAAACTGATATTGAAGTTCAAGTTTGTGTCGGCGGAGATAAGTATGAAAAGGTGAAGGCTAATGAAAATCCGTTTTCCTTTAGTATGGTGAATGATGGCTCAGACGTAATGGAAATTTCATACGACAGGGGGAAAGACAGAAAAGGACTTGCATACAGGCTTTACTATACCGGCAGAGATCCGTATTTGAGCGACGCTTCAGGAAAGACTGTTCACAAAAATATTTTCCTTTGGACGAGATCGGTTGCAGATTTTTTGAAATGGGATAGCAAAAAATTTGAGAACAGGGACAATCACTGGAAGTATGATGCCAGAAAAACATCCTACGAAGGATTTGAAGCAAGTAATGATAAGTGCGATATAAAGAATGCATCGATATTTATCTCAAATGACATATTCGGACAAGATAAAATTAATATTGTACAAGATAAAACCACAATGGAGGTTCAAACAAATTTAGCTACTGTAACATTTGATGACAAGGTTCTGACGAAGATAAATGAGAAGGAGCAGACGGTAACCTTAAACATCGAAAACATTGAAGCAGAAGATGTAACAAATGCAAATGTAGCAAAAAACCTTGAAGGTGCAACGAAAATTGTGGATTTGACATTAGAAACCGAGGCTGATAATGGAACGATTTCTAATTTCGAGGATGGTGTTGCGACCATAAACTTAGGTTACCAACTTCAAGATGCAAGCAAGAAGCCACAGGTATACTATGTAGATGCAGTAGGAAATAAAACTGCTGTAGATTGTAATTACAATACTGAAACCGGCGAACTCACATTTGATACTAATCATTTCTCAATGTACTCGGTCGAAGAAGTTAACAAGACTTCAGGCGGCGGCACATCCGGTGGTTCCTCCTCCGGCGGCGGTGGATTCGTAACTCCTGCCGAAACTCCGCTTGACAAGGCGAAAACTGAGGCTAACACTGCCATCTCCGCAGCAGCATCCGCTAACAAGTACGATGATGCTGAACAGGCAGAAGTAAAGGCAATCCTTGACAAGGCTGCAGCTGACATCAAGAACGCTAAGACGGAAGAAGAAGTAAAGGCAATCCGGGAAGCAGCGCAGGCAGAAATCGACAAGGTTCTCACCACTGAAGAAAAAGCTCAGATTAAGGCGGTTGGTTCCGTAGATAAGGAAATCTTCAAGGCTAAATCCAAATATTCCAAGCTGAGAGGCAAGAGAGCCATCAAGCTTACTTGGAACATTCCGGACGGAATGAAGTTCGACGGATTTGAAATCTACAGATCCACGAAGAAGTTCTCCGGATACGGCAAGACTCCTTACTTCACAACAACTAAGACAAGTTACATCAATAGCAAAGACTTGGTTAAGGGTAAGACATATTACTACAAAGTAAGAGCTTTCGTTATCATCAACGGCGAAAAGTTCTATACAGACTACTCAACTAAGGCTTTCAGAACGATGAAATAAGTACAAAAAATACACAAAGGGCGGTCCGATTGGACCGCCCTAATTCTTTGATATTGAAAAAAATATACTTTTTGTCGATTTCGATGTTGAAAAAAATATATTTTTGCGAAATATCATCCAAATCTAAAAAATTATTCCAGCAACGCCTCCCCGTGCTCGTACAGTCTAAGATTAAGCTGCATAATGGTTTCATCATGGGAAATCGAAAAAAGGATAATGCTGTCCCGCTGATTCCGCACATAAAGAGGCGCAAATCCGCCATGAATGAGCAGCTCATGTGTTTCATCAAGGGTAGCACGCATCGCAAAGCATAGGCACAAAAGCTTGTCTCTGGAAGGTCTGCGGGCACCTGAAATAATCTGATAAGCATAAACCTCATTCAGATTGCAGGCTTTGACGACATCGGATCTGGTGAGCCCTTTGCTTTCAATGAAAGCCTGAATCTGCTGTGCGAGAGAGGTTGTAGCGAGTTCCATTTTGTTCACATTCAAAAAATCTTCCAGCGTTTCACATCGCTTCAACTCGTTTTCAAGATTTGTGGTAGTTTTCTTTGGCATTGCGTACTCCTCGTAATGAATAGCGTATAATAGAGAGTTTAGCACAAAGCTAAATAAAAGTGTTATGCACAATGCTAAATAAGTGGAAAAACTCTCAAACTATAATCTTTCGAAGCCGCTCGACACATCGTGTTTCACGCGGTCGGCCTCTTCGGCAGCCTTCGCATCGTTCCAGTGGTCCATCGTACCTACCAGATAGCCGGTAATTCTCCGTATTCTTTCAAACGGAGCCGGTTCAAACTCATAATTTAAATCGGCATAATCGCCGTCAATTGCGACATCCAGCTTTTTCAGCTTTCTGTTATATTTCTTTTCAAGATAGTCCACATAGGCTTTTCCTTCCATTAGGGACACATTTCCGGTTACTGCGACACCCATTTTCCGTACCTCTCTTTCGTAAAACTGAACCTATATTTAGATTATTATCGTTATATATATGTATTATACACCTATATATAGTATAGTCAAACAATATTTTTAAAATATGCGTATCAGACAATAAAATCACGAATCAGAATGAGCAAAAGATTATTGTCGTAAATATCCTTTGCGACATAAGATCCTTCAAACCATTGCGGCAGCGTTTCACTCCAGGAAGGAACGACGATGCCGACCAGCGGAAGCAGGAGCGCCAGAAAAAGCAGTATGTTAAAAATTGCGATAACGATTCCGAACAGAAGACCTAAAAGCCTGTCCGAGAAACCGATGAAACCGCCGCGCTCCTTATGCGAAAAAAGCTTTTCGGCAGCAGAGGCGAGAAGTCGAACCCCCACCAGAATCAAGAAGAAAGAGAGAATCGTAAGAAACAGCGCGGCAAGCCTGCCTGCACCTTCATTGATGAGCAGATTCGAAATATTGTTTTCCCCCGAAGTGAAAAGCTCAGGGAGAGCTTTGTAAATATCGGAGTTCTCCCAGCGGACGGAAAGCTGCTGCGAGATTTTTTGAACAGCGAATGTGTGAACAGCAGGGACTTTCAAAAGCATCGCGGCAAGGTCACCGCAGAAAAACCATGCGAGTACGACTGCGGCAATTCCTTTAAAAAATCCGGCGAGTGCCGCCGCGAAACCTTTGCGCAGGGAAAGGAAGAGCGATAGAGCGAAAACTGCCAGAACTAAAATATCCATTATCATAAGAAGCCCCCCTGATTACATATTATACTATGTATATTTTACTAAAAAAGGAGGCGGAGGGCAATGGGAAATCAGTACGGACCATATGTAATGTATTTTTTGAGCAGGCTTATGCAAAAGCAAAGGGAAGCGGCAGACCTAAATGAGGCGGGCGCGACCGGCAGTGCAAAACTGCAAGAACAGGCCGGCAAGGAAAGCGAGACAGAGGAAAGGCTTTTCGCCCGCGACGAAACGCATAGCTACTGGCATAAGGAAACAAAAATAGAACTGCTTGAAAGCTTTTGCCCGGAGGGGGCGGAAGCGGCGAAGAAATATGGACATTTTATTATAGGACAATCGGCAAACGGAAACTTCATCGGAATACCGGGGCGTTTTTTGAAGGAAGAGCAGCCGGCAGAAGGCAAAACCGGGTTCACACTTTGGCAGCCGATACGGGGCGGAGAGGCATTTTATGAAGATCTTGAAGAACTCGAGGACGAGCGCGCAGACTTCCTCTACGGCTACTGGATTGCGGCTTTGGACAAAAAAACACTGAGAATTTCAGAGGTTTAACGAAAAACTTGATGTTTTGTACAGAATTGTATGCAAAATACAGTTGAATAATGCCCCAAAATATGATATGATTCTAAGGTATATGGAAAAGTTTATGTTAGAGGCTTTGAAAGAAGCGGAAAAAGCCCGCGACAAGGGTGAAATCCCAATCGGAGCGGTTATTGAAAAAGACGGTGTAATCATCGGCAGAGGGCATAATCTGACGGAAACAGAAAAAGATCCAACCGCGCATGCCGAAATTGTTGCCATAAGGCAGGCAGGAAAGGCGCTTGGAGAAACTCTTGGCTGGCGCAGGCTTACCGGCTGCAATATGTATGTGACGGTAGAGCCGTGCAGTATGTGCGCAGGGGCTCTCGTGTGGGCGCGAATCGAAAAACTCTACATCGGCGCGATGGATCCGAAAGCAGGGGGATGCGGCTCAATTTTCAATATCGTTCAGGAGCCGAAACTCAACCATCAGGTTGAAGTATTTGAAATAGAAGAAGGATTGACTAAAACTCGTTGTCAGGAAATTGTAAGAGACTTTTTCAGAGAACTGAGAACTCGTAAAAAAAATACAAAAGAACAGAAATCGGAGGACACAAAGAAATGAAAAGAATAGGCAAAATTCTCAGCCTTGTAGTGATTTTGACGGTACTTTCCACTGCGTTTTGCTTCGCAGCAGCGGCAGACGGCGCCGGAAAGCTGGAACTGAAGGATACTTATCCGAAGGATGGTGCAACAGGTACAGCAGTTGAAAACATGGGCGTCAAGCTGTACTTTGACACGACATTCACGCAGGAGAAGCTGAAGAAGGCGAATGAAAATGCCGTAAAGCTATATGATGAAGAGGGAAATGTTTTACCGACGCAGGTTCTGTATTCGACACAGGAACCGGGCGTAGTTCTGGTGCTTTTTGACAATAGCAGTGCAGATAAAGGTGTAAAAATCGAGCAGAGCTCAACATACACTTTCAAGCTTTCTGCAGATTTTACCGACGATAACGGAAACACACTCGGAAAAGAAGAGAGCGTATCGTTTAAAACCCTAAATCAGAACGCAAATATGTGGATTAACATGGCGATGATGCTCGCTATCTTCGGCGGTATGATGATTATAACGGCAAAGAACGCGAAGAAGAAAGAAGAAGAGAACGGAAAAACGAAGGAAGAAAAGGTTAATCCGTATAAAGAGGCCAAGAGAACCGGAAAGTCTGTAGAAGAAATCGTTGAAAGAGACCAGAAGGAAAAAGAAAAGAGAGCGGCGAAGGCTGCGAAAAAAGCGGCTGCTGAAGAGGATGAGGATGATTACTATGATGACGGAAAGTATCATGTGAAGGGACCTCGCCCGATTTCTGCGGCAGGCGGAAAATATATAACCGGACGTAAGGCAATTGCAGAAGCCGAGAAGGCAGAAGAAGAAAGAAGAAAAGCGCAAAAGGCGAAGGCAAAAGGAAAAGGAAAGAAAAAATAGGAGTTTTGCGATGTTGAAGCCGAAGGTGCACGAAGTGAAAATCAAGTCATATGCCAAGGTGAATCTGGCCTTGGATGTGCTTGGAACACGCGAGGATGGATACCATCTGCTGGAAACGGTTATGCAGAAGGTCCAGCTTGCAGACAGTATTCAAATGCGCTGGGAAGAAGCAGGGGGAGTGGACAAAAACGGAAACTACCCGAAAAAAATGGAAATCATCGTTTCGACAAACAAGCCGTACTTGCCGACAGATGAACGAAATCTAGCTTACAAAGCGGCGCGCATCATGGCGGAGACTGCGGGCAAACAGGGCAGACTTTTCATACATATTGAAAAAAGAATCCCGGTTGCGGCAGGTCTGGGTGGCGGAAGCTCCAATGCGGCGTCTGTCATGATTGCACTGAATCGGTTGTGGAAAATGCGGCTGAGTACGCGCAGGCTTTGTGAAATGAGTAAGGCACTGGGAGCCGATATACCATTTTTAGTTCTGGTTCAGAATACCGCATATGAGTGTGCACTGGGCAGCGGTACCGGTGACGAACTGAGAGCGTTAAAAAAGGGCATGAGAAAATATCTCGTGCTTGCAAAACCGGCTTTTGGCGTTTCAACAAAGGAAGTTTTTAGGGGCATAGATGACTGCACCATTACACAACGACCGAATATCAGTGAGCTTGTCCGTGCACTGAAAACAGAAGAGCAGGAAAAAGTGCTTTCAAACATGATTAATGTGCTGGAAGTCTATACCTGCAGCCGATATAAAGAAGTAAATACATTAAAAGAAAAAATGAAGGCGACTGATGGCGTTCGCAAGGTGATTATGAGTGGCAGTGGGCCGACCGTTATGGCGGTGTATGACACATACGGTGCAGCGAAGAAAGCATGTCTTGCTATCCGCACCCAAGGATATGAAGCTTACTGGACGCAGACGATGAAAGAAATCGGAGGAAAGAAAAATGCTGAATTTTGATTTGCAGAATCACAGACCTTTAAGAGAAATTGTATATGAAGAATTAAAGAGACAGATTATGATTGGTGAGATTCCTCCGGGAACGCGGATGATGGAGGTGGAGCTTGCTGAAGATATGGGTGTGAGCAGAACCCCGATAAGAGAGGCGATCAGAAAGCTTGAAAAAGAAGGGCTTGTAAGCATTGAACCGAGAAGAGGCGCCTATGCCTCCGACATATCCATTAAGGACATGGTCGATGTCCTTGAGGTCAGAGAGTTCCTTGAAGGCATGGCAGCGGGACTTGCGGCAAAAAAAATTAACGATGAAGAAATTGAGACTTTAAAGAAAGCTACAGCGACTTATAAGAAAGCAGTGGAGAACGGACATACGGAAGAAATCATTAAGGAAGATGAGCTTTTCCATAAACTGATTGTGGACTGCAGCGGCAACAAAACACTGATTCAGATGATTAATCAGGTTCAGGAGCTGGCGCTGAGATTTCGATATATCTATTATGAAGATTTTTCAAGATACAGAAATATGCCGTATGAGCATCAGGAAATTCTTGATGCGATTTTAAGCGGTGACACCGAGGCTGCAAGAAGCATTGCGGACGCGCATGTGCTTCGGCTGAAAGAATTTGTCATCGAACAGGGAGAACGGATTGCAAAAGGAAGCGTATAGCTTCCTTTTTTCGTGTGCATAAAAAGGCAGACTTCAGAATAAGTTGTAGCAAGACCAAGTTTGATGTTTGGAAAGGGGAAACGCTATGACATACGAAAAAGAGATGCCGGATTACGCGATGCTGCCCGCAAAAGAGCCGGAAGAGACCGTTGTAATTCCGGTAAGTGCAGGTGCCGTTTACTCACCTATGCAGGTGACGAATATAAGTGAAAAACCGAAGATGACGATTGTCGTGGAAGAGGATGTACTGGTTCCGGATACAAAGCCTGACATGAAAGAAATTTTGCTCATTGACGGAAAAGCCCGTCTCGCAAGCAGGGAAATTACGCAGATAAACAAGGGCGACGATTACATAAATCTTTCGGGTGAAATCGAGCTGCAGACGTTGTATCTTCCCGAAAAAGCAGAGTGCTGCGACGCCCTGATTTCCATACAAAACCGCATTCCGTTCAAGGAACAGTGGCATACCACACTTGAACCCGGTTCGATCCTCATTTTAGAATGCAGAACCGAAAAGATGGAATATATGGTAATTAACGAGCGAAAATACAGGGTTAAGGCGACGCTGGCAGTGACTGCAAAAGAATGTGGAGACCATAAAATCGATTTATTTGAGGGCATCAATGACGAGGAACTGCAGACCCGCAAAGAAAGACTGGAAATTACCAACATCGCTCTCAGGAAAAAAGACACCCTGACGATTAAGGAAAATCTGACCTTAAAAGAGGGTGTGCGTGTTGAGAATATTTTAAAGCAGGATATTTGCGTGATGGAAAATTACAAGCAGGCTGCAGGCGAAAAGATAATTGTAAACGGTTTTATTTTTGTAAATCTATTGTATACTTCCGTACACGACGAGGCCTATGAGGAAGACTGCTGTCTGCATCAAAGCTCAGAAAGAGTTGAGTTCACACAGTTTATCCCTCTGCAAATGAGCGGTGAGGCGAGCGGCTGCAGCGTCTGCTTCGACAGCAGCGATCTGAAAGTGAAGGTCGTACAGGACGAAGAAGAGGGCGAAGTTTTGCGGCTGGAGGGTGAGCTGACGACTTTCGTTGAGGTTTATGCAAATACAGAACGTGAGGTCATCGCGGATGCTTATCACAGAGAAAAGGACTTTGTGTGTGATTTTAAGGAAGAACGGAGCAGGGTCATGCTCGGCAGTTCGACTTCCGAAACATCGCTTCGTGAGATTATTTCCCCGGAAAACGACTACGGAGAGATTGACAAGGTCTTGTATACATCGGTGGAAGCTGCAAGCTGCGAAAGCTTGGCACAGCAGGGAAAGATTGTGACAGAGGGCAACCTGCTTGTCTGCATGATTTGCAGGGCGCAGAAAACACAGGACGACGAGTGCGGACGCCTCTTCTCTTTGAAACAGGAAATTCCGTTTAGGGCGACGGCCGCGATGCCGCAAATCGAAGGCGGAGAAATTGTGAAGGACTGCGTGTGTCTAAAAGACTTCTGGGCAGAAAAAATAAACGGAAAGCAGATTGAATTTAATGCGACGATTTCGGTAAATGCGGAAATTATGAGGGAAGTGATGTTTAAAGTACCGATGAACCCTGCATTTGAGCAGAACACGGCTGCGGAGGGGCAATGCCGCATGGTTGTATATATTGCGCGGGACGGTGACAGCCTTTGGAGCATTGCAAAACACTTTAAGACGACAATGGATTGCTTAATGCGAATCAACGATATAGAGGAAAGCGAGCTGAAAACAGGGAATAAACTGCTGATTCTGAGGTAGGAGGCGGCAAAACAGAATAGACATGGAAAGTCGGGTTTCATGAAAAGAGACTCGATTTTTTCGACTTTTTATGTCAGTTTTTGTCGACATGAATCGGTTTATATATGTATGTCTTAATTTTGAGTTTTCGTGAATGGCTGCTCCGTATGGGTAACGTGGTTTTGAGAAGAAAGGAAAATAACGGAAAACAATTAAAAAATATAATTGTTTAGAGAATGGATAATGCCCAATACATTTATTAGACTAAGATGTGGAGAAAATGGGTGTTCCAAGACAGGGGAAAGTATTCAATAAACGACAAGGCAAGGTGGTAGACACATGGAAATTAAGAAATTTACACCGGGAACGAAAAAAGAAATTGAAATGATATATGAAATGTATGAGGGGCTGATTAAGAAAGTTACCGCGCCCATTCTGTGTGATGACGCATTGACAGAAGATTGCCTGCATGAAGTGATTCTTCGGCTTGCAGCCGTGCCGGATCGGGTAGGTGAACTGGGTTCAAGAAGGACAAAGTCCTTTATCATCGTGGTTGCGCGAAACTTAGCGCTTGACATGGTGAAGAAGAAAACCAGAGAAATCTGCGTAGATGAAGAGGACGAAGGCAACGAAGCTTTTTTCGATGAGGGAATTTATGACAGTTATTTCATCGATGAAAACGGGTTTTCGCCGGAAATGAACGCATACATGAGCCACTTGAATGCAAAAGACAGATATGCTTTAATTTTAAGATATACGTATGACTTGAAGTATGAGAGCATTGCAAAAGTTATGGGCGCGAATAAAAACGCTGTGGAGCAGCGGGTCTGCCGTGCCAGAAAGAAATTGGAAGAGATGATTGTGGCTGACAGGGGGAAGAAAGAAAATGGATAACATGAGAAAAGACAAAAGTGAAAAAGACGTATCCGTGCTGGCTGAAGAAATATTAAAATCCTATGCGGATAGCTGGACAGAAGCATATGCGGATGAGGCAGAGGAACTGTTGCGCGATGACGAGCAGTACCGGCAGGCGGCGGAAAAGTACGGCAGCTATAGATGCAAAAGCTTAAAGCAGAGGGTGCTTCGCTGTGCGGCAGTGCTGATCTGTGCGATTTTTATCGCAAGTATTGCAGTACCGATTCCGCAGGCACACGCGTGGCGCGTCTGGTGGCTGGATTTGGTGACGGGTCAAAATAGCGAAGATATGGATGTGTGTGCGAATAAGGATTATGTAGGGGAATACTATGTGTCAGAGCTGCCGGAAGGGTTTGAACTTCAAACGGAACGGCGGGATGATGGGCAATATATGATGAAATATGCAAATGACTTAGGAGAGAGTATTGTTTTCATACAAAGCATAAACAAAACAACAGACAATCATATTGACAATGAGCAGACAAATTATCAAGAAGAGTTGATAGGTGAATTTCAGGTGTTTGTAGGTAAAAGTGGGAATCGAACGCTTTTTGAAATGACTACAGAAGATGCATTTATATTAATCAGTACAGATGCAGAATATGAAACCGGAGTAGAATTTATAGAACATTTACATAAAGTTTCTTAAATGATGTCAGTTTGTTTGCTATTCAATCGTGTTCTTTAATGTAAAGGCAATATTCAAGGAAAGAGAGGAAAACGAAATGAAGAAAAAAGTTTTAGCATTATTATTAGCGATGGTTACGATGGTGTCAACATGCTTTATACCAGCCTATGCCGTGGAACGTAATACGGGAGGAGTCAGCCCGTGTTATACAGGTGTAAGCTCAGTTACATCTTATATCAACATAGAAGATGAGTGCATCTTAGTCTGTAATATAGATGTAATTCCGTTCACAAACAGTTCTTTAGACCGCGTGCATATTGAAGGGGATTTAAGAACATTAGGTGGAAAAGTTATTAAATCTTATGATGAAAATCTAGTAAAAACCACAGGGCTATATACTTTCTCAAAACGTAGAGCTGTTTCGGAAGAGGCTACTTACTTTTTAGAATATACCTTGACCTGCTATAAAAACGGAAAGGTAGTCGACACAATCAGCAAGACTACAAGGACCGCTACCTATACCAGATAAGTGATCGCTAAAATAAAATTGCGTGGAAGGTGTGAGTATATAAAAAAAGGAAAGGAAAGGATTTTCGCGCATGGGCTAAAACCCATGCGGCGAAAATCTTTTTCCTTTTTTGCGAGAGCGAAGGTGCATAAATAATAAGATTTTGTCCATAATCTAACTGACGGAGGGAAGATATGGACAAGAAGGAAAGATTTGAGAAGACAGTTACGATTTTTATGGTTATGGCAATCTGGCTGCTGGCGGGGATGAGTGCTTACATACCGCGGGAGACGGAAAGCACTGAGACGGCAGGAAAATCCATGAACGAATATCCCGGAATTATTCGCTTTCATATAATCGCGAACAGCGACTCCGAAGAGGACCAGGAACTGAAACTCGGTGTGCGCGACTATGTGCTTCCTAAGATTGAAGAGGGGATTGTAAAAGAGGTAAAAAAATCTAGGGAGCAGGTCGGCGGGCAGCAGGCGGCAGCGGCCGAAGAGGAACAGGAAAGGCAGACCCGTGCGACGAGGAAGTATGTGCGAGAAAACCTTGAGCAGATACGAAGGTGGGCAGAAGAGTATATAAGTGAATGCGGATTTGAATATAAAGTCCGGACGCAGCTCGGCATACGGGAAATCCCGGCGAAGCAGTACGACGACCTATATTTTCCTGCGGGAAATTACGAGGCACTGACGATTACAATCGGCGAAGGCGCGGGGCAAAACTGGTGGTGCGTCGTTTTTCCGCCACTTTGTTTGATTGACTGCAAAGATTCGGCGTATAAAGAAAAATTCGAGACGGACGGACACGGACGGATTGTGCTGAAGTCCAAAATTAAGGATTTGATTCAAAAAAAGGAAAACAGGAGAGAAAATCATACTTCGGTATGATGACAAAACTTCTTTACCATGATAAAATATAATTTGCAGACGAAAGTGTTGCAAATATATGTTAGTGGTTTGAAAGGAGTAAAGATGAAGAAGAAAATCTTATGCTTGGCGCTGAGTTTGTGCGTTGCAATTTCGATGTTCCCTGCGGTTGCGTGGGCGGATGAGAGCAGCAGCTATAAGTATGAAGTTGAGGATCTGAATTTAGCGTCAGGGGACTACTCGAACAAGAAGTTGGATACAGATGGTTTTGAATGGAACAGTACCGATTCAATACTGACTATTGCAAGCCTTAATGTTAAAGGAACTGTTTTGGTAAAACCGGACACAAAAATTATTGTACAGGAAGACAGCAAAATCGGAACCATTGAATCAAGCAATTATTCTGCACTCAGTTATGCGATTGCAGGCCCGGGCAAGCTGATTGTTGATAGCTTGAGCGGTTTGGGTGCTGAAAATTCAACACTTACAATTGAAGACGATGCAGACGTGACAACAAGCGGATACATTTACCTTGGTGGGAGCGGCGGAAACGGTGGACTTTTAGAAGTATACGGTAAGTTGACTTATAAGTCAGGAAACAAGACCTCTTATTCTATCGGCGTTGGCAAGTGTAAAATCGGATCGACAGGCAGTCTTACAGTAGAAGGCAGTGATGACGTAGGGATTTCCTTTGGAGGAAAAAACAAAGATTTCAGCAACATCATTGAAATTGAGAAAGGCGGAAAACTGAAAGCATCCGCAAGTACATATGCAATTATTATTGCCGAAGTTCCAAAGGAGCAGATTATAGATATGGACACCGTTATTTCCCCGGAATATTTAGGAAATAAATATTCCTTACAGGAAGGAGAACGTTACGGATGGAGAACATTGATACTCTGCGAGAAAATGGCCGGCACCGCTCCTGCGACAGACGGAGAAATCGCCCCGGCAACAGAAGTCACTCTCCCGGCAAGCAGCGAAGAGGAGCCGATTGTGACGCCTTCCGGAAGCCGCAGACATACTTATTATGATGTAACAGCAGAAGAGACTGAAAACGGAACAATTGCGCTGAGCGGTACACATGTGCTGAGAGGCACCGAGGTGGCAATCACTGCTGAACCCGCAGAAGGCTGCGTTCTGAAAGCCTTATACCTGAACGGCGAAGCTGTAGAAGCAAAGAGCCCGTATACATTCAATATCTATGCAGATACAACTGTAAAAGCGGAATTTGAGAAAACGCAGGAACAGCTCATTAAAGAAACAAATGCTTATAACAGCACGATTCAGTTAATCGCAAAGACAGAGCTTGCAAAGACGGCAAAAGGCAGGAAAGCAATCCGCGTATACTGGTTTGAAAAGAACGGAAAGACTTTGAATTTTGACGGATACGAAGTTTACCGCTCCGTTAAGAAAAACAAAGGCTACGGCAAAAAGCCAATTTTCACGACCGAAAATACGAAATACCTGAACACAGCAGTTGAAAAGGGAACTCGTTACTATTACAAAGTTCGCGGATATAAAGAAATCGGCGAAAGCAAGCTTTACAGCAATTGGTCAACGAAAGCGTGGAGACGCGCAAAATAAAATTGCAAAAAAACACAAAAGCGGCTGCATTTTTCTGCGCCGCTTTTGTGCTCTTAATTTAAAAGAAAGAAGAAAAAGAATTTGAAATTATTATTAGTATTGCCGGGAAACGCATAAGGTGGACGCTCCCCGACAAGGGGTCTGCTTTAGTTGTTTGTGTTTTGCTTCGTGCCGGAGGAAGCGTTTGTGTTCGCTGCGGCCTGAAGCTTAACATCATATTTCAGAATATCGCCGTCACGGACGACTGTAAATGTGACCGTGTCTCCGATATTGTGCTTTTGGATTTCTTTTAAAAGTACGGCGGAATCGGTGACTTTTACATCGTCGATGTAGTATACGAGATCGCCCTTCTGAAGGCCTGCCTTCTTAGCATTGCTTCCGGTTACATCCTGAATGTATACACCGGTGAGGGAAACGCCGTACTGCATAGCTTTATTATAGTCGGTAAGATCCACAATCGTGATGCCTGCTGCAGGTCTGTCTGCAACATAACCGTTTTCAATCAAGGACTTTGCAACTTTCGCCACATTGTCTGCAGGGATTGCGAAGCCAAGACCTTCAACATCCGAGCCGGAGGACTTCGCAACGACAATACCAATCAGGTTGCCGTACTGGTCGAAAAGACCGCCGCCGGAGTTGCCCGGGTTGATGGAAGCGCTTGTCTGAATCAGGGACATGCTCTTGCCGTCAATTGTAATTTCTCTTTCAAGGGCACTGATGATGCCTTCGGTTGCCGTACCGGAGAGGGTGCCGAGCGGGTTGCCGATTGCAACTGCAAGGTCGCCGACGCCAAGTGCGCTCATATCGCTGAAGGTTACAGGTGTAAGCCCTTTCTTATTTATTTTAATGACTGCAACATCTGTCTGGGAATCCGCAGCGACTAAGCTTGCGTCGCATTCCGTTCCGTCATGCAGAGTTACTTTTATGCTGGAAGCTCCGGAAATCACATGGTTATTTGTGAGAATATATCCGTCTTCACTGTAGATAACACCGCTGCCCGCGCCCTGCGTTACATATTGACCGAGCCAGCTGTCGGTGGAAACGGATTCCGTTTCGATTGCGACTACGGAGTTTTCATTCTTTGCGATGATTTCCTGTATGGAAAGCTCACTGCCTGTAGCCTTCGCCAAATTGTAGTTTGTCGTGGTAATCGACTTATCGATGCTCACACCGCCGAAGTGGCTGATGGCTAAAGCGTAAGCTCCCGCGCCGACGGCTGCCGAGACGATGATGCAGACAATCAATGCGATGACAAAACTTTTCGTTGTAACGTATTTCGGTTCTCTTTTTTCACGCGGCTCCTTGTGCGGAGGCTCTGCGGTATCTGTGTATTCTCTGTTATCAAATCTATCCCAATCGTCCATGAAAGTGACCTCCTTGCTCTGTGATTTATTTTATAGGCAAATTATAATCATCTTTTGTGTAATTTTTGTGTAAAAATAATGTGAAATATGATAAAATAAAATATTATTGCAGAGATGAAATTGTGGACATTAGTATTATGGAAAAAGCATGGAAAGAATATACCCGTTGGACAACACAAAGCCTGCCTGAAGACCTTGCGGCAGAGCTTGAAGAAATCCGTGGGAATGAAAATGAAATATATGATAGGTTTTGTAAAGACATCGCATTTGGAACCTCCGGCATGAGGGAAAAGATGGGCGCAGGCAGCAACCGCATTAATTCCGTCACGCTTCGAAAAGCCAGCATGGGAATCGGAAGGTATCTGCGGGAAGTACACGAGCAGCCGGCGCTTGTGATTGCCTATGACACAAGAATCAATTCCCGTGAGTATGCGGCAGGTGTTGCTGAGGTCTTCGCAAAGGAAGGCATAGAGGTTTTCCTGTTTGATGAACCGACGCCGGTCCCGGTTCTGTCCTTTGCGGTCAGAGAGATGGGGCTTTGCTGCGGGATTATGATTACTGCCAGCCACAACCCGAAAGAGTACAACGGATATAAGGTTTACGACCGTTTCGGCAATCAGATTGACGAGCAAAACGCGGCGATTGCGGAAAGCTATATAAAGGAAATCAATCCTTTCGCAGATTCTTCAGCGAAAGTGACAGCAGAAGAACTTGAGAAAGTCAAATCAGTTCCAAAGGATATAAAAGAGAAATATTTGCAGGCTCTTGAGGATAACACGCCGCTTCCGCGCGAGCTTGAGGCAGTGAAGGAAAGCCTGCGCAGGCTTCGGATTTGTTATACACCGCTGAACGGAAGTGGAAGGCCTTATGTGCTTGAAACTTTGCGACGGCTGGGAATGAAAGAAGAAAATATTTTGGAAGTCGAAAGTCAGAAGCTGCCGGATGGAAACTTTGCGACTTGCGCATCACCGAATCCCGAATATGAAGAGGCTTTCGGCGAGGCATTGAAGGTATGTGAGGCGAGCGCAGTCACAGGCGAAAAACCGCAGCTGATTCTGGCAACCGACCCCGACAGCGACCGTCTTGGCGTGATGTGTCTGAATGAAGAGGGTGCATATGTGAGGCTTTCGGGGAACCAGGTCGGCGAACTTTTATTCGATTATATATGCCGATGCCGTCTCAGCCAAAATGCGGCAGGAGCAGAACAGAAAGAGCAGAAAGCATGGATTGCATTTAAAAGTTTCGTGAGCTCCCCGCTTACCGAGGAAATCGGCAGAAGCTATGGGGTGAAAGTTAAAAATGTTTTTACAGGCTTTAAGAATATTGCCTGTGAGATGGAAAAGATAAAAAGTCGTTGCGAAAATGGCGGAAATGAGGAATTCCTTTTTGGCTTTGAAGAGAGCCTCGGCTATTTATGCGGCGATTATACGAGAGACAAAGACGGCGTGATGGCGGCAAGACTGGTTTGTATGGCGGCTGCTGAGCTTTTAGTAGAGAGTAAAACCCTCTACACGCGTCTGCAGGAGCTGTATGAAAAATACGGCTATATGACGGCGATGCCGTTTTCGGTGCAGTATGCGGGCGAAAGAGACAGAAGAAAAGCCGAGAAAATTATCGCAGGTCTTTTCGCAGGGAAACTGAAGTCGGAAAAAATCACGAAAGAATTTTGTTATAGGGAAAAGGAAATGTACTGCGCAGAGCTGGCTGGCGGCCACAGGTTGATTGTCAGACCATCGGGCACAGAGCCGAAGCTGAAGGTGTATATTTTCGCAAGAGGCGGAAGTGCTTCTGAGGCAGATGAAAATGCACAGAAAATCAAAGCGTGGACAGAGCGTTTTTTGAGAGAGGTGGAGAAATATGAGCAAAGTAATTACAGGCATTGACCATAGTGGATCGTTCAGAGTTTATTTGACAATTTCGACCGATATCGTCGAGGAGGCAAGAAAAATTCACGATACAACGCCGCTTGCATCGGCAGGACTTGGAAGAGTGCTGACCGGAGCAGGGCTGATGGGACTGCTTTTAAAGAATGACAGCGATAAGCTAACCGTTCTGTTTAAAGGTGATGGACCAGCGAAACAGATTCTGGCGACGGCGACGGCAAACGGCGATGTGAAGGGGTACATTGCAAATCCGGATGTTGACCTTCCGCTGACAAAGGAAGGAAAACTCGATGTTGGCGGCTCTTTAGGCATCGGCGAACTCACGGTGATTAAGGACCTCGGCCTCAGAGAACCTTATGTCGGCACAATCGCTTTGGTTGACGGAGAAATTGCGGACGACCTTACTGCATATTATTTTATATCGGAGCAGCAGAACTCGGCAATTTCACTCGGCGTGAAAGTCGACATGGATTACACCATTGCGGCTGCGGGCGGCATGATTATACAGATGCTGCCAAACGCGGCGGAAGAGTCCATTGACGCGCTGGAGGCAATGCTCGAGAAGCTTCCGCCGATTACAACGCTCGTGGAAGAAGCAGTTTCTGAAAACCACGGAAAGTCGGACGAAGGCGTACTTCAGGCGATGATGGACCGCATCTTCGCACAGATGCCGGAGGAATATCAGGTAGAAACGCTGGAATTCAAAGAAATGAGATGGCATTGCGACTGCTCCGAAGAAAGACTTGAAAAGGTGCTTATGACGATCGGCGAAAAAGATTTGACGGACATTATTGAAGAAGACGGGCAGGCGGAACTCGTATGTCAGTTCTGCTGCAAAAAATACCATTTTGATAAGGAACATCTGGAGAGAATTTTGGAGGCTGTAAAATGACAGAAGGAAAGAAAACAAGACTTGGAATCATATTCGGAGGCAAGTCCGGCGAGCATGAGGTGTCGCTGCTTTCAGCGGCATCGGTTATCGGCGCAGTGAACAAAGAAAAATATGAATTGATTTACCTTGGAATTACGAAAGCCGGCGAATGGAAAATTTTCGACGGAACAGCGGAGGAGATTGAAAACGGAAGCTGGCTTGAGAGCGCGAAGCCTTTTAATCCGGGGAAGCTGAAGGAGGTCATCGATTTTGCCCTGCCGATTATGCATGGCCCGTACTGCGAAGACGGGAAAATTCAGGGATTTTTCGAGATGATGGATATTCCCTACGGGGGCTGCGGCGTTCTTGCGTCTGCGGTAGCGATGGATAAACTGCTCGCAAAGGATGTATTTGAAAAAAACGGACTTCCGATTTGCAGGCATGCTGCTGTTATGAAGAGCGAATACGAAAAAGATCCGCAAAGCGTTCTCAACGAAGTAGAAAAAAAGCTTGGCTATCCGAGCTTTGTCAAGCCGGCGAATATGGGCTCCAGCGTGGGCATCAGTAAAGCGTCTGACCGAAGCGAATTGGAAAAGGCGCTGGAGCTTGCGTTGCAATACGACAAACGGATTATTGTCGAAGAATACATAAACTGCAGAGAGCTTGAAACGGGGATTTTAGGAAATGAAGAGCCGAAGGCCGCGGAAGTCGGAGAAATCCTGCCATCGGCGGAGTTTTACGATTACACTGCGAAATATCTGGACGGAGGAGCGTCGAAGCTATGTATTCCGGCGGATATTTCCCCGGAAATGAGAAAGCAGATCAGAGAATATGCCTGCAAAGCTTATACGGCAATTGACGGCGAAGGCTTCGCCAGGGTGGACTTCTTCATCGACCGGGATACGGGAAAGCTGTATCTGAATGAAATAAACACAATTCCGGGATTTACGAATTTTAGCATGTTCCCGCTTCTTTGGGAGGCGGCAGGCGTGAAATACCCGGATACAATTGAAAGGATTATCGAGCTGGGATATGAAAGATATAACGCTAAAAATAACAGGTAAACAGTCCTATGCGGACAAAGAAGAAGTGCAGATGGAGTTCGTGACCGAGGGGAGATTTTATCTTCGCGATGATTCGGTTTATGTCATTTACGACGAAAGTGAGCTTTCGGGCATGATAGGATGCAAAACCACTCTGAAGGTCAAAGATGATACGGTGCTGATGCGCAGAGTCGGGACAGAAGGTTATCGCAGCGAGCTTTATTTTGAAAAAGGAAAGCGTTTCGGAAGCACCTACGAGACGCCATATGGACCGATGGATGTCGAAGTTGTAACCGGAGCGGTCAACTGTGACATGGATAAAGAAAACGGAAGCGGACATATCAGTATCGAATATAATGTCAGTCTGGAAGGGCTGGCAGAGGGAAAAAACCAATTAAACATAGATATACTATAGACAGAAGGAAGACGAGGTGAAGGAAATGAACAAAAAAGGTTTTGATGCGGAAAAATATATCGAGGAGCAGTCCAAGTATATTTTAGAAAGGATAAATGCAGGCAACAGCGAAAGGCTGTATCTGGAATTCGGCGGCAAGCTGGTTCACGATAAGCATGCTATGCGCGTGCTGCCGGGATTTGATGAGAATGCGAAGATTAAGCTTTTGCAGAGAATGAAGGATCAGGCAGAAATCATCATCTGTATTTATTCGGGGGACATTATCAACAGCAAGACAAGACAGGACTTTGGAATCACATATGATTTGGAAGTTCTGAGACTGATTGATATTTTCAGAAAACATGATTTGAAGATTAACAGCGTTGTCGTTACGCGTTATGAAGACGCTCCGGCGGTAAATATGTTTATCAACAAATTAGAAAGAAGAGACATCAAAACCTATAAACATTTTTATACCAAAGGCTATCCAACGGATGTGGAGACCATCGTAAGCGAAGAGGGTTACGGGGCAAACCCGTACATTGAAGTGACGAAACCGCTCGTGGTTGTAACAGGACCGGGCGGCGGAAGCGGAAAGCTTGCGACCTGTCTTTCTCAGCTTTACCACGAATACAAACGCGGCACGAAGGTTCGCTATGCGAAATTTGAGACCTTCCCAATCTGGAACATTCCGCTCAAACATCCTGTAAATATTGCATATGAGGCAGCGACCGCGGACCTGAAAGATGTCAATATGATCGACTCTTATCATCTGGAAGCACACGGCGAAATGGCGGTCAACTATAACCGTGACCTTGAAGTTTTCCCGGTAGTCAAAAGAATTATTGAAAAGATTACGGGAGAATCGGAATATCAGTCGCCGACTGATATGGGTGTCAACCGCGTCGGATTCTGTATTACGGACGATGAGGCGGTGAAAGAAGCCTCCATTCAGGAAATTATCCGCAGATTCATGATCGCGAAATGTGACTATAAAAAAGGAAAAATTACTGAGGAAGCACTGGAACGCTCGGAACTCCTTATGAAAGAAGTCGGTGCCTCTGAAGAAGATAGATGCGTTGTGATTCCGGCGAGAGAGTATGCGGAAGCAAAGCGCAATCTGAATAAGAAATATTTGAATGTCGTTGTTATGGCAATCGAAATGCCGGACGGAAACATTATCACCGGAAGAAGCAGCCGCAGGATGGTTGCCGCAGGCGCAGCTCTCCTGAATGCGATTAAGAAAATTGCAGGCATTCCGGATGATTTATATGTAATCGCACCGAATGTTTTTAACAGCATTCAGCAGCTGAAAGGCGAAATCCTGCACCACGACCGGACAAGCCTCAATGTGGAAGAAATCCTTACAGCACTTTCGATTTCTGCAGAAACAAATTCCTGCGCAGAAAAGGCAGTAAAAATGCTTGAACAGCTCAACGGATGCAAGGCTCACTGTACAGCGATTCTCAGCGAACGCGACGAGCAGACGCTCAGAAACATGGGCATTGATGTTACCTGTGATCCGGAATATTTGACGACGAATCTTTATTTCGCATAAAAATTTTACATAGAAAAAACCAACCGCCAAGTGGGGAGAGTCAATCCACTTGGCGGCGTCCTTCCAGCGCTTTTAAGTTGTTTTCTTTAATCTTATCCCATTCGACCAGTTTTTCAGAAAATTCAATCAGACGACCTTTCGAGAAAGGAGACATCTGCCTGTAATTCTCCATGAGTTTTTCATCATTTTCGCCGTGCGTTCTGGAATAAGCGACTTCACTTAGAAATTTTGCTTTCTCGGGTTCGAAAAGCAGGTCCATCCGAATTCGGAAAAATTTCGCTATAATATACAGCGTTTCCGCGTCGGGAATTCGGTTGCCGAGCTCATACTGCGTGTATGATGAGCGGGTCAGACCTATCAGGTCAGCCATATCACTTTGATTGATGTCCCTGCTTGCCCTCAACAGCTTCAAATTTCGACCGAGGCATTTCTGTGCAGAAACTTCCATCGTTCGTTCCTCCTTTTATCAAATACAAATTGAACATTGAGATACACTTTAACTTTCTATTTATAACACTTTCAACACATTACAAGTTTGACATAAAAATACCGAAAAATATAGTGGATTTAGAGAATCTTTGCGGAAACTTAACGAAGAGCCTGCTTTCTTTGGCAGTCTTTTTTTCGCACCGCAAAAAAAACATAAGTTTTATCGGTAAAGGGCTTTTCTTTTTGTTTTTTTGTGGTATAATTAAGGCATAGTCAAAGTTAATTTTTTAACAAAAATAAAATAAATTTGATTGTAATATCTTAAGGAGGCATTTTAAATGAAAAAGATTGGTGTATTAGGTACAGGTACTATGGGTGCCGGAATCATTCAGGTTTTAGCACAGAACGGTTATGAAGTAGTAATGAGAGCAAGAAGAGAAACTTCCATTGAAAAGGGTCTTGCAACAGTTAAGAAGAACTTAGACAAGATGGTTGCTAAGGAAAGAATGACTGCTGATGAAGCTGCAGAAGTTTTCGGAAGAATTCACGGCTCTACAGACATCAACATCATCGCTGACGCTGACCTTGTAATCGAAGCCGCAACAGAAGATATGGAAGCAAAGAAGGCTCTGTTCGCAGAACTCGACAAGCTTTGCAAGCCGGAAACAATCATTGCTACAAACACATCTTCCCTGTCCATTACTGAAATCGCAGCAGCAACAGGAAGACCTGACAAGGTTATCGGAATGCACTTCTTTAACCCGGTTCCTGCAATGAAGCTTGTTGAAATCATCAAGGGACTGACTACATCCGAAGAAACGAAAGCAACAATCCTTGCTTTAACAGAAAAATTGGGAAAGACTCCTGTAGAAGTTGCAGAAGCTCCGGGATTCGTTGTAAACAGAATCTTAATTCCTATGATCAACGAAGGCGTTGGAATCCTTGCTGACGGCGTTGCAGATGCTAAGGGCATCGACACAGCTATGAAGCTTGGTGCTAACCACCCGATGGGACCTCTGGAATTAGGTGACCTTATCGGACTTGATGTATGCCTTGCTATCATGGATGTACTTTATCACGAATACGGTGATCCGAAGTACAGAGCACATGTTTTACTTAGAAAGATGGTAAGAGCAGGCAAGCTCGGAAGAAAGACCGGCGTAGGCTTCTACGACTACAGCAAATAAAAATTGATTTTTTCAGAGGACTTCGGTCCTCTGTTTTTATGAAAAAAGCTCCCACCGCCGGGAGCTTTTTCGGTAAATAAAGATTAAAATCTCAATGATAAGCAGGTAAGGCTTCCGTCAATTAAACGGAATTCGTTTGTATCCATGAGGATTACAGGGTAGCCGAGGTCTTCGATGATTTTCTGCGTTTTCGGATAGCCTGCAGGTACGAGAACCGTGCCGTTGATATTCAGGCTGTTGACTGCATAAAGCTCGTCCGCATCAACCACGAAACGGTTAAAGCCTTTAAATGCTTCTTCTTTGTTCATCGTTTCCGTAACAAGCATATTGTTGTTTTCCAGATAGATAGCGAAATCCTTGAGGTGAAGTCCCTCTGTTACAGGTACTGTGGATGATGTGTAACCGAACTTTGTTACGATGCCATTGAACTGCTTTGCGCCTTCTGCGTTGGTTCTGTCTGAAAGCCCTACATAGAAATGATCGCCGACTCTCATAACATCGCCGCCCTCTAAAGTGCCCGGTGCTTCGATATGGAAAATCTGTTCTTCGTCATAGAATTTCCGAATGGTCTTGATGATTTCAAACTTTTCGGCATTTCTGGAGTCCGTTGCAGGGTTTGTGATGATTGCGCAGCGTTCCATGACAACCGCAGGGTCTTCAACGAAGCAGGAATCCGGGAATCTTTCATCCGCCTCAAGGTCGGTTACTTCAAGTCCGAGGCTTCTGAGCGTTTCCACATATTTATCGTGCTGCTTGACAGCTTTTTCGTAATCCGGTGTGCCCTCACCGAACTGCGCGGTTGAAATACCGTTGATGAGTGCCTTGCAAGGCTTTTTCGTAATTGCTTTTGTAAACATTGGATATATCCCTCCTCGAAAAGAATTTTGTTTGACTTTTTATGTCCATAGCATATAATAAAATTAAAGATTTGTAAAACGCAAGTTTTTCATGTTTTCCATGATAAATACGCATATATGGAGGCTGCGAAATGAATTTCGGACAATATGAGGCATTTGTAAAGGCTGTCGAGGTGGGCACAATGACGCAGGCAGCGGAAGAACTGGGGTACAGCCAGTCCGGGCTTACGCGGGCGCTGAGCTCTCTGGAAGAGGAATGGGGTGTGCGCCTTCTCATGAGAGGGCGTAACGGCGTACAGCTTACCCCGGAGGGGGAGAGGCTGCTTCCCGATATTCGGACGGTGCTTCACGACCAAAGAAGACTGGCAGAGCACATAGACGAAATCAACGGATTGCGGGACGGACTCATTCGGGTCGGGACCTTCAACAGCGTTTCAGCACAGTGGCTTCCGGGGATTATTAAAGAATTTCACGACAAACACCCGGGAATCCGTTTTGAACTCCTGCACGGAACGGATGCACAGATTGTCAGCTGGATTTCCGACGGGCGTGTCGATGTGGGTTTCGTTGCGTATCCGACGAAGCCGGAACTTGAGGCGGATTTTTTGTACCGGGATCCGATTGTAAGTATTTTTGCAGAGGACGATCCGCTCGCATCGCTTCCGAAGTTTCCAATCACCATGCTGCCGGAACTGCCGTATATTGCGCTCAATGAGGGCGTCGAGGACGAAATTACCGCAATTTTGAATCAAAACAGAATTGAGCCCGACGCACGATTCATGGAGAGCGACGACCATGCCGTGATTGCCATGGTTGAGCAGGGGCTTGGGACGAGCCTCATGTCCATGATGATGCTCGAGGGTTTTTCGCGAAAGATAAAAGCGGTGCCGCTTGAGCCGCCGGGATATCGGGATTTAGGAATTGCGTGCCGCAGCCGGGAGGTTTTGTCAGGCGCGGCGGAAGCGTTTTATAAGTGTGCGTGCAAGTGGGTTGCTGCCTACAAAAAAACTTGCTTTTTTGATGTGAAAAGTATAGAATAAATTGATATGTTATTCTATTTTGTAATAATTCTATTTTGTTTAGCATTTCTTTAAATTCTATGAAAGGTGCAGCGAAATTCAGCGTTGCAAAAGGTGATATCCATGCCAAGAAAAAAAGTAACGGAAGAAATTTCTGAAGAAAAGATAAAAACAGAGCCTGCAGAAGAACAGGTCGAAACTGCAGCAGAGGTGCAGCCGGAAGAGGTTGAAGCACCTGAGAGCGTGGCGGAAGAACAGGCGGAGCGTAAGGAGCCGCCGAAAGAAGAACGCCCGGAAGTTGAAGGTATTCTGGAAATTCAGGAAGAAAACAATTTCGGATTTTTGAGATTTTCCAATTTCCTTACGAGCGAAAAAGACATCTATGTATCTCCGACGCAGATTCGCAGATTTAACTTAAAAACGGGAGATAAGATAAGAGGAATTACGCGGCTGCCGAAAGAGGGCGAAAGATTCGGAGCGCTGCTTTATGTATTGACCGTAAACGGAGATGAGCCGGGTGTGGCAATCCGCAGACCGGATTTCGATAACCTGACGCCGGTGTTCCCTTATGAAAGACTTAGACTTGAGGACGGAAGCAGAGAACTCTCGACCAGACTCATTGATTTGATTGCCCCAATCGGAAAAGGGCAGCGAGGTTTGATTGTGGCACCGCCGAAAGCAGGAAAGACGGTTCTTTTAAAGAAAGTCGCGCATGCAATCGAGAAGAATTATCCGGAAATCGAGCTCATCGTGCTTTTAGTCGATGAAAGACCGGAAGAAGTAACGGATATGAAGCGTTCCCTCACGAAGGGCGAAGTTATATACTCGACATTCGATGAACTGCCGGCACATCATGTGAAAGTGGCGGAAATGGTTCTTGCCAGAGCGCAGCGTCTGGTTGAACACGGCAAGGATGTGGTAATATTATTAGATAGCATTACAAGACTTGCCAGAGCGTACAACATGGTAGTTCCGGCATCGGGAAGAACCCTTAGCGGCGGACTTGACCCGGGCGCGCTCCACAGACCGAAAAAATTCTTCGGTGCTGCAAGAAAGATGGAAGAAGGTGGGTCGATTACAATTTTAGCGACTGCGCTTGTTGAAACGGGAAGCCGTATGGATGATGTAATCTTTGAAGAATTCAAGGGTACCGGCAATATGGAACTTCATCTCGACCGCAGACTCAGTGAAAAACGTATCTTCCCTGCAATCAGCCTGAATAAATCCGGAACAAGAAGGGAAGACCTTCTCATGGATCAGGATGAGCTCGAGGCTGTATGGGCGATGAGAAGAGCGATGTCAAACCGCGATTCTCAGGAAGTGGCGAGTGAGATTATCGATAATCTGGCACACACGAAGACAAACAAAGATTTTGTTCAGGTAATTAAGAAAGTATTGATTGAGGAATAAACCCGCAAGAGGTATTGGAAAAACAGAGGAATAGCTTATGGATTTAAAAAGAATCTTTTTGAAAGATGCTTGTCCGACTTCGATAGGAGGACAGGCAATTATGGAAGGGATTATGATGCGCGGTCCGAAGCGGACGGCGATTGCAATCCGGCTTCCGGATGGAAAAATACACATGAAGACGCAGCCGACGCCGCAGGGCAGCAAGTGGGGAAAAATTCCGCTTCTGCGAGGTGCGATTAACTTTCTGGTCTCCCTTATATATGGTACGAAAGTGCTGATGTATTCGGCAGAGGTTCTGGAGCAGTATTACCCGGAAGATTACCAGAAAGATAAATTTGACATTTGGGTTGAAGAACATTTAGGCAGGGAAAAAGCATGGAATATTTTGCTGTTCTTGTCGGTTGTTTTGGCTTTGATTATGTCGATTGGCATTTTCATGGTGCTTCCGACGGCGGTTGTCGGCTGGTGCGCTGCACTGACGAGCAATATTCTGGTGCTGAATCTGATAGAAGGCGTAGTGAGAATTTTAATCTTCGTTCTATATATTCTTTTGATTTCAAGGATGAAGGACATTAAAACCGTATTTCAGTATCATGGGGCGGAACATAAGACGATTCACTGCTTTGAAAACGGTCTGGAACTTACTCCGGAAAACGCGCAGACCTTCTACACTCTGCACCCGCGTTGCGGCACGAGTTTTTTGATGTTCGTAATGGTCATCGCGATTCTGGTTCATGTATTTATGGGCTGGCCAAATGTCTGGGTGAGAGTTCTTTCGAGAATTTTAGTGCTTCCGGTTATTGCGGGGCTGTCCTACGAACTTCTAAAATGGGCAGGAAGAAGCGATAATATTATCGTGGAAATTTTAAGCCTTCCGGGGCTTTATCTCCAAAAACTCACGACGGCAGAACCAAGCCTTAAACAGCTTGAGGTTGCGATTGCTTCGGTGAAAGCGGTGCTTAACGATGGTGAAGATGTGCCGTATTTCGAAGGAATCTGTGATTTAGAGGGAAGACCCGTTGAGGGAGAAGCAGAGTTTTATGACCCCGCAGTCAGTGACGGCCCGGTAAAGAAACCGGGGCAGCCGGATGAAAAAGAGGAAAAAGAGGCTGAAAATAAATGAGTCTATCAGTAAAAGAGTTGATAAAAATTGCAGAAAGACAGCTTGCAGATGCAGGAGTTGCCGATGCACAAATTGACGCAAAAGAGTTATACTGCTTTCTCATGGGCTATGACAAGACAGCGCTTATGATGCACTGGCAGGATGTTTTGCAGGACAATCAGTGCGAAGCATATTTTGCACTGATTGAGAAAAGGGCGAAAAGACAACCGCTTCAGCATATCACCGGCGAGCAGGAGTTTATGGGATTCCCGTTCAAAGTGAACGAACATGTTTTGATTCCGCGGCAGGATACGGAGACGATGGTCGAGGATGCAATTGAGCTTCTTGAAAAAGGTACGCTCAGAGGAGGCGCATACGGCAGAGGCAAACCGTTGAAAGGCAGCGCAGATATTTTGGATTTATGCTGCGGAAGCGGTGCAATTGGAATTTCTCTTGCGAAAACTTTTGGAAAGGCGAAAGTTGTCTGCACTGATGTCAGCCCGCAGGCACTGAAGACGGCACGCGAAAATGCGTCATATAATGCATGCAAAAATATAAAATTCGCAGAAAGCGATATGTTTGAAGCTCCGTTCTTTAACGGAAGATTCGGAAAGAAAAAGTTTGATTTGATTATCAGCAATCCGCCTTATATCGAGAGTGAAGTCATCGAAGGACTGGAGCCGGAAGTGAAAGACCATGAGCCGAGGCTGGCACTGGATGGCGGAACCGACGGACTGAACTTTTATCGCAAAATAGCACAGGAAGCCGCTGCGTACTTGAAAAAGGACGGAGTTCTGATGATGGAAATCGGCTGTGAGCAAAAGGATGCGGTAAAGGAGATTTTGCGTCAAACAGGAGAATATGAGAGGATCATAGGTCTTACGGATTTGACGGGTCGGGACAGAATTGTTGCGGCAATTAAGAAAAAAGAGGAAAAGAAACGGGGAGAGTGAAGATGAAAATTTTACTGATTACCGGAAGTCCTCATAAACAGGGGACGACTGCTGTGCTTGCGGCAGAATTTATCAGAGGAGCGCACGAGGCAGGTCATGATGTGATTCGTTTTGATGCGGCATTAAAGGATGTTCATCCGTGCATCGCGTGCGAAAAGTGTCATAGTGCGGTTTCTGCCTGCGTTTTCAGAGATGATTTCGATGAATTGCGGGACGAGCTGATTGCTGCGGATGCGGTTGTTTTCCTTACGCCGATTTATTATTACGGAATGACGGCGCAGATTAAGACCGTCATCGACCGCTTTTATGCAATCGACGGTGAAATTCATAATAATAAGAAAACTGCGCTGATGATGGCCTTCGCAGATACGACAATGGAGTCCGCGCAGGGCGCTATGGCGAGCTACTACGGCATGGTGGACTATCTGGGATGGGAAATTGTCGATGTCATTGCAGCAGGAAAATCACAGACTCCGGAGGATGTTTTAAACAGCGACTTCCCGAAACAGGCATATGAGCTTGGCAAAAAGATTTTGGGGGTTGTGAAAGACGAACCGGAGTTTGGCGCGGCGACAAGTCTGAACGATTTGGTGGCAAGACTTGCCAATTTCTCACAGATTGCGGAAGAAGCGATTAAGGAAACAGAAGAGAAAGATGTTTTTCTCGACGGAATGGACTTTTTTGAATAAATCGCTTGCAATCACGAAAATGCTGTGATATAGTATAAAGGCTGTATTAGATTTTACAGATAGATTTGAAATATGCAAGGGCGGACTGCCTGAGCAGGAAAGGAAGACGAACATGAAGGAAGGAATCCATCCTGATTATAAGGAATGTAAAGTAACTTGCGCATGTGGTAACACTTTTGTTACGAAGTCAACGAAAGAAGAATTAAGACTTGATGTATGCTCAGCTTGTCATCCGTTCTTCACAGGTGCTGCTAAGATGATCAACCGCGGCGGCCGTGTTGAAAAGTTCAAGAACAAGTACAAACTCGACTAATAATCAGAAGAAAATTAAACCGAAATTTTATATTTCGGTTTTTTTATGATAGGAGAATGAAATGTTTGATAAACTGGATTTCATATTAGAAAAATACGAAGAGCTTTCCATGAAAGTTTCAGATCCGGATGTAATCAACAACCAGCCGGTCTGGCAGAAGCACATCAAGGAGATGGGCGAAATGGAGCCAATCGTAAATAAGTACAGGGAATATAAGAAGGCAAAGGAAAGCGTGGCAGAAGCCAAGGAAATGCTGGAAATGGGCGACGAAGAGCTTCGCGAACTGGCGAAGATGGAAATTGCCGAGTACGAAGACGAAATTCCGAAGATGGAAGAAGAATTGAAGATTCTCCTTCTTCCGAAAGACCCTAACGATGAGAAAAATGTTATTCTTGAAGTCAGAGCAGGAACCGGCGGAGACGAAGCAGCGCTTTTCGCACAGGATCTTCTCAGAATGTACCTGCGTTATGCCGAAAGACGCGGCTGGAAGGCTGAAATTATGGATTCCAACACCACGGATATCGGCGGAATTAAGGAAGCCAGTGTTCTTATTAAGGGTAAAGGCGCATATTCCAGATTAAAGTATGAATCCGGAACACATCGCGTGCAGCGCGTGCCTGACACAGAAAGTGCCGGCAGAGTTCATACTTCGGCGGCAACAGTGGCGGTACTTCCAGAAGTGGATGATGTTGAGGTTGAAATCAACCCGAACGATGTAAGAGTCGATGTTTACCGTTCCTCCGGAAACGGCGGTCAGTGTGTAAATACGACGGACTCAGCGGTTCGTTTAACCCACATTCCGACAGGACTGGTTGTAACCTGTCAGGACGAAAAGTCTCAAATTAAGAATAAAGAAAAAGCGTTTAAGGTTTTGCGCTCCAGACTTTATGATATGAAACTGCGTGAGCAGAACGCCGAAATTTCCGAGCAGCGCCGCAGTCAGGTCGGAACCGGAGACAGAAGCGAGAGAATCCGTACTTACAACTTCCCGCAGGGAAGAATTACGGATCACAGAATCGGAATGACGATTTATAAACTTGACAACTTCCTCGACGGCGAAATTGATGAAGTAATAGACGGGCTGATTACAAGTGATCAGGCCGAAAAGATGAAGAACTTTTAATAAACAAAGAAGATAACAGAAATGTTTACAAGAATTTTCGGGACAACAACTGAAGAAATAAAACAGGCAGCAGAGATTATTAAGGATGGCGGACTCGTTGCCTTCCCGACGGAAACCGTTTACGGCCTCGGAGCAGATGCTCTGAATGCGGAAGCGGTGGGCAAGGTGTATGCCGCGAAGGGCAGACCGTCTGATAATCCAATGATTGTGCATATATCGTCAAAAGACGATGTGCTAAAGCTGACACCGAAAATAACGGAGGACATGCAGAAACTGATGGACGCATTTTGGCCGGGGCCGCTTACAATGGTTGTTCCGGCACTCGATGTCATACCGAAGGTTACGACAGGAGGACTCGATACGGTTGGAATCAGGATGCCGAGTGAGCCTGCAGCAGCGGAACTCATAAGCGCATCAGAGACTCCGATAGCAGCGCCGAGTGCGAATCTCTCAGGAAAACCAAGTCCGACAACTTATCAGCATGTCGTGGATGACCTTGACGGCAGAATCGACGGGATAATTGCCGGGGGAGAATGCAAAGCGGGAATCGAATCCACGGTTGTGGATATGACAGAGGACATTCCGTCTGTTTTGCGTCCAGGAATTATAACAGCCAAGCAGCTTTCGGAAGTTTTAAGAAAGCAGGTCGGGATAGACCCGGCTCTGCTTGAAAAACCGGATATCTTTAACAACGGAGGATTGCTGGAAACGGGGGCGGATTTCAAACCGAAATCTCCGGGAATGAAATATAAACATTATGCTCCGAAAGCGGAGATGATAATCTATCAGGGAGAACCTGAGAAAGTCAAACTGGCGATGGCAGAAGAAAAAATGAAGAGAACTTCTGCAGGACAGAAAACAGAAATTATAGTTTTTAGCGATGAACATCCGGAGGCTGCGGCGCATGAGTTTTTTGCCAGACTCAGGGCTTGCGACAAGGCGGGCGTCGATGTAATTCTGGCAGCGGCTTTGCGGGAAGACGGCATAGGCTTTGCGGTAATGAACCGGATGTTTAAGTCTGCCGGCTATAATATCAAGGAGGTTTAGCACATGAAGATTGCACTTGCATCGGATCACGGCGGATATGCGCTGAAGGAAACAGTGAAAAAGCATTTGGAGGACAGAGGGTACGAAGTCTGTGACCTCGGAACACATTCGGAAGACTCTGTGGACTATCCGGTTTACGGGAAGCTTTGTGGGGAAGCAGTCGCGAATGGTGAGGCAGACCTCGGCGTGGTTTGCTGCGGTACCGGAATCGGAATCTCCATTGCGGCGAACAAGGTAAAGGGAATCCGCTGCGGACTTTGCACTTCGGTTGAGATGGCGCATCTGACCAAGCAGCACAATAATGCGAATATTTTGGCACTTGGCGGAAGAACGACTGCGCCGGAACTTGCGCTCGCGATTGTTGACGAGTGGCTGGATACCGAATTTGAAGGGGGCAGACATCAGAGAAGAGTCGATATGCTGGACAAAATGTAAAAAATTTAATTTATATATTATTAAAGGAGAAAAATAATGGGAAATGTACTGGTATTTGATCATCCGTTAATTCAGCATAAGGTCACACTTATGAGAAAGACAGAAACAAACAACAAGGAGTTCAGAGAACTCGCGAAGGAAGTTGTTACCCTTATGGGATATGAAGCGACAAGAAATCTTCCGCTCATGGATGTAGAAATTGAAACGCCGATTTGCAAAACCACACAGAAAATGCTCAAGGGCGAAGACATTGCAATTGTTCCGATTCTCAGAGCCGGACTTGGATTTGTAGACGGAATGCTTGCGCTTTATCCGAACGCGAAGGTTGGTCATGTAGGCCTTTACAGAGACCCTGAAACGCATACACCGGTGGAATATTACTGCAAGCTGCCGAAGGACATCGAAAAGAGAACGATTTTCGTAGTTGACCCGATGCTCGCAACAGGCGGATCGGCAATTGACGCAATCAATTCCATCAAAGTACGCGGCGGCAAGGATATCATTTTCATGTGTCTTATCGCAGCACCGGAAGGAATTGAGGCACTTCAGAAAGCACACCCGGATGTTGACATCTATATCGCGCAGCAGGACGAAAGACTGAATGAACATGCATACATCGTTCCGGGACTCGGCGACGCCGGCGACAGACTGTTTGGCACGAAATAATTCATGGAGGAAAACAATGAAATTTGATTTTATACCGGACAGCGTAAGCCATTTTGACAACGCTTACGATGTTTTGAAAGAAAGAGGATTTATCGAACAATCCACAAACGAAGAAGAAATCCGCAAACTGCTGCAGAACGAAAAGGTAAAGTTCTACATCGGCTTCGACCCGACGGCAGACTGCCTGCATGTAGGACATTTCATGCAGGTCATCATCATGATGTATATGCAGAAATACGGACATACACCGGTCGTTCTGATTGGCGGCGGTACGGGAATGGTAGGCGATCCTTCCGGACGTACCGATATGCGTAAGGTTATGACGATCGAAACAATTGAAAATAACTGCAATCAGTTCAAAAAGCTCTTTGACAGATTTTTGGACTTCGATGACGAGTGGGAATATGTAGGAAACGAAGGCGTTTACACTCCGGGCCATCAGAATAAGGAACCGGAGCCGGGCAAAGCGGTTGCCGTAAACAACGCAAGATGGCTGCGCCCGCTGAACTACATCGATTTCCTCAGAGAAATCGGCACACAGTTCAACATCAACACCATGCTTCGTGCAGAATGCTTCAAGCAGAGAATGGAGCGTGAAGGCGGACTCACGATGTTCGAACTGAACTATATGTTGATGCAGAGCTATGACTTCATGGTTATGGCGCGTGACTTCGATGTGAAAATCGAATTCGGCGGCAACGACCAGTGGTCCAACATCATCGGCGGCGTGGATTTAACCCGCAAAATGGCAGGAAAAGAAGTTTACGGAATGACCTTCTCTCTTTTGACGAATTCCGAAGGTCAGAAGATGGGTAAGACTGCGAAGGGCGCTTTATGGCTCAACGCAGAAAAGACAAGCCCGTACGAATTTTTCCAGTACTGGAGAAATGTTGCGGATGCTGATGTAAACAAATGCTTGAGAATGCTGACATTCCTTCCGATGGACGAGGTAAACAGACTTTCTGCTTTGGAAGGCGCTGAAATCAACCATGCGAAGGAAGTGCTGGCTTACGAGGTGACGAAACTCGTACACGGCGAAGAAGAAGCGAAGAAAGCACTCGACGGTGCGCGCGCTGCATTCGGCGGCGGCGGAGACATGGCGAATGTTCCGACTACCAAGATGCCTCGTGAAAAATTTGAGGGCGAGGGTGTCGGCATCGTTACGCTGATTAAAGAACTGGGTCTGGTGCCGAACACAAGCGAAGGCTTCAGAACCATCGAACAGGGCGGTCTGACTGTAGCAGGTGAAAAGGTCACCGACAGAAAGATGAATGTTACCTGCGATATGTTTGATACAGACGGAAAGCTTTTGATCCAAAAAGGTAAAAAGAAATTCCATATGGTAGAATTAGGATAGGAAAGGGGGACATGAAATGAAACACATCACGACTATCGAAACACGCGACCTCGCAAAGAGCGTTGCAAACGGCGGCTGCGGCGAATGCCAGACTTCATGTCAGTCTGCTTGCAAGACTTCTTGCGGCGTAGCGAACCAGCCTTGTGAAAACAAGGAAAAATAAAATCGGGCGTAAGTCTGTCCGCCTGTACTTGTAGAAGGGTGCAGGCGGTATTTTTTTGGAGGGCGACGGGAAAGGAACCTTGAAGCCGCTTCGGAAAGGAAAAAACATTGATACATCAATATAAATTAAACGGATACAATATCGTGCTGGATACCTACTCGGGCTCCATTCATGTTGTGGATGACATCGCTTATGATATCATAGGCATGTACGAGAGCACATCAGAAGAGGAAATCTGCCGCGAAATGCTTGAAAAATATGGCAGCCTGCCGGAAGTTACACAAGAAGAAATCAAATCGTGTATTGACGATGTGAAGGAGCTCGCAGACGCGGGAAAGCTTTTTGCGCCGGATATTTACGAAGGAATCTCAGGCGATTTTAAGAATAACTCACGGGATATTAAAGCACTCTGCCTGCATGTGGCTCACAGCTGCAATCTGAACTGCAGCTACTGCTTTGCGGGCCAGGGAAAATATCAGGGCGAAAGTGCTCTGATGCCGCTTGAAGTCGGCAAGCGTGCGCTGGACTTTCTGGTGGAAAACTCCGGCTCACATACGAATCTGGAAGTTGACTTTTTCGGCGGAGAACCGCTGATGAACTGGGAAGTCGTCAAAGAACTCGTGGCATACGGAAGAAGTCTGGAAGAGGCGAATCATAAGAAGTTCCGCTTCACGCTTACCACCAACGGCGTAAATGTCGATGATGACGTCATCGAATTCTCGAATAAGGAAATGCAGAATGTGGTAATGAGCATTGACGGAAGACCGGAGGTACATGACCGCTTCCGCGTGGACTATCAGGGGCGGGGAAGCTATGAGAAAATTGTCCCGAAATTCCTTGAGTTTGCAAAACGCAGAGGTGAGCGTGATTACTATGTTAGAGGAACTTTCACGCATGCCAATACGGACTTTGTGAATGACATATTGCATTTAGCCGATTTGGGATTCACCAAGCTTTCAATGGAGCCGGTAGTCTGCGACCCGAAAAGCCCGTCCGCGCTGACGGAGGAGGATCTGCCGGTATTGTTCAGCGAATATGAAAGACTGGCGAAGGAAATGCTGGAGCGCCGCAAGGCAGGAAAGCCGATTACCTTCTATCACTATATGATTGACTTAACACACGGACCGTGCATCTACAAACGGATTGCGGGCTGTGGCTCGGGCACGGAATACTTCGCGGTAACGCCGCAGGGTGAGCTTTATCCCTGCCACCAGTTTGTCGGTGACGAGAAGTACCTGATGGGCAATATCTGGGACGGCGTGAAAAATGAAGCCGTACAAGAAAAGTTCCGCAAATGCAATGTCTATTCGCGCCGCGAATGCGACGACTGCTGGGCGAGACTGTACTGCTCGGGCGGATGCGCGGCAAACGCTTATCACGCGGCAGGTGACATCAATGGCGTATACGAATACGGCTGCAAACTGTTCCGTAAGAGAATGGAATGCGCGATTATGATGAAGATTGCCGAGCAGCTTGGGGATGAACAAGTAAATATTTGAATGAAAATACGCATGCTGCGAAGAATAAAATTGCGGTATGTTTTTTCTTGACGCAAGAAACAAATTCGAGTAAAATAAAGTTAGACTTTAGAATTATCGGAGAAAAGATGCTATGTATATTAAAAGACATTTAGAGGAACAGGTTCTTTATGCCTCAAGATACTATCCGGTCGTAATGGTTTGCGGCCAAAGACAGGTGGGCAAATCCACAATGCTGAATCACATGAGAGAGCCGGAGCGGAAATACGTAACATTTGACGATGGAAATGCCAGGAGACTGGCGGAAACAGACCCCGGGCTTTTCTTTGAGACTTATGGCTTCCCGCTGCTTATTGATGAATTCCAACGAGTTCCGTCCATATTGACCGAAATAAAAAGGATTGTTGACGAAAAAGCGCTGAAAGACGAAGAAAACAATGGGATGTTTTGGCTCACCGGGTCTCAGAAATTTAAAATGATGCAGGGTGTTTCCGAATCGCTGGCGGGAAGGATTGCGATTTTTGATATGTCAAGCCTCTCTGCAGCAGAAATAGAAGGGCGGGATGCACTACTGTTTTCGCCGAATATTGAAGCTGTAAGAGAGAGGACAAAGGCTTGTCAGCCAAAGGACATCCACCGGATTTATTCCGATATTTTTCGAGGTGGCATGCCCAAACTCTGTACCACGGATTTGGACAGAGACCGATTTTATATGGACTATGTCAACACATATATTGAAAGGGATGTTAAAGAACTCGCACAGGTAGGAAAACTCAGTGCTTTTTATGATTTTTTGGTGTATATGGCTTCAAGAACAAGCCAGGAACTGAGATATGATGAAATCGCGAAAAGCATTGGAATTTCTGCACCGACTGCAAAAGCATGGGTAGGAATTTTAGAGCGCTCAGGAATCATTTTTATATTGCGTCCATACTTTTCAAATATCACAAAAAGGCTTATAAAGACGCCAAAAGTTTATTTTATGGACACGGGACTCGCCGCATATCTTTGTCGCTGGCCGAATCCGCAGACATTGGAAAACGGCGCTATGGATGGGGCCTTCTTAGAAACATATGTTGTTTCTGAAATTGTGAAGAGCTATTACAATGCGGGCAAGCCTGCGGATTTATTTTATTACCGTGATGTTGATAAGAAGGAAATTGATCTTCTTATCATCGAAAATCAAAAACTTTACCCGATAGAAATCAAAAAAAGCAAAAATCCTTCAAATCCGGATAAGAATTTCGGGGTACTTTATAAACTTGGCTTGGAGGTACAGCCGGGCTTGATTATTTGCATGAGCAGTGAATTAATTCCGTATAACAGGGAAGCGTGGTATTGTCCGGTGTCAGTGATTTAACAGTTTAAGCGGATTCAAATCTAACTGTCGGTAAAATGCAAAAATAAAATATAAAAAAGCCTTGCATTTGCAAGGCTTTCGCTATATAATAATATGGCATGATTGTGCAGGCGGGCGCAGGATGGGAATCCGTCCGGGACCCGAAACTAATAGATTTAGTATATCGAAAAAGATTTCAGGCATCTGCCCGAAATCCCAGTAGACAAAGCCGAAAAAGATTTTCTTCGTGCCCTGCGATGGCGCGGAAGGTGCGGAAGACCGCATGGAAATCCCAGTAGGCGGAAAGGAAAGAAAATGAAATCATTCATCGCAAAACCTGCAGAGGTTGAACGTAAGTGGTACGTTATCGATGCAGAAGGCAAGACTCTCGGAAGACTTGCATCCGAGGTTGCTTCCATCCTTCGCGGAAAGAAGAAACCGATCTACACACCGCATGTTGACTGCGGCGACTATGTAATCGTTATCAACGCTGAAAAGGTTGAGGTTACAGGCAAGAAGAGAAAAGAAAAGATTTACAAGAGACACACAGGTTATCCGGGTGGACTTCGCGAAATCACATTCGAAAAACTTCAGGCTAAGAAGCCGGATGAAATCATCAGACACGCTGTAAAAGGCATGCTTCCTGATGGAAAGCTCGGCAGACAGATGTACAAGAAGTTAAAGGTTTATGCAGGCGCAGAGCATCCGCATACTGCACAGCAGCCGGAAACTTGGGAATTCTAAGGAAAGGGAGGAATAGACAATGGCAAAGATTCAATATCAAGGAACAGGCAGAAGAAAAAGTTCAGTTGCTAGAGTTAGATTAATCCCTGGAACTGGAAAGATCACTGTTAACAAGAAAGATTTAGAAGATTATTTCGGAATGGAAATCGTTAAGAGAGAAGTTAAGAGACCTTTCGAAATCGCAGGCTGCGAAGGTAAGTTCGATGTTATCGCAACTGTACACGGCGGCGGATTCACAGGTCAGGCAGGTGCTTTAAGACACGGCATCTCCAGAGCTCTCTGCGTAGCTGACAAGGAAGCTTACAGAGCTCCGCTTAAGGCTGCAGGATTCTTAACGAGAGACCCGAGAATGAAAGAAAGAAAGAAATACGGACTCAAGAAAGCAAGAAGAGCAAGCCAGTTCTCCAAGCGTTAGTCCACAGATTTTCGAAACCTTTCGAAAAAAAGTTCATACAAGACTTTTCAAGATGCTGTCCGCATGGACAGCATCTTTTTTTAAGAGATTTTGTCGGAAAAAAAAAGACTTGACTTGGACATTGGTGTGCGGTGTATACTGGTGGGTTAAGGAGGAATTTGAAATGAAAATCAAGAAAAAAATCGGAATGATTTTAGCCTTATCCCTGGCTATTTCCATGATTCCGGCTCCGGCATCCGCTGCATTGAAGAGCGCAGGCACGCCGACTGAGGTACAGAGTTTGGTATCAAGTACGGCTCTGGAACACAATTTTGTAAAAATTACCGCAAACGGAACAACGATGAATATCGAAGTTGAAACTCCGGTAAAGGCTGACGAATATAATATCTCCATCCGCAGGAGCGGCGAAAATTCCAGTGTTTGGGCAGGACGCGCTACTCCGACGGATATGGGCGACTATAATAAGTTTTCTTATGTCTTAGAGAACTCGACGAAGCTGAATGGCGAGATGAGCGGCGATTATGTTTTGCTGATTACGAAGCAATTAGGCTCGAAACCGGGACCGGTTATCTATAAAAACTGTGCATTCCGCGTAACCAACGGACAGTTCGCGATTTTGCAATATGATAAGGTTATCAACGAAAACGCGCGCATTGATAAGAATGCCAATAAGAAGAAAAAAGCTTCCGCTTTCAAGAAAACCAATCTCAGCGATGTGAAGACGATTTGCTTCCGTGACCCGGTAACGAAAAAGGTTGCGTCAGTAACCAAGAAGAAGGTAAACTATTTCAAGACAGTTTCCAATGAAGTTGTGAAAGGTGCATCGACGAATTACGAAAAACTGCTGAAGATCTATGAATATGTCGCAGAAAACTTCTACTATGATAATGTGGCATTTTCCTCAGGAAGCAAGCAGTATGTAGATCCGTACCGCAATCTTTACAATATGAGAAAGAAGAAAAAGAGTGCGAACAGTGAAGACGGCAAGGTTGCTACAACCTGTGTCGGCTATTCGGCAGCAATCTGCGCGCTTGCCAGAGCGCAGGGCATTCCGACCAGAATCGTAAACGGACATCACATCAGCCTTAACGGAAGAGAGTACAACAACTGGTCGACAGAAAAGAACATCACGAAGCTTGACCACTGGTGGAACGAATGTTATGTCAACGGACACTGGATTACGGTTGACGCAACCACCGGCAACAGCAATAAGTGGGACAGCACTACCAACACATGGACTTATACAGGTCTGACCAACTACATCTACTTCGACCCGACACCGGAACAGCTTGCAACTTCGCATATGCTGCTGGCTGTTAAAGGCATCTAAGGTGCGGCGAGATGATTTTTGAAGTAACTGACAGCGGCAATTAATAAATTTAATATTTAAGAAATCCCCTTCCGTAGAATGCGCAGTCTCATGGCACTCTTCGGAGGGGATTTTTTAGCGGGTTCTTTCGCGTTCTCTGAAAGGTACTTTTGATATGTAAGGCTCCTTTTGATTCGTCAGTCCAAGCAAATAGTCCGTCGAAACATGGTGGAATTTTGCAAGCTTAATTAATATATCGGTCGGAATATCCAAATCACCCCGTTCATAATTGCTGTAAACGCGCTGGGAGCAATGAAGGATTTCGCCCATTTCACGCTGTGTTAAGTCGCTGTCCTCGCGCAAATCTCGGATTCTTCTGTACATATTTATTATATCTTCCCCCAAAAACTAAAAATACTAAAATTAACCAAGAAATAACTTTTTATGACAAAAATTTTATCATGGCAAGGTGAACAACTCGCAAGGTAGCGGAGTATCCACTAAAAAAGGAATGCGAAGGCGATATAGAATTGACATTTAGCGGATTATCCGCTAAGATTGAGGTAAAGGAAAGTGTTGGAAAACTCGATATTTCTTAATGAAAAAGAAAATTTTAGAAGATAAAAGAATTGCAAAAAAGGAGAACCGAAAGATGAGAAGAAAGATTTTTTGCTTGCTGATGTGCATGACGATGATATGCAGCTTTATTGGATTGCCGACGGCAGGCTATGCGGAGACAAAAGGACAGTTATATGCTTTTCTGATCCCAGTAAGGCTTATTGTTAGCGAAGACGGGAAATTGGCCCCCAATCCCAAACAACATTCCGGAAGTTTGGATGCCCTTGCAACCACATTTGAGTACAGTGCACTTTATTATGAGCCGGAGGTTGGACAAACGATGTGCTTTGCGATTAAGACAACAACAGGCGATTACTACGCACTTGACAACATAAGCTGCAGCGGAGAAAGCGGATCGTCTTCGTGTCTGCGAGAAACCGGGGTGAAATATTTCCGCGAGTTTTATCCGAATCGTGTCGGCACGCATAAAATAACGGGAACTTACAACGGGATAACCTGTGAACTTGAGATTCGAGTTACCGTACCGTCGGTAGCGGCTTTCCGTGAGGAAGCGAGAACAGAAAGCGGATTCCTTGGCGATACTGTCTATTTCGGGGATTTATTAGATGACTCCGATAGTGACAAAGATTGGGTTAACTTTTATATTATAGGGAGAATGCCGAGCAATGCCATAAACTCGCGTGTATCGATTGGAAAGGATGATCGGGACGCAGAAGGCAACAGAATCTGGAAAAGCAAAGATGTTAAAGGCATTTCAATCAGCAATATACATTTATATAAAAACGAAAATGAATATTGGGTATGTCAGGTAAGAGTGGATAGAAGTTACAAGGCAATTATGCAGCGGAGTGATATTTCCATGGCATTTACCTATGAAGATCGTTATGCCGAAACGGAAAACAGTCGCGAAATCATCGGAGCTGATTGGAGAATGACCATCTACGACGCCGAAAAAATCATTCCGGAAAAGCAGCTTTGCTGGGTGACGGGAGGAGATTATATCTATGCGGATGAAGACGGGATCATTCAGTATACCGGTCCTTCGCCGGAAGGTGTGAAATCATGCACAGAGCAGTGTGTAGCGCAGAAGACTTGGATGAATCATGAGATTCACGGATATTTTGCGGTGGAAAAAGGCGGTAAATATTATGCGCTGGAAAATGTTCGGGATTTGACTGCGGAAGCAGGCGGCGACCTTTGCCTGACGAAGGGAGGAACAACTTCCGGAGACCGTAACGAAAAATACCTGTATACTTACTCTTTGAGGAAAACCGGCATGCACAGGATTGTCGGAGAATTCGAAGGCAAAGAATATATGATAGACATGTATATTCCGATGCCGATAAACGGATGTTTCAAAAATCCGGACAGGTTAAGCGAGCTTTCTGATTACTTGCTTAGAAACATTAACTGCGAAGAATTAAACACAAATGAAACAGGCAGCGAGGCGTATTTTTATGTATACAGCATGACAGGTGGAGAGCCGAGAACTTTTAATAATAACCGGGAAAGCATTAATATAAAAGGACTTCACTTTGAGTATTACGGCGCTGTTGACAGCGAACATTGCATCTGGAAAGTGGTCATTGACAGAATGCGGTTCGAGAGCAGCGAATTTTATATTGGAACAGATCCAGATGGAATCGGTGCGACATTCGTTAAAATCGAAAATAAAATACAGTACTTGCCGAAATTTTGCTGGATAGAAGGGGACTCCGTCTATGTTGACAGCAATGGATATATTATAGACAGGGATGACAGCTTAAAGGACAAAATCAAAACCGGCATAGAAGGTGACAGCAAGTCCGGGGCGATGAGCGGATACTTCGGAGTGCTTCAGGGAAATAACCAATATAAGGCGGTTCCGATTGCGCAGATTAGCGGTACGAAGGGCTTGAAAATATGGAAAGAAAGCGAGCAGCGGTGCCTTCTTGAATGGAATCGATTCGGAGAGCACACCGTTACAGCGGATTACGAAGGCATCGCATACAAGATGAAAGTAAAGGTAAGTGTGCCGGAATACGGACTTTTCTCATCGGAGGAAATCAGCCAGGACAGCTATTTAGGCGCGGCATTTTCTTATAACTTTGCGAAAGCGGGCAGTGAAGACGGAACGGAAAAGTATTTCTACCTGCTTACCCCTGCGAAAGACTATAACGCTTCCGATATAAAGATTTTAATAGGTGTGGAAAACAATGTGCATGAGTATCAGGAAGGCGAAATGACAGGACTGTCAATTGCAGACGCGAAAGAAGTACAGTGCAATGGCAAAACATATTTTTCCTGCAGAGTGGTTGTTCGAGACAACTTCGTTTATGACGGTGAGATGTGGCTCGGTCTGCGCTTCGGAGAAACTGAAGGCTCAGAATATTGGCAGAGAAACATCAATATTTATGATTCAAGCTATTACTTCGGAGATGTGGATGGAAACAAAAAGGTCGATGCGGCGGATGCGCTTTACTTGAAGAGGCATTTAGCGGACTGGGAAGGATACCGGGAACTTCCGCAGAAAACAAATGTTTCGTGGATGGACGAAGCGAGCCCGGCAAATCTTATGATTTTAGAAAGACATATCGCCGGATGGAAGGATTATGAAATGCTTCCGTATACGGACAACTTTTTCGAATAAAGAAATACTCCTTTTTTTGAAAATATAGGTAATTTGCGTTGCGTTTTAGCGGATTTTACGCTAAAATAAAATGTGAAGAAATTGTGAACGCGTGCAAGGAGGAAAGCAAATTGAAAAGGAAGATTTTTGCGCTGATTTTAAGCATAGCGGTATTGATAACATCTCTGCCGTTTTACGCGACAGCTGTCTTTGCGTCGTCGCCGACTATCGGAATTTCGTCGGCGGAAGCACAGCCCGGAGACAGTGTTGATTTAACGGTTTCCATTACAGGAAACCCCGGCATTACATCCATAGATTTTTCTGTGCAGTACGATGCGAAGCAGTTTGAGCTGACGGCGAAGAAGAACGGCAAACTCCTTGGCGGAACGATGAACAGCCAGACCTTGGACAAGGTCCCGTACTATTGCGGATGGATAAACTCTTTGCAAAAAGAAAACTGCAAAGAGAATGGCGTTTTGATAACCCTGACCTTTAAGGTAAAGGATGGAGCAGTCAACGGAAAACAGGAAATTTCTTTTACGCAGAGCAGCGTAACGGGATATGACGCCGACATTAAGGCGGTTAGCTTTACACCGGAAAACGGATATATAGAGGTTAAGAACGGAAAAGAACCGGCGAAGCCGAGTACGCCGTCAAACGGAGGCGGAGGCACGGCGCCGACCACTCCGGCAGGTCCAAGTGAACCAACGCAGCCGGGAGACAAGGACGACGGGAACATCAGCCCGTCCGAACCGACAACCGGCGGAGACAAGGCCTTGACAGCAGCTCAGCAGAAAACGATTGCGAAAGTCAAAGCCATGAAAATCATCTATACTTCGGCGAAGTACAGCAAGGCAAAGAAAAGTTATACTTTGAAATATAAAAGATCCAATAAAGCATATAAACTGGATGGTTATCAGATTTATCGCTCAACGAAAGTGAATAAAGGCTTTAAGAAAGCAGCCTCCACTTCCCGTACGACTTGGACAGATAAGAAGGTAGGGAAGAAAGGCACGGTGCGCTACTACAAGGTGCGCGGATTCCGCAAGATTGCAGGCAAGACATACTACACGAACTGGTCAGTTAAGAAAAAGCTGACTGTATGATGAAACAGGAGGTGCGTATGAAGAAACGAATTTTAGTTATTGCAGCGTCCCTATGCTTGATATTCACTTGCATGCCGCAGGCAGCAGGTACGGTATTTGCGGCGGAGGCGGAAAACACTGCAGGAGCGGCGACCGAAAATGTCGCATCAGCTGCGCCCGAATCGCAGCCTGCATCCCCGGGCGAAGGGCATGACTGTGGGTATGAAAGACCGAAAGGCGTATGTTTGCCGCTGCCGGATTCCGCACAGAACCAAGCTGCGAGAAAAGCTGTTCGACGCATTGCTTCAGGGCAGGAAACACAAGAATCCATTTCCGGCATTAAAGAATATGGCAAAGATAAAATCGGAAAAAACTATTTGAACGAATTAAAGAATGCCAATAATCTCAGCTATGTTTATGAAAAAATTGCGAGTGCCATCGATCATCATGCATTGTCTGTGGAATTTACATGGGATGAGAAGGATGCTGTTACATCCGCTGAGGCAGACATGGTTTACTATTTAGTTAAAGAAGACTATCCAGAGTTCTTTTGGTGGGGAAACGGCACATACATAAATTATGTGTATGAGGGAAGTGATGAGATTACGAAAATTGCTTTTGTCGACGAGACAGAGGATTCGGAGGGAAAACCGATAATAGCGAATGTGTATACCTTTGATACTCGTGATGAAATAGTAGCTGCGAAGGCAGAGTTTGACGCGAAGGTAGACGAAATCGCAGAGCAAACCGCAGGAATGAGCGAATATGAAAGTGAATTGTTTTTTCATGACTGGATTGCGCTGAACAGTTCCTATGATTATGAGGACGAATATATTCATAATCATGATGCTTACGGTGCAATTATGACCGGGGTTGCCGTGTGTGAAAGCTACACTCGTGCCATGCAGGTCCTCTTAAATAAAAGAGGCATTGAGAATTATACAGTATCAGGAACCAGTAAGGATGTCGGACATACTTGGAATGTAGTTAAGCTTGATGATGGACAATGGTATCAGGTGGATGTTACTTGGGATGACCAAGGAGACAGAGAATCGGATATATTCTATGCATATTTTAACATTACAACGGAGCAGATGGAAAAAGATCATATAATTTCAGATGCTACTGATGAAAACTTTCCGAATTATGTTCTTTTTGATTGTGATGCAACAGAGTATTGGTATTACACTCAAAACCCGGACTGTCTGGTTATAGTCGGAGAGAATATTGACGAAGACGATTTTATCGCAAAGTTAGAAAAGCAATTTAAAGAAAATATAATATATGCCCGAATCTATGCTATTGGTGACAATTCAACAGAGGAAGCATTGGGAAAACTTTTTGATGTAAGTTCAGCGGAAAAGATACTTGAAAGCAGAGATTATGAAGGAACGTACCTTCCTGGATATAGCAGTATGGGAGAGATTGAATATCATTTCGAACTGCAATATGAGAGCACCATTTACGGATATTTAGAGCAGGGCAAAGTAAGCGCCGATGCGGTAACGATTCGATTTTATCCGTATGGAACGGAAGACAGCGTGATAGAGGAGAAGATTCTGCTTCCTGTGGGGAAAGGAGAAAATGAGGACGATTTATGCGTCAAGGAAGTCGCTGATATCGATGCAGAATGGAAAGATTGTAATGATTATGTTAACAAAAAGTATTACGGAACTTACCGCAAGAATTTTTCAGATAGATTGTTGGCAGGTGAGTATGTAATGGCTGTAAACATAGAAGGACAAGGATGCTATAGCAGTTACATTTTCGTTGGAAAGGAAGCAACGACACAAGATACTGCGACAGAGAACAGGTGGCTTTTTTACGATCTCGGAGATTTAGATGACAACGGTGTTGTGGATACTTCGGATGCGATCTTCCTTACAAGATACATTGCGGAATGGAATAATTACCTTAAAAACGGAAATTGGTGCGCGGCAGACATCAATGATGACGGAATAATCAACATAGTGGATTTAACGATTCTTCAACGCCACTTAGCAGGATGGAAAGACTATGAGTATCTTGAAGACTATGAAAATGGCAGTAAAGAAATTGCGGACTTTGAGAATGCAGGATAGTATCACTAAGTTATTTTGAAATAGAAAGTCAAAAAAGAAATTTATGGAAAGGAAAAAGTTATGGAAAGAAGAGAAAGGAAGGCTGTAGGCCGGAAGAAAACTTTCGCATTGCTGCTGGCGCTTGCACTGATATTGACATCAGCTGTTTTGCCGGGAAACGAAAATCTTCTTCGAAATGCAGCTTATGCAGCGACATCCGGGCAAATCACTTTGGAGGCAAGCCTGACAACGCTTAATGACAGAACGAGCGATAAGGTTGCGCTGACGATAGGTGTCAAAGAAAATGCTGAAGAAGGAATGTCGGGATTGCAGTTTAAGTTGCAATATCCGGAGGAGTTTGCTTTGCTTGATACAGAAGAGGGCGATTTCTTTGAAGGCGGAGTCAGCTTCTTCGGCGAAAAGAATGCAAATCCGCTGTTTTGTAGTTTTGGAAGTCATGGCAAGGATGGAAAACAGGAAGAATTTACGAATAAAGCGAGTGGCAAGCTGGTAACCTTCATTTTCGAAGCGAATACCGCGCTGACACAGGAGAAGAAATATGCATTTAAAATTTTAGATGAAAAGCGTGAGGCATTTCTTTTGACCTCCGGTTCAGCAGGCACACCGGAAACCGTTTATTTCAATGTTGTTAACGCGGATACAAGCATATACAGCACAAACGGAAACGGCGGAGAAATTACAACGGTAGAAGGGACGACAAAAATTAAAGCAACGACTGATTCGACGGGGACTGCTGTAGTCAAGCAGCAGCTGATTGCAGAAACGCTTGCTTCCGGTGGAGATGCGATTATCGATCTGACCTCAGGGACGGCAGCGGAAACAACAGAAGTTGAAATTTCAAAAACCGCGGCAGATTTAGTTGCTGAAAAGGGAAAAGCCCTGATTGTTCAAACCAATGCGGGAGCGCTGAATTTCAATACGGCAGCTGCGGCAAGCGTTAATAAAAATGCAGAAGGCGAAAACCTGCTTATTTCGGTAACCAAAGAAGACAACATTCTTATCGGGCAGGAAACAAAGAATGCGGTGAATTTCGATGTAACTGCTAAACTCGTGAACAATGCGGGCGAATTCGTTGCGGATGTTACGAATTTTGGCGGCGGAGAAGTGGAAGTTGCATTAGACTTGCCTACCTCCTTGCAAGAAAAAACACTGAAATGCTGGAACTATACAGATACCAATTGTACACCGGTAGAAGGAAAGGTTTCAAGTGACGGTAGCAAATTTGTCTTTAAGACAAAGCATTTTTCCAAATATCTTGTGGCTGAGCAGGAAACCTTGGACGCATTCAAAGAAGACCGGCATCTTTCTGAGGGGGTAACAGTAAGCGGAACGGTGACGAGCTTCGGAAGCGAGACAGATGAAGTAACGATTGAACTGATTAAAAAGGGTGAAACGAAACCTGCATATAGCAAAGCTGCTACAGGAAACTCTGCAGAATACAGTATTGCGGGAGTTGCGGCAGGCGAATATACCTTGAGAGTGAGTAAGAAAGTCCATGTCACATATAAAGAAAATCTTTTAATAACAGAAAATTTAACATCAAAAAATATAAAGATTTTCCTTAGAGGAGATGTAAATAAAGATGGCAGCATTGATGCAACAGATATGCAACGAATATATGCACATATGAACGGAACAAACCCGCTTTCCGATATAGAGTGTGGTGATGTTAATCAAGACGGAAACATTGATGCGACAGATATGCAGCGAATATATACGCATATGAATGGAACCAATCCATTTAAGTGATAAAAGAAAGGAGTTTTGAAAATGAAAAGAAAACTATTTACGCTGATAATGAGCATATGCTTGATTTTTACAATGATGCCCATATCAGCTTACGCAGCCGAAAGCGAATATGATGCAATACTAAAAGTAGTTCCGGATAAGGCATCATTTATTGCGGACGGAACAAATAATGTACAGATTGAATACACAATAAGTGTCGTTCCAAAATCGGGAATAAAAATAGGTGCAATCAGCTTTAAACTTGCCGCACCGGAGGGAATGACATTAGGCGAAAAAAAGAACCAAGACTATAAAGTCGAGGTTTTAACATATGATGAAGATCTTCGTCCAGACGGAATCTTTGCTTCCTTTCAGGGTTATGATGCAAAATCTAAGCTTTATGCTGCATCAGGAACCACAGAGGACAGATGTATAACGGCAGAGCAAAAGTTGATGACAATTAAGGCAACTATTGCTGCCGATAAAATCGGAAAAATAAGTTTAGGGGTTACGAATTTAGCGCTTGGAAAAGTATCGGGAGATGGAAACTGGAACTCTAATGCAGATGTAACTCCGGTTGAGATTTCGAGAGCACTTTCCGGCACAACTTATGTACCAATTACAGCCCCTGTAAAGAATGCTGTACCGCAGACATCCATCACAGATACAAACGGTAGATTCACAGGAACAATCGCATGGGGAGGAAACCCGGATAAATTTGCGGCAGGAACCGTATATAAGGCAAATGTAACTCTGACAGCAAGTGAAGGCTATATTTTCGTCTCGGATTTTGTACCATCATTTGAATACCAAAAGGCGTCAAACCCAGTGATATCCGCTGATGGTAAAACAGTTACTTTCACAGCGGAGTTTGCGGAAACCGCTTCGAAGGATACGCCGATTGTCAAGACTGCCCCAACAGCAACGGTTACATATAAAGATGCAGTTTCAAACGATGCTATTAAAGACGGCGTAATGGAATGCAATGGAATCGTGGTTCCGGGAACTTTTGCATGGAAGAACCTTGAGTCATATGGAGATGCAGGCACTAATAAGATCTTAGAATCCGTATTCAGACCGAATGACTCAGAAAATTATCAGGCTGTTACGGTTCCGGTAAATGTAACCGTAAACAGAAAAACAGTAACGAATCCTACCATTATTATTGAAGGAAGCTACGATTACCAATATAGCAAACCGGTTGAAGCGACAGTTGTTGTAAAAGACGGTAACGAAATTATCCCTGAATCTGAGTATACTCTTACATACAGCAATAATAGAGAGGCAGGAACTGCGAAAGTAAAGGTTGTCGATAACGGTGCAGGAAATTATGCGTTTGCAGGGAATTTAGAGCAGACATATACTATTAATCAAATCACAGGAACCCTCGGCATCAACCCGATTGCAAATATTACTTATGACGGAGAACCGATACAGTGCAAAGCTCTTACGGACTCCGACGCATCAAAAGCAGATATTGCATATCATTACAACGGCGACGGACGCGTCACAGTAAAATGGTATAGTGACAACAATGGTTCCAAGGGAGAATCACTCACAGAAGCGCCGACGAATGCGGGAACCTATTGGGTTGGAGTTTCAGCATCCAGAGGAACAAACTATAAGGACATTGCTGAGGTAACATCACAATTTACGATAACAGGAAAAGCAATTGAGGATACAGTTAAGAATGCAGTCAAAGGCAATACCGTTACCTACAACGGTGAAGCACAGGCAGCAGTAACTGTTGATACGACTAAAACGGAAGGATATACAATTAAGTATAAGACTTCGGAGAACGGCACATATGAAGCCGGAATCCCAATGGTTACAAATGTATCCGACAGCAAGACAATCTATGTAGAAATCAGCAGAGAAAACTATCAGACCTATACTACGACAGTATATGCTGAGGTAAAGCCTGCCAAAATTACAGGGGCAACTGCTGTTGCAGAAAAAACTTATACCGGAAGTCTGCTTACATTCGAAGTAACGGAGGTTAGAGCAGGAAAATTAATATTAACTACCAATGACTATGATGTTTTTGACAATAAAGCAACGGATGCCGGCGATAATTATGAAATGACCATCACAGGAAAAGGCAATTACACAGGAGAGCATAATCAGCCATTCAAGATTTCCCCGGCAACAATCACAAACAACGGTGCATTCGCAGACTATGCAGCCGCATATGACGGAAAGGAACATGGAATCGTTTATGACCCTGCGAAGCTTTCCGCAGTAGGAAATCAACCGCTGACAGTTAAATATAAGAAATGGGAAACCAGCTCATATTCAACAACTGCACCTACATTTATAAATGTCACAGATGGTGCGCAGACTGTATACTGGCAGGTGACTGCACCAAATCATGAACCGCTGACAGGTTCCAACACAGTGAATATCACGAAGGCCCAAATCGATGTCAGCAGCTTGAAATGGGTTGAGACCGCGGAATTCGATTTCAACAATGAGCTTCAGGGAGTACAGCTTGTAAATGTACCGACGAGCATCGTTATTGACTACACCGACAATGCGGGAAGGTATGTAGGAACATATACTGCAACAGCAGAAGCAAAAGCAGTAGACAGCACGAACTGTGAAGTAACAGGCACGATTAAGAATAAAACATGGAAGATTAAACCAATCAATCAAACTCCGACTATCACAGAAGCAAGAACCATAACAAAAGGCGGCAACACACTCTACCTTAATACATTGGTTTCAGGCGCACAGGGAGAAATCTCGTTTGCATTAGTGGGAACTACTGATGCAGCAACGCTTGATGGTTCTGTTTTAACAACAGCTGACGATAAGACAGGCGAAGTTGTACTCAATGTCAGCATTGCAGCGAAGGACTTAAACGGTGATGGAACTCCGGAGTACAACGCATACAGAAAAGATAACGCTATTAAGATTACAGTAACCGATAAAGAAGTTAAGGAGCTCACAGTAAACCAGAGCGGATGGACATTCGGCGATGCAGCGCAAGAACCTATATACAAAGCACCTTCCGGCGTGCAGACCACAACAGTTAAGTACAGCGGTACTGCAAAAGACGGAACTGTATTGACAGATTCAGAAACAGCTCCGACAAAAGCCGGAGACTACACAGTAACCGTATCTTGTGAAACAGCAACGGAAATCTATACGGGTTCGAAAGAATTCACGATCGCACAGAAATCCATAAACGGAGCTGAGATTGAGCTTGGAACCGCATTAACTTACACCGGTGCGGAACAGACACAGACCGTAAGCAGTGTTAAGCTTAATGATATTACGCTTGCTGAAGGCACGGACTATGCGGTAAGCGCAAACACCGGAACAAATGCCGGAAAGTATACACTCTCCATTTCCGGACAGAACAACTACACAGGTACACTTACGAAGAGCTTCACAATTGCGAAAAAGGAAATCGCAATTACCGGAGCAAGCTTTGAGAAGCGCGCTTATGTAGCAGGACAGAAGGATGTAAAGGTTACTGCAGTTACATTTGGTGATGCGGTCTTAAGAAAGGGCGTTGACTACAGGGCAACAGGCGTTATGGCAGATGACAACGCCGGAACGGATAAGGAAGTAACCGTTACGGTAGAACTTTGGAATGACAACTATAAACTGGCAGTAAACACAGCTAAAGCAAATGTAGATATCGCAAAAGCAGTTTACGGAACGCAGACTTTGAACAGCACTGCAACAAAAGGAACATCCGCAGTTTATGATCTTTCGAAGTATCTGAAAGACGGATACGACATTCAGAGCATAACGGCAGATTCCAATGTAATTGCAGGAACTCCTGAAGTAAAAGATGGAAAACTGTCCTATACAGTAACAGATTCCGCAGCGTCAGCAGGTGTTATAACAATCAAAGTAAAAGCGACAAACTATGAGGACTATGAAATCAAGCTTACGATAAATGCAACCGAAAAAACGGTTCCAGAACTTAAAGCAAGTGATATCGAAGTCACATACACAGGAACGCCGATTACAGCAGAGGCTATCAAGGGAACCGCAACTGTTGACGGAAAGACAATTGAAGGAACATGGTCATTTGACGGCAGCGAAGACTTAACTGCAGTCAACAACGGCAAAAATGTAAAAGTGACATTTACTCCAAGTGACGAAGCATATGCAGCAGCAGTAACTACAATCAAGGTAACCATCAATAAAGCTAAGGTTACAGGTGCACCGAAGCTTCCGACCGTTAATGCTGAAGGAAAAACTCTCGGTGAGATTAAGGCAGATGCAGCAAGCGGATTTGGCGTTGAAGGTACATTTACGTGGAATGACGGCGATAACGCTCCAATTAAAAAAGGCGCAAAATACGGATGGTCATTTACACCGAATGATAGGAATTACGCAACAGTAACAGGAACAGCTACACCGTGGGCAGATTCTTCTTTCAGCGGTGGTGGCGGTGGATTCGTAATTCCGACGGACACTCCTGAAAAAGTCGCAAAAGACTTCATTAAGGACAATATGACGATTAACGGCGAGCTTGTAAAAGCAGCCGATGCGGAAAATTACGAAAAAGTTTTAGAAGCCTCTGACAAGTATGACAAGCTTTCTGCAGCGGAAAAAGCAGCTGTAGATAAGGAAATGAAAGCTCAGACCGGAAAGACGATGGCAGAGCTTAAGGCTGAGGCGGAAGCAATCAAGGCTTCCATCGGCGCTTCGACTTTCGATGTACAGAAAGCGGTAAAAGAACTTACTTTGAAGGCAAGATCCGCTAAGCTGAAGAGTGGCAGCATCAAGATTACGATTAAGGGCGATGTTTCCGAAATCGAAAAGAACGGCTACACTGTAAAATACAAATTCTACAGAAGCACGAAGAAGGCAAAAGGCTACAAAGCAGCAGTGACTAAGGATGTTCCGAACTACCTGAACACGGCAGGCAAGAAGGGTACAATGTACTACTACAAGGCAAGAGTCATGGTATATGACAAAGACGGCAAGTTAGCAGCAAAGACAGAGCTGAAACAGTGCAAGTACGCAAACAGAAAGTGGACGAAAAAGTAATAGGTAAGACGCACGAAACCCGTGCAAGAAATTCATAGGAACAAAATAAACCATGATGACCCTCGGCATGCCCGCAAAGCGTGCCGGGGGTCGCATAAAAGTGTGTGATATTTGTGTGCGAAGATATGAACTTTTTTGGATAGATATAATAAATATATTTTTTGAATTTTGAACATTTAGCGGAATGCTTTGAACATAGATAAATAATGTGATGGAACGATATTTTCAGGATGGAAAGCCTATGATGGATTTTCAAGCGGATCGGAGGAAGAAATGAAAAAGATAATAAGGATATTTTTCTTTACGGCCGTGCTTGTTATGGCGATGACCGGTATCGTGTCTGCAGAGACAAATGAGACTACAGAACAACTATACTGGATTGACGGGTATGATGCCTACGATACCGAAACGGGTCACACACGGTACATGAGCGATTCTGAATTAAGGGTGGATTCCGATGGAAAGATTGTTTCTCCTGAAGGCTCTTTGCATGTGTCGGAACTTCGACAGGTGGCATTGAGCTGCTATGGCGTACATGGATTTTTTGCGATAAAGGAAAATGGAAACTATTATGCGGTAGAGCCCTCTGTGCATGGAATTGAGGGAAAAGCACCAACTGTCCGGATCTATAAAACGCAAAACACAAAGCATTATGCCCTTTATACGGATAGCATTGGAAATAGTATTATTCAGACCGAATACAAGGGGAAAATATACAAAACGGAATGTAATGTCTCTTTGAATATGGAATTCGGATGTGATTTTTTTGAACATCCCGAACCAAACGCAAAGAATATGATCACTACAGGTGAATTCAGGTTCGATGAGGCAGCGGAACGGAATGCGGAAAACACAGAAGTGTATTTTTATACATTTATAGAAAAAGACCATGAGTTAATCTTATGGGATGAATCCGAGCAGAAACCGACAGAAATCCGGGGGCTGACCATTGAAAATGGAGAAGAGACAATAAATTTGGATAATCAGCAGCTGCGGCTATGCAAAATTACATTAACGGATGAATACAAAACCACAAACAATCCTGAAATCTGTTTTAACCGAAAAGACGAATCAGGGGAGGTTTTGTATGATACGCAGCTAAGAGGGTTAAAGATTTACGGGGCGGACACAGAACCGATGCTGTATGTTTTTAATTATTATTCTACTTCGGTGCAGGATGACAAGCTGACATTATCGGAGGAGACAAGAAAGTGGGGGAGCAACCTTAGTCCATTCAAGAACATCGGCTTGTCTGAGGGAGACAACAACATTGTTTATTTTGCGATAAAACAGGGAACGGAATATTGCCTTGTAAATGATATCGATATAGCGGAAGAAGGAATGCATATTGAGGATTATAACAGTTTGGGTGCCAAATGTTTGGAGGCTGAGAAGGCAGGAAGCTATACATTAAACGGTATGTATAACGGAAAGAACTATAGCACGACGCTGGATGTTGTAAAATTCTGTAACTTTGGATACTTTAAAAAACCGGAACGAGCGAAAAGTGAAGAGTTTGTTGGTCGGTTTGCTTTTGATGAAGCGGCAGAAAAGAATGAAGCCGAAACGGAAGCGTACTTCTATGTGATTGCCGAAGCGGGAAACAGACAGCTTGATAAAGTTTCACTTTCCGTTTCAGAAATAAAAACAAATCCAAGTACCGGTCATAGTTTTGAAGAAGAACAGAAAAAAGTAGAGGGCATTGAAATTGAAGCACCATATGAGACGGATTTTGATGGAATACGATGCTTTATATGGAAGATTACGGTCACCGATGCGTTTCAACATAGTAATGATGACAGAAATGAGGATCAAATTTTGTTTTCGCTAGAAAATTTTGACTTTAGGGCTAACGATGGAAATATAAGCGGAATGGGCATTCATATTGTTGGAAAAAGTGAGTCCAAAATCCCGGGACTCGGCAAATTTACCGGTACGGGAAGAATTAATTCGGCAGATGCTCTCTACCTTCGCCGCAGCCTTGCCGGTTGGGAAAATTACGAGGCTACCCTTGAGAATGCTGACATAAATCAAGATGGCGTGATAGACAAAGCAGATGTCATCGCCCTCGAACGACACATCGCCGGATGGAAAGGGTATAAAACCCTACCGGTACCCAAAACGCAGACGAAAAGCGCATGATCTTAATGTAATGTATGTACAATATATATTCTGGAGAAAGGAATCTGAAAGATGAAGAAGAGAGGAAAGAAAATATTGAGTCTGATGCTGGCACTGAGCATAGTGCTGTGCATGATGCCGGGAACAGCTGCGGCCGGGACTGCAGCTCCAAGCACAACGGGATTTGCAGGAGGTAGTGGTACGGAGGCAGACCCATATATCATATCGACAAAGGCGCAGCTCAACAATGTCAGAAACTATATGAATGCGTGTTACCGTTTAAACGCAGATATAGTTTTTACAGCTGCGGATTTCGAAGAGAATGGTGACTTTTATAATGATGGTAAGGGATGGTTGCCACTCGGTGCGAGTCAGACCAACGCAGGCAATGAAACGGCATTTAGAGGAATCTTTGATGGAAATGGACATGTGATCAAAGGCTTATACATTAACCGACCAAACGAAAATGATACGGGGCTTTTCAAATATTTGGGAGGAACTATCAAGTCATTAGGATTGGAAGAGGGACAGATTATTGGATCCACACGGGTAGGAGCATTTGTAGGCATGGTGGATACGTACACACCAAAATATGAAAGACAAATTCTGGATTGCTATAATACTTGCACAGTTAAGGCAGTAAACGGATATGCAGGAGGGATCGTCGGCGAAGGCAGAGGGACGATAGATAAATGCTATAACGCTGGAGAAATTAAATCCGGAAGTTCCGGCTGTGCAGGTGGCATTGTTCCTATTATGCAATACGGAAGTATTTCAAACTGCTATAACAGCGGCGATGTTGTAACCGACGGCTATACTGCAGGCGGTATAGCAGGGCAAATCTATTCCGCGAGCGCAAGCAAATCCTATAGCGTGGGGACTCAATATTACGGAACTGCATACAATGGCCACGCTAAAGGCTTCGGATATGTTATGAACTCCACGTCATCAGAAACGGAAAAAACTATCGGGGAAATGAAGCAAAAGGAAACCTTTGAATCCTTTGATTTTGACACCGTATGGAGCATTTCTTCAAACGGATCGTATCCGTATCCAACGCTGCAAACTGTTGCCAATGCATCGAAGCAGAGCAGTCTTAGCGTTAAGCATAAGGGCATAACTGTAAACGCCAAAGAGGTGAGCTGCACAGAAGACGGATATACCGGGGATTTGACTTGTGAGGGATGTGGAGAAAAGTTGAGTAGCGGGAGCACATTAAAAGCCCTCGGGCATGTTGAGTCTGAGAATTACGAATATGACAAGAACTCTCATTGGAAGGTTTGCACGCGCGAAACCTGCGGAGCGAAAATTTGTGAGGGGCAGCACACGGGAGGCAGTGCGACTTTGAGTGAAAGAGCAGTGTGTACTGTTTGCGGACAAGCGTATGGAAAGTATTTGCCGGGTGAAATTGTGATTTCTGGATCGAGCGTGACGGAAAAGCAAGGCAGAGAGGTCATTGTAGATCTGAATTTAGATGAGAATACAGGACTCGCATCGATGTTGGTGGAATTAGAGTATGACAAAGGCGTTCTCGAGTTTGTAGGCGCTGAAAACGGAAATGTATTCGATATAGGCAGTTTTGATGGACCGGATACGGAGAGTGATTACAAAGTGCTCTCGTGGCAGAACGGAGTGTTAAAACAAAACATCATCAAAACAGGTAAGCTTGCCACCCTCAAATTTAAAATCAAGGATGCGTCACCAACGGGCGAAACAGAGATCAAATTCCTGTGTGACAGCAACAAGTACGAGGCAATAGACGTAAAAGGTGATGCCGTTACGGTTACATCCGAAAATGCAAAGGTAAATGTAATCAATTTCTATTACGGTGATGTTGACGGAAACAATAATGTCGACTCATCTGATGTGCTGCACCTGAGAAGATACCTCGCAAAATGGAAGGGATACGCCGCTAATGCCGAGGCTTCAGATCTCGATTTGGACGAAAAGATAACACTGCGAGACATCACCATTCTCCAGCGCTACATCGCAGGCTGGACGGGATACGAGAAACTACCGATAGTGGACGAAACATTAACGGCTGACTCGCAAGAGAGTGAATTATAAGTGCAAAACGAGGAATTTGACATGAAAAGAAAATTGTTAGAGATTGCATTAGGTCTATGCTTGGCAGTTTGTATGCTGCCGGGCATGGCAAATGCGACAGAAGCGGATATTACAATAGATGCAACGACATTTCCGGACGCAAATTTTCGGAGCTACGTAAAAACAAATTTTGACACAGATAAAGATGGCAGCTTGGGTGCTGAGGAAATTTCAAAGATAACAAGTATAGATTTACGTAAAAAGAATATTAGCACATTAAAGGGAATTGAATATTTCACCGAATTGCGGGAACTGTTTTGCAACTCAAATAATCTAACAGGATTAGATTTGAGCAAGAACACGAAACTCAGCAGGCTAGACTGCAGTTACAATAAATTGACAAAACTAGATGTTAGCAAGGCTTTAAATCTGTACGATCTAGATTGTCAGCACAATGCTTTGACGGAATTAGATCTGAGCCAAAATACAGAGCTGAGGAAAATTTCTTACGGATATAATCAGCTAACGTCGTTGGATGTAAATAAGGTAAGCTATAGAACAATTACAGATTACCTCTATGGTGATAATAATGAGTATATGGTAAAGGGAACAACAGAGCGAACCTTCGACCTTTCCGGTTTGCCGGGAAAATTTGATGTCAGCAAGATAAAATCAGGTATCGGCGGTACGATAAACGGAACTATTTTAACCTTTAACGACAATTCGGATACATACGAATACTATTATATCGTAAGAGACAGCAATGCCTGGGGTAAGAAGTTCAAAATCAAACTTCATACACATACCAAGTACGGTAGCTGGGTGTCAAATGGCGATGGAACACATACTAAGACTTGTGCGACCAGCGGCTGTGGGTTTACAGAGACAGAGGGCTGTACGGGAGGAACGGCCAAGTGCAACGCAAAGGCTATTTGCAACGTTTGCAGAGGAGAATACGGAAAGCTGAATGCAAACAATCATGCTGGAGAGAATAATTGGACGATAAACGAAACCACACATAAACGTCAGTGGGACTGCTGCCAAAAAATAAGCGTTGCAGAAGCAGCGCACACATGGAACAACGGAATTTGTACAGTCTGCACATATGTATGCGAGCATGAGGGTGGCACGGCAACTTGTGTAAACAAGGCAGTTTGCGAAATTTGCGGACAAGCTTATGGTAAGGTCGATTCTGACAATCACTCTGGGCAAATAACGTGGATTCAGACAGCCGAAAACCATGCAAAAGGATACACTTGCTGTGGGGCACTTACCAGTGGAACGGAGCCTCACCAGTGGAACTCCGGAGTGTGTACCGAATGTAACTATGTTTGCAAGCATTCCGGCGGCATTGCAACCTGCGTGGAACAGGCAAACTGTGAGATTTGCGGAGAGAAGTACGGCGATGTGGACATATCTAACCATGAGGGCAAGACGGAAGTTCGGGATGCCAAAGCGGCGACCTGCACCGAGACCGGATATACCGGCGACACATACTGCAAGAGCTGCAATGCAAAAATAAGTAGCGGAAGCGAGATAGCAGTGCTGGGACACAAAAAGTCGGAAACGTATAAATATGACAAAAAAACACATTGGAAAACCTGCCTGAGAGATGGTTGCGTGGAGAAATTTGACATAGCAGAGCACACAGGTGGCATTGCGACGGTTGATAAACCGTCGGAATGTGAAATTTGCAAGCAGCCTTACGGAAAGTGTCTGCCGGGCCTTGCTACGATTTTTGGCACAAGCGTAACAGGAAAACCGGGGAGAGAAATCACGGTGGATATGAACCTTGTGGAAAACACGGGTATTGCCTCGATGCTGGTGGAAATCGAGTATGATAAGAGCGTTCTTGAATTTGTAAGCGCTGAAAACGGAAATGTATTCGATATAGGCAGTTTTGATGGACCGGATACGGAGAGCAATTATAAAGTATTTACATGGCAGAACGGAACGCTAACCCAGAATATTACGGAAACGGGAAAGCTTGCGGTTCTTAAATTCAGGATAAAGGACGAAGCAACTGCGGGCAGCTATGAGATTGCATTCAAATGCAGCAGCGAAAAATATGAAGCAATAGACAGCGAAATGAATGCTGTGAATGTGATTGCGGATGCATCAAAGGTCACCATAGTAAAATTCTTCTTCGGCGATGTTGACGGCAATGATAAGGTCGATTCATCAGATGCATTGCAGCTGCGCAGATACCTTGCGAAATGGAAAGCATATGGAAATATCCATACAGATGCTGCTAATTTGGACATGGATGATGCTGTAACTTTAAGAGACATCACCATTCTCCAGCGCCACATCGCGGGCTGGAGAGGGTACGAAACTCTTCCGATAACTGAAGAGATACTGCCGATTCCATAGAATATCGGGTGGCTTGCTCGCATTTCTCCCTTCCTTCTGCATCCTCATAGCTCATAGAATCTTGCGGATTCTCTCCTTGTTAATTGCTTCAAAATAAAGTATACTATACGAAGAGAGACAGAACGGCAGATGTAAAGAGAAACCTTGCGAAGCGGTTTCGGACTGAGTGAAAGGAGCGGTTAGGAATGAGCGAGACGAAAAAAAAGCAAATTGCCATCGGTGTGGAGGATTTTAAAACAATTATTGAGAAAGGCGGATATTTTGTCGATAAAACTTTGATGATAAAACAGCTAATCGAAAGTCAGGCGATGGCGACATTGTTTACCCGCCCGCGGCGCTTCGGCAAGACGCTCAACCAGTTCATGATCCGCCGCTTCTTCGAGGATGAAATTACCGAAAAAGGCGAAAAAATTGACAACGGCTACCTCTTCGACGGTCTTGCAATTGCCGAGTGCGGCGAGGAAATTATGCAGCACCAACAGCAATATCCGGTAATTTTTCTGACTTTAAAGTCGGCGAAGCAGCCTGATTTTGAGATGGCATACGCAAGCCTGATTGACGAGATTGCGAAAGAATTCAAGCGGCATGCCTATCTTTTGCAAGGTGACAGTATATCCGCACAAGAACGGAAGGACTATCAGCAGATTATGGATCGAAAAGCACCGGCGATTGCATATGCGAAAGCTTTTGCTTTTCTTTCTATGTGTCTTTTCAAGTACCATGGCAAAAACACCATCATCCTTATCGACGAGTACGATGTACCGCTGGAAAATGCATATTTCAGGGGCTTCTACGATGAAATGATTGACTTTATCAGGTCTCTTTTTGAATCGGCACTGAAGACCAACCCGTACCTCGAAAAAGGCGTGATCACCGGCTGCCTTAGAATCAGCAAGGAAAGCATTTTTACAGGGCTGAACAATTTGGAAGTGGACAGCGTACTTCATACGCGCTACGGAGACAGCTTCGGCTTTACCGAAAGGGAAGTGGAAGAAATGCTTGCGTATTATGATTTGCAGGCGGAACTGCCGGAGGTAAAACGCTGGTATGACGGATATCTGTTTAATGACATCGAAATCTATAATCCGTGGAGCATTCTTAAATATGTCAATGACCAAAAAGATCATGTAACGCAGTTTGCGCTTCCATATTGGTCGAATACATCGTCAAACAGCATCGTGCATGAGATGGTGGAAAATGCGGATGATAGTGCAAGGCGCGATCTGGAAACACTTATGGACAGCGGAACCATTGAAAAAACAGTTCACGAAGAGATTACCTACGGCGACATCCATAAATCACAGGATAACCTTTGGAACTTCTTGTTCTTTACGGGCTATCTGAAAAAGGTCGGCGAACGGAAGGACAAGGAGGGAGATATTCACCTTCAAATGGCGATTCCGAACATGGAGATAAAGAAGATCTATCGGGAATCGATTGCTTGGTGGTTCGATAAGAAGATTGAAAAACTCGACCGCAGCCCACTTGTGCACGCTCTTGAGACGGGAGACTGCGAAGCTGCACAAAACTTCCTGAATGAGCAGCTGCTTGACACGATCAGCTATTTCGACTATGCAGAGAGTTACTATCACGGCTTCATGGCGGGACTTCTGAGTAACGCGGGCAGATACCGTGTTTACTCCAATCGCGAGAGCGGAAACGGCAGGCCGGATATCGTTCTGACGGAGCTGAAATTCATGGGCAGGGCGATGATTCTGGAACTGAAGATTTCGGATACATTTCGCGGCATGGAGAAAAAGTGCGAGGAGGCGCTCGCACAAATCGAGGAGCAGAAGTACGCGAGCCCGTTGGAAGATGACGGCTACCAGGAAATACTCAAATATGCTGTCTGCTTCTTTAAGAAAGGCTGCATGGTGAAGAAAGCGACCGGTATCCATCAGCACAAAGACGAACAATAATCGGATGGAAACAATGATTGACAACGGACATCGGTATCCCGGTGATTTCGATAAAATAATGTAAAAGTGTGGATATTTGCAGGCACTAAAACTACAAAAATATAAAGGAAAAAGAACGGAGAGGCAAATGAATATCAATCAATTAATTGAGACAGGAATCTATCTGTTTTTTTCTGTAATTCTATTTATGTCACTATATAAACAGTGGTTTCAATTCTCCCCAAAAGCAACTTTCACTGTGGCTTCCGGACTCGCATTTGCAGATGCTTTTATACCGATGGTCGCGCCTCCGGACAAAGGATGGGTAATTGCTCTTATTTCTTGTTCCACCATTTTTATCGGAGCATTTATAATGCGAAAAGGAACACGATGCAAGATGCTGATTCTATATATAATTCAAGTTTTCGTATACAATATTTTAGGTGTAGCAATGATTACAGTTATGACTGTTTGTTATGGCTTGTTGACAGGGAAAAGCAGTCAGACGTGGTTTGTAGACACAACGATGACACAAACCGATCATTTCATGAAATGGATTGGGATGGTGCTTTCTTATTGTGCTGCACTTTGGATATGCAAAAAATGTATTTCTCTGTTAGAGTCTTTGAGCAAGAAGGAACAGTGGATTTTTTCAAGTGCTCTAATTGTGCCGGATGTTCTTTTTTTAGCTGCGTCGAGAAGCTTTATTTTAAGTGATGATCAGATGCTTGCGGGGATTTTTGTGACTATGTATGGATTTTTTACAGTGTGGCTTGCGATTGTTATAAGCCTTGTGTTGCTGATTCCGTTTCTTCGTTTGAGAAGAGAAAATCATCTGCTTCAGGAGCAGGTGGAAGCGCAATATCTTCATTATACGAAAGTGCTGGAAATGCAGTCGCAATTACGAGAAATACGACATGATTTAAAAAATAGACTTATAGCAGAGAATATGCTGAGAGAGGAAGCCCGAAATGACAGATGCCCAGATTAGAAGCACAATTATTATAGTGGGAACAGTACTGTTTATTGTTGTACTGATGATTCTTTTAAGAACGGTTAGAACAAAAGAACATAATCAGCATTTGCATGTGCAAAAAAAACTTCGTGAGTCGCAGCAGCGGGAACTTGAGGGATATGAGACAAGTATTCAGAACTTGATTGCCGAAATCGCAAATAAACCGTATGATGCTGAGGCAGCATTGGCTTTGTCTGAACAATGTCAAGACTATATAGGGATAAAGTTGACCGGGCAGCCGATTGTAGACGCATTGCTGGCATATAAAAGAAAAATTTGTGCTGATAAAAATATAGTGTTCCGAATCAATGCAATTAATTTTCCGGTAGACCTTTTGCTTGACGATGAGCATGTGGGTATTTTCGGAAATCTATTGGATAATGCGATAGAGGCGGCGGAGAAAACATTATCTCCATGGATATGCTTGAAAAGCTTTGCTGCATCGGGGCAGTGGATTTTGGAGGTAACAAATTCTAAGTCTGTCAATGAGGCACCTCTGGAGAGGAATATGGAAACGATAAAAGAGGATAAAAAAAATCATGGTTTAGGTGGAAAGATTGTAAAACGAATCGTTAAGAAATATAGGGGCGTAGTAAACTACAGAGATTATGGGGATTCTTTCGAGGTGATGACTGCAATACCGATTGCGGAAACTGAGGGAAGGAAGACAGGAAATGTGGAATGTGGTGATTTGCGATGATCAGGCTGAAATTCTCAGGAGTGTGGCGCAAAAACTAAACGGTTTAAATTTAGAGGAAATTCGGAATATTATATGCTTTCAACATGGCAGTTATATGATTGGAGAGCTGGAAGAGCAGCGACTTGATGCCGACATCTTCATCCTTGATGTAAAATTGGCGGAGATGAATGGCGTCGACCTGGCAGGAAAGATTTTAAGCATTCATCCAAACAGTCAAATTATCTTTATGTCAAGCTATGATGATTTTTTTGAAGATGCATATGAAGTGGAACACTGTTTTTTCCTGAGAAAACCGGTTACGGATGTGAAACTCGAGAAAGCTGTGCGGCGAGCTATCAAAAATTTAGGTGACACGAAGCAAAATTTTTTTTACGCCGAGAATAAATCCGGACAGTTTGTAATTGATTGCAGTGAGATTTTTACAATTGAACGGCGAAAACGAAAAATACTGGTGATCGGCGAGCGGGGCAAGCTGCTGTGCAGTTTTTACGGCAAACTGGAGGAAGCAGGAACAAGACTGCCGGATAATTTTTTTCAGTGCCATAACAGCATTTTGGTTAATTTCAGGAAAGTTCGTATACTTAGCGGCGAGACATTTTTAATGATGGACGGAAGCGAGGTGGCTATCAGCCGCAGTCATAAAAATGAATGTAAAAGCAGTTTTGCAAGATTTTGTAGTGAAAGGCACGCAAAGACAGAAAGAAAATAGCAGAATGAAGGAAAACTGCCAGCGATTTCAAGGTAGGAAGTTGAACGACTGTTTTTCCTTCACAGCTTCGACATTTTTCGACCAAAAGTTACAAATGAACGACAAAAAATTACAAAATGCAAAAAATGTCATGAAAAGTTTATATAATAAATTAACTATACATATTTGAATTAGAAGTAGGATGTAGAAGAATTATGAAAAGAAAAGAACAAAGTAATTCAAAAAGTTTCAAGCGCATTGCCGCTGCCCTTTTGTCACTTCTTTTGCTGACATCATTTGTCGGTTGTACAGATGAAAAGGGAATGCAGGAGTTTGAAGAACTTGTTGGTGAAAATTTGCAGGAAAACGCTACCCAAAATACAATACATTATGTGCAGAATTATGAAGTTGCAGTTGTATTTGACAATTCAGGCTCTATGTATACAGGGAAAAACGCGAAGGGGTGGAGCCGTGCAAAGTATGCAATGGAAATTTTCGCATCAATGTTGAATTATAATCAAAGAGAAGAGGTTCCAGGGGATGTTCTGAAAATTTTCCCTATGTGGCCGGTCACAGTAGATGGGACGAAACCAGAATCAAATGGCAGCAAAAAAGACATAGAACCAATCGAGGTTACCAATGTATCGGATATAGATAAAATCCATGACATGTATACGATTGAAGCGTTGGGAACACCGTATGACACTGTTAAAAAAGCCTTTAAAGAGTTAAAAAGGTCGTCGGCACCTAAGAAATGGTTGATTATTCTAACTGATGGCGAATTCGATAATATCAGCGCATCGAGTTTTGCAAAGAAAGTCCGGGCGTTAGCAAGTGATAAAATACAGGTACAGTACCTCGGAATCGGGGATGCAGCGAATATAGATCGATATGCAACGAAAAACTTTTTTACAAAAAAATCATCCTCTAGCAACAGCCTTAAAAATGATATTATTGACATTTGCAATCATATGTTTCAAAGAGATCAGCTTCCAGAATCCTCACTGCAGGGAAATCAGCTGACCTTAGATGTTTCTATGAGAAATCTTATTGTCTTTGTCCAAGGATCGGATGCAAAGCTGAACGGATTAAAAAATGCATCCGGGGAAGAAGTTCCTATCGAGATGGACAGCAAGCAGAGGACATACAGCAAGGTTTCGGCAGGAAATTATCCGAAAGCACCATACGATAAAGAACTTTCAGGACAAGTTGTTACCTTTGGCGCATGTGAAAAGGGAGTTTATACCATCGATTACGAGAATGCGGAGTCAATACAGATTTTTTACACTCCGAATATAGACATTGCATTAACCTTTTCGGATGCAAACGGAAATGCTATTGATATGACCGGAAATGGTGAAAGAATATATCCGGGAAAATTCAAGTTAAACTATTATCTTATAGACGGAATTACCAAAGAAGACATGACACAATCGCCGCTTCTGGCTCCTGTAAAGTTTGAAGGAGGATATGTTGATTCAAGCGGTAAATCAAAAAATATAGAGAACGGTGAAGATGTTATTTTGGAACCTGACTCCAGTACATTTTTGAGGGTTAAAGCGTCATATTTGAATGATTATGAAATTTCAACGGATGATAGAAAAGAAGACTATACGGTAGCCATTGAATATCCGCCAATTGATGTTGACTTAGAAGTTGAACAAAAGAAGGCATGGTATCAGCAGTCGGATGTCGACAACTGGAAGCCTGTTGTGGCAAGCTTAACAATAGACGGGAAACCACTTTCAGATGTTCAGATGAAAAATACAAAGCTTATCATTTCCGATGACGGGCAAGAGCTTCCTTACCAAATTGAAAATTGTGAGGATAGTTCAGAAATGAAAATCCATATTGGCAGGAATTCTGAAGGAGAAATTCAAAAAATAAAGGACGGAGAATATACTCTGACTGTGGCGGCCGAATATCAAAGCAAAAATAAAGGTGAGTTTGCGAAGGGAAAAAGTGACACTGCAAAAATCAAAGTAAAATCATATCCACGATGGCTTATTTTTGTGGGAATTGCATTACTGATTCTACTTTTACTCGGAATATTGTATTGGTACATGATGCACAAATCATTCCCTGCTGCAATGTACCTTAAAAGCGATTTAAGCACGAATGCATTCTCCATCCGAAAGAAAGGCATGAGCTTAATCCCAGGTCCCGGAGGCGGGATTATAACATGCAATGCCAGACCAATGTCTGCGCATATGGATCGAAAAAGTAAAAAGGCGCGTGTAGAAATAAGTGCAGTGAATTGTGCTCCAAGTGTGCAGCAGTTTAGCATTAATGGAAAAACTTACATACGAACACCGGCAGGATTTGTCGATGATGCAGGGAAAAAATTAGATTCAAATAAAAAATTCACCTTGAGAAACAATACCCCAATTGAATGGAAGGCTGGAGGAAAATATAATTCTGGAAATATAGTGTTTTCAAGGAAAGATTCAAAGAAAAAAGTTAAAAAGAATAAGTACAATAAATAGAAAGGATAAGAAAAATGGCTAAGAAGGAAATTTTACAACCCAATATTGTTGAACCGACATTATTTGTTGGTGTAGGTGGAATCGGTTCCAGAATTATCAAAGCAGTAGCGGATCGGTGTCTGAACGACAAGACGGATAATATCCGGTTTGTAATATTCGACACAGATGTGAACGATTTAACCAGATTAGAGAATGGCTCCGTTATCACAACTGTACAAACATCTTCAACGCGTTCTATTAAAGATTATTTGGATTTTGATGATAACGCTAAGAAAAATTGGTTTCCAAACAATCGAATCCTTGATTCCAAAACAGTTTCTGAAGGAGCGGGACAAGTAAGAGCAATATCAAGATTGGCACTCAATGCAACAATCAAACAAGGGAATATATCGAAATTGTATGATGCAATTGACGATTTGTATTTAAAAGACGGTGCAGATAAGAGTCGTGCAGTAAAAATTGTTATAGCGTCAACCGTAGCCGGAGGTACCGGTTCCGGAATTGCTTTGGAAACGGCAATGATAACAAGAGAATATCTGAAAAAGAATTATCCGGAATCGGCAGCGATTATTCGAGGCTTCCTTATCATGCCGGGAGTAATGGACACAGTAATAAAAACCGAATCGGAAAAACAGTCATTGAGAAGAAACGGCTATGCAACACTTCGTGAGATTAATGCCTTTATGATGAAGGGATCGGGATTTTTTGATTCCAATCCTGAACTGAAGCGTTATAAGGACTTATCGCTGACTGTTCCATCCACAAGCGGCCCGGATCAGGAACTCGACAATTTACCGTTTGACTTCTGCTTCCTTCTTGACAGAATTGATGAAAAGCAGCGGTCTATGCAAAGATTGTCGCAGTATGAAGACTTCGCGGCGCAAAGCATCTATGAGCAGAATATAGGACCTATGAGAAAATCAGCGTCCTCAAAAGAAGACAATATTGTAAAAGAGTTTATTGTACCGGAAAAACTGGGCAGATGTCGTTTCGGCGGAGCGGGAGCGGCTGTTTTAAGATACCCTTATGAAGATATTCGTGACTACATTGCCTATAATTGGGCAGAAAAGTCAATTATTGGAATTAGTAGTGAAAATCTGAGCGAGGAAGAACGAGAACTTATGGTAGCGCAGTCATGGCTGAAATATGATCATGAGTATAAGACTGAACTGAAAAAGTTTGAAAATGACAATACCCTCGGCGAGGACGACAGACCGGAACTGAATAAAGTATATATGTATTCTGTCGAAAATTCAAAAGATGACTTTTCAGAAAAAATAAGAAACAGATACTTGTTGCCGAAGTTCAGAATGCTTAGTGGGGAATCTGCGACAGGCGAAATGGGATTTAAAAATCAAATGGAAAAGGTCGCAGAAGACTTCATACAGAGTATGGCAAATGAAGCTGCCAGACGATTTGAGAAAAGCATTCAAACTGTTGATGAAGACGGCAACGAAGCTTCAAATTCAGATGTTATTACAATTGCAAGCAACGACGCAGATGAAGAAGGATTAAAAGCGAGATATGACTGCATCACAATGTTAGCTGGGATTAATGCAGACCCAGATGTTCTTAAAGAAATTATTAAAGGTTTTATTAAAAATGCATTTAGGTCTGAAAACAGCATAAGAAGAAAAAATACTGCTGAATATATGCTGGAAGCATACTTAAAGGCCTCTGATAAGGTAATGCATCCAAATGCCGTAAGATATCTGCTCTACAAACTTCAGGACGCAATGTTGAAAACTTGTGAGAATGTAAAGGCTGATTATGGTGCTTATTCTGAAAGCATTGCCGCAATTACGCAGGGAAAAGATGCAGAAGGACAGAAAAACAAGAACCAGTTCAAAGTGAAATTCAATTTCAGCAAAGAAACGACTCTTGAACAAATGTGCATCGCAATTGATGACAGAAATAGATTTCAGGAGACCTTGGATACTGCAACCAGAAGTGATGCCGCGGGAGCATGCAACGAAATGCTTCAGGAATATTGTGAAACAGTAAGAGGCTATTATCGAAAATTTGCGAAGAGAGAAGTCTGTGCTCAGGCACTTCCGATTTTAAGCAGCATCATTGCAGCATATACTGCATTCTATAATAATTTTGAAGAAAAGGTCGCTTCCATAGAAAAGAAAAAAGAAAATATTGTAGATAAGCTCAGTTTCAATAACGGCGATTGCGTGATGAATCTTTTTGGTTCCAAAGAATTGCTTGACATGCTGGTTGAAGAGCAAGGAAGTGCAAACGGGAATTCCGATGATGAGAACGATCTTTTCTCAGATATATATGACAGTGCGAAACAGAATTCGGTTATTGAAGAGAAGCTTAAGAACAACCCTCTTTTGAGAGAAACAAAGAAAGACATCTTTGATGATATTATTATCGGCTATTATCGTAACCTGACGGAAAAGAAGTGCGATGAAAACATCGATTTAGACATTTTGCATGGAATCAAGTATGAATTTGAAATTGACAGCTTAGTGAAGATGGGAAAGGTTGAATCCGAAGAGAAAAAACAGGAAATTATCAAGTATTCCAAAACAAAAAAGAATATCGATAATTACATCAATAAGCAAATTGAAAAGGCGAAAAACCTAGCAAGCCCAGCAATTTCAAAAAACGACTTTGAAGAGGCTAGAGATGTGAACGCAATTGCTTTCGGCGTCGGTGTTAAAGATGGAAACGGAATTTATGTGGATGAGTTCTTGGATGCAAAAAATAGATCAGATACAATATCGAAGTACGAACTGCGCTTCTTCTCATCAATCTATAATATTATGCCTACGCAGATTGCAAAACTGTCGTACGGACAGCCGAGTGATAAAACGGAAACATATTCGATTATAAGAAAGTCATCAGGGGATTACTTTAACGCATATCAGACCTATATGGAAAAAATTGGTCCTGACTCTAAGCTGAATCCGGTTATTACGCCGCATATTGATAAAAGATGGAATTCCATTTCAGTGATGCCGGAAATAGATTTAGATTATCAGAAAGACTTGATGCGATACATTCACATGGCTTTAGTGTATGGTTTTATTTACAATGCGATTACGCGGCATGCAATCTCTGTATACGGACCGGATGAACTTACATATAGGATTACCGATGCATCAGGCAATCACAAAGAACTTATCGTATCAAATGGGACCGTGTGCGACGAATTGTATGAAGTTTTGGATGCGCTGTATTTCGATCGCGCTACTGTGAATGAAATACATAGTTTGGCTGATAACAAGCGAGTGGAGGACGAAAATAAGACAACGGCGTATGAAAATACTTATTTCGTAAAATGTGTAGAACAATTAAACAGAGCTGAAATAATCGATTGCACAGGTGAAGACGAAGAAAAATTGGCAGCAGTCAAAACATCGCTTTTCGAAATACCGGTATTATATTACAATTCTCTTCCGGCAAAAAAGAAGGATGCAGCTGAAATTGCAACGATGGCAAAAGCTATAACAGAAATTGTCTATAGAGAAATTGAGACATTTTGCTGTGAAGGCGATGTAAAGCCTTTGTTCTGCCAGATTTTGTTAAAGCATTTTAACTTATTGGCAGAGAACTACAAAGCATTCCCAAAAGTGTTAGGAAAAGCTTCAGAAGATGTAATTATGCTTATTAAGGAAACGATTATTGAAAGACTCAGCGCACTCCAAATTAAAATCCCGCAAGAGATAAGAGATTTTAAAATCTAAAAAGAAGCGGAAAGGGAAAAGAAATGTTTACGATTATAATTTGCAGACAGGAGATAATTGATGACTGCAAAGCCAAGTATAATTCCTTCCTAAAACCACTTATGAATGATAAATATGACTTTGCATGCTGGAACACTGAAGCGAATAATTTGGAAGAGGCTGTTCCGGCATTGCAGGATTACTTGAGCAGACATAAAATATGGCGTGCAATCATTGTGAGTGATTGTGAGACTATGGGCTTCTCCGGGATCAGTAAGCATAATCCATTTGATGTTTGTGAGCATGTTAGCAATACATCATCATTAGTGGACGAAGAGACAATTGCTGATTTTAGAAGAAGAAAAGAAGAGTCTTTTTCCAGAGCACTGGCAGATCCGTTGATAAGGCTGACAAACTGGCTTATGGGTGCAAACATTATTGACTATGATGACCCGAAAGAAGTGCTTGATGTATCGGACGAAATAGTAGACGAGAATTACTTTGAGAAAATATGTGCAAGTTCGTTCGGATTATATAGGGAGGAAAAAATTCTGGCGTATGAGCTGAATCGAGAAAGAATTATTCGGGATGAGCTGCTGTTGGAACATTTTGGAGAGGATGCAATGATTGATTGCGTGCCAAAACAAGTGATTCTATTAGCCGAAAGAGCCGTGCTGAAAAAAGAATATACATCTAACTATTCAGAAGAGCATTTAGAGATGCAGTATTCACAATTCTTTGAGGATAATATGTATCCGGCACATGTCAGATTTCTCCTATATAACATGAAATACATGAATGGGCATAGAGATGCGGATAACTACTTCTCGTTTTTAGCATTTTTAAATATATTTGCCGCAAATGAGTATCCGAATGATGCAATAAAACCGGAACGCGTGTATAGCGCTCAGGCAGTTTTGTCATACAGCAAATTAAGCTATGTATGCAATGCTTATCTTTCAAAGCTGGCAGGGACAAAGCGCTATATTGACCGACAGCTTGAAAAACTGAATGTAAGCAAAAAAAGCCGGCTCGACGATGATTTATTGGAAAATGTATTTGAACAAGATGTGACAATTCCTATAACGACCGATTACGACCACAGTTCCGAAGAGCTCTTTTGCACATATAGCGAGATTGGAATTGCGACAGATTCTCCTATAGAAGAAATAACATACTGGTCAAAGCAATACGATGAGATACAAAAACACTTTATTCGTTATCTCAGGGAACCCAAACGATCAGTCAAATTAGGCGTCAAGCGATCTTTGCGGCAGCAAAATAAGCTTGAAGATGAACGAGCTCTGAAAATGGATGAATTTCAACAAGAGAATATTTACTTTGATTTGCTCGAACGAGAAGAACAGATGGTGGATACACAACCGGGGGATTTGTTTGATGCTAAAGAGTATAAAGCAGAGATTGAAACCGCCAGCAAAGAAATTATCAGAAGAATAGGGCAGCGCATGAACAAACGCAAGGTGCAGAACTCCTGTACGATAGCACTGGCATTATTCTTCGTGAGTGTGTTGCCGGCGCTTGTGGATGCATTCATAAACGGCGGAGGTGAAGCCGTTTCGGCGTTTCTGCTTGTCGGAGGATGTGCAGCATTCTTTGGTGTATGCCTAATTGCTTTGCTTGTTTTTAAGAAACAATTAATTAACCGTTTCAAGCATTTTAATTATGTTATGAGCGGAATAATCTATAACATTGAAGCAAGCTTAAATGAGTTTTCTGTATATCTTAGCAAGGCGTGCAATGTGATGCGGCGATTTTCCATATTGAATTTTATTGAAAATGACGGAAGCAAAACAAAAAAAATTATGCAGAAACATAGGAATGATATTGAGGCGGTTATGCGAGAAATATATCAAACCTTTCCAAGTTATACTTCTGATTCAGTGAGCGTAGAAGATGAATGGAACATATACAATTTTGATTTTAAAAAGGAAGAAGCTTACTCATATGACATGCCGATTAAGGAGAATGATATGAATATCGAATTTTTGCAATGCGGAAATCAAATCATGATTCCTGTTGATTATGTGGAAGCAATCACATTGAATAGGGAGGAAATGTATGAATAGCGGAGTAATTATAATAGAAATGATAGTCATGCTGCTTCCGATTCTTTTTCTTTGCCACAGAAGCAATTGTATAAATTTGGGAAAATCAGAGCGCCAAAAGCAGGTTGCAATGCCTTTTGTTGCGGCAATTTATTCATTATTGGCGTGTGTGCTTGCAGGAAAGATCAGACAGTGGATTTACAGTGCTGTAATGGCAATACCAGTGCTGTTGTATCGTTTAGGCCAGCTTATACATATGGAAGAGGCTTTTAAGGGTATAGCAGCTGGGATTTTGGCTTTTCTCAAGACAATAAATTGGGATCTTTGGCTGACATATGTAATTGTTTTTATCGTGCTGTTATTGTTCATTGAGCTGAAGAGAATTGCGTTACGCATAATTAAAAAACTTTTCTCTGAAGACGAAAGCAAGGGGAGCGGACTATATGAAACTTTTTATACGATAAACCAGCAAAACGGAGGCATGTGCTTAAAAGAGGAGTTCGTTGATGTTCGAAAATTTTTTAAAGTTGCATATTATGCCGGAACTGCAATTTCTTGTATCTTAATGATTATTTCAAGCTATTTGATCTTTAAAGGCAATAGTTCGGGATATTTTTATCCGGTGTATACAATTATTCTTTTAGGGGAAATTTATTTCTTCTTGAACGGGATGACAAAGCGCGAATACAGTTCACATTTTTTAGGTGAAGATGACGACGCTGACTCAATCACAAATTATGTGCTTTTGAGGAACGCTTTAAGAAAGATTTTTCCGGATAAATTGTTGGATGAAGGAACCAGTATTAACTCAACGCTAGCATATGATTTGTCGAATGAAGATGCACTAAACAAGTTAGAACAAAATGAAGATTCAGTTATAAGCACTTTCGCAAAGTTTTATAAGGGAAAGCTGAAAAAAGGGCTCGATCTTGATCAGAACTATATGTATTCAAGCATGGAACTGCTAATGGGAAAAAGCGTGCTTTTTAACAATCCGTTTTATAGCGACTTAATCCCATATGCTTTTTATCCGATGAATCGAAAGCTTTTGGAGCATAAGAAAGTGTTAATTGTACTTGGACGGCATGGAGTCGAGGATGAGGTTGCGGACTGGATTCAACAAGGCGTTAAATCCGTTACGAATATTCCGTATTTTTGGAATATCGGAACTCTTACGGAGGAAGAGTTCGATGGTGATATTGGTATCTTGAGGCGTGCGGATGTAACTAATATTAATATCCAGGAAGAAAATGCACAATTCTTGCAGCAGGTTGAGTTTGTTGTGATTATAGAACCCGGAAAGCTTATTACTACTGCCCAGATTGGTTTGAATATGCTTATAAAAAAATGCAGGGAAAATGAGCCGGAAAAAAATATTACATTTTGTATGTGCGACAAAAATAGCGACGGACTTTTAGATGCAATGTCACATATTCTTTTGACTTCATTGGAAGAGGTCTCAGCAACTAACAAGCATAAAGGCACAGTATCTCACATGTGTTGGAAAGTTGATGCAGAGCATCTTCAGCACAGACTTGTTCCGAATATTTCTAAATACTTGGGAGTAGGAACCGAACTTTCGTTTGCCGCTTTGAAATATCAAATTAAAAAAGCAAGATGGTATGGCGGAGAAACATTCCCGGTTGTTGATATGAACTGGATTTCAAAGCAATATTACTTTGATTTGATGAAATACGCAGGCTTACCGACCAGCCAGGAGTTGATGGATCAAAAGTTTATTACATCTGCGAATTACTGGGGTGCGCCTATTGAAAAAAATGGTTTTATAACGGTTGAGGATGAAAATTTTAATATCTTTGAAGCTTTAAGAGATTTTAGTACGCGAACAACATCGCAGGGATTCGTCAATATTATTTCACCGCAATACTTGCTTCGTGATTATATGGCTGACAATGCATCTATATTTGAAACTGATGCCAAGGCAATCCCTAATATTGCTGCTGATTATGCAAAAACAGCTCGCAATACTACTTTAGGAATATTGCTTCTTTTAAGCATGGAATGTGTCAGTGAAAATAAAATCAAAAAAGAATTTTCGCTGTTAGGATTAGAAGTTTATGACTTAGAAAAGCAATTATGGTTTGAAATATATAAATGCTTTGCTGGAGTAGACGCAATAAGCAGCCTTCCTGAGAATTATATAGAAGCTGTGGAAGCGGTCAGTGAAAGAAAAATCACGGTAGATTGTGCTACGATTGGCAGAGAAAATATTACGGCGACCAGCAAGTATAACTATAACACAGGGACGCAGGAAAGCGTTTATATGATTAAAGACGAGACTTTCATACAGGCTCTGATCGGGGATTTAAAATCAGCGTCTTATGTTGCAGAAGATGAGATTGAATTAAAAAATTATCTTGGTTCTGAATTATTAGGACAGATTTATCAGAAATATTTGCCCGGACAGTTTCTTACACTTTGCGGAAAATATTATGAAATGCGCTATCTGACATCCGGTGGCGAGATTATCGTCAGACGAGCGGCAGATCATATTGATAATCGACATACCTATAGGCAGATTCGAGAGTATTGTATCTCTGCTATCCGAAAGTCAAATCTTATTGGTGACAGAAAAAACATTGCAGATATGCGAGTGTACAGGGAATATGCAGATATTACAGTTGAGACACCTGGATATTATAGAATGTTTCAGGATAATGATTTGGCGAATGCTGCAAAAGTCCTGTATGAAGGTGAAAAAACCGGAATTCCGAAGCGAGTATATAAGAACAAAGAAATTCTCTATCTGCGGCTTCCACAATTAGATGGTTTGACGGAAGAGGTGAAGTACACTTTAACCTTGCTGCTTAATGAAACCTTTAAATCGCTCTTTGCTGAAAATCAGGCATATATTGTTGCACTCTGTAAAACAGAAGAGAGAGTAGATAAAGATCCGATGACATATAACATTGAAGCGGATTCGGAGAATTTTGATGATAATGGAATCTACATAGTTGAAGACAGCCAATTAGATTTAGGATTACTGGAAGCTGTTGAGCGGAATCTGGATAGAATTTTTGAAATCGTATGCGATTATTTACAATGGCATACAGAAGCACTTGAGAGAAGTAAAAATCCGGGTTCAGAGAAAGTTGTGCCGATAGAGTTTATTGAGTTTACCGGACCTGAAAAGAAAGAGAAAAAAGGTCTGTTCGGGAGAATTAAAGAATTCATTTCATCATTGTTCAAGAGAAAATCCAAGAAATCCCAGCCGACACCGGAGTCGCCGACAGAGCAGACGATCGAAGATGCTGAGATTGAAAAGCCAAGCGAGCAGATGACTAAAGAACCTGAGATTGAGAAAACAATCGAACAGACAATTGAGGAGACTGAAGTTGAGGAGGTTGCAGTGAAAGTTCCTGCAGATCAGCAGGCAGAAAACGAAACACTCTTGTTAAGCAGCACTGAGGAAAGTGAAAGCACCAACGATGAAGAAGCGGATGTTATAGAGTTTGAAAAGCCAAAAACTTTGAAAAAAGTGGGTCAGATCATTCCATATCATGAAAGATATTTTACACTCTATGGGTTTGATGCAGAGCCTGAAAGAATCGCAACAACTGCTGCATTGGAATATCTTCAGAAATGTGGATTTAGTGACAATCGCCTGCAGCAAGCAAGAGAAGGCCGCTTCACAGCCCAAATGATAGATTCGGGAGAGAATATTGGACAGGCAGGAGCAAGGTATTGCGATTTTTGTGGGCGTGAAATATCTGGCGTTGAATTTGATGTTTTGATTGATGGCAGAGAACGATGCATGGAATGCACGAGAACAGCGATTAAAACAGAAAAAGAGTTCATAGATCTATACAGTGAAGTAAAGAGGAACATGGAGTCTCTTTTCAGCATTAAAATCAATGCAGGAATAAAGGTACAAATGGTCAATGCGAAGAACCTTCATAAGAAAATCAAGAAAAGCTTTGTACCGACGACGGCTTCAGACGCAAGAGTATTAGGTGTTGCCATTAAAGACAAAGACGGATTTAGCCTTTTAATCGAAAACGGAGCTCCGCGGATGCAGTCTATGCTGACCATTGCTCATGAGCTCACACATATCTGGCAATATGTAAATTGGGATTCAAAACAAATAAAGAAAAAATACGGCGAGAAGTTGGAACTGGAAATTTATGAGGGAATGGCGAAATGGAGTGAAATCCAATATGCTTATTTGATTAATGAGCCAATTGTTGCAAAACGAGAGGAAATAATCACAACGCATAGGGACGACGAGTACGGAAGAGGATTTTTACGATATGCCGCAAACTATAGAATTACAGAGGGCAGCGTTCTTACAGGAGCGACTCCGTTTATAAATGTCGAAGAGCCGCTTGCTTTAGAATTTTGCGGTGAAATACTAAGCTCAGCTATACCGGCAGAATGCAAAGAAAGGGAGGATGAAGATGAAAAAAAGTAAGCAAACAGCGATTATGCTGATTGTTCTGTCAATGTTGCTTTTCAGTGCCTGCGGAAACAGCGGACCGGATGGTGCCGCAAATAAGTTTTTAAAGGCCTTGAAAACAAATAATACAGATGCAATGGAATCAGTCTACTTTGGTGAAATCAAAGAAGACTCCCTATTCAGCAGTGTTATAGATGCTTTATGTGAATCGGAAGGCTTAAATGAGATGTCAGATGTCCTGAGAGACACATTGATGGATTTTGATTATGAAATTACCGATGTTAAGGAAAGCGGAAACAGTGCAGTTGTAGATGTAAAGATTACAACAAAGGATTGGGCAAGCGTAATCAAAGGAGTGATGAAGGAATATCTCCCAACGGCTTTCAAAATGACACTGAATGGAGACAGTGAAAAGAAGATAGAGAAAGAATTTAAAAAGATCTTAAAGGAAGAGAAAAGTGAAGCTGAGGATCTGGAAATTCCGATTCAGATGCAGATGATTCTAGATGGTGAGAGCTGGAAGGTTGATGCGTCTCAAGTGACTGAAGAATTGCTAAAACCGATTTTCGGCGACCTTATGGAAAGTGAATGGTATAGTGATTGGAGTCAAAATGAGTAGTTGGTGTTTAGCAATTTCAGTGGGAATATTTATGGTGACGGTTGTTTGCAGCCTGAACCTCAAGAATGGGAAGAAGCGACCGACTGCTGCATACTATGCTTTTGCGGCTGGTACTTTTGCGGCAGCGACGACGCTGTTTATTCCCATTTACGCACAGCAATTCGTAAATGATACCGGACAGATAATTAAGACACTTTTAATATCTATACATAATACAATGAGACTCTTCGTACTTGATGGGGAATTTGACATTATCAAAGATTTTGCGGGGAACCTCAGCGAAAAAATGAGTATTGCATTTTCGATGTATGCAGCGTTGCTGTATGTTCTCGCTCCACTGCTGACATTCGGTATTGTTTTGTCATTCTTTAAAAATGTTGCAGCATACAGGCGATATATGTGTGGATTTTATAAAGACACTTATATTTTCTCAGAGTTAAATGAAAAGTCGTTAGCTCTTGCAAGGAGCATTTCTGAGGATAAAAAACGCAGTCTGTTTGTATTTACAGATGTTTTTCAGCGTAACGATGAACAAAGTTTTGAGCTGCAGAGCAGAGCGAGCAGGCTTGGAGCAATCTGCTTCAAACAGGATATTGTATTAATCAACTGGAACACGCATAGCAAAAAGAAAAATATATCCTTTTTTATTATAGGAGAAGATGAAGGCGAAAATATTACTCAGACCAAACTGCTGCTTGATGCTTATAAAATGAGGGAGAATACCAGCTTATATTTGTTTTCATCGAGTACAGAAGGGGAACTTGCAGTAGCACATCTGGAAAAGGGCCGGATGAAAGTAAGGCGAATTAATGAAGCTCGAAGCATTGTGAGAGAAGCACTATACACGAACGGAGCAAGATTTTTTGATACCGCTGTGCAGGGAAAGGACGACCGGAAGGAAATCAATGCAGTCATCATAGGACTGAACGATATCGGAAAAGAAATGCTGAAAGGCTTGAGCTGGTTTTGCCAAATGGATGGATATCATATTACAATTAACGCATTTGACAGCGACAAAAATGCTGAAGACCTTTTCAGAGGCGAATGCCCGGAACTGATGTCTGAGAAAATTAACGGGAAAAAAATAGCTGGCGAATGTGAATATGACATTAAGATTCACAGCGGAATTATACCGGGTTCAGCAAAATTTATCGATATCTTTAATACGATTCCGACGCCGACCTATGTGCTTGTCTCTCTGGAGGATGACAGTGAAAATATTAAACAGGCTGTTTTTGCGCGGATGCTGCTCGAAAGACGGGGTTTGAAAGATACGATTGTGCAGGCATTTGTAAGAAATTCTCAAGTTACAAATGTGATTAAAGATGCAAAGAACTTTAAAGGCGAGGCATACAACATCGATTTCATTGGAGATGTTGAGACAACCTATTCAGACGCTGCAATTTTAAAATCGGATTTAGAGGCAAAGGGGTTAAGGCAGCATATGAAATACCCTGGCTGCAGGGAAGAAGACTTTTGGAATTATGAATATAATTATCAGTCGTCGATTTCTTTGGCAATTCACATGAAAATGCGAGAACATTGTAAAATTCCGGGAGCCGGTAAAACGGAAGATGAATTAAACGATTATGAAAGAAATATAATTGAGCGGATTGAGCATAATCGATGGAATGCATATACTCGCGCAGAAGGCTATATATACAGCGGTTCACCGGAGAAAGCATCCAGAAACGATTTAGGGAAAATGCACAGTGATTTAAGACCTTTTGACGATTTATCGGAAGCAACAAAAAGATTAGACAGCTTTGTAGGAACAAAATAATGTATTTAGCAAAGGAGATGTTAGTATGAGTGTTAAAAGTAAAAGTATTGGTGAAAGAATTAAATTTGATGCATACGAGGGTTCAGAGCCATATCTGTTTATCAGCTATTCACACGAAAATGCAGATATCGTATATAGAATTTTAAATAAAATGGATGAAGAAAAATTCCGTATTTGGTTTGATGATACTATGGAGATAGGAGAAGACTTCAGAGAGGAACTTCGAGATCGAATTGAAAAATGTGCGGCGTTCGTATTATTTGTGTCACAGGCATCTATGGCATCAAAATACTGTGGCATGGAAATTATTACTGCATTTAAAAACAATAAAAAAATATATCCGATATATGTGGAAGAAACAGTAGAAATTCCTGCTCCATTAAAAATCATGCTCGAAAATCTGCAACATGTTAACGGAATGGCAAGTGAAAAAGACCCGAAATACATTAATAAAATGTTAAACTCACTTCCGATGGAAACGATGAGAACACTCGTTATTCGCGACGATGTGCTGACGAAATGTAAAGATGGAAGTACTTCAGTAAATGTTCCGGAAGGCGTGCGTGTAATTGGAAAAGCAGCATTTAAGGAATGTGAGAAATTAGAAGAAATCAAAATTTCGGAAAGTGTAGTCGACATAAAAGATGAAGCTTTTCGAGGCTGCAAAAATATTAAAGAAATAACGCTTCCGGCAGGCACTAAAAAATTGGGCGAAAGTGTATTTAGAGATTGCATAAACCTTGTAAAACTCGAAATAAAAAATGACGAAATTGAAATCGGCGAAAGAGCTTTTGAAAACTGTCAGCGATTAAAAGAAATAACATTGCCGAAAGGTTTAGCTGAAATTTACGGTGGAGTCTTTAACAGCTGCAAGGCAATGACAGACATACATCTGCCGGAAAATCTTACGATCATCGGCGAGAGTGCTTTCGCAAGCTGTGTTCGGCTTAAATCTATTGAAATTCCGCCGAGCGTAACTAAGATTGATGATATGGCATTTGCAGGGTGTTCAGCTATTACAGAAATTTCAATGAACGAAGGAGTTTGTAAGATTGGAAAAAATGCTTTTAAAGAATGCTTAGCTCTTAAAAAGGTATATTTACCATCAAGCGTTTACAATATTGGGACAAGCCCGTTCAGAGGGTGTGTATCTTTAGAAGAAATTAATGTAAGCCCTAAAAACAAACATTTTAAGTCGGTAGATAATATTTTGTTCAATAAAAACAGGGCGATATTAATTTGCTGCCCTGCGAAAAAAGATAAATATGAATATGAGGTACCTGACAGCGTAGTTACAATCAGCGACTGGGCTTTCGCCGAATGCTCGAGATTAAACAAAATTCTCTTGCCTGACAGCGTGAATGAAATCGGCGAAGGCGCATTCTATAAATGTACAGGGCTGAAGACTTTAGAAATACCTGATAGCGTGACCAAGATTGACGATGTAGCCTTCAGAGGCTGCAGCGAACTTGAAAAGATAATTATTCCAAGTTCGGTAGTTGAATTTGGCTGGGGAATGTTTAACGGATGCGAAAAAGTAACAGTATATTGTGAATCTGGTTCTGCGGCAGCGGAATACTGCGAAAAGAAGAACATTCCGTATTCTATACAAGACAGAGGATAAGATGAATATTGTAAAATTCTTTAAAAAAAATACAGTTCTTTGTATTGCAATGGCGGCGGCACTTATTACTATGTTTATCGTGCCGCCGGATTCGCAGTACCTTGGATATTTTGACTATAAAACTTTAACATGTCTTTTCTGTGTTTTAGCCGTCGTATGTGCGTTTAAAAACATAGATTTTTTCTATATTCTGGCAAGAAAAGTTGTTGAATCATTTCGGACTGCAAGGATGTGTGTTATTGCATTGGTGTATATCACATTCATAGGCTCTATGCTTATTGCAAACGATATGGCATTGTTGACATTTTTGCCGCTTGGATATTATGTTTTGACAACAACCAACAAACAGAAGTACATGGCATTTACTTTTATAATGCAAAATATAGCGGCAAACCTCGGCGGAATGCTTACTCCTTTTGGTAATCCGCAGAACCTTTACTTATACACGAAATTTAATATCGGCAATATTGAATTCATGCACATTATGTTTCCGCCATTTCTTTTGTCGATTATATTGATTACAATATGCTGCTTTATTTTTGTAAAAAACGACGGAATGGAGCTGCAAGGCGAGCCCGTGAAGCTGGATGGCAAAAAAACAGTTCTTTATTCGCTTCTTTTCGCACTATCGATTGCAATTGTTTTCCGGACAGTTCCCTATATAATAGGGCTCGTAATTGTTCCGGTAGTATTGTTTTTTGTTGATAAAAAAGCTTTAAAAATGGTGGATTATCCGTTGCTCTTCACCTTTGTGTCCTTTTTTATTTTTTCGAGCAACATGGCACGGATTGATATTGTCAGGGAATTTTTCTGCAGCCTGCTGGAAAAAAGTACACTTATTTTTAGCGTGCTTTCCTGTCAATTTATCAGCAATGTTCCATCGGCAATCTTATTGTCGCAGTTCACCGATGATTATGCGGATTTGCTTGTTGGAGTCAATATAGGAGGTGTGGGAACGCTTATTGCTTCGCTTGCCAGTCTTATTACTTTTAGAGAGTACACGAAAAATAACCCGGGAAAAACATTATATTATATAGGGGCGTTCTCAGCGTTTAATTTTGCGTTCTTAATTGTACTCACGGGTTTTGAAATGCTGGTTTAGGGTAAAGAAAATATTTTAGGCATGAAACTAAAAAAGTGGAGATGAATGAGATGAAAGAAGAGAAAAGGAGCCTTGTTTTTATCAGTTATTCAACGCATAACAAGGACATTGCATTCGAGGCGTGCGACTATTTGGAAGCGGCAGGTATAGCCTGCTGGATTGCACCTAGAAATGTTGTGGCGGGTGCAAATTATGCCGGACAAATCGTATCGGCAATCCGAAACTGTGATGCTTTTGTTTTGATTGCTTCCAATGCTATCAACGAGTCCGGACATGTGAGCAATGAAGTAAGCCTTGCTTTCGACGCGAAAAAAGACATTATCCCCTTTAAAATTGAAGAAACGGAATTCTCGGACGAATATCTGTATTTCTTAGGGTGTAAGCATTGGATTGATGCGCATACAGATATAGGAGAAGGCTTAAAGCTTTTAAAATCCACTTTATTACATGCAAGCAATGGAAGTGCCGACAGCAGCAAAAAAATGGGAAATGGACTTGGCGATAAGAATGTCGTCAGAAAACAACAAAGTGAAAACGCGGCATTTTCTGAAGCAGCCTATAGCGTAGTAAGCCCACAGGAGCTCTACAGATATGGAATCACTTTAGAAAAAGTGAAAGAACAATTGGAAGGTATTATTGCTGATTTTCAAGAGGAATTCGACACAAAACAATCAGGCTTAAAAGAAGGTCTGAAACTATTGGATTTGCTTGGAGATGACTGGCGTATTATTCTGGATCAAGAGAATCAGGTTGCAGGCTATTGGATTTTTATTGCTTTAAACGATGAAAGCTTCGAGGAAGCTAAGCAAGGTATTTTTGACGAAAAGGACATTTCCTTAGAAAATATAGACTTTATAGATCTACCGGGAGAATATAATGGTTATCTGTGGATGATGGGAACAAATCCTAAAAAATGGACAACAGAACTACAGCTGTTATTAGTTCAATCGTTGATTGAATACATAGAAGATAATGCCAAAAGAGGCTTGTTTTTTAGCAGCATATGTTCTCTTGCGGAATCAAGGCAAAGTATTTCAATCCGCACCAAGATAGGAATGAAAGTCATCGCAGAACACTTTAACGGTGGGAAAGTATGCTTCTTAGATATGAAGAATATAAAAAATAATAGGTTCTTTGTAAAGTATGGAAAGCTTATTGAGTGCTACGAGGACTATTTCAGCAGCGCAAAGGGATAATAATATGAAGACAAAAAAATCTAAAAATAAGCAGTGCAAACGGAAACAAGCGCGCAGAAAAAGAGGCTTTCCTTTTCTGACAGTTATTTTCCTGGTAGGCATTTTAGGACTTGTTTTTTGTGGAGGCAGGTTTTTGCTCGGAGAATATTTAAGTAATGCCGAAGATGAGATTGCATCTGCCGACGGACAGCAGAGGGACATTTATTACTACTATGATTCATTATCGCCGGAGAAGCAAGTGCTCTATGATAAAATCCTTGAAGGCATAAAGGAATGCGAAGCTGATATTAAGATAGGATCGGCTCCTCCTGAAGATGTAAAGCAAATTGTCCAAATGATTTATGCGGAACACCCTGAGATCTTTTGGAGTGGGGAGTGGAGAAGCGTTAGCATTAACGGACAAATGACGCTTTCGTTTGAGTATAAATATACTGCATCTGAAATAAAGGACAGACAGGCTGAAATAGAAAACAGTGTGACTTCTTTTTTAGAAAAGACACGGGGTATGGAAAGTGAGTACGAAAAAATCAAGAGTGTTTATGAATATATTCTTGACACTGTGGAGTATGTAGCCGGATGCGCAGACAATCAGAATCTGTACAGTTCGCTGGTGAATCATGAAAGCATATGCGCAGGATATACGAGAGGTACACAATATCTTCTGCAGCGGCTCGGCATACAAGCAATTTATGTGGGTGGTACGGCTGACGGAAATGGTAGCTGGGGCAATCATGCATGGAATATTGTGCGATGCGGTAAAAACTATTATCAAGTAGACAGTACTTTTGGAGACGGGCTTTCTGATGTTTTGAATTCTGATGAGCTTAAAAAGTCAAACATACGCAATTACGCATATTTGTGCAGGGATGATAAAGCCTTTGCCGCGGATCATAAATGGAACGATTACGAACTTCCGTTGCCGAAATGCACGACAGATGATTTGAATTATTATAAGTTAAACGGAATGTATTCGAGCACATATGACAAAAGTGCGGACAAGAGTATGAAGGAAAGTGTCCTCGCCGGTGAACAAATATGGATATGGCAGTTTGGCGATTATGACTCCGAACGGGAAACAAAACTGGAAGCGAAATATATGGATTATTTACGGGAATGTTCCAAGTCAAACTCCATGTGGCATTCTTATTCGGAAGCGGTGAATCTTTTTGTTTGCGGATATTAGCGTTCAAATAGGGGGCAGAGTCGGTTTTTCGACCTCTGCCCCTGTTATCAGCTCACCGCAGCAAAAACTCATACTCTTTCCGGATACGCTGCTTTTCTTTATGGATTTCCTTTGAAAGATGCGATGTCAGTTTGCTCAGATCCATATACTCAATATGGTTGCGGAAGTCGTTGTAGTTAATTTTGAAATTTTTGAAGTCGAAATTCATATTCTGGTTTGTGTCAGAGATGTCGATGTTGAATTCGTTTACAAATTTTGTGATTGTGTCACGGACAATATCTTCGGGTGTCTCAGTGCAGAGCAAATGTGCAAATCTCTGCGTTTTATTGGCTTTATTGTCCGCCAAATTGTTCAAGAAGCCGATATAAGCTACAGAAACAGGCTTGGCGGTCAGTTCATCAACCAACAATGCCTTTAGGAGTTGTTGAAAAGCAAATCCGAAGAGAACATCCTCTTCAATATTTTCCCCAGAAGGGAGAATGTCGCCAAGGACTTTATCGGAGGCATCGTCATCGTAAATCGGACGATCAAGGCTGTCCGGGATATGGCGCTTGAACGAATCCAAGAGGATGTTTTTTTGAACGAAATCGTGGATATTACCTTCCCAGAACGAGCGGTTCTTTTTAAAAATTACATTCAGACGAATATTTCCCTCATTTTTCCCCTGCTTGATTACTGCGAAGAGTTTACCGAATGCCTCCAAACACAAATCCGCCGCAATATCATGACCCAAGATCTTTTCCAAACTTCGCAGAAGAGAGGCGTTTGAGCATGTGGTGAACACATTATCCCGTAAAAAACGATAGAGTGCCTCTGAAAAGCTCTCAAAAATTTCGCTCTTTTTAACATCTTCCACAGTGTAAGAGTTCCTTGCAATAACATCAAAGTAGTATCCCAGTTCTTTTGCATTGTTTTCTTTCATGACCTTATCCATCGTATTTTTGCTCCTTTTCTTTTGTTTTCGTATATTTAGCATAAAACAAAAAAAGTGACTGCGAATTTTCATTCGAGTCACTTCGGAGTCACGATTGTCACTATTTCAGTAAAAGTTACAATTTGTATTTTGCTTAGTATTTCTTTTCTTTAAGGATATCCTCGAGGAGTTCCTCAAAGTGCGTCCCGGTATCATCAAAATATGTCCGGTAAAGTTTTTTACAGCTATTAAGGTGTTCAATGAGACTATAACCATTAGAATCCGGGATATTATTATTCACTAAATAATATAGTTTTGAGGAAAATTCCCAAAAATCATTTTCCATATATTTGCTATCTTCAGCGAGAAGCAAATTACGATTCTCAAATATACCCTTAAAACTTTCAGCGCCCGCGGCTGCCGGAGTGGCAACATTAAACTTCTCTTTTTCAGTATTCAGGTTTTCCCATAATGCCACCTGTTTGGTTTGACAATGGAAAATTTTCTGCCTCATGGAAAAAAGAAATGCATTGCCATCCCTAGAACCGGCGGCAGCTTCTGCTAAAGGTTTTAAGTTATTGATGATTTGCTCATACTTTTGAAGTGCCGCATCGAATTTCCCTTTATCTATGAGAGCTTCAGCTTCTTGAAGCAGTGACTCATAGGCGGCGATTATAATTTCAGTTTTTAGCGGTAACGGATTTTCGCGGCCGCTGAAAAATTCTTCATATAAACTTTCGTATGCGGACAAAAGCTCGGTGTATGCGGAGCTGACTTCTTTTCGCGCAAAGATAAAAGGCGAAAGGGCGAAGATATTGTGTTTATAGGCTTCACGCTCTACTCCGTGTTTGATTTGCTCGTTATTGAGGAGTTCCTTCAAGGCATTGATAACATCAAAAATGCTTTCTTCCGGCTGCGGAATGTCGGCGTGGTTATCATGCAAGAGCTGCTGCTCAATTTGGCAGCCGAGCATGCGGACACGATTGACAAGCGGCACCGCAGTTTCACCGCTGGCACGCTTATAATATTCTTCCCCTTCTCGATGCTTGGCAATCGCAGTTTGATATTCACAGAAGGCTTTTTCGTAATGTTCTGATTCTGCAAACCATTTTGCTTTATAAAAATGATCGATGCCCATTGCTATAAAAGAATCGTTCAGACTGATGAGAATGGTTCGATAGTCCTTGCATGCGGGAACGCTTTCTTCGAGGCTGCTGCCGGTTCCTCTGTATTTTTCACACTTGGCGCAGTCCTTTTCAGGGAAGCTGCAATCAGGCTTTCGACCAAACATTTGAATGTAGCGTGCTTCGCAATTTCTTTTTATCGCAAGCGATTTGTCGCGATACTTATCGAGTAGCCTGCCGAACTCCTCTTTTTTCTGCTGACTGGATTCGCCCCGGTATCTGCGCAGATAATAGGCTCCGTAATTGCTTTGAATTTTCGCTTCCAAAAGGTATGCCATGTCCGTTCTATGACGGTCAGAGGGAAGCTTGCCGATTGTTTCCAGATAGGCTGCAGCACAGACTCGTGCAGTATCAAGAAGGTCCGGTACCACAGCATTTTTAAAAGAATCAATCTCAGAAAAGCCAAGCTGCTCCAAATTTTTGGAAAAAACAGCTTCAAGCCCCTTTTTATCTAACATCCGGTTCAGAATAAAGGCTGTACTATTGTAAAGGACTCCTTTGTAGTATAATGCAGTCTCATCATTATAGGAATCTTGCAGATAAGTGTCAATCTGCTGCAGTCTATAGTTTCGTCTGCCATCGGTGTTCTCTGAAATTGGCTTAAGCATAAAAAAGTATTTTAAGAGCAATGTACTGTCTTCACGAAGTGTATCAATGAAATTAACAACCGCAAAGAGATATTCCGGCCAATGCGTTTTATACTCTGTACTGAAATGTGTATACAAGGCTTCAGACTTCTCGGAAGAATTATCGGAAACTTTTTCTTCACCCATTTCCGCCAGCATTAAAGCAACCTGCAAATTGTCCAATGCAGTATCAACATTGGAGCCGATGGAAAGATCGATTAAATTATGAAGCCGCGACTGCGTAAATGATAAGCCGATAGATTCAGTGTCGGTGTAGAAACATTCATTTAAAATCGCTTTTGCACGGAAGAAGTCAAATAACATCTCGTGCATGTAGTCTTGCCCAAGAGCAAGATAGTCCAACAAAGCACGCAAAACTTCACGAAAACATCTTCTTCGGTCACTGAGATTATCGTGGAGATCTTCGTCCGGATCGAATTCAAGCCAAAAATTTTTATTTTTGTTCTCGTCAAAATGCGAGACCCATTTTTGAATGAAGGATACGGTTTTATCCATGGCAAAGGAAAATTCGCCGTATTTTGCATCTGCAAGCATATCCGGAAGAAGTAGTTTATAGCAAAGCCTACCGTATGGTTTTAAGGTTTCATCTAAGTTGTCGAGAAAATGCTTGCACGCATCGTCGAAAATAAGACAGCGGTTGAGGCTTTCCGGAATTTTATTCGGAGAATCATCTTTATATGTTTGTACGAAAAATTCCAACAGCAACGGAGAAGAAAGAAGCTGATCTAACCTTCCCTGCCGCTGCGGCCCTAAATTGAGGCGATATGTCTGCAGACTATTATAACTGTGCAGATAATCTGAAATACTGTCAGACGAAAGACGCAGCAAAAAAACTTGTTTGGCAGAAAGCTTTGAAAGCGCCTTTTCATAACCGGGTCTGCTGGTAATGATAAAACAAGGACGGTGCGATTCTTTGCGTATTTCTTTGCTGAGTGATTCGATTTCTGCAATCAATTTTTTCCTGTGCGTGTGGCTGATTTCATTAAATCCATCGAGAATAATAACGATTTTCTTTTGATAAATTTCATTAATAAAGTAAGCAAGCCAATTTCGCTGTGATTCAAAAGTAAACAGCGGCGTATCCTCTTTCATAAAAGAAACCTTCGGAAAGAAAGTATTGCGGTATTCATAAATTCTTTTACAGAAGGAAAACCCATCTTGAAGTTCTTTTAGTTTGAAATAAATGGCAGTTCCGAATGAGGAGCCCGGGTTTATTTTAATTTTTTTATTTTCGGCGCAGTCAATAGTACTGCCCTGCGAACTATCTTTCAGAATGTTTAGGAGCTTTTTGGTGAAGAATGTTTTTCCGCTTCCGCCGTCACCGACGATAACAAGGTTTGAAGAAAGGGATAACTCTTCAATTAAAATGTAAGGATATTTTTTTACCTTGCTGAGCCCTTGAAAGAGAGCAGGGCAAAAAGCGGAATCAGCAAGGCTCTCGTTTCCGCCCTCTTCAGTGAAAAGCTGCTCGGAAGCATCCCATACGGTGGTCACAGAATCGTGATAATACCACAACATTTCAAAAAAACGCTGTGAATTTCCCTCTCCGAATTTCCCCTTCGATAACTGAAAGAGCAAAAGGCAGGTTAGCATTTTGCATACGGCAGCTTCGCAGATGTCTTTTTCATCAGGAGTTTGCGCAGTTTGGATACTGTCAGCTTCATTAATGAAACAAGTCACGGTTTGATCCGGAAGGAGAGCGAAAGTGGAGTCTGCAGCAAATTCACGCTTAAACTCTGCAATCACAAAAGCAAAGAATTCTACCTTCCGCCCTTGAGGGATAACTTCCAGAACGCCTTTTTTCCCTCTCATCTGAGAAGCACATTGCTCCAAAAAGGTCAGAAAATCGGGCGCATTGCGGTCATCAAAGTAATTTTTGATATTACTGAAGATTATATCGAATCCAACCGGTGGGTTTGCTGAGTCCAGAGGATTCAAAGCGTTTCGGATGTGGTTGCGGTCGGAAAAAAGGCTGTTCGTAAAGTCTTTCGGGAAAAAAAGGTCGAGCAGTAATGGCGCCTTAAGAGCGTTTGGTAAATCAAGGAAACCTTTCTTAAGAGTTCCTGTATCTTCTTTATAGAAAACGATACTTTGCATGAGACTTTGAGGACCTTGCGGCATCCGTTCATTCTTCTTTTTAGCCATAGTAAGAACACTTTCTGCGAAATACCCATCGATCTTAACCAAGTCAAAAATAAACCTTGCGAATGCTGTTAATTGTGGTGACATACTGAAGTCTCCTTCCGTTATTCAATATCTTTATTTTAACATAGAAATAGACGAAATTTGACAAATTTCTGCATTTTTTGTCAAAAAACAGATATCTATGAAAAATCTTAATTTCCATTCGTTAAATAGATAGAAGAAAATTTTACACATCTAAAAGAAGGAGGTTCCTATGGCGAATAAAATTCGTGAAATGATTGAAAAAATAGAGGAGGATGAGGACAGAACAGAAGGTTCAGAAAGATTAATTGCACTCCTGAAGGTAAGGGAATGCGAACTTGGCGAAGACATTTCTGACGAAATTGCAGCAGAAGCGATTAAAGAATGTTTTTCAGCATATCTAGCGGAGAAGGTTACACATTGTTCGGACAAATCGGAATTGAGTGAAGAAGAAATCGCACACAAGAATCGAGTGTTTGCCGTTGTTAAAGAATATTTTGACGAAGAGCGGATGTGGTATTCTGCAGATAGTCTTCAAAAGGGAATAGAGTGCATTGAAATGGGAGTCAGATTCGTAGGGGGTAATTTAAAAATCAAAATTTTCGTTGAAGCAAGACCAAAAGTATGTCGAATTGATGTCATTTATCCGGTCAACGCAGATCCGGAATTTGATTATGTATTGTGCAGAAAAATCGCAGATGAAAACTATCCAAGAAGATTCGGGGCTCTGCAATATGACGCAAGAGACGGAGAGGTTTCTTATCGATACAGCTTTCCGACGCATCAGGCATTCAGCAAAGCTGACTTTGAAGAGGTTTTCAAGCTTGTTATGAGTGCGGCAAGAGGAAGTTATAAAGCGGTCAGAAGATGTTGCGTTGGATTGTTCAAACCTTCAGAGAGGCATAGGATTATAGAAAAGGCTGAAAAAATGATTGAAACCATAAAAGAATACGAAGGTTAAAACATGAAAATACGCCGCGAAGCTTATATCGGGGCGTATTTCTTACAAAAGATATGACAGGCATCGACAGTTGCCTTGATTTCCTGCAGATAGGCGGCAGGACTTGGTTCTCGGCGAGAAGCATCATCCAAGGAGGAATAAATGCTCCCAATTAAATAAAGATTTAATTTCTTTTCAATTGCAAAAGGCGCTAAAGTCAATGTCTGAAACGGAATGTAAATACTTGTCGTAATTGCTGCAAGCGTGGAGCCGGAAGTTACTTGAAAGGTATTCTGAAAATGCTTCAGAGTATCAAGCGTGTTTGCTCTGCGTACTGCCGGAACGGAGCTGGGTGCCGAAAGTGAGAATACTCTCGGAGTTTCGGTTTTATATGAACGCAGACAGTGAGACGCATTTTGCCTTTCGGTATCGCTTTCACCAAGTCCGGCTTCAGCTTGTTCGTTATAGTCGATGCAACCGAAAACAACTTCCAAAGCTTCATTGATTGCGTCAAATTCCGTGCTAATTTCAGACATCGGACGCTTAGCATATTTTTCAATGAGCGGAAATTCAATTTCAGAAAGAGGCCGCTTGGCAGAGAGTGCACACACGGACGCTTCCGGATGTATGCGCGAAAGCTCATGTGCGCGTTCGGTCCTCGTAAAGTTGGACAATCTGGCACCTCCGAGCGGAAGAATATAATCAATTTTTTCCGTGGAAAATCTATCAAGGCTTGTCTCTGTGTTCATACCGAGGCTGCAGACAACCCTCTTTATCGCAGAAGTATGGCTGGCATCATCAAGAGTGTCTTGTATATCCCAACGTTCGTTGCCTTTTCGAAAATCCCAGTTTTCGTCCACGAAAGAAACAACTTCACTCAAGTAGGTGAAAAAAGTTTGATTATCGTCCGAAACAGACGGCCGTGAGAAAGGACGGAATCCAAATATATCCAGCAGTGCAATTAAATCGTCAGAAAGAACCCAAGCTTTAATTGCCTGCAAAGTTTCCTTGATTCGTACATCTTTTTCAAGATCTGCGCCTGGAAGTGCGAAAGAATAATGTGATTTCAATGCAGAAAATACCTTTCAATTTTTTTATATGAATATCTTAACATAGAACAGCGGCATTGCAAAGTAAAATCAAAAAACAGAGAGGAGTGATGCAGCATGACAAATACAAAAAAGAAATTCAGGGCCAACTTTTTTGAGCTTGATTTATTGAAAATTAAGGATATGGAGGAAGAAAAAATTCACCGCATTTTAACACAAAGTGTCGAAAAATATGATGAATACGATGATGAAGCAAAGGAATTCCTGTTGGAAATAATTAAAGGAGCAATTATGATTTTCCGGCGAGACTGTAATCCACTTGACTCTATACTTATGCTTGAAAGTCATTTTGAGCCGTCTGCCAAAGCAAAAATTTTATATAATATTCCAGACAAGCTCGGCGAGTTTTTAGAAAAGCTTCTTACATATACCGAGCTGATTGACGAAGAGTATCCGAGAATTTATGATCACATAATATGTAGTTGTGATGGGGACTTTTGTATTATAAAGGAGTATCTGAAAAAGGAGGCGAAAGAGTACGAAAAACTCGAGGTCACGCAGATTATTGCCGAATATGCTGACAGCAAGGAACTGCTCGAAGCAAAGAAAAGGGCAAGTCAATTTATCGAATCAGTGGATTCCGGTGAATGGATTGAAGTCAAAAGTTGTGGGCCTAAGATATTAGATGAAAAAAAGGACAAATATGCCCGGTGGCTGGAGGAAAATTCGCCGCTTACGCTGGTAGAGCATTTAAATAAATATATCATAGGTCAAGAAGAGGCGAAAGAAAGTGCGGCAATGGCACTCTACTTTCACATTCTCTCCTTGGAAAACCCGCAAATGAAACTGAAAAAAGGGAATTATCTCTTTTTCGGTCCTTCGGGTTCAGGAAAGACAGAAATCTGGAGACGATTGAAAGAGGTATCACCAATTGATATTCTTTTTGTGGATGCGTCAAGGATTACTGCTCCCGGTTATCAGGGTGCAGAAATGGATGAGATTTTTTCCAGACTTGCCGGAGAAACACAGAATATTGAAGAAAGCATCATCCTGTTTGATGAGTTTGATAAATTATGCAGAGTGTCTGTCACCAGTCAAGGGAATATGTATAACGAAGAATGCCAAGGCGCTTTTTTGACATTAATTGAGGGAGGCAGCATCAAAGGCAGAGGTGGCAGGAGAATCAATACGCAAAAGATTATGTTTATCTTTGCGGGAGCTTTTATCGGACTTGATGACAGCACTGAAACTGCAAAATGTGGATTTGTGATGACAGACGATACAGGTCGAGGAAAGCAGAAGCCATTGGAGGAAAGGCTTATCCGCTATGGGATTATACCGGAAATTATGGGCAGGATTACAGGGTTTTCAAGACTCCATAAGCTTACTCGCAACGATTATGTTGCGATTTGTACTAAAGTAAACGATAATGCTTTGGCGGACATACAGAAAAAATATGAAAAGATCGGAATTCATGTTTCCATTTCAGAAGATGCTATTGAGGCAATTGCGGATAAAGCGGCGGAAACCGAACTCGGAGCCAGAGAAATTTCCAGAATTCTCAACGATGTGTCAAGCAAACTTGTTTTTCGCGCAATGAGAGAGGCGCAGAAGGAAGTCGAGATTACGGCAGAAAGTATAGAAGAACACGAGAATATGCAGAAAGAAATGTAGAAGGTGTGTTATGGAATACGAACGAAGTATACGAGCAAATATTTTTACTGCGGATAATATGACATGGGGAGAGTATGCCAAAGAGATGACAGTAAATCTGGCTATTATTGGAATTGCATACTGGAAATTGTGTTTTCAAGCATTGAACGGATTAAGTGGAATTGCTTCCAAAGTGTTGTTTTTTCTTTTGATGATTTTTATTGTAGGTGTGGAGGCCAGCCTTGTCGATAAAAAAGGAAAAAACACAATGAACGCATGCATGGTGGCAATACTGGTTTTCGGTTTATACAATATGGCGGCGTATTTCAAGGTTTTTAAAAAGCTCTATATCTGCATATTGGTGGTGGCACTTGTTCTATCAATTTTATATTTGTGTGCGCTTTTTACAGAGCAGCGGAAAAAACGGGGCAGAAGGACGAAGAAAGAATGTTTGTGGCAAGGCTTTATCGCGGTCAGAACTATTTTCGCAATCGGGCTGATAATTCCGGTTATTCAGCTATGTGTATCAGCTTTCTTAGGACATCAGTTGTATGTTGCGGATCGAAACATTACGATTCTGCAGGAGGGTGAAAAGGATCTCCCGACTGCATGGATTCAGCTCTTTGATGAAGTAGATGTCATGTGGAAAGAGGAATGGCAACAGGTTCCGACTCAGAAAAAGTTAGATAAGCTTCAGACTGTGGCCGACTTTGAGCGTGTCAGGACAGGAATTCCTTTTGAAATTAAAATCGGTGCCAAGATGCTGGAGGAAAATGTCTTGGCAGCCTATAATCCGAAAGACCGAAGCATCAGTATTGACCTTGATACATTGGAAAATTACTCTGGACTAAAGGTATTGCACAGCTTAATGCACGAGATGGAGCATGCTACACAGGCTGCGCAGGTGGAACTCTATTATGATACGGAAGAAAAATACAGAAGACTTAAAATCTTCTATAAAACAAGGAAATATGCCAATGAACTTGTAAATTATGAAGGCGGTGGCGGGGAAGCTTATGAGAATCAGCAACTCGAGCAGGACGCGGAACGCTCGGCAGAAGCCGTAATGAATTTTTATGTTAGCATGCATGATGCATATAAATCCGGGCAATTGCGCAAACTTGCGGAAGAATTGGAGGAATAATCGTAGCTTTTGGGTGCAATATTCAAACAACAAAAAATCCCTTTACACAGAAAAACAAAAACGCTACAATTAACTCGGAAGAAACCGAGTCGGAAGGATTCGAGTTTCATGTTTGATTTGCAGAGAAACTTGGCATACTTATATTTTATAGAGAGGCAAAAAGAAAGGGGACGTGGATTTTGAAGAAAAAGACAAAAGAAATTTTTATGGATATACTTGTGGATATTTTTGCGGGGCTGCTGATTGCAATCGGGACCTATAACTTTGCGACGACAGCGAAGTTTCCGATGAGCGGATTCAACGGAATCGGATTGATTTTTTACCATCTGTGGGGCTTGCCGATTGGTGCGGTCGTGCTGATACTGAACATCCCGACGGCGCTGCTTTGCTATAAGGCACTGGGGAAGGGCTTCATGCTTCGTTCTGCCAAGAGTATTGTCATTACATCGGTAATCATGGACTATGTCGCACCGCTGCTGCCGCTTTATACGGGGGACAAAATTTTAGCGGTTGTGTGTACGGCAGTTCTTTCGGGGCTTGGCTATGCGATGATTTTCATGCGGGAGTCGTCTACGGGAGGCGCAGACTTTATTACGCTGGCGATTAAGTCCAAATATCCGCATCTGACGCTTGGAAAAATATCCTTTGCCATGGAATCCGTGGTGGTTCTTATCGGTACGATTCTCGTTTCCAAAGAAATCGACGGTCTGATTTACGGCTTGATTATCAACTTCATTCTTTCTGCGGTAATCGACAAGTTTATGTACGGTATTTCGGCAGGAAAGCTGGCGCTGATTGTTACGGACAAGTCAGACGAAATTGCGGTTCTTATCGAGCAGACTACCGGCAGAGGATGCACTTTCCTGAAGGCGGAAGGAAGCTATACGAAGCAGGCGAAGGATGTCATCATGTGTGCATCAAACACGAAGGAGATGTACGGGGTGCGCAAGGCGGTAAAGGCAATCGACCCGGATGCGTTCATCGTCATTATGGAATCCAACGAAACCCTCGGCGAGGGCTTCTCAAAGAACGTATAAAGCGCCGAATTTATATGGCGGAAATCAGTCGCAAAGATGAAAAACGGGGGATTTTCCCTTGCGTTTCGCTTTGCGATTGCTTATAATAGATACTATACTAATTATGAAAAGGAATGATACCAATGAAAGAAGTATTGCTCAGAGAGCTGTTTCGAAACACGGCTGAATACGCAGACGCAGAAGTCCTCGTGAAAGGCTGGGTCAGAAATAACAGAAATTCCAACAAGTTTGGATTTATTGAATTAAATGACGGATCGTTCTTCAAATCCGTTCAGGTTGTATATGAAGAAGAGTTTTTGGATAACTACGAGGAAATCGCGAAATCCTATGTGGGCTCTGCACTTGCGGTGACAGGCGTTGTGTGCCTTACCCCGAACGCAAAGCAGCCGTTTGAAATCAAGGCAAAGGCCGTAACGGTTGAAGGAACATCGACACCGGATTATCCGCTTCAGCCGAAGCGTCACTCCATGGAGTTCCTAAGAGAAATCGGTTACCTGCGTCCGAGAACGAATATGTTCAGCGCGGTATTCCGTGTCCGCTCGCTGGTTGCTTATGCGATTCATAAGTTTTTCCAGGATCAGGACTTCGTTTATGTGCATACTCCTGAAATCACGGCAAGTGATGCTGAGGGCGCGGGCGAAATGTTCCAGGTAACGACGCTCGACCTTGACAATCTGCCAAGAACAGAGGACGGCAAGATTGACTACAGCCAGGATTTCTTCGGCAAGAAGACAAACCTCACGGTTTCCGGACAGCTTGAGGCGGAAATTTTTGCGCTGGCATTCAGAAATGTTTATACTTTCGGACCGACCTTCAGAGCTGAAAATTCCAATACTGCTCGTCATGCGTCCGAATTCTGGATGATTGAGCCGGAAATGGCGTTTGCGGATCTGAACGACTATCTTGAAGTTGCAGAAGACATGATTAAATATATCATCAATTTTGTGCTCGAGAAAGCTCCTGAAGAAATGCAGTTCTTCAATTCATTTGTGGACAAGACTCTGCTTGCAAGACTGGATAATATCGTAAACTCCGACTTTGGCAGAGTGACTTATACCGAAGCAGTTGAGCTGCTTCAGAAGTCCGGAAAGGAATTCCAGTATCCGGTTGAATGGGGTATCGACCTTCAGACCGAACATGAAAGATATCTGACAGAAGAAATCTTCAAGAAACCGGTTTTCGTTACGGATTATCCGAAGGATATTAAGGCGTTCTATATGCGTCTGAATGACGACGGAAAGACCGTTGCGGCTGCGGACCTTCTCGTTCCGGGTGTTGGCGAAATCATCGGAGGCTCCCAGAGAGAAGAAAGACTTGAGGTTCTCGAAAAGAGAATGGAAGAAATGGGTCTTAACAAAGAAGATTACTGGTGGTACTGCAACCTCCGCAAGTTCGGCGGCGTAAAGCATGCAGGCTATGGTCTGGGCTTTGAAAGAATCATCATGTATGTTACGGGCGTACAGAACATCAGAGACGTACTGCCGTTCCCGAGAACACCGAAGACGGCAGAGTTCTAAGAGTAAGAAATCGAACAGAGGTGGATATAGTGAACACGCGGACGAAAGGCTTTTTAGCAACCGTGGTGTCGGCAACTTTCTTCGGGTTTATTCCCTTGATGGTAAAAGTAGTATGCAGCGGCGGAGGGAATACCCTTGCCGCTGCTTTTTATCGCTTTGCGCTGTCGTTGCCGGTGCTTTACCTTTACTTGAAATGCAAAAAAATCCCGATAGGAATTACGAAAAAACAACTTTGGGATATCATCCTGATCACCGTACTGGGTTACGGCGGGACAACCTTGATTCTGTTTTCGTCCTACAATTACATACCGCTTGGAATGGCGACAACCATCCACTTCACTTATCCGGTCTTCACGATTTTGGGATGCGTGATTTTCCTGCGCGAAAAAATCAAAAAAATGAAAGTGCTCGCGGTTGCGCTTTCTTTTGGCGGCATTTTGTTTTTCTATAATGCGGACGGCTCGGTAAGCCTGCCGGGCATGGCGCTTGCTTTCGTTTCGGGAATGACCTATGCGTTTTACACGATTTATCTCAGGGAAAGCAGTCTCAAGGACATGGATTCGGTGAAGCTTATTTTTTGCCTGAACACCGTCGGCGCGGTGATGATGGGCGCGGTGGCTCTTATAACAGGTGATTTTACAGTCGGATTGACGCCGGCTGCATGGATGGTAGCAATCTTTTTGGCGGTTTCGGCATCGTTTATCGGGGTGCTCGGCTATCAGATCGGGGTGAAGTGCATCGGACCGCAGAACACGGCAATCCTGAGCACCTTTGAGCCGATTACGAGCGTGATTCTCGGTATACTGGTGTATCAGGAAAGCTTTTCGCTTAGGACGCTTTTGGGGTGCCTATGCATCCTTTCCTCGGTCGTGATTGTCGCAAAAATGAAAGATTAGGCACAAAAACAATAAAATCTGCCAATATTCTGTGATTGCGTCATGAAAAAGTATTGTCTTTTGAACATGAGTTTGATATAATATTGACGATTGAAAATAATTTGGGAGGTCTCAATAGATGAAAGGCTATACAAGCGAAATGATTAGAAATGTTGCTTTGTTAGGACACGGCGGATGCGGTAAGACAACTTTCCTTGAAGCTGCACTTTTAGCAACAGGAGTAATTTCAAGATTAGGAAAGGTTGAAGACGGAACAACGGTATCCGACTACGACAAGATGGAAATCGAAAAAGGATATTCCATTAACACTACATTAGTACCGGTTGAATATAACAAAGTCAAAATCAACTTCGTTGATACGCCGGGATTCTTCGACTTCGCAGGCGAAGTACAGGGCGCACTCAGAGGTGTCGAAGCCGCAGCGATCTTAGTAGACGCTTCCTCCGGCATCCAGGTTGGTACAGAAAAAGCATGGGATGCTTGTAAGAAATTAGGTTCCCCTAAGTTCTTCATCATCAACAAGATTGACAAAGAAAACGTAGATGTTGACGCGACAATCGCTCAGCTTCAGGATAAATTCGGTACTTCCGTTGTTACGCTTGACGATAAGGACGCTATGGCAGAAGCAATTGCGGAAGTTGACGAAGAACTCATGGACATTTACTTCAACGAAGGCGGTTTCACGGATGAACAATTCAGCAAAGGTTTGACGAAGGGTATTTTGCAGGGAGACATCGTTCCTGTATTCAAATGTTCTTCCCTTACAGGCGAAGGCGTGAAGGAAGTTCTTCAGGAAATCATCGACTTCGTTCCGAATCCGACAATCGAGGGCTATAAGGCTCTTAATGATAAAGACGAAGAAATCGTAATCAAGGCTGACGCTTCCGCTAAGCCGGTTGTATTCGTATTCAAGACACTCGCGGACTCTTTCCTCGGCAAGATTTCCCTTGCGAAGGTTGTAAGCGGCAAGCTGACAGCAGGCATGACTTTACATAATTTCAGAGCAGAAAAGGACGAAAAACTCGGTTCTGTATTCTTCATCAGAGGTAAGAACAAGGGTGACTGCCCAGAAGCGGTTGCAGGCGACATCGTTGCACTCGGTAAACTGGAATACACGAAGACAGGCGATACCTTATCCGATAAGAACAATCAGGTAACAATCAGACCGATTGAATTCCCGCAGCCGACGCTGTTCGTGGCAATCGAATCCGCAGACAAGGGCGCTGACGATAAGCTGTCCACAGGCTTTGCGAGACTGATTGAAGAAGACCCGTCACTGACATTACAGAGAAATAAAGAAACTCGTCAGACATTGGTAGGCGGTCAGGGCGAAAGCCAGATTAACATCGCGCTTGGCAAGTTAAAAGAGAAATACGGCGTATCCGTAAACATCGTTCCGCAGAAGATTGCTTACAGAGAAACAATCAAGGGAACATCCGATGTACAGGGTAAGCATAAGAAACAGTCCGGCGGTTCCGGTCAGTATGGTGATGTACATATCAAGTTCTCACCTTCCCAGCAGGAATTCGAATTTACCGAAGAACTTTTCGGCGGTTCCGTTCCGAAACAGTACGTTCCAGCAGTAGAAAAAGGTCTGCTCGAATGTATGGAAAGAGGTCCTCTGGCAGGATGTAAAGTTCAGAATGTCAAGGCTACATTATATGACGGTTCCTATCACCCGGTAGACTCCAACGAAGCAGCGTTCAAGATTGCAGCTTCCCTGGCATTCAAGAAGGGTATCGCAGAAGCGAAGCCTGTACTCCTTGAACCGATTATGAAGCTCGAAATTCACGTACCGGACGATTTCGTAGGTGCAGTTATGGGTGACCTTCCGACAAGAAGAGGTGCTGTAATGGGTATGGATCCGCAGATTGGCGGAGGCCAGCTCCTTCACGCAGAAGCGCCGCAGGCTGAATTGTTCGATTATGCAATCGCACTTCGTTCGATGACGCAGGCAAGAGGTTCTTTCACAATGGAATTTGCAAGATACGAAGAAGTTCCTGCAATGAACGCGCAAAAGATTATCGAAGCTCACAAGGCTGAAGAAGAAGCAAAATAAAATTTCAAAACGATTTTTTCAAAGCCCCTGTAGACAAAGCAGGGGTTTTGTTATATAATCAAGGCAGAACAAATGTTCTCTGATACGAACCAAGAAGGACTTGCACGATAAAGAGAGCTGACAGGGAGTTGAGGGGGAAGAAGATGGCGAAAAAAGGAAAGACGGTGTTCGTCTGTCAGGAATGTGGATATGAAAGCACGCAGTGGATGGGAAAATGCATCTGCGGCGCGTGGAATTCGTTTGTAGAGGAGAAAGTGCTCCCCACAGAGGAAAACGATGTAAGGCGCAGAAGCAGCAGCCCTGCCGGGACGGCGAAGGCGTCTAGACTGTCTGCGGTGGGAAGCAGTGAATATGAACGGATTGATACCGGAATCGGAGAACTGAACCGCGTGCTCGGCGGCGGACTTGTGAAAGGTTCGCTGGTGCTTATTTCAGGTGAGCCCGGTATCGGTAAGTCCACAATTATTATTCAGACCTCGGCGAATATTGCGCTTCAGGGAAAGACGGTGCTTTATGTTTCCGGCGAGGAATCGGAAGAGCAGATTAAGATGCGTGCCGACCGCGTCTGTCCCACACTGCCGGACAGTCTCTATGTAATTTCCGAGACGAATATGGAAAACATAGAGCCCGTCTGCGAAAATCTGAAGCCGGATTTTTTAATTATAGACTCAATTCAGACTTTGTACAGCAGCCAGCTCGATTCGGCTCCGGGCAGCGTATCACAGGTCAGAATGTGCGGAAATCAGCTCATGAAGCTTGGGAAAACGAAGGGAATCCCGATTTTTATCGTGGCGCATGTGACGAAAAGTGGCGACCTTGCTGGGCCGAAGACAGTCGAGCATTTGGTGGACTGCGTTTTGAATTTCAGCGGTGAACGCGATCAGGACTTTCGTATTCTGCGCGCATATAAGAACCGTTTCGGCACGACGAGCGAAATCGGCGCTTTCCGTATGGAGGAAAAGGGTCTGGCGGAAGTAACGGATATTTCAGCGACTTTTCTTGAAAACAAGGAAGCCCGGCTGGAGGGCTCGGTGGCGACTGCAATTTATGAAGGCAGCAGACCTCTGATGTTTGAAATTCAGAGCCTTGTGAGTCCTGCCAATGTCGGGTTTGCGAGAAGAACTTCTGTGGGAATTGATAATACAAGACTTAATATGATACTGGCAGTACTTGAAAAGATTGTAGGGCTGCAGCTTATCAATCAGGATGTATATGTCAATGTTGTGGGCGGTCTGCGGCCTGAAGGCACAGGCGCGGATATCGCAGTTGCATTGGCAATCTATTCTTCCTACAAACGCCTTGTCTGCTCGAAGCGGACGCTTGCGGTCGGAGAAGTCGGTCTGACCGGAGACTTGCGCTCGGTGCAGAACATAGAGAAAATTGCAAGAGAGGCTGCGCGTCTTGGATATGAACAGGTGATTATGCCGCGCAGAAATGCCGAAAAAATAGGCAGCCAGGTAGAAGGCTGCCGTATTATAGGTGTTAAAAATATTCAGGAAGCGATACGCATTTTCGCCTCATAAGTCTTGGCAGGATTCATAAATCTTGGTCTGATTCATAAAATTTGACCTTAATGCTGCGCATTTATTTACGCTCCTTTTTAACCATGTCCAGCTCGAACCAGAATGTACTTCCCTGGCCGACTTTGCTTTCTACTCCGTAGTTGGCATTGTGCAGCATGAGAATCTCTTTTACGATGGAGAGCCCCAGACCGGTACCGCTGGTTTCGCGCACATAATTAGTGCTGGTCTTGTAGTAGCGCTCCCAGACATGAGGGAGCTCTTCCGGCTTGATTCCCGGACCATGATCCGATACTTCCAAACGGTACTTCCGACCGATTTTTCGAATCGTCAGAGCGATGTACTTATCTTCGCCGCAGTATTTGACAGCATTGGTTGTCAGGTTGGAAATAACCTGCGCGATGCGGTCTTTGTCAGCGAAAACGAGACAGTCTTTCGGCGCATTGAATACGAAATCGTATCCGTCCTGTTCCTGATAGATATCATAAGAAGCCAAAATCGAAGCGGAAACTGCCGAAAGGTCAAACGCCGTTTTTTCCAGTACAATTTTTTTAGTCTGCATAGCGGAAATGGTTGCCATATCACTGACAAGGTGGCTCATGCGTTCGCTCTCATCGATGATGACCTGCAGGTGTGTGTTTCGCTTTTCAGGGTTGTCACCCGAAAGGTCGCGAATCATTTCCGCATAGGAACGAATCATGGTCAGCGGTGTTTTGAGGTCGTGTGAAACATTGGCAATCAGATCTTTTTGCCGTGCATCGGCATTTCCCAGCTCATAGGTTGCCGTATTCAGTGCGGCAGCTAGATTATTGATTTCCGAGTAGGAATTGCCGACGAATTTTACATTATAGTTGCCTCGGCCCATGTCTTTCGCAGTCGTGGTGATATCTTTAATCGGTTTGGAAATACGATTGGCAAAGTATATCGCCAGCGAAAAGGCACCGATGAGCGTGATTAGCGTAACATAGAACAACTGATCCTTCAATATTTCCACGGTAGAGCTGACCGGATACAGCGGTGAGAAGATGTAGAGGTAGACCTCATTGTCTTCCGCTTTTCGCAAGTAACGCGCATAGGCTAAGGTGCTGTACTTGTCTACACCGGAACTGATTTTAAAGGAAACGGCGCCGCTCGATTTTGATGCCGCAAGCATTTTTTTCAGTTTCGGGAGCTGATCTTTATACTGATATACCGGTAAAAGGCTATCCGATTCCGGCATAAAAAGCAAAACCTGCCCATTGGACTCCATCATAACATAAAAGTCGTTGCTGACGGAAAGCTGCTGTATATCCGTGGTAAGATTCGTATCCTGGCGTTCATAGGCGTGACAGATGGAAGTAGCAATTCGGTTTACTTCGGAAATTTTCATGTGCTCGTAGTAGTTGTTCAGGAAGAAAATCTGAAGAAACCATATGAGCAGTACGACGCCCAGCCCTAACGCTGCAAAATAAATCCACAGTCTGAACTTGATACTTTTCGAATCGAAATTAATTTTCGTACTCAAACTTGTAACCTACCCCTCTGAGCGTAACGATGAAATCTCTGTAAGGACCAAGGTTGTTACGCAGGTTTTTGATGTGTGTATCGATCGTTCTGTCATCTCCGAAGAAGTCATATCCCCAGATATCGGACAGCAGCTTGTCTCTGGAAAGCGCAATATTCTTGTTTTTTACCAGATAGAACAAAAGCTCATATTCCTTCGGGGTAAGGTCAACCTTATTGCCATCCACGGTGACAGTCCTGGCAGGAATATTAATTTCAAGTCCATCGAACTTCATAATGGTCTGCTGGGACTGTTCCGCATTTTTGCGTCTGGAGAGAACCGCATTGACTCTCGCCATTAACTCCTTAGGGCTGAAAGGTTTTACCACATAGTCATCAATTCCAAGCTCGAAACCAAAGAGCTTGTCATATTCTTCGCCCCTTGCGGAAAGCATGATGATTGGGATGTCCTTGAATTTCTTAATTTCCTTGCATGCTGAAAAACCATCCAGCTTCGGCATCATAATATCCATGATAATCAGGTCATAATCATTCAGCTTGCAGAGTCCTACGGCACTCATTCCGTCTTCGGCCTCCGTTACCTCATAACCGCTGAACTCAGCATATTCTTTTATTACTTCGCGAATTTTCGGTTCGTCGTCAACTACTAAAATCTTATACATCGTGAATCCTCCTCCTTTAGGAATTTTGTGACTATATTTTAACATAAATCTCATCTTAGTCAAATATTTTAAAGGAATTATATATTGACACAGTAAAAACTCTGTGATATTATGATAAATTTTTTGTATGCTTGACAGAATGCCCTTAAATCTTTTATACTGGTAAATATAGATATAAAATGGAGGGAGTATGTCATGTTTTCGGTGGGCGATAAAATTGTTTACCCGATGCAGGGTGCGGGAGTGATACAGAGAATCGAAGAAAAACGCATTCTCGGAGAAACGAAGCAGTACTATATTTTGAAGCTTCCGTGCAATGATATCAACATCATGATACCCGTTGAATCCGGTGAAAGTATTGGAATCAGAAAGGTGTCAGACCGTGAAACCATGGAAAATGTGCTGCGGATGCTGTGTGAAGACAGCACGCCGATGGACAGCAACTGGAACCGGCGTTACCGTGAAAATATGGATAAGCTGAAAAGCGGAGATATTGAGCAGGTAGCCGAAGTGGTGCGGAATCTAGTAAGAAATGACAGAGAAAAGAAGCTGTCGACAGGGGAAAGAAAGCTTTTGAACGGAGCGAAGAGAATCCTTATCAGTGAATTGATTCTGGCGATGGACATCGAACCGCAGGAAGCGGAAATCATGGTGGAAGAGGCAATTTGACGAAGAAACACTTTCATAAATGCCAAAGTGTTAGTATTAAGCTTGCGCAATATTGGGCTTAAGAAGGCTGCGGAGGCGAAGTTATATCTGTAAATACGAAAGAAAGGGGGAATGAAAATGTTTCGAAGACTTTTCAGAGGCTTATTTACACTTTTGGGAGCTCTTGTAGGATACGAATGTTTTGCACTGTGCAGATACTTGATTGTTCAGGCAGACACCACAGACCAGAATTTTGCGCTGACATCGGCGGAAGAAACCTGGTTTGCGGCGTTTTTCGTTATTATTTTTGGAGTTATTTTTTATCGTATCGCGCCTGCGCTTACCAGACAGAGCCGGAAAGTTGCGGATAACATCGGAAACGATCTGCAAAGCGTAGAACCGAATGATTTGGTTGGCGGTACGGTAGGCCTGATTATCGGGCTGGTTATTGCATTTTTGCTGACACAGATTTACCAAACGGTCATCATCCAAAAATCTTTGTATCTGACGATTACGATTTCAATCTATACGATTCTTGGATTTTTAGGAGCCGTTGTCGGAAGCAAGAAGATTTCGGAATTGATTGGGATGACGATGAGCCGCAAAAACATTCCACAGGCGAAAACAGCTGCGGAAGAGAATGGCTACGGCTACAATGCCAAGGATAAAAAAAGCGCGCGTGTTCCGAAGATTTTGGATACAAGCGTGATTATCGACGGAAGAATTCTGGAGATTATGAAAACCGGATTTCTGGAAGGACCGATTGTAATTCCGGAATTTGTATTGGTCGAGCTTCGGCATATCGCCGATTCATCGGATGGGCTCAAGCGTAACAGAGGACGCAGAGGACTGGATATTTTAAATAAGATTCAGGTGGAATACGGAATTGAAATTTATAATACTGATTCTGAAAAAGCATTAAAAGAGATTCCGGAAGTTGACGTAAAACTGCTGAAATTAGCGCAGATTATGAAGGGAAAAGTTGTGACCAATGACTTTAACCTCAATAAAGTTGCGGTAATTAAAGGCGTAGCTGTACTGAATATCAACGAGCTTGCCAATGCGCTCAAACCGATGGTGATTCCTGGCGAGACGATGACAGTAACTCTGATTAAGCAGGGAAAAGACAGAAGTCAGGCAATTGCCTATCTGGATGACGGAACGATGATCGTTGTCGAAGACGGACGCCGTTTAATCGGACAAACGATTGAAATCGTGGTGACCAGTGTGCTGCAGACTGCCGCAGGTCGAATGATATTCGGAAAGACAAAAGAAAATGTATAAAGGAAAAAAAGTAATTGCAATTATAGCAGCTGCCGGGCGCGGAACACGGCTCGGCAGCGAATTGCCGAAGCAATTTTTGAAAACGGACGGCGAGACGATACTGGAAAAGAGTGTGAGAGCTTTTCAGGAAAATCCGCAGACAGATGAAATTATTGTCGTGACAGATGCAGAATTTGCGGGACTTACAGAAACTCTGTGCCGCACATTTTCTAAAGTTTCGGAGATTGTACCGGGCGGACGGGAGCGGCAGGATTCTGTGCGCGCAGGACTTGACTGTGTGAGTACTCGTCTGAACGGCGAAGGTGAGGATGCAGTTGTGCTGATTCATGACGCTGCGAGACCGTTTGTGAGCGCGCGTGTAATTGATGCGGTGACGGAAGCTGCCGCACGGACCGGTGCGGCGATTCCGGCTGTTCCGCTGAAAGATACAGTCAGACAGGCGACGCTTCCCGAAGGGTACAGTGATATACGCCGGGTCCTTTCGGAAAGCGCAAGCGTAACAGAGTCCGTTACGCTGCAGCGTGGGAGTTTGTGCAGCGTGCAGACACCACAGGGATTTTCCTTGGAGCTTTTGCGCAGGGCATATAAAAAAGCATATGAGGACGGTTTTTTAGGGACCGATGATGCGTCAATTGTGGAAAGGCTGGGTATAAGTATTACCATAGTCGAAGGCGATTACGCGAATTATAAAATTACGACGAGGGAGGACCTGAGGACAGAAATGCGGATAGGTTCGGGCTATGATGTGCACGGGCTGGTCGAAGACAGGCCGCTTTTCCTTTGCGGGGTAGAAATACCGCATGACAGAGGGCTGCTTGGACATTCGGATGCAGATGTGGCGCTCCATGCTTTGATGGATGCAATGCTCGGAGCGGCTGCTTTGGGTGACATCGGAAAACATTTTCCGGATACGGATGAAAGATACAGAGGAATCAGCAGCCTGCGCCTTTTAGAGGAAGTTCGAAAGATGCTGGCGAAAGAAGGCTTTTTCGTCGGAAATGCGGACATCACGATTATCGCGCAGAAACCGAAGATTGCCTCCTATATTCCGCAGATGCGAAAGGCGATTGCGGAAACTTTGAAGATAGAAGAGAATAAGATAAATATAAAAGGCACGACGACCGAAAAACTCGGATTCGTCGGACGTGAAGAGGGAATTGCCGCAGAGGCGGTTTGCGTACTATATAGAAATTAAAATACAGAGGTGAAACGAAAATGAAATTATCACAGATGCACTTCCGGACGCTCAGAGAAGTGCCTAACGAAGCAGAAATACCAAGCCATGTTCTCCTGCTCAGAGCCGGAATGATCAAAAAAACCGTTGCCGGCATATACAGTTATATGCCGTTGGGGTGGAGAACAATCCGCAAAATCGAGCAGATCGTAAGAGAAGAAATGGATGCACAAGGTGCGGAAGAAATGTATTCGCAGTGTCTCCAACCGGCGGAACTTTGGCAGGAATCGGGAAGATGGGATGCTTACGGTCCGGAAATGTGGCGTATCAAAGACAGAAACGGCAGAGATTTTTGTCTCGGACCGACAGCGGAAGAAGTTTTTACGGATGTCGTGAAGAATGATGTCTCCTCACACAGACAGCTTCCTCGCATGCTGTATCAGATTACCGATAAGTACAGAGATGAAGCACGCCCGAGATTCGGAATGATGCGCTCAAGAGTGTTCATTATGAAAGATAATTATTCCTTCGACAAGGATGCTGCGGGACTGGATGTAAGCTATGACAAGATGTTCGAGGCATACAGCAATGTTTTCACAAGATGCGGGCTTTCCTTCCGTCCGGTAGAAGCCGACACGGGGGCAATCGGAGGCTCAAACTCGCACGAGTTTACGGCGCTTTGTGAATACGGAGAATCCGAAATCGCATACTGCGACTGCTGTGACCTTGCGGCAACGGTGGAAAAAGCAGCATGCGTGGATGCAGCTCCTCAGGATGGCATTGAAATGCTTCCACTTGAAAAGGTGCATACACCGGGAACCAAGACTATCGATGAGGTGGCAGATTATCTGAAGCTCGACAAGAAGCAGACGATAAAGGCACTGCTGTTTGTGACTTATGATGCTCTCGGAAATGAGAATGGGTATGTTGCGGCATTTATACGCGGTGACAGAGAACTGAATATGACTAAACTTGTGAATGCTTTGAACATTAACGAGTATGCGATTGAGTTTGCGGATGAAGAAAAAATGTCCAAGGCAACCGGCTGTGTAGGCGGCTTCACCGGTCCTATGCATCTTCACGACTGCAAGATTGTCGTTGACAGCGAGCTTCCGGGACTCAAGAATCTATGTGCCGGTGCATGCGAAACCGACCACCACTATATCAATATGAACTACGGGCGCGATTACGAAGGTGATATCGTTGTTGATATAAAGACGCTGAAGGAAGGCGATGCCTGCCCGATATGCGGTGCTCCGGTCCGCCACGCAAGAGGCGTTGAAGTAGGACAGATTTTCAAACTCGGAACGAAATATTCCGAACCTATGAAAGCTTATTACAAAGACGAGAACCAGCAGGATAAACCGATTTGGATGGGCTGTTACGGAATCGGTGTTTCCCGTACCTTCCAGGCGATCATCGACATGCCGCAGAATCACGACGAAAACGGCATAATCTGGCCGATATCGGTAGCACCTTATCATGTTATCATCACGGAGGTAAAACCGGGAGATGAGCAGCAAGATGCGGTAAGCCAAAAGATTTACGATGAACTTACCAACGCAGGCGTCGAAGTTTTATGGGACGACAGAGACGAACGCCCGGGCGTAAAATTTAAAGATGCCGACTTAATCGGAATTCCGGTTCGCATCACGGTCGGAAAACGTGCGGGAGAAGGCGTTGTGGAATACAAGCTCAGACGCGATGCAGACAAAAGCGAAAAGAGCGCAGAAGAAGCGATTGCAGATGCGATTGCAATTGTAAACGCCGAAAGAACAGGCAGAAACTATATGAAATAGAACAAGGAGAACATGAGAAATGAAGAAGTTTGTAATTGAAATGATGAACGGCGATGTAATGAAGGGTGAGCTTTACCCGGAAATCGCACCGATAACGGTAGAAAACTTTGAAAGTCTGGTAAATGACCATTTTTATGATCACCTTATTTTCCATAGAGTCATTCCGGGCTTCATGATTCAGGGAGGCTGTCCTCAGGGCAACGGAACAGGCGGACCGGGACACACCATCAAGGGCGAATTTGCCGCAAACGGTGTCAAGAACGATCTCAAGCACACCAGAGGGGTTCTCTCAATGGCAAGAACCATGGCTCCGAACTCCGCAGGCTCACAATTTTTCATCATGGTTGCGGATGCTCCGCATCTTGACGGTCAATATGCTGCGTTCGGAAAGGTAACGGAAGGAATGGAAGCTGCCGACAAGATCGTAAGCACAAAGAGAGATTATAACGATCGTCCGCTCGACAAGCAAGAAATTAAGACGATAACGATAGTGGAGGAGTAGAAATAAATGGCTTTTTTTAGAGAAGTCGGCGAAGATATCAGAAACATGGTAGATAAGGATCCCGCGGCCAGAAACGGTCTCGAGGTTCTGATCTGCTATCCGGGAATATGGGCGCTTATTTGGCACAGACCGGCGCATTGGCTGTACAAACATCACTGCCCGTTCTTGGCGAGAGTGATATCGCAGCTAACCAGATTTTTTACGGGAATTGAAATTCATCCGGGTGCCAAGATAGGAAGAAGATGCTTTATCGACCACGGCATGGCTGTCATAATAGGCGAGACCGCCGAAGTCGGCGATGATGTTACGATTTATCAGGGAGTAACGCTTGGCGGTACCGGAAAAGATACGGGGAAAAGACATCCGACCATCGGAAACCGCGTCGTGGTAAGTTCCGGTGCGAAGGTGCTCGGGCCGTTCAAAGTCGGTGACGATGTAAAAATCGGAGCCGGTTCGGTTGTACTGAAAGAGGTACCGCCGAACTGTACGGTTGTCGGCATACCGGGAACCATCGTAAAACGCAACGGTAAAAGTACAACGCAGGATCTCAATCAGATTGATTTACCGGATCCAATTGCGGTAGAAATCGAGTGTCTGCGCAAGCGCATTATGGAGCTTGAAAAGATTTTGCAGACAGAACATAAAATTGAAGCAGGCTGCATTGACTGCGCAGGTTCGGCCAATTTAGAAGAAACCTTGATGAATGTAATTCGTGAGAAAAACGAAAAGAATCAGGAGAAAGAGGGAAGCGAAGATGAAAATTTATAATACGCTTACAAGAAAAAAAGAGGAGTTCGTGCCGATTGAAGAGGGAAAGGTTAAGATGTATGTCTGCGGGCCTACCGTATACAACTATTTCCACATCGGAAACGCAAGACCTTTCGTTGTTTTCGACACGCTCAGAAAATATCTGGAATACCGCGGTTACAAGGTAAAATTCGTACAGAACTTTACCGATGTCGACGACAAGATTATCAACAGAGCAAAGGAAGAAGGCGTAACGGCGCCCGAAATCTCGGAAAAATATATCGAGGAATACTATAAGGACGCAGCAGCGCTCAATGTAAAGAAGGCGAATGTGCATCCGAAGGTATCGGAAACGATGGACGACATCATCAAATTCGTTCAGGATTTGATTGACAAGGGATATGCCTATGAATCACAGGGCGATGTATATTACAGAACCCGCAAATTCAACGGCTACGGCAAGCTCTCCGGCAAGAACATCGACGAGCTTATTCAGGGTGCAAGCGAAAGAACCAGAAGTGCGGACGACATGAAGAAGGAAGATCCACTTGATTTCGCACTTTGGAAATCCCGCAAGGAAGATTCCGAAATCGCATGGGAATCACCGTGGGGAATGGGAAGACCGGGCTGGCATATCGAATGTTCTGCGATGGCGAAGAAATACCTCGGCTCGACAATCGATATTCACGCAGGCGGCGAAGACCTTCAGTTCCCGCACCACGAAAACGAAATCGCACAGTCCGAAGCACATAACGGATGTGAATTTTCGCATTACTGGATGCATAACGGATATATCAATATCGACGGCACAAAGATGTCGAAGTCGCTCGGAAACTTTAAGACTGTTCGCGATCTGCTTCAGCACTATGACGGCGAAGTCTTGAGATTCCTCATTTTGAGCGGTCAGTACAGAGGTCCGATTGACTTTAACTCTGAAATTCTGGAGCAGTCGAGGAATGCGATGACGCGTCTGAGAAACGCAAAGTCAAACCTCAACCACCTGATTGAAACCGGAAGCGGCAGCATGACGGACGAAGAAAAGGAAAAGCTTGCAGGATATGATAAATACAGACAGGAATTCATCAAAGCGATGGATGACGACCTGAACACGGCAGACGCCATTTCGGCGGTGTTTGAGCTTGTAACGGCAATCAACACGGCTGTAAAGGATGGAGCAAGCAAAGAATTTGCAGAAAAATCGCTGGCAACCCTCATGGAGCTTGCGACTGTGCTTGGACTTCTGCAGCAGGATGTCGAAGAAAAGGTTGAAATCGACGATGAACTCGCGGCACTTATCGAAGAAAGACAGCAGGCGAGAAAAGAGAAAAACTTCGCAAGAGCCGATGAAATCAGAGATATGCTCAAGGCTCGCGGACTCATCCTCAAGGATACTCCGCAAGGCGTACAGATTATTAAAGAATAAAAGGAAAGTTAAGAGGAACACGCATTGGATAATACAGAAATCAAAGCACGAATTGCACAGGAGAATAAGGGAAACGCGAAAGCACTTTTGCCGATAGCCGTTTTTCTTGTGATTTTCATAGGAAGCGGAATCATTGCAAATGACTTTTACGCAATGCCGACGATTGTTGCGTTTATGATTGCGCTCGCAGTGGCATTCTGCCAAAACCCAAGACTCAAATTTCAAGATAAAATCTCGGTCTGCACGAAGGGTATCGGCGACGATAATGTCGTGACGATGTGCTTCATCTTTTTAACCGCGGGCGCATTCAGCGGCGCGGTAACCGCAGCGGGCGGTGCAGACAGCACGGTATATCTGGGACTTTCCCTGATTCCGAGTCAGTTTGCGGTTGTAGGACTGTTCCTGATTGGATGCTTTATCTCCTTGTCGATGGGTACATCGGTTGGGACTATCGTTGCGCTCGCACCGATTGCTGTCGGCGTAAGCAATGCCACGGGATTTGCAATGCCGCTCTGCCTCAGTGCGGTTGTATCCGGTGCGATGTTCGGTGACAATCTTTCGATGATTTCCGATACAACGATTGCCGCTGTAAGAACGCAAGGGTGCGAGATGAGCGATAAGTTTAAAATGAACTTCAAAATCGTTCTTCCGGCAGCGATTGTAACGGCAATCATATATTATGTTATGACGATGCATGGTTCTTCCGAACTGGAACTCGGAGAGTATAATGTATGGCAGGTGCTTCCGTATCTGCTTGTACTGGTTGGTGCGCTTGTGGGAATTAACGTGTTCGTTGTTCTTATTTTCGGAACGATTGCTTCCGTGATTGCAGGTGTTGCTACAGGCGCAATGGCGGTGAACGAGATTTTTACAAGCATCGGTGCAGGCGTTACTTCGATGTACGATATTACGGCGATTACGATTACGGTAGCTGCGATTGGCGCGTTGGTAAAAGAGTATGGCGGAATCGATGCGGTTCTGCATTTTATCCACAAGAATACAAAGAGCAAAAAAGGCGCACAGCTCAGCATTGCGGCTTTAGTTGCGGGTGTAGACCTTTCGACTGCCAATAACACGATTGCAATCGTGCTTGCAGGGCCGATTGCCAAGGAAATCAGCCTGGAATATGATATCGACCCGAGAAGGACGGCGTCGCTCCTCGACATTTTCGCTTCGGTTGCACAAGGACTCATTCCTTACGGCGCGCAGATGCTTTACGCTGCGGCTGCGGCTGGCATTACGACCTACGCGATTATTCCGTATACCTTCTATCCGATGCTTATGGCTGTAAGCGCAATTGTGTTTATCTTTGGATTTTCACAGAAGGAGACGAAACAGAGGAAAACAGAAGATGAAGCAACTGAATCCTAAGGAGATCAATACGACGGCGCTCGCCTATATAGGCGACGCCGTTTATGAAATATATGTAAGAGAACATGTGCTGGGACAGGACCTCAGCGGCACGGACAAAAATTTCGGTGCACATGTGGATGCGCTTCATAAACGAGCAATTCGTTATGTCCGCGCGGATGGGCAGGCGAAGGCGGTAACGGCGATGCTAAACGAAGGTTTCCTCAGCGATGAGGAAGCGGCACTTGTCAGACGCGCCCGCAATCATAAAACCGCATCCAAGCCAAAGAATGCAGACGCTATGGACTATAAGTACGCTACGGCATTTGAGGCTCTGATAGGTTTTTGGCACCTATCGGCGCAAGCCGGCGGTGACGACGGCGCGGGAGCGAAACAGCGTATGGAAGAAATCATTTTTAAGGCATTTGAAAAAATCGAGACATAGGAGGAGAGGCATGAGCAAAGCGGACAAACTATTTGTAAATATGTGCGAAAAGATTCTGACGGAAGGATTTTCGACTGAAGGTGAGACTGTGCGCGCCCGTTGGGAAGACGGTTCTCCTGCGTATACGATTAAGACATTCGGAGTTGTGAACAGGTACGACCTTTCCGAGGAGTTTCCGGCGCTGACGCTCAGACCTACGGCAATCAAATCCGCGACGGATGAAATTCTTTGGATTTGGCAGAGAAAGTCCAATAATATACACGATTTAAAGCCGCATATCTGGGATGAGTGGGCGGACGAAGACGGCTCCATCGGCAAGGCGTACGGCTACCAGATGGCGAAGAAATATAAATTCGCTCAGGGAGAGATGGATCAGGTGGACAATGTGCTTTGGCAGCTCAAGAATCAGCCGCAGTCAAGGCGTATTATGACGAACATCTATAATTTTGAGGATTTGTCCGAGATGAATCTGGAACCTTGCGCTTACAGCATGACGTTCAATGTGACGGGAAATAAACTAAACGCAATTTTGAATCAGCGTTCGCAGGATATTTTGGCGGCAAACAACTGGAATGTCGTTCAGTATTCCATCCTGCTGATGATGTTTGCGCAGGTCAGCGGGCTTATGCCGGGGCAGCTTGTGCATGTAATTTCAGATGCGCATATTTATAATAAACATGTGCCGGTAATTGAAGAACTCATTAAGAGACCGCAGTATCCGGCGCCGAAAGTGAAGCTGAATCCTGAAGTCAAGGATTTTTATGATTTCACAACGGCGGACATAATCGTAGAAGATTATCAGACGAATCCGCAGATTTTGAATATTCCAATCGCAATTTAGCGAAGAAAGGAAAGAAAATGAACTTAATCGCAGCCGCAGACCAAAACTGGGGAATCGGAAAAGACGGAGGACTTCTCGTCCACCTTCCGGGAGACCTCAGATATTTTAAAGAAAGAACAAAAGGCAAAGTTGTCGTTATGGGCAGGGCGACGCTCGAAAGTCTGCCTGGAGGCAGGCCGCTGCCGGAAAGAACCAATATCATTTTGACGAGTGACACAACCTTCGAGAAAGAAGGCTGTATTATCGTTCACAGCATGGAGGAACTGATGACCGAATGTGCGAAATATGCACCCGACGATGTGATGATAATCGGCGGCGAGCAGGTCTACATGCAGCTCATAAGGCAGTGCGACAGGATCTTTATCACTAAGATTTTTGAGACATTTGACGCGGACAAGCATATTATGAATGTGGACAGGATGAAGCATTTTGAACCGGTTTGGGAGAGCGATGTGATGGAAGAAAACGGCATACAGTATCAGTTTGTCGAATACAGGAGAAAATAATGGCGAAGGTAAAGAACAAGAGAGAAAACCACGTGACAAAGCGCGGCACATACGGCTACGGTTACGGACCGAAGAATGCGGCTCCGGCGAAAAAAAGCGTACCGGACAGAACGGCTCCGAAGAGAGAGAATTTTGCCGCAGAAAGAAACGAGAACCTTATCGTGGGCAGAAATCCGGTCACAGAGGCCCTGAAAAGCGGCAGAGAGATTGATAAACTCGTCGTAAGCAGTACGGAAGGCTCCATGATAAAAATACTGGCTATGGCGAAGGAAAAGGGCATTCCGGTGATGAAAGTCGAGAAGGCAGCAATGGACCGAATTGCGCCGGGTCAGGCACATCAGGGCGTTGCGGCTTATACCAGCCCGTATGAATATGCGGAAATGGAAGACATTTTTGCACGCGCAAAAGCCGGCGGCGAAGAGCCGTTCATTATCATACTTGACAACCTGGAGGATCCGCATAATCTGGGGGCTGTTATGCGAACCGCCGAGTGCGTAGGCGCACACGGGGTTATCATTCCGAAGCGCAGAGCCTGCGGGCTTACGGAAACCGTTGCAAAGGCTTCGGCAGGGGCGATTGAATACATGCCTTGCGTAAAGGTGACGAATATCGCGCAGACGATTGATGAACTCAAAGAACGCGGAATCTGGGTAGCCGCATGTGACATGGGCGGACAGGAATATTATAAGGCTGACCTGAAAGGTGCGATTGCTGTTGTAATCGGAAGCGAAGGCTTCGGCATCAGCAAACTCGTCCGTGAAAAATGCGATTTTGTGGTTTCCATGCCTATGGTTGGAAAGATAACATCACTGAACGCGTCGAATGCCGCCGCGGTAATTATGTATGAGGTTAGGAAACAAAGAGATGGACAATAGTGCAGTGCATATCCTCACCGACGAGCAGCTTGTAAAGATGGCGCAGGAAGGAAGCGAAACCGCTGAGGAAATTCTGATTGAAAAATACAAGAGCCTGGCAAAGGGTAAAGCAAAGATTTACTTCATTGTCGGAGCGGATAACGAGGATGTCATCCAGGAGGGAATGATAGGTCTTTTTAAAGCTGTCCGTAGCTATAACCCGGACAGAGACGCAGCATTCCGTACCTATGCCGACTTATGCATTAACAGTCAGATAATCACCGCGATAAAAAAAGCAAATCGCAGAAAACACCAGCCGTTAAACGAATCCCTGTCACTTAACAAAACCGTGATAGAGGACGATCGGGAGACGACGATGGAAAATATTCTGCGGGACAGCGAGGAAAATAACCCTGAGGCACTTATGCTGATGAGGGAGGTTATTGACTGCCTGAAGGCGCAGGACAGCGGGATTTTCAGCACATTTGAATGGAAGGTCTGGAACGAGAAGCTGAAAGGCCGATCGTATACGGAGATTTCAAAGATTTTAAAGAAATCACCGAAGTCGATTGACAATGCAATCCAGCGAATAAAGAAAAAAGTCCTTGCCTATATGGAAAAGTAGGAAAGATAATTTTTGGAGGGGAAAATGATAAACAGCAAACAGAGAAGTTTTTTGCGCTCGATGGCGCACAGCATTGACCCGGTGGTCTATCTCGGAAAAATGGGCTTAACCGACAATGTAATCAAGCAGATTGATACCTGCCTCGAGGCGCGGGAACTGGTAAAGGTTAAGCTGCAGGAAGGCTGTGACCTGAAAGCGAAGGATGTCGCAAACGAGATTGCGGAAAAGCTCAACGCAGAATTCGTGCAGGCAATCGGCCACAAATTTACACTTTACCGTGAATCGAAAGAAAACAAACAGATTGTTCTGCCTAAATAGGCAGCAGCGAGCGGTAGAAGGTGTTTTTATAAAAATACTTTACAAGCGCAGTCAGACTATGCTATAATGATGGAGCGAAAAAATATGCTGTTGTAGCTCAGTAGGTAGAGCACTTCCTTGGTAAGGAAGAGGTTCGGCAGTTCGAGCCTGCTCAACAGCTCCATTAGGATCCCGTACGGCGACGGTTATCGAGCTGCGCGGGATTTTTTGTGTGTGAAAAAACACGGAAATATTGCAAAAACCACTTGCAAACCAGTCCCAATATGGTAAAATTAAGATTAGGTTTGAGCAAAACCCAACAGTGGATTTGGGGACGCCCAAGTCTGCACTTCCAAAAAATAACGTTATATAATCAGGAGGAAATTTAAAAATGGCAAAACAGAAATTCGAAAGAACGAAACCGCATATTAACATCGGTACAATCGGTCACGT
>CAKQGQ010000002.1 GCA_934233735.1 uncultured Clostridia bacterium | reverse complement strand
ATTTGCCTAATAAACTGACGGTCGGCAGAGTTATCGCAGTGCCGTTTTTCATCGCAGCCTATATGCTCGGATGGCATATGATCGCTTTCGTGATTTTTATCGCAGCGTCCTTTACGGATATGCTGGACGGCAAAATTGCCAGAAAATATAATTTAGTTACAAACTTTGGTAAGATAATGGACCCGCTTGCGGACAAAGTCCTGGTTTATTCCGCTTTTTGCCTTTTAATCCCGGACTATGTACCGGGCTGGATGCTGATTATCATTTTAGCCAGAGAATTTACCGTTGCAGGAATGCGGACGGTGGCGGCTTCGGAGGGAATCGTCATTGCGGCGGCTATGAGCGGAAAGATTAAAACGGTTCTGCAGATGATTGCAGTGCCGATGCTTCTGCTGCTTCCGGTATTTCAAAATTCGCTTGACCTTCCTGCATCCGTGGAGACAGCATATTATTATCTGACATACGCTTTCCTTTGGGCGAGCCTCGTTATGACGGTCTATTCGGGGGCGGAATATGTCATCAAAAATAAAGAGGTGTTTAAACAGTAATGAAAACAGCAATATTAACCGTAGGAACGGAAATTTTGTTCGGGCAGGTCGTAAATACCAATGCGGCCTTTCTTTCACAGCAGCTGCAGGATATCGGCTATGATGTGATGTATCATTATACGGTGGGCGACAACCCGCAAAGACTGAAAGAATTGATAGGACTTGCATACAGAGACTGCGACTTCATTATCACGACGGGAGGGCTCGGACCGACACAGGACGATTTGACGAAGGAAATCATTGCGGAGTATTTTGACGAGGAAATCGTCTGCCGCAAGGATGTTTTGTGCTGGCTGAAAACGACTTTTACTCGCGCAGGCTATAACTGGACGGATAACAACGAAAAACAGTCTTATTTCCCGGAACACGCCGAAATTCTCGATAATCTCGGTGGCACAGCTCCGGGTTTTCTGCTGAAAAAGAACGGCAAAATGATTGCAGCGCTTCCCGGACCTCCGCGCGAGATGACGGTAATGTGGGAGGAACAGCTGAAACCGAGACTGGTCGCAGAGCAGGACAGCGTGATTTACTATAAAATCGTCCGTACCTTTGCACTGGGCGAGTCGACGATGGAGACGAAGCTTCTGCCGCTGATTGACGGACAGACCGACCCGACGATTGCGACTTATGCGAAAGAGGGCGAATGCTCGCTGCGCATCACTTCCAAGCGCAAAACTTTAGAGGAAGCCAAGGCAAGCGTCGAGGAGATGCTTGAAAAAGTAGAAGCAATTATCGGAGACTATATTTATAGTACAGACAACGAGGATTTAATCGATGTGGTTGGCAAAAGACTCATCGAAAAGAATATTACAATTTCCTGCTGTGAGTCCTGTACGGGAGGGCTCCTTGCAAAATCCCTGACGGACATCCCGGGAATTTCCAAGGTGTTTGACCGTGGTCTTGTGACCTATTCCTGGAAGGCGAAAATGGATGAACTGGGCGTGAAAGCGGAGACTTTGGAAAAATATACTGCCGAAAGCCCGGAGGTGGCACGCGAAATGGCGGAAGGTCTTGCCGCACGTACAGGCTCGGATATCTGCATTTCCATTACAGGCATAGCAGGTCCTGAGGATATTGATGAAAAGCGCCCGGCAGGGCTTGCTTACATCGGACTGACCTATCAGGGAAAGACGGAAGTCATCAAAACGAAGCACAGAAATGTTTCTCGAAAATACAACCGAAACTATATGCTGCTTGTCATGCTGAATGAAATCTATAAGCGCATAAAATAGGGCAGACAGGTTAGGAGAAAGGAGCGTGCAGACGAAAATGAGCAAAGAAAAGAGAATTACACCGGAAGAAGTCGGCAGGCTTTATGAGGAATTTCACACACCTGAAAATGTCATCCGGCACTGCCGTGCGGTTGCGGACTGCGGTCTTAGAATCGCAAAAGCACTGAATGACTGCGGTTTTCATTTGGATTTAGATTTGATACTGGGCGCAGGCCTTGCGCATGATGTGGCGCGGACGATGGACAGACATTGGGATGTGATGGCGGATAAGCTTGCCGAAATGGGCTATCAGGCGGAAGCGGACATCGTGAGGGTGCATATGAATCCCTGCGATTATAATCCGCTCAGCAAAATCACCGAAACGGATATTATCTGCCTCGGGGATCGCCTTGTGAAAGAAGACACTTATGTCGGAATTGACGAGCGCTTTGACTATATCATTGAAAAAGCGCGTCAGCACGGCATTTTGGATTTCGATACGATTATAGAAAACAAAGCGAAAATGCAGAAATTGTTAGATGAAATTGAGGCGGCAATCGGGTGCAGTATCGACAGCTTGTTTGAAACTGCGTAGTGGGAGCTTAAGCAAAGTCCTTTGTCGTTTTCTGTCGAAAGGTTTTGCTTGACAAAAATTGAAGTTAAATATATAATTGTAACAAAATACCATAAAAAAAGACTTGACCTGAAGAACAAAACAGTGTAAGATAAGAACAAAGAGAACAAATGTTCTAATTCGGAGGGACAGAAAATGAGCGTAAATAATACAACAAGCGAAAAGGATAAAGCATTGGAAGCCGCTATGGCGCAGATACAGAAGCAGTTCGGCAAGGGAGCGATCATGAAGCTGGGCGATGATACCGCACAGATGAACATTGCGGCCATTTCAACTGGCTCTATCAGCCTAGACATTGCAACCGGAATCGGCGGTGTGCCGAAGGGCAGAATCGTCGAGATATTCGGACCGGAATCATCAGGTAAAACAACCCTGACTTTACATATTATTGCGGAAACGCAGAAAGCAGGAGGCAAGGCTGCATTTATCGACGCAGAACACGCGTTAGACCCTGTCTATGCGAAAAATTTAGGCGTAGATGTCGGTGAACTTTTAGTTTCACAACCGGATACGGGCGAGCAGGCACTCGAAATCTGTGATATGCTTGTTCGAAGCGGGGCACTTGATGTCGTTGTCATTGACTCGGTTGCAGCACTCGTACCGAAAGCGGAAATTCAGGGAGAAATGGGTGACTCCCATGTAGGTTTACAGGCAAGACTAATGTCGCAGGCACTGAGAAAGATTACAGGTACCGTGAATAAGTCGAATACCTGCGTTATCTTTATCAACCAGCTTCGTGAAAAGGTCGGCATTATGTTCGGCAATCCCGAGGTTACAACAGGCGGAAGAGCGTTAAAGTTCTATTCTTCCATGAGACTGGATGTCAGAAGAATCGAAAGCATTAAGGTCGGCGACGGCGTAGTCGGAAACAGAACCCGCGTAAAGGTTGTAAAGAACAAGGTTGCCCCTCCGTTCAAGCAGGCTGAATTTGATATTATGTACGGAGAAGGAATCTCCAAGGCCGGAGATATTCTCGACTGTGCGGTTGACGCGAAGATGATTGAAAAAGCAGGTTCGTGGTACAGCTTTGAAGGAAATCGAATCGGACAGGGCAGAGAAAATGTGAAGAACTATCTGAAAGAACATCCGGAAATCATGGATAAACTGGAAGGCATGCTGCTCGACCAGATTCGCAATGACGGAAGCGAGCCGCAGGAACCGGAAATCCCTGAAGCGGACATTTCCGAAATCATGGATATGTTTGTCGATGAGGACGGCGTGATTATAGAGGAATAATAGATTTCAAGATAAAATCTATTGACAAATAGAGGCGAAAAGCTTATACTGAAATATAAGAGAAGAGATAAGTAAGTTTGCACAGCAAACGAAAAACCCACGATGTACTAGATCGTGGGTTTTTCCTATACCTTGATTTCAGAGATAGGTTAATCTCTAGGTCGGTTGCCCTTATGTCTTTTTCCATCCAACCATTTGCAGAGATAATGGCAAGTTAGCCCTGCAGCGACAGAAATCAGGAAGGAGATAAGTAAAGCACGCATAATTACACCTCCTTTCTATGCCTGAATATTAAGTAGGCAACATACATATTATACAATAAATTACATAAAAGGTCAAACAATACATAATGATAAATAAAAGTAATTAATTACAGTGTCTTCAATAAACTTTTTTACGGAATTTTTCCGAAAAAGCTTGACTTTTAGCTGTTTCGATGATATCATAACTGAGTTGAGCCGCGCAGACCGGGTAAGTAAGTTCCGAAATGAGTTTGGACACCCGCAATGGCGAGACTGGATAGAGGAGGAGAAAAATTAATGTACGCAGTAATTGAAACTGGTGGAAAACAGTACAGAGTACAGGAAGGCGATGTTATCACTGTTGAAAAGTTAAATGCAGAAGCTGGTGATGTCGTAACTTTTGATAAGGTACTCGTATTAGGAGAAGGCAAGGATGTAAAAGTAGGAACTCCTTACCTTGACGCTGCTGTAACAGCTACAGTAGTAGAAAACGGAAAAGGTCAGAAGGTTATTATCTTCAAGTACAAGGCTAAGAAAGACTACAGAAAGAAACAGGGTCATAGACAGCCATACACAATGGTTAAGATCGAAAGCTTAACAGGCGAAGCTCCTAAGAAGGAAGCTCCGAAGGCTGAAGCAGCTTGTGAAGCTGTAGTTGAAGAAAAAGCTGAAGCAAAACCTGCTAAGAAGGTTTCCGCTTCCATGAAGAAAGACGAATTAATTGCTTTTGCTAAAGAAAACAACATCGCTATCGACGAAAAAGCTACTAAAGCTGTAATCATCGAAGCGATTGAAGCAGCATTAAAGTAATTTATCTTATACGGTTAGGAGGTACTTTTTATGGCAAGTAAAAAAGGTGTAGGTAGCTCTAAGAACGGTCGTGATTCCGAGTCCAAACGACTTGGACTGAAGGCTGGCGACGGTCAGTTCGTAAGCGCAGGCAGCATTCTTGTAAGACAGAGAGGAACGAAGTTCCACCCTGGCAATAATGTTGGCATTGGCGGAGATGATACTTTGTTCGCAAAGATCGACGGAGCAGTTAAGTTTGAAAGAAAAGACAAGACCAGAAAACAGGTCAGCGTTTATCCGAAAGAAGCTTAATTAGATTTTTAGACCCTGTACATAGTTTGCACAGGGTCTTTTTTTGCAAAGGAGGTTTCCATTATGTTCGTAGACAGAGCCAAAATATATATAAAATCAGGGAAAGGCGGCGACGGAGCTGTAACCTTCAGAAGAGAGCCTTTCGTTCCGGAGGGCGGTCCTGACGGCGGCGACGGCGGCAGAGGCGGTGATGTCATTTTCCAGGCTGACAGAAACCTCAGAACCCTGATGGATTTTAAATACAAGAAAAAATATGAAGCGGAAGCCGGACAAAACGGCATGAAAAAGAAGCGTTTCGGCAAGGCAGGCGAAAATCTTATCATCAAAGTTCCGCTTGGAACCGTTATCATCGACGAGGAAAGCGGCCTTGTAATGAAGGATTTAACCGAGGACGGCGAATCTTTTGTGGCAGCAAAAGGCGGCAGAGGCGGCAGAGGCAATACGAATTTCAAAAATTCAGTAAGACAGGCGCCAAACTTTGCAGAAGCAGGCGGTGCAGCGAAGGAGCGAAATGTCATTTTAGAGCTGAAGCTGATTGCAGATGTTGGACTTGTAGGTTTCCCGAATGTCGGAAAGTCCTCGCTGCTTGCTGTAGCGACAAGCGCGCAGCCGAAGATTGCAAACTATCACTTTACAACGATTGATCCGAATCTGGGCGTGGTTCAGATTTATGATAACAGCTTTGTGATGGCGGACATCGCAGGAATCATCGAAGGTGCAAGCGAAGGCCTTGGAATGGGATTTAAATTCCTTAAACACATTGAAAGAACCAAGGTGCTGATTCATGTAGTCGATGTTTCCGGAAGCGAAGGACGAAATCCGATTGAGGACTTTGATAAAATCAATAAGGAGCTTGAGGCGTACAGTCCAAGAATTCTCAAAAAACCGCAGCTTGTTGCAGCAAATAAAATCGATATGATTGACGAGGACGACCCTCAGTACCTTGAGTTCAAGAAATATGTTGAGGACTTGGGATATAAAGTGTTCCCGATGTCCGCACCACTGAATCTGGGTGTTCATGAGATTCTGAATGCCGCGCTTCAGGAATTAAAGCGCATTGAAGAAAATCCGGAGCTTGCGGAAGAAGATACGACTGAATACTTTGACTTCGAGTCGGAAGATAATGATCCGACTTATCGCGACATTGAGTGCAATTACAACGAAGCAGAGGATGTTTATGAGCTTAGCGGCAAACAGCTTTCCAAGATATTTAAGTCCACGAATTTCAACGATATGGGCTCTCTCAGATACCTTTACAAATATATCGAGAAGAAGGGCGCCATTGAAAAGCTGAAGGAAATGGGCCTTGAGGAAGGCGACATCATCCGGATTGAAGATTATGACCTTGAATTTTGGGACGAATTTTAAAATACGAGAAAAACACCGTTTTCGGTGTTTTTTTTGGCGATTTCTTCATAAACTCCAGTAAGAGGCTTAGGAGGAATCGAAATGGATTTTAAAGAAAAAATTTTCACGCAGGCGGTAATCTGCTGTATGATTTTTACCGTTGTGAAGGCAGGAGCTTTTTTGCATTCAGATGGGATGAACCGCGTGAAATCAGCGGTAAAAGAACAGTTTGAGAAGAATTACACTGCCGAGGAAGTCATGGAAACAGGCTCTATGCTTCTCAAAAAGGTTAAAAAGGCACCCGCGGTAATTGCGAGCTCTGTGGTCGAGGCAAATCGGCTCGGCGAGTTCGGACAACCGATTGATGAGGACGCAAGCATGAAGGTCCGCTGCGTGTATGCAACGAATGCGGGAAAGGTTCTTTCATCCGGAATCAGCAAGGAATTAGGAACTTTTGTGAAGATACAGCATGATAAACGCATTTCCACCTACGGGAATCTTGCCGAAGTAAAAGCCGTGCAGGGAGAAAAGGTGAAGAAAGGCGATATTATCGGCACTTACCGCAGTGACAGCGGCAAAAAGTTTTACTATGATTTAGAGGAAAATTTACAAACCTGATACCAAAGAAGGCGATTCTATGGTAAAATACAAAAGGATAAAAATCAGATTAAAGGAAACGAAAGAATGGAATTACAGTATAAACTGGATCAGTTATTGAAACGGGTGGAAAAGCCGGGAAGATACATCGGCGGAGAGGTTCATGCAGCGGTGAAAGACCCGTCACAGGTTGACGCTAACTTTGCCTTTGCTTTTCCTGACATTTACGAAATCGGGATGTCCTATCTGGGGCTTCAGATTTTATATCATGTACTTAACAAGCATGAAAACATCTATTGTCAGCGTGTTTTTGCGCCGGCGGTGGATATGGAGCAGCTTATGCGTGAGGAAAATGTGCCGCTGGTGACTTTAGAGACGAAAACTCCGATCAAAGAAATGGACATTTTAGGCTTTACGCTGCAATATGAAATGTCTTTTACGACAGTATTGAATATGCTGGATTTAGCGCAGATTCCGGTTATGGCGAAAGAGCGAGGAGACGAATTTCCGATCGTGATGGCGGGCGGGCCTTGCGCCTTCAATCCGGAGCCACTTGCAGACTTCATCGACCTCTTTATGATGGGCGATGGTGAAAAAGCGCTGCCTCAGCTGGTCGAAAAATATATCGAATGTAAAAAAGCAGGCATGAATAAAGCAGAATTCTTACGTGAAGCTTCCCAAATGGAAGGCGTTTATGTGCCGTCGCTTTATGATGTCGAATATAACGAAGATGGAACGATAAAAGAATTATGTAAACTATATGAAAAAGCGCCGCTTCCGGTTAAGCGTGCGATTTTGCCGTCAATCGAAGAGGTGGATTTCCCAACGAAGCCGATTATTCCAATGGTGGAGGCGGTACATGACCGTGCTGTGGTTGAGACCTTCCGAGGCTGCACCAGAGGCTGCAGGTTTTGTCAGGCAGGCATGATTTACAGACCGGTAAGGGAAAGAAAAAAGGATACGGTTTTAAGGCTGGCGAAGGAACAGCTTGCCAATACCGGACATGATGAGCTGTCGCTTCTGTCACTTTCGACCAGCGATTATTCACAGTTTGAAACGATGGCAATGGAGCTGATTGACTACACGAAAGGCGAAAATGTTTCCCTTTCGCTGCCGTCACTGCGTATTGACCGATTCGCTTTTGATGTTCTGAATCGTATACAGGAATATAAAAAGTCAGGGCTGACCTATGCGCCGGAAGCAGGCACCCAGAGACTTCGCGATGTGATTAATAAAGGCGTGACGGAAAATGACATTTATGAATCCGTTCGGCAGGCGCTTGAGCTCGGATGGAAGCATATCAAGCTTTACTTTATGATTGGGCTTCCGACTGAGACCTATGAAGACTTAGACGGAATCGTTGAAATTGCGAAAAAGATAAAAGAGCTGAACTATGAAGTAAACGGCCCGAAAGGCGGGAGATTTAATCTGACAGTCAGCGTGTCGAACTTCGTTCCGAAGGCGCATACGCCTTTCCAGTGGGCTGCGCAGAATACCGCAGAAGAATTTGCTGCGAAGCATAATTACCTTGCGGACAGGCTGAAAATCAAAGGCGTAACCTTTAACTACCACGATAACACGACCAGCGCTTATGAGGCTGTCTTTGCCAGAGGGGACAGACGGACAGGTCGGCTTTTATACGAAGCATTCCGCGCGGGCTGCAAGTTAGACGGATGGACGGAGCACTTTAAACCTGAGGCATGGGAGACGGCTTTTGAAAAAAGCGGAATTGACAAGGATTTCTACACAACCAGAGCAAGAAATTTCGATGAAATTCTGCCTTGGGACATCATCGACAGCGCTATCTCAAAAAAATTCCTGATAAACGAAGCGGAAAAAGCGTATATGGAACAGACGACAAACGATTGCAGACTCGGATGCGTCGGATGCGGCATGAATCAGAGCGTTGCCTGTCCGATGGCAGGCTCTTTGAAGAAAGGCGGGGCAGCACATGACAAATAAATATGTAATCAAATTTACGAAAAACGGATATGTGAAATATACCTCGCATCTGGATCTTTTGCGGACCTTTAAGCGTGCTTTTAAGAAAACGCAGCTTGGCCTGCGCTATTCGCAGGGTTTTAATCCGCATCCGAAGATGGGTTTTGCGCAGCCGCTGTCGCTGGGCTATGCGAGTCGCTGCGAGCTGATTGAGTTTGAGCTCAGCGAGCCATGCGAGACTGCAGAAATCCTCAGAAGAATGAAGCCGGAGATGCCGCAGGGAATCGAGCTGGTATCCTGCAGCGTGCTCGACGAGTCGTGCAAATCCTTAGCGGCGGATGCAGATGCAGCTTTATATAAAATCTGGATTCCGACGGAAAGAGACGAGCAGACTTTAAAAGCGCAGATGAAAGATTATCTGAAGCAGGATACGATTACTGCGTTGAAGAGACAGAAGAAAACGAAAAAGCTGGAACCTGTGAACATCCGCCATATGATTCGTGGCTGCGAAATTTCTAAACTCGGTGAATTTGCTTTGATTGAAGCACTGCTGGACTGTGGCAGCAAGTCGAACTGCAGTCCGGAGCTTGTAATTGCAAGCTTTTGTGAGTTTGCTAAGCTGGACGTGCCACGCTATGAAATCGAAGTTGAGCGAAAAGAATTATACTTTGTAAACAATTTACAAATTTAGCATTGACAACCTCCTTAGTTTGATGTAATATAATGTAAACAAAGGAGGTTTATTCATGGGCATTTTTGGGAAGTTTGAAAAATTAGAGAACTTGAAGCTTTGGGTGCTTCAAAATAAAGAGAAGATAAAAACAGTTGCTTTACCTGTTCTGGTGATAGTCGCTGTTTTCTTTTTTTGGTTTTCAGGCAAAGGCGAAGATGTAACTTTAACGGACGATAAGTCGGACGCTTTTGAAGTGCAGATGCAGGAAGAAGACGTAGATGGTGATGGCACGGCTGCAAAAGAGGTCAGCGCTGCCGCTGGAAAGATTTTTGTGGATATCGGAGGTGAAGTTGCGGCTCCGGGCGTATATGAAGTCACCGAAGGAACGCGGCTCTTCGAAGTAATCAACCGCGCAGGAGGACTTACCGAAGAGGCCGATATCGATGTGATAAATCGGGCAGAGACGGTATATGACGGACAGAAGATTTTAATTGCAAGTTATGAAGAAACCAGAAGCGGAAAGAACACTGCGGGCACGGGCGATGGGCAGACGACGGGAAGCGGCGCAGGTTCCGCACAGGGCACTGACAACACAGACGGAGAAAAGGTAAATATCAATACCGCAGATTCCGCTGAGCTGCAGAGCATACCGGGAATCGGACCGTCAAAAGCAGATCGGATTATCGAATACCGCAATACGCAGGGGCGCTTTAATACAATTGAAGATATAAAAAATATCTCGGGAATCGGAAATAAAACTTTTGAAAGCATTAAAAAGTATATTGTCGTATAAAGTATAATTCTTACCAATTGAGTAAACAATAGTCAAGAGGTGATTTTATGTTTACACAAAAAAGGAAGAATTACAAAACTTTTATTTATACGGCGATTATTATAACTTTATGTCTGCTGATTATTGCGATTGCATGGCCTGCGCCGCCGGAGGACAATCTTTCCCAAAATCCCGACGAAAGAGTAAGCGCAGGGATTGCGGATAATGGCGATGAAGACAGAGATGGAGATGAGAGCACGGATGACAATAACAGCAGCGATACCGCAGACAGCGAATGGGAAGACGACGATGACGATGATGAAGATAATGAAGAAGACAACTTTCCGACCGTCGAAAAACCTAACATGATGACAGAAGGGCAGTCATATTATTTAGTAAAGAAAGCAGGAGACGCAATTAAGGTCTTTTTCGTCGACCAATCGGGAAACGAGGTCGAACTGGAAACGACGAATATCATCTATGACGTGCTGGGCTTTGAAGATCAAAAACTCTTTGAGGAAGGCTATAAAGTAGGCAGTCAGGAGGAACTTGCGATGCTTCTGCAGGATTTTGAAAGTTAGGATTGGTTAGGGACGGAATGAAAAAAAGTTGGAAAAAGGCTTTAGCCCTGTTTGTTCTTACGCTTTGCGTAATTGGTGCAGCCGGATTCTGCATAAACCGCTTCGGAGAAGCCAGGGAAGCAGTGGAAGTCGTCAGTGAAAGGGTTCTCGTGCCGGGCGGACAGTCGGTCGGCATTAAAATGAATGTAAAGGGTGTTTTAGTGGTAGGGCTGGAGGAAATTGAGACAGAGGACTCCATTGTCAGCCCGGGCTATACAGCGGGTCTGGAAATCGGAGATATTATCACATCGGTCAACGGGCAGGAGGTTTCCTATGCAAAGGATGTGTCGGAAATTGTAAACCGCGTAAAAAAAGACGCGGAAAAAAAGTCGCTTCATGTGACAGTCCGGCGAAAGGAGCAGGAACATTCCTTTGACATTATTCCTGTGAAAGACAGGAGCAGCGGAGAATACAAGATAGGGCTGTGGGTCAAGGAAAAGATAGCGGGCATCGGCACACTGACCTTTTTCGACCCGAAAACAAATGTTATCGCAGCTTTAGGACACGGAATTTATGAGAGTCAGACCGGGACACTTTTGGAAGCGGGAAATGGTGACCTTTTAAGAACAGAAGTGAAGTCCATAAAGGAAGGCGAAGCCGGAAAGCCAGGTGAAATCCGTGGAATCTTTTACGGAGATGAAGCCCCAATCGGCGAGGTAAAGAAAAATTCTTCTTTCGGTGTCTATTCAAAGGCAACAGGTTCTTCGACGCTTGCTGAAAACAGACCGATGGTTATGGGCTATCAGGATCAGATTGAGGTCGGGGATGCCTACATTTTAACGACAATTAACGGGAATAAAGTCGAAAAATTCGACATAAAGATTACTAAGGTCAACAAGCAGGATGAGCCGGACAGCAAGAGCATGGAAATCGAGGTCGTCGATGACAGGCTGCTGAAATACTGCGGAGGTATCGTTCAGGGTATGAGCGGCAGTCCGATTATACAGAATAACAGACTGGTCGGAGCAGTGACGCATGTATTCGTGAACAACCCGACGAAAGGATACGGAATATTCGCAGAGTGGATGGTCGGTGAAGACGAAAAGATTTAGTTAAGAAAACGCAATATCTTGTTTCTGAACATTTTGCTCGGATTTTAAACACACAATATGTTGACACAATACTACAATAAAGTCGTGGTGAGTTTTGCCGTATTTGGTAAAACTGTGTGTAAAAAGGAGGATAAAATGAAAAAGATTAGAATTGGCTTGGTTGACGACAACAGAGATTTTTGTGATGTCGTTGTGGAAAACTTAACAAAAGAGAGCAATATGGAAATTGCTTTTGTTGCGAATGACGGAATGGAGGCTGTGGACGAACTGGCGAAAGGAAATTGTCCGGATATTTTGATTCTGGATTTGATTATGCCGCATCTTGACGGATTTGGTGTGCTCGAGTCACTGAATAATCTGGAGCTGAAAAAATATCCTCGTGTCATCATGACTTCCGCAGTCGGTCAGGACTCCATCATTCAGAAAGCCATCTCAATGGGAGCACAATATTATTTAGTCAAGCCGATTAACATGAGCCTTTTAATGAAGCGAATCAACCAGCTCGATGAAAATACCACTGAAGTTTTCATCAATGACACAGACAGCGGTCACCTCAGAAAAGCGCTGACACTGAAGGATTCTTTGATGAATAATGACCTTGAAATTGATATTACGAATTTAATTCATGAAATTGGGGTTCCGGCGCACATAAAGGGATATCAGTACTTACGCGACGCAATTACATTGGTGGTTGGAAACATGGATCTGATAAGCGCGGTTACGAAAGAGCTGTATCCGACAGTCGCTTCGATGAACAATACGACGCCAAGCCGGGTAGAGAGGGCAATCCGCCATGCAATCGAACTGGCATGGAACCGCGGAAAGCTGGAGACATTAAACAATTTGTTTGGCTATACCATTCAGAACGATAAAGGCAAACCTACCAACTCAGAGTTCATTGCCATCATCAGTGATAAACTGAGACTGGAGCGCAAGGCGGGCTGATTTGTTACCAAAAAGTAAAATATCCGCATTTTCAATTACAAAAAAGTAAAAGACTATGCAGATAAAAAAGGAAAAAGTTTAGTAAAGGAAAACGAAAAGAAAAGGAAACTTTTTTGAGAAGTATTGGAATTTCAATACTTCTTATTTTTATTTTTTGTGAATTTTCTTATTGTCGTATTTTGGCATAAAAATCGCAAATATTACGGTATCAGGTATTATACAATTTTATTTTACAGGAGGAAGAAAAATGAAAGTCAAAGACAAGTATTTGAATTTCTATTACGAAACAATTGGAGAAGTTGATGAACCCAAAATTGACCCGAAAAAAACCGCACTGCTCTTAGTTGACCTTCAAAACGAATTTGTATTAAGAGATTTCGGTGAAGCGCTTCAGTTTAAAGAAGCAGGCGAATGGGACAGATGGATTCCATTCCATGACAGATTGGATGACATTGTAATTCCGAACAACAAGAAGCTTCTTGATTTCTTCAGAAAAAACGGCTTAACCGTTACATATGGCAGAATCGCATGCCTGCGCGAAGACGGCGAAGACAGATCCCCGGTTCAGAAATCCGAGGGCTGGAATGGAATGCTGCTTCCGGTTAACAGCTATGCAGCGCAGATGGTTGATGAACTCGCGCCGCAGGAAAACGAAATTGTTGTAAACAAAACAACGGACAGCGTAACAACAGGAACGAACTATTTACAGCTTCTTCAGTTCATGGGAATTGAAACGGTCGTTGTAACCGGTATCGTAACCGACCAGTGTGTTGCTTCCACAGTAAGAGGTCTTGCAGACGCAGGCTATAAGGTAATCTGTGTAGAAGACGCCTGTGCAGCAGGAAGCATGGAGCTTCATGATGCAGAATTAAAAATCATGAGCGTTATTTACTGCGATGTGCTTTCCACTGACGAAACGATTGCACTTATCGAAAAGAATTTATAAAGAATTTTAAAATATTTTAATAGGTTTACAGTTTACTGACTTTTTTTCAGGAGAACAAAAATGGATAATCAAAGATTAAGAAAAGAAATTAAGCTGCCGGGTATGATAGCGATGGCAGCAGGCGGCATGATTGCTGCATGGATGGTTGAAATTAAATATTGGTTTGAAATCGGCGGCGGCGGGGCAGCATTATCACTTCTCACATGTGCGATTCTCATTCTGCCTTTGGCATTTATGTACACAGAAATGACTTCGATGATGCCATATGCAGGCGGACAGAACATCTGGATTACAAACGCGTTCGGATTTAACACAGGATTTGCATCCTGCTGGATTATCATGCTGCTTTACATCATGGCAATGCCTACGGTATCCATGGGTATCGCATCCATGCTGGCATACCTGTTCCCGATTACGACTACCCAGATAAAGATTATAGCTGCAGTCCTTCTCGTAGGATGGTATTTCCTTACGAACTTTGAGTTGAAACTGCTCGCCAGACTGCAGAATGCATTCTTCTGGAGCACCCTGGTTGTAGCAGTTGTTGCTGACATTATCTTCATTGCAAGCGGAAAATGGAGCTTTTCCAATATCGACTGGTTCCCGAACGGCGTATCGGGCTATACAGCAGGTATCGGTCTCTTAATCATGAAATTTGTAGGATTCGACTTAATTCCGCAGCTTTCCGAAGAAGCAAACTTCCCGAAGAAAGACATCTGGAAAGCATTCGTTGGAGCACTCGGCTGCACAGTTCTGGTTTACGGACTTGCAGTAGTTGCAATCGGCGGTATCGTATCCTTGGATTGGATTGACGAAGTAAGCATCGTTGACCCTAAGGTTGCAGATTACCTTGGACTGCACTGGCTTGGAATTATCATCGTAATCATGGGCGTACTTACCTGTATTACAACCTTATCCTCATTCTGGCTGTCTGCTTCCAGAATCCTCTATGGAGCTTCCAAGCAGCACCAGATGACACCGAGATTCGCGAAGCTGAACAAGCACGGTCAGCCTCAGTTTGCAAACCTGATCGTAGGTATCTTCTCTGTTTACTTCACGATCTTTGCACCGGAAGCATGGGTAAACTACATCTATGTAATCTACGGTGTTGCGGCAGGAGCGGTATACCTTATGGTAACGCTTTCCTTCCTTAAAATTAGAAAAACCCACCCTGAATGGGAAAGACCATATAAGGTAAAAGCAGGTACTTTAATGGGCATTATCGGTATCGTATTCTGTATCTGGATTTTATGGACAAACGGTACTGCAATGGGTAAATCAGAATGGATTGTTTTAGCAATCTATGCGGCGGCAGGTGTTGCGCTCTGGGCTTATGCAAAAGCTATGCAGAAAAAGCACCCGACGGAATGGGCTCCGATTGTTTTGAATCCGGATACTGTTACGAAAGAAGAAGCGAATGAATTAATAGACTAAAAGGATAGCCTTTTGTACGCAGGTTACTCATAATAAGATCTTAAATATTTTAACATGAGCCCGAGTTTTACCTCGGGCTGTGTTAAAATTAAAAAAAGCTTTTACAGCGGAAGGAGAGTATTGTATGAAAAAAAGAAAGTCATTGGCGGTTAACATTATCACCATTTTTCTCCTCTTCAATATTCTTTCCGTTGTATTTTTTACTTTTTATGTACAAAAAAACGGACAAACAGAAGCAATTCGATATGCCCGGGAAAGTTCTCTCGAGGTAATCGATGAAAAAAGTGAGTTAATATCGCTGGCGTTTGAACATATTCGTAATCGAACGGAAACCATCGGGATGTATACGGAAGATATTCTAAATCAAAAGGTTAATCAAAAACTGAGTAACGAGTATGTGTTTACAGATGATGGAACGATTACTAGAAAAAAAGACCCCCAAAAAAATAGCAAGCAGCAGAGTAACATTATTGTTCCAAACACATCGCCTCTTTCGGAAGAGTTAATTCGCGAAATTAATCTGACAGAAAAATTAGACAAATATTTTGAACAAGTATCTGAAACTGAAGACACAACATGGTGCTATATCGTAACGAAGGAAAATCTGCTTCGCTGCAGTCCTTACAGCAATTTAAATGATTTTTTTACAAGTGATCACAGCCAGATAAGCGATATATTTTATACACAGGCAGGTGATAAAAATAATCCGGAACACAAGGCTATTTGGACAGCCCCTTATTATGACTATTTAGGAACAGGCTGGACGATGACCTGCTCACAACCTGTATACGAGGAAAACGGAGAGTTATTCGGCGTAATCTGTCTGGATATGTCAGTTTCCAAAATAAAAGAAAAGTATTTTGACGGATTTTCGCTCGGAGAAAGTGGGAAAGTATGTTGGATGAGCAACGAAGGGCAGGTGTATTACTATACAGATTATGAAAATGTGACGGCTGAGCAGGGGGAAATTTTTGCAAAAAATATCTTTGATACAGAAATGTCACCTGAGAGGGAAAGTGTCCTCAAGGATTATGTAATAAAAGGGGGTTCAGGCATTCGGTTTTTCATGGAAGACGAAAAACAGATTATGCTTGTATATTCGCAGGTATCAAACACTGATTCAGTTCTGTTTATGCAGATTGAAATGACAGAATTCAATGCGTTATCTGAAGCAAGCGCTAGAGGATTAGCGGTAATTATCGGGATAGATTTGATATTGACAATTATTTTTTCAGCAATTTTATATTGCAGATTTTCGAAACCAATGCGTGGCCTTACTGACCGTGCTGAGCGGATTTCAAATGGCGACTATTCGAGCATTAATCCGGAAGAAAAGATGACAGACGGCTACTACGAAATTATGCAGCTGAATCAAGCCTTTGAAGTTATGAACGAAAGCATTGAAAAATATACGGAAAGCTTGATCGATAAAAACAGAGAAATCAGTTCAATTCTCGAAGCAATTGATGAGGGACTTATGATTGTAGATTTGGACGGAAATGTTAATCTGCGCTCAAAAGATTCTTTGAATATACCGACTGTAAATCTGAGATGCGGAATTCAAGCGGTAGCTGAGAGAAAACAATCAATGAGTGAAAAGATTGTCGAGGGATGTGAAGTTTATAAAAATGTTTATTATCCGATTATGAAAGATGGTGAAGTCTGCAAAATTGTTGTTTCCAGTGAGTGCATAACCAAAACAGAACTGATGGAAAAAGAATTGCAGCAAATTGAAAAGATGGCGGGAGTCGGACAGCTTTCAGCAGCAATCGTACATGAACTTAAGAACATTTTAGCACTTATCAAAGGTGCGGCATATATTTTGGATATGACATGTACAAGTGGAAAGGAAGAAATTAAAAGAATTCAAAAAGCTGCAGATGAGGCAGAAAATGTAATTCGTACACTCCTTGACTTTTCAGGCCGGGATCACAGCGGAAGCGAGATGATTCATATTGGAACGGTGATCAATCAAATACTTTTACTGTCAAAAAAAGAAATCATTCGAAAAGGTATTCACGTATCGAAAAAAATTGACGGAGAATGTTATGTGAATTCGAATAATCGTGAGGCAATTAAAGTCATATTGCAAAACATCATCCTGAATGCAATCCAAGCGGTGGATTTTGATGGTCGTATTGAAATTTGCTGCTGTCAAGAAAAAGGCAATGTTATCGTACATATTAAAGATAACGGATCCGGAATTAAAATAGAACCGAAGGAAAAGATCTTTGAGCCGTTTATGTCAACCAAAAAGGATGGAAACGGAATCGGATTATGGATTACCAAACGGCTTATGGACACTCTTTCCGGAGAAATAAGTATCGCTGAAAGAAATGGAGAAACAGAATTCACGCTTTCAATTCCGTCAAACAGAGAGGAGGCACAGAAATGACCCAAATTATGTTGGTAGACGATGATAAAGAATTACTGGAAATATATGATAAAATTTTTAAAATGAATGGATTTGAAGTTATTTCATGTGAGAATGGAGAAAGAGCTCTGAATGCGTTAGGGAAAAATCAAATATCGGTTGTAATTTCCGATATTATTATGCCGAAAATGAGCGGAATTGAATTACTGCGTCAAATAAAAAAACGCACACCGGAAACGGAAGTTATTATGCTCACAGCAGAAGGATCAATTTCCGGAGCTGTAGAAGCAGTAAAAGAAGGGGCATTCTCATATATTGTAAAGCCTGCAGATGTTGATGATTTGATTTCAAACATTAGAAAAGCGGCAGAACTTTCAAAAGTTAAAATTGAAAATGAGGTTTTAAAGGATCAAATTGCAACTTTAGCAGACGGAAGGAAATTTATCGGTATTTCTCAGGCAGCAGAAGAATTACGGCAGCGAGCACAGATTGTAGGCAAAACGGATTCTGCCGTGCTGATTACAGGGGAAACTGGTACAGGAAAAGAAGTTCTGGCGAACATGATACATCGCTGCAGTAATCGTGCGGATAAACCGTTTATCTGTGTCAACTGCGGCGCACTAAACGAGAATTTGATTGAAAGCGAACTGTTCGGGAGTGAAAAAGGTGCTTATACGGGAGCAGGAACACAACGAAAAGGCCGGTTTGAAATCGCGAATGGAGGAACGATTTTCTTCGATGAAATAGGGGAACTTAGTCTGAATATGCAAACGAGACTTTTACGTGTTTTACAAGAAAAATCTTTTGAGCGGGTAGGTGGTTACGAAACAATAAAGAGTGACTTTCGCTTGATTACAGCAACAAATCGCAATTTGAAGCAAGAGGTTGCTGAAAATCGTTTTCGTGCCGATTTATATTATAGAATTAATATTATTCCAATCGAAATTCCTCCGCTTAGAGAACGCCCCGAGGATATTCCGGCACTTTGTCAAAACTTCCTGGAGGCTTATTCGAGAGAGATGAACAAAAGTGTACAAACAATCGATGATGAAACAATAAAGATGCTTCAGCGATATAACTGGCCGGGAAATGTTCGAGAACTACGAAATGTTGTTGAGAGAATGGTAGTCCTTTCTCATGACGGAATGTTGGATTTGGATGTACTTCCGGAAGAAATCCGGGATATGCTTGCAGAAGATAAAACAGAAGAAGCTTTGCGCACGCAAACAAAGGCGTTTGAAAAAGAGTATATTATTAAAATTATGAATAAGTACAGCGGCAATGTTGCGAAAGCGGCAGATGAAATGCAGATTGCAAGAAAGAATTTATATAAGAAATTGAACGAGTATGATATTAAATATGGAAAAAATGACATTTGAAAAAATTATCGGAAGCAGCGAAGCAATGCGCAGACAGATTAAACTTGCTGAAAAAGCGGCAGGGGTAGATCTTCCTGTTTTAATTACGGGGGAAACCGGAACAGGTAAAGAGCTTTTCGCCAAGGCAATTCATTCGCAAAGCCGACGCCGGGAGAAGCCATATCTGGCAGAAAACTGTAGTGCCGTGCCCAGAAATCTGGCAGAAAGCATTTTCTTTGGAACGGCGAAAGGTGCCTTCACACAGGCAGAGACAAAGCCCGGTCTTTTCGAGCTTGCAGACGGCGGAACCCTTTTACTGGACGAACTGAATTCCATGCCATTTGAGCTTCAGTCCAAACTTTTGCGGACGCTTCAGGAAGGAAGCGTCCGCCGCCTGGGTGGAGCTTCTGAAATTGCAGTGGATGTCCGCATCATGACTGCACTGAATGAAGATACGGAAATGCTGTTAAACAGCGGAAAACTCAGACGCGATTTATATTATCGTCTGAATGTAATTCACCTTGAAATCCCACCGCTTCGGGAACATCGAGAGGACATCCCGGAGTATATTACATATTTTCTGAAAAAATATAATGAAAAATATGATAAAGCGTTTGAAGGATTAGCAAACGATGCAATAAAGGAACTGAAAAAGCGTGATTATCCGGGGAATGTACGAGAACTTGAAAATATTATCGAGGGTGCTGTTGCGATGGGAGGAAGCGGAAAGCTGATAAAGCTGAAAGATTTGCTTATCTGAAGAAAATTCCCCTTTTCTACTAAATTTTGCTTTTGAAGCGCGTTCAAATGGTGTATAATGAATGCATTGGAAGGGGGCGTTTCAGATGGTTACAAAAGAACAAATCGACAGAATCAATGAACTTGCGAAAAAGAAAAAAACAGAAGGGCTGACAGCAGAGGAACAAGAAGAGCAGAAAGTCCTTTACAGAGCATATATCGACGCTTTTAAGGCAAATTTGAAGGCTCAGCTTGAGACAATCGAAATCGTGGACGACGATAAGAAAGAAGTTGCGAAAATCGAATCCGAAGTGGAAGAGCTGGAAGAGACGCTGGAAGAAAGTGAAGAAAAATTTAACTAAAAAAATTTAGGACAGAGTCGGGATTTTGACAAATTTCTCGGCTCTTTTGTTTTATGATAAAAGAAAAGCTGTAATGTGTGGAAAGAAACGAAAGAGGGAAAAAAGTGGATTGGAAAGGTATATGGAAAAAAGCGGGCGTAATATTCTGTCTGCTTGCGGCAGCGTCTTTTCTGCTGTCAGCGGCGGGCAGCAGCGAAAGCATTGTGAAGGAACTTATAAGCAGGCGAATTGACGTCATGGATGGTTATTTTTCGGGGCAGTCAACTTATAAAGAGGCCTGCCGCTCGATGGAAGAACTTGAGAGCGGACAGCTTCTTGAAGAAGACAAAGAAAGCTTTAAAAATTTTTTCGGAACAGACATTGAAAAGATTTTGGATTATACAATCAGCAAAGTAGAGATAAACTATGAAGATGAGGATGTGATTTGCGCGTTTGTTGCTGTTGACTGGATTTTGCAGGGGGTGGACGATCTTTATCGAGCCTCCGGAAAGCAAAAAAAGTCCGTAGGATACAGCGTAATTTGCGAAAAAGAGGATAATTGCTTTAAGCTGGTACAGTTTTATTAGATCAAGCAGAAATGAATGTAAAAACCATCACAAAGTATAGGATTTTTTCGTGAAATCGTGTTTAAATTAGGCGTTTTTTTGGTATAATGTTGGAGTGAAAATTTCAGGCGGCACAATAACTGAAATTCAAGATTACATAGCTTAAGTACCAAAGGAGCGATAATAGATGAGAAATGTTTATTTGGACTATTCTGCGACCACACCGGTCAAGGAAGAAGTTTTAAAAGAAATGATACCTTATTTTACCGAAAAATTTGGAAATCCGTCCAGCCTTTACGATAAAGGACTGGAAGCAAAAGCGGCTGTAGACCATGCCAGAAAACAGCTCGCAGCTCTGATTAATGCGGATCCGAAGGAAATTTATTTTACAGCGGGCGGAACTGAAGCGGACAACTGGTCGCTCATGGGTGTTGCGGACAAGCTCAAAGATAAGGGAAATCATATCATTACGACGAAGATTGAACACCATGCGATTTTACATTCCTGCGAATTCCTTGAAAAACACGGATATGAGGTTACTTATCTGGGAATTGACGAGAATGGCAGAATCAGCTTGGAAGAGCTCGAAAATGCGATTACTGACAAGACCATTTTAATCAGTGTTATGATGGTCAATAACGAAATCGGAACCGTACAGCCGATTAAAGAAATCGGAAAGATTGCGAAGGCGCACAAGATTATCTTCCACACGGACGCGGTTCAGGCTCTTGGCAATGTACCGATTGATGTAAAAGACATGGGAATTGATTTGATGTCCATGTCCTCACATAAGATTTACGGACCGAAAGGCGAGGGCGCTCTTTTCATGAGAAAAGGACTTCGCATTTCCAACTATATTCACGGCGGCGCACAGGAAAACAGCAAGAGAGCCGGAACGGAAAACCTTACCGGAATCGTAGGCTTCGGCAAGGCTGCTGAACTCGCAAGAATAAACTTTGACAAACATGTTCAGCACTGCAGCGAACTTAGAAACTATCTGGTTGACAGAATCCTGAAGGAAATTCCGGATACGCAGCTGAACGGCACGATGGAAGGCAGACATCCGGGTAACGCAAACATCACCTTTAAGTTCATTGAAGGCGAATCGATTCTTCTGCTTTTGAACCAGTTCGGAATCAGTGTTTCCACAGGTTCAGCATGTTCTTCCAAGTCCTTGGAACCGTCGCATGTACTGGTTGCGCTCGGCGTTCCGGTCGAAATGATTCACGGAACCGTACGTTTTACGGTAGGCGATTTCACGACGAAGGAAGACATTGACTATGTAATTGAGAAGTTGAAAATAATTGTAGAAAAATTAAGAGCATTATCACCGATTAATGCAGAGAAAGGTTGGTAAAATTATGGCATTATATAACGATACAGTAATGGAACATTTCCTCAATCCGAAAAACGTCGGCGAAATGGAAAATCCGGACGGCAAAGGAATCTACGGAAGCCCGGTCTGCGGCGACATGATGCAGATTGAAATTAAAGTTGATGAAAACGATATCATCACCGATGCGAAGTTCAAAACTTTCGGATGCGGTTCCGCAATCGCTTCCTCCAGCATGGCAACTTCGATGATTATCGGAAAATCCGTAGAAGAAGCCTTGAAACTTACAAATAAAGAAATTATCGACGAACTTGGCGGACTTCCGGCAGTAAAAGTCCACTGTTCCGTTCTGGCTGACAAAGCGATTAAGAATGCGATTTATGATTACGCGATGAAGAATGGCAAGAAGTATGAAGCTTTGGAAGGATACGATCCGAACGCAGACGATGACGAGGACGAACATGGAGCTGAACAGGAATAAAGTATTATTGGGATTAAGCGGCGGAGTCGACAGTGCTACCGCTGCTTTATTATTAAAAGAGAAAGGTTTTTCGGTTACCGGATATTATTTTGATGTAGCCGGAAACAATATCAAAGGAAGAGACGAGGCCGCGGCGGTCGCAGAGCAGCTTGGAATTGATTTTATCTATGAGGATGTTTCTAAGGATTTCGGCGAAATCGTAATCGGCAATTTTATCGACGAATACCTGCATGGCAGGACGCCGAATCCGTGCGTGATGTGCAACCCGAATGTCAAGTTCAAGCGCCTGATTCATCATGCGGATGAAATCGGAGCTTATTATATCGCTACCGGTCACTACTGCCGTATCTTCCATGACGAAAACGACGGGAAATTCTATATTCAGCGCGCGGTAAGTGAAAAGAAAGACCAGTCCTACATGCTGTACCGCCTCAGGCAGGATGTCCTCAGCCGACTGATTTTCCCGCTGGGCGAGTTTTTGAGCAAAGATGAAACCAGAGAGCTGGCGCGTGAAAACAGCCTTCAAAACGCTGAAAAAAAGGACAGTCAGGAAATTTGCTTCATTGACCCGACGGATAATTATGCGGAGTATATCAAGCGTGCGGGATTCACTTCACGCCCCGGTGAATTTGTGGATAAAAACGGCAATATCTTGGGAATACATCAGGGAATTCTCAATTATACGCTCGGACAGCGAAAAGGCCTTGGAATTGCGCTTGGAAAGCCTGCGTTCGTGACGAAAATCGATTTTGAAAATAATCGCATTACGCTCGGCGACAATGAGGATTTATTCCATACGACGGTTGTTTCTCAGCAAAATGTTTTCGCTGCGCATTCGCCGGAAATATATGACGGAAAAGAAGTTCTTGCCAAGGTCAGATACTCTGCGGCGCCGGCAGAAGCCGTTCTGAAAATTGACGCAGACCGCATTATTACTGAGTTTAAGCAGCCGCAGAGAGCTGCAACTCCTGGACAGTCTATCGTTTTTTATGACGGTGACAGAGTGCTTGGAGGCGGATTTATTTCCGAATAAAAAAACGCTCCCTTCAAATACTATGATTGAAGGGGAGTGATGATATATGAAAACAGCAGCAGGAGTTGCGATTGCAGCAGCAGTGGGAACGGCGGCAATCATGGCCTATTCGTCCATGAAACCGCATACAAAGAATGAACTGAAGAAAGACTTCAGAAAAACTTTTAACCACATGGATGGTGTGAAGGAGGAACTCGGAAATGTGCGCCACGATATGACGCAGATGGCGAGGACCTTAAAAAACGAAATGTAATTTTATACAAAGGTTTTACGAAAAGTCTATGGGAGACCATAGACTTTTTGCATTAAATATGATACAATTAATTATTATGTTTGTTGTTAAATTTTATATAAATTGTATATAATTTCAGGAGGAATTTAAGATATGGAAAAGTTAGGCTTAAACGAAATAAGAAAACGCTTTTTAGACTTCTATGAGAGCAAGGATCATTATGTGGGCAAGTCTGCCAGCCTGATTCCGAGAAATGATAAATCCATTCTCATCATCAACTCCGGCATGGCACCTCTGAAAGCCTATTTTGCGGGAACAGAAACGCCGCCGAAAAAGAGAATGTGTACCTGCCAGAAATGTATCCGTACAGGCGATATCGACAATGTCGGACATACTGCAAGACACGGTACATTCTTTGAAATGCTTGGAAACTTCAGCTTCGGTGACTATTTCAAGAAGGAATCCCTGACCTGGGGTCTGGAATTTTTGACCGAACATTTGGGTTTTCCTTTAGACAAGCTTTGGGCGACCGTTTATCTGGACGATGAGGAAGCCATCGGCATCTGGAAGTCCATCGGAATGAATCCGGACCATATCGTAAGGCTTGGAAAAGAAGATAACTTCTGGGAAATCGGTTTGGGACCATGCGGACCGGACTCGGAAATCTTCTATGACAGAGGTGAAGACTTTGGATGCGGCAAGCCGGACTGCAAACCGGGATGCGACTGCGACCGCTTTATCGAAATCTGGAATCATGTATTCACACAGTTCAGCAAGGAAGAGGACGGTTCTTATTCCAACTTGGCTCATCCGAACATTGATACAGGAATGGGTCTTGAGAGAATGGCCTGCGTTATGCAGGAAACCGATTCGATTTTTGATGTCGATACGATTCGATATATTTTAAACGGAGTCGTTGAAAAATCAGGAGTGGCATATCACGACGGTGCTGAGCCTACGGATGTTTCCATCCGAATCATCACCGATCACCTCAGAGCCATGACCTTTATGATTGCTGACGGTATTATGCCATCAAATGAAGGAAGGGGCTATGTTCTCAGAAGACTGCTCAGAAGAGCTGCGCGCCACGGAAAAACCCTTGGAATCAAGGGCTCTTTCCTCGTTGAACTCTCCAACAGAGTGATTGAGGTCTCCGGCGAAGCATATCCTGAGCTGGTAGAGAAAAAGGACTATATCCAGAAGATTATTCAGGTGGAAGAGGACAATTTTGCAGCGACGATCGACAAAGGCGAAGAAATTATTGCCGATTACATCGAGCAGCTGAAAAAAGACGGTAAAACCGTTTTAGACGGCGCAAGCGCATTCAAGCTGTATGACACTTTCGGCTTCCCTCTGGAACTTACAGAAGAAATTTTGGCTGAAAACGGCTTCAGCGCTGACGAAGAGGGATTTAAGGAGCATATGCAGGCACAGAAAGACCTTGCCCGCAAGAACAGAAAATCAAATGAAGATGAAGGCTGGGATCAGAATGAACTCGAGCTGGATGTACAGAAAACAACATTCACGGGCTATGATACGCTGTCAGATACAAGCTTGGTAGCAGCAATTATTGCTGATGGAAAACTCGTGGACTCTGTCTGCGAAGGTCAGAAAGCAATCGTAATTGTCGATCAGACACCATTCTATGCAGAAGGCGGCGGACAGGTTTGCGATAAAGGATTTATGTCAACTGTAGTAGAATGTGTGGAAGAGAAAATCTTCGACGCAGAGGTTTTGAAGGTTGAAAAGAAAGACGGCATCTATTATCACACGATTCAGGTACTTTCCAATGAAATCAAAGTCGGTGATGAAGTACTCCTTGCAGTTGACCCTGAAAAGAGACACTGCACGGAAAGAAACCACACAGCAACGCATCTTCTTCAGAAAGCGCTTCGCGAGGTTGTCGGCACGCATGTGGAGCAGGCAGGCTCCATGGTAAATGAGAATGTTCTTCGATTTGACTTCTCGCATTTTGAGGCAGTAACACCGCAGCAGCTCAAAGAAGTTGAAGAAAAAGTCAACGAAGCAATCAACAACTTCCTGCCGGTTTCCACGGAAGAAATGAGCATGGAAGATGCACAGAAAACAGGCGCAATGGCTCTGTTCGGCGAGAAATACGGCGCAACGGTAAGAGTTGTAAACGCAGGAGGATGGTCTGTTGAACTCTGCGGCGGCACACATGTGAAGAATACCGGAGAAATCGGTGCTTTCAAGATTGTGTCCGAAGGCGGCGTGGCATCCGGCGTGAGAAGAATTGAAGCTGTAACAGGAACCGGCGTCCTCACAACGGCAAATGCAGCAGAAACTACAGTAGCGCAGGTTTGTGAGATTCTGAAGTGCAATAAGAATGCTTTGGCAGATAAGGCAAAATCCATGGCAGAGGAGCTTAAGAGCCTCAAGAAGGAAATCGAAGAGATGAAAAAAGCAGCGATGGGCGGCGAAGTTGACGCAATGGTTGCGGCAGCGAAGGAAATCAACGGTATGCGCCTCATCACGAAGGAATTCAGCGAGTATACCATCAATGATCTGCGGAATCTTTCCGATGACATCAAGGCAGCTCATAAAGGCATTGTAATGGTATTTGCAACGGTCAACGGCGAAAAGGTGACATTCCTCGTTTCCATTACCGACGACCTGCTTGAAAAAGGATACCATGCCGGAAACATGATTAAGCAGATTGCGGCTGCATGCGGCGGTGGTGGCGGCGGCAAAGCCGACATGGCACAGGCAGGAGCAAAAGATTCTTCTAAAATAAATGATGCATTTGTTGTTGCAGAATCCTTAATAAAATAGTATAATTTGGTATAGGATAAAATATAATGTATACAAGATGAATCAAGATTACCCGTAGGTACACAAGGAAGGGAGTATTTCAAATGGACAAGAATACAATTATGTTCAATTCTTTCAAAATGCAAAAATCCAACAAGCAGATTGTTGAAGAAGTTTATCGTGCACTGGAAGAAAAGGATTATAACCCGATTGACCAACTGGTAGGATATTTAATTTCGGGCGACCCGTCCTATATCACCAGCTATAATAACGCGCGAACAATGATCAAGAGCATTGATAGAGATGAGCTGATCGCAGAAATGCTGAGAGAATATGTCGAGGTTGAGAAATAACGGAAAGCATGAGCGGGCGAGTTGCCCGCTTTTGTTATGATAAAAAAATAACAGCGTCGAATTTTTCGGATGAATTCCGATTTTCTTCGCAAAACGAAAGGAAAAGAGCAAAATGAGAAAGATTGCGCTTGATGTCGGGGATAAAACCGTCGGCATTGCAGTTTCAGACCCTTTAAACATTACCGCGCAGGGTTTGATGACACTGGTAAGAGTAGGGATTCGCAAGGATACGGGAAAAATTCTGGATTTAGTCAAAGAATACGAGTGTGATACAATTGTCATCGGACTGAATAAGAATCTGGACGGTTCTGACAGCGTGCAGACCGAAAAAGTCTATGAGTTCCGCACAATGCTTGAGAACAAGATGCGCTCTACAGGCATGAAGGGGATAGAGGTTGTATGGCAGGACGAACGCTTTACGACGGTCATTGCGGAGCGTATTTTAATTGATGCAGATGTCAAGAGAAAAGACCGTAAGAAGGTTATTGATAAACAGGCGGCCGTTGTCATCCTGCAAAGCTATCTGGACAGCATTCGGTAGGAGCACCAGGTAGGAACACTAAAAGAAAAGAAATTGGAGAAAAACAAAAATGAAAGAATTTTTAGCGAGAAAAGACATCGTTATTTCTGTAAAAAGATACGGAATTGATGCGCTTGGTGCAATGGCACAAGGCTTGTTTTGCACATTACTTATCGGAACCATTATCAACACACTCGGAACACAGCTGAACATTGAAGTGCTTACGAGAACAGTTGTGACAATCAACGAAATCCCGTACACAATCGGTGGACTGGCATCGGCAATGTGCGGTCCTGCGATGGCCGTTGCAATCGGATATGCGCTTAATTGCCCGCCGCTCGTACTCTTTTCATTGATTTCCGTAGGTTTTGCGTCGAACGCGTTAGGCGGGGCAGGCGGACCGCTTGCTGTACTGTTTGTTGCGATTATCGCATCCGAAGTCGGCAAGGCAGTTTCAAAAGAAACAAAAATCGATATTCTTGTAACTCCTATGGTGACAATCGGTGTAGGTGTTGCATTATCCGCATGGTGGGCACCGGCACTCGGTGCTGCGGCAATGAAAGTGGGAAGCCTGATTATGTGGGCAACCGAGCTTCAGCCGTTCCTGATGGGAATTTTAGTTTCCGTTATTGTAGGTGTTGCGCTTACACTTCCGATTTCGTCCGCGGCTATCTGTGCGGCATTACAGCTCACGGGACTTGCAGGCGGAGCTGCGGTCGCAGGATGCTGTGCGCAAATGGTGGGATTCGCGGTCATGTCTTTTAAAGAAAACAGATGGGGCGGAATCATTTCGCAAGGGCTCGGAACATCCATGCTTCAGATGGGCAATATCGTAAGAAACCCTAAAATCTGGATTGCGCCAACGCTTACATCCGCAATTACAGGTCCAATCGCAACCTGCTTATTTAAGATGGAAATGAATGGGCCTGCCATTTCATCCGGAATGGGAACCTGCGGCCTCGTAGGACCAATCGGTGTTTATACCGGATGGGCAAACGAAATCACGGAAGGGGTAAGAACAGCGATTACAAGTATGGACTGGATTGGTCTGGCTCTCATAGCGATTATTCTTCCTGCTGTGTTATGTCCGATTATCAATATGTTCTTCCGCAAGATCGGCTGGGTAAAAGACGGCGATTTAACGCTTTCCTAATCTGCGCCGCATACGGGAGAAGCCGATGAAAGAGGACTCATGCGATATAGGCATCGCTACCTGATTGCTTCTTAACGACTCTAAATGAGATAATATCAACGATTACCACGAAAACGAAGAAGCAGTAAATCAAAGTATCGCTTGGCATCATCAGGCAATAGTCATAATAACCATGTAAGAGTACCGGAACGACAAAGCTGAGCAGCTTGTTGACTCCGGCTCTTATTTTATTACCGTAAGCGCTGTAGAATTTTGCTCTGGAATAGAACAGACCCATAAAGATTGCAAAGGTGCAGTGTCCGGGCACGGAAAGCAGGCCTCTTGAAATAACGACACCGAATCCATAATCCAGTACATACATTATATTTTCAAGCCCTGCAAAACCAAGACTTACACAAACAGAGTAGAGGAGACCGTCAAAGGTGTAGTTGAAATCCGGGCATTTCCATGTTTTCCGCTTCAGAAAGAAAAGTTTCAAGCCTTCCTCGGAACAAGCAACGATTCCAAAACACATGATTATGTAATAGGTCTGAGTATCCTGGATATTCATAGAATCGAGAACACCGGAGAAAAAATCCTCCAAAAGTCCGGCAGGTATGCAGGAAAGCGCACCGAACATAAATAAAACAAGCAAAAGTCTGAAAGGTTCTTTTTCAATTTTATCATGCTTATATACATATACCATTAGAATAATTGCCGGGAGTAATGCTGCAGCTAAAATAATTTCCATAAAAATTTCGTCTCCTAATATAATTTATAAAACGATTATATCATAATAATTATGACTTAGGGAATATTTAGTAAGAATTGAAAAGTTTCATGCAATGATTTTATTATAAATAGAGAGACAGTTCGATAGGCAGCGCAGAAAACAGTAAAAGTATTGAAAAACTATTCCTTAAATCGACACGATTTAAGGAAAGCGAAATAAAATTTAATATACATTTTATCTAATCCGATGATTAAATTTTATAAGCGTTAGTTTGATAAAACTATTCGTTAAATCGGGATTTGAGGTAATAGTTTTTTGACACAGTTTTCTATAACTGTGTTTTTTTATTTGAAAGGAAGAAAAAAAAATGAAAGCAAAAGTTTTAAGTGTATCAAAGATTACATTGAAAGATGGCAACACTATCAACCGTATATTTGCGGTTCTGCCCGACGGCACTGTAGGCAATTTCTACTCTGCATTTGAATTTAAAATAGATGATATGGTAAGTTTTACTATATCCATTGACAAAGAATGTAAATTCGTGGTGCGACCTATAATCCCACGGTAACTCACACACACACGGTTTACCGTGTGTGGTGTGGCTACATACTGGATAGTGGCCACAAATATACATCATTAAATGGATGGTCGGTGCAATCGCTGTACTAAATGTTATCCCGACGGGGTTCGCAAAGTTACCGTTTTTAATTATCCTGTTTATAATCCTAACGGTTTATATGTTGCGAAAAAATTAAGAACGGACTATGCAAAGAAAAACGGTATAACACGAGATGATTCTATCAAAAGGGGTATTGATAAAATCTATGATATTGCGGTTTTAAATGATTTTGACTATTTTATTACCTTTACTTTAGATAAAACTAAAATAGACAGATACGACTATTCTATAATTTGTAAAAAATTAAAAACATGGCTATCTAATGCAGTTCAACGACAAAATGCAAAATACTTGATTGTTCCCGAACTTCACGACGATGGCGCGGTTCATTTCCACGGTTTAATTACTGGCAATTTCAATTTATTTGATAGTGGGAAAAAAACAAAGAAAGGTCAAACGATTTATAACCTTAAAAACTGGGATTATGGATTTACTACTTGTATACCGTTAGACGGAAATAAGGTCGCAACCGCTCGGTATATTTGTAAATATATTACAAAGGATACTAAAATCATTTTAGGTAATTTGTACTATGCAGGTGGTGGTGTTTTGCGTGAGCCACCAAAAGAATATGATAATGTTCCGTTTTATCAATCTATTGGTAAACAATACGAAATAGGTATGACGGGCTTAAAAGTAAAATACTACTCGGAGGATAAGGAAAATGAAAAGAAATATATATAGAGAACTTTTGGATATTCGTGCGCTTTTGGGAATGGTTATTGCTGATTCTCTCCCGAAAGTTGACTTTGAAAATAAAACATTGGTTTTTGATTCTCGTGTTGATTTAGAATTTATTTCTAAGGAATTAGCAAAGGTTTGTGAGTTGAAAGACGAGATTTCAAAACGGGCTGATGTTTTAAATTCTATTTTGGAGTGTGAATGTGATGAATGATACATTATATGAGATTCTAAGCGTTTTACAATCATGCGAACATTGGCTTTTTATAATCGCTTGTTTCTTTTTTATCATGCTGATTGTTGGTACAACCTTTGTGTTTTGCAAAGTTGTATATAAATTACTTATGCGTTTCGCATAGCGTCTACGCAAGAAAGGGGTATATTATGGAAGGTGGAGCAACTACTATTGCAATCACTGCAAAAATGCTTGAGCCGATTACATCGGCACTCACCAGTAACATTGGTGTTCTTCTGCCGGTCGGCATTACCATCATGGGTATTATGATTGGCGTGTCTTTGATTCCGAGAATTGTTTACAAGTTCTTATAATCAAGAAAGTTGAAAAAGGGGGCTTCGGCTCTCTTTTTCATTAAAAGGGGGTTTTTATATGACTTTAAATTTTAATGCTAACTGGAATAAAATACTTATTTTTATTCTGTGTGTTTTGCTTATTTTTAATGTTGTTGTTGGTAGCTCCGTAACTGCCGACGCTTCAATTACATTAACTGCAAGCACTATTGCAGTTATCGGAGCGGCTCTTGTCGCTTGCGGTTTTACATTTCAAAATAGCTCGCAGATGTCCGCCGTATGTGAGCATTTGTGGAATAGTTTAACAACGGAACAACAGAATTTTTTCATAAATTCGGGTTTAACATATTTAAACTACGCAAGTAGTACTAAACCGTTCATTATTAAATTGTCAAAGGGTATTTGCACCGCAATCGGTTCATGGATTGGCTCACTCGGCGCAACGGCTGACGCTCCGTCGGTTTCGATTCCGTCAGCTGGTGGAATTACGAATCCGCTTGTAATGCGTGGACTTCCAAAATTGTCAGCGATTACTTGTCCTACAAGATTTTATTATGATGTTGATGGTCTGTATGATTTGATTCGTGAGAAAGGGGCTATTGTCGGCTATGTCGCTGAATCTCCTGTTTACTTGTGGCTTCGTGTTGATAACAGAAATCAATATGATTATGTTCTTTGGTTTTCTGCGTTTGTCGGTCGTAACATTTTAGGTTTTGAAGATTACATTAAGGATAAACAGATTTATAATCTTGGTTTTGTTGAATTTAGGCGTATTGTTTCTGAAAGTAGTTTTGCTTTTTCTGACGCTTCATTGTCCGTTAGCTTTGATTCTGTGAAGTCTCCATATATTTCTTTAAGTTTTAAAAAGCCTGGCTATTCTGAAATTGTTACCACGGCGTCCTTTACAGCTTCGGGAAGTGGCAAGTCGCTTCGTCCGTTCGCTGAATTCGTTCTTTCTAACGGACAATCTAGCGCTGTTTCGATTCCGTGGACTGGTGACTATGCGCCAAGCTTCGGAGGAACTAAGGAGTTGAGCGACGAAACAGATATTGTTGTCCCGGGGGGAATGGTTAAGGATAATGAATTAGATGATGGTGTTGTATCTGTAATGAATCCGGATTCCGTTCGCTCGGCAGAGGTTCCCGATGTAATTACGGGTACTGGCTCAATCGTCGGAGAGGGTACTGGAACTGGTATTTTTGAATCAATAGGCAAGTGGATTTTGAATATTCCTATTTTAGGCGATATTCTCAAGGCTATCATTGAAGGCTTTACTGGGCTTATAGAATTTTTGCAAGAACTGCTTGAAACGATTGTAACGGCGATTTCATCGGCGATTACTTCGGTAATTGAATTTGTACGGGATTTGTTTATCCCTAAAAATTTTACATGGGATATTTTTATAAATGATGTTGTTAAAATTGTTTCACCGCCTGCGTCGGTAGATTTCCGCTCTTTTGTGGATTCCACACCTATTCCCGATGTGACTATGGAACTGAAAGGGAATACCTATACTGTGGTTGATAATTCGTATTTGCGAAAAAATATATCTACATTCCGTGGTATTATAGGGGCTTTTCTTGCCGTACTTCTTGTGATATATAACTATAATATGTTTATGCGCTTGATGGGCTATAGTGGTTTCTCGTTTAACGACAGCAGAAAAAACGAAAAAGGGGGTAGTGATGAATGATTGTAAATTTTCTTATTGATGTTATTTTGTTGCTCCCTAAGGCGATTTTTGCCCTTTTGGGTGCGCTTCCGTTCGTGGATGTAACTTTTAATGATTATGTCGCTAAGTTTATCGGGTGGGGCTGTTATATCTGCGGTACTCCGTTAATGTCCGCATTGTTTATTTCAATCTTTGGATGGTGTACGGTGTTTACCGTGCTTGGCATTTTTAAATTCATTAAAAATAATGTGCCGTTGGCATAGTTCGCTTTAGGCAACAGGTGGATTCCTTGCACAATGAGCGTGATGGGAAGTCTTTAGGCTTCCCCTTGCGTCTCATTGTGTAAGGGCGAACCTATGCGAAGGCGTTGCCTAAACCGTTACGCTGGCATGATGATTGCGCACGCTCGTATTTGTAAAAAAGGGGGTATATTATGCGTTTCTTGTCGCAACCGTTTTATGTTCGTATTTTCTTGGCTTTAAAGTATCTCTTACAATCAATTTTTCACCCGAAAAGGGATGAAAAATTGCACCTATACGGTATTTACGGCTTTTTGGGCTTGCCTGGACACGGCAAAACCGTTGCTTTGACTTATATCTTGAATGAATACCGTAAAAAATATGGCGATGATATTCTGATTTGCACAAACTATTTTTTTGAGGGTCAAGACTTCGCTTTTGATAACTGGCAACAGCTTCTTGCACAGTATGACAAGCCTTTAATCGTTGCATGGGATGAAGTACAAAACGAATTTAATTCTCGTAATTTTAAGAATTTTCCGACTGCTCTTTTAACGCTTCTTACACAAAACCGAAAGGGTAACGGTATTCAGATTTTATATACTGCTCAACGCTTCGATAGGGTCGACAAGGTTTTCAGAGAATTAACGAACTATTTCTTTGACTGCAAGACGCTTTTCGGTAGGCTGACTAATTGTAAGGGTTATGATGATGAAACCTATTTAATGTTGCACAATGAAGTAGATATTAACAAGCGTATGAAAATACATAAATCTTTCTCAATTAAATTTGTTCAAACTGACGAATTGCGAAATATGTACGATAGTTATAAGATGCTTGATTCTGCAAAATCTAAGGAATATATGAGCAGGGAAGAACTTGCACTATTTACTAATTAAAAAAATCCCGTCAGATCCCCGAAGGGTTTTGACGGGATTTTGCTTATAATGTATTTGCTAATTCGGATAAGGCTATCAATGCGCCTGTGGTTATTAAATACGGTATTAACAGAATGAATAATATTGCAACTAATAATGCAATAATACAACCGATTCCTTTATTTTTCTTTTGAGGTTTATAGTAGTTATTTTCATATCCAGTAGTATTTATTTCTTGATATGGTCGGTTAGGGTTATTATATGTTTTGTTCCAGTTTTTCCGTATCTGCTCATATTCTTTTTTATTGTCGGGTGCGTTGTATTTTATCATTTTTTTCTTTCCTCATTTATTGAATTTCGTGTAATAACTTATTTTTTATTATAACAAATAAAAAAACACTTGACAACAAAAGAAAAAGGGTTTATATTTTAAGAGTGTTAAGAAACTATTCCTTAAATCATAATTTTGGGAATAGTTAAAATAGAAGATTTAAAAGGCCTGAAATCATTGCAATTCCAAGCCTTTCTCGTCAAGCTTCATGTATCTGCCATGCTTTCGCAATACACAAATATTTATTATCAGCTTCCAATCAGGAAATCTAAAATATCCATTCCCGACGAATTCTGTGCCCTGTATAATTCCGTAAATCCACAGTCTGCGCAGCTTACGGTTATAAACTTTTTATTCTGCACATCAAATATCTTCGCGAAATTTCCGCCTGTTGCCTGGAATTGATCGCTGACATAGCTTTCGCATCCGCATTTCGGACATATGTATTGTTTTCTTTCCATAATCAAATCCTCCCCATTTGTTTTTTATCCGCATGCATATAAATACCTTTATAATAGCATATTCACAGGCATATGACAACCGCTTCCTGCTATATGTTTTGGACGAGGCTCTAATTTGCGTTTTGAGCGACTTTTTTTGCGATTATGATGTTGTCTCTTAGAAGTGCCAGCGATTCGGCGTTGCTTTTTGCATCTTAAATTTGAAAAATCGTTTTTAACATTTTCACCTTCAATAAAAAAATGATTTTTAGTGGCTTTTGCATAATACATTAAGCGATCTGCGCGCTCCGATGATTCTTCTACAGTATTATTCCGACAGATGGCTGCGCCAATGCTGACAGTAATGCGTAATTTCGGATAATCAGGTACGGTGATTTTACTAAGATATTCTTTAATAAGCTGAATTTTATTTGCTAAAATTTTACGTTGGGAAGTATTTATTAAAAGAAGAAATTCATCGCCGCCGAAACGAATAATTTTCTCTGATTTTTCAAGACAGCTTTTAATTTCTTGCGCAACCGTTTTTAAAACTAAATCTCCAACATAATGACCAAACCGGTCATTATAAAGCTTAAAATCATCAATATCAATAATAGCAACACTCGGAATATCGAGTGACATCTTAATTTTATCTTCATAATATCGGCGATTATATACGCCCGTCAATGCATCAGTGTAAAGAATATCTTCAAAATTAAAAAGTTTTTCGATAAAACGGGAACGGCCTTCACTGTCTATAAAAGGATCATCTCCAAGCTTTTTCACATACTCGATAACAGAAGGTTTTCCATCAATTTCAAGATATTGCGCAATGACATAATATACATCGTTGTTACTCTCTTTAAATTCAAATTTGCTTATTTCTTTTTTTTCCTGAAATGCCCTTAATGAGATACAATTGCTGCAGTTTTCATCCCTGTCCCAAAATGAATAGCAAGGACAAAGATGATCGATTCCGGTAGGCTTTTTACCGTTGCATATATCCAAGAGTGTTTGATCGTCCAAAATACGGACAACTGTAAACAGCTCTTTATATTGGTCTGTTTTTTTTAGAGCTTCTTCTCTGGTAAAGCTTAAGATTGACATATTCGCTCCTTACTGCATGATGTGAATTCATTCTAACACTCTTTCTGAATAATGTCCACCCCTTTAGCTGTTTTTTAAAAAGAAAAACAGCTAACGCTGGAAACCCGTCATCTGCTGTTTTTCCATATATTTAGTGATAAATTGGGACCTGAATTGTCATGCCTGCATACAATTCTGCAGCGGAAATGTCGTTAATCTTACAGAGCTCATATACCGCTTCTCTTGTATCCATTTCTTCGGGCATATAAGTTTCGGCAACAGACCATAAAGTATCTCCGCTGAGTATCTGCACATCTGTATATTCTGTTTTCGTCAAGCTGGCCGCAGTATTGAATCCTAATGCAAAATTAAACGCTGTAGTCACAATGATGATTGCTAAAACAACAAATAATGTAAATCTGAATCTGTTCGCTATTCTGTATGTCTTATTCATTAGGTTCACACCCCCTTATAAACATTTGTTCTTTTCTATAATATAACAGAATAAAGGTTCGCTGTCAAGCGAAATTCAAACAAATGTTCACATTTTTTTAGGGTGTTTTTCTTTGATTGCTTTTGGAGCGTTCGCAGAGCATAAAGCTCTAAATAAAGCCAAGAACCAGATACCCTGCGGCTGTAAGCACGGCACCGATAAGTGCATAAGGCGTGATGGTTTTCACTAAAGATACATTGGAAACACCTGTTCCCGCAACCGTCATAAAGATGACATCTGAATAGAAGCATAAAATACCGCCAAGCGTAACACCGGACATGACACATGCTACCGCAATTGAGGAGTTCAGCCCTGCCACGGACGCCATAGGAAGAAAAATCGGCAGCGCAATGACCTGCATGAGCCAATAGCCGGCAGTTGCAAAGGTCGCAAATGCCATAATAAGAAAAATGAGAACCGGCAGAAACTGCATTGGCAGCGACCTGCAGATTGTGTTTATCAGATATTCCGCAAATCCCATTTTATTATTTACAGAATTGATAATAAACGCAAAGAAAACAATAATAACCATGCTCATCATGGATTTACACCCTTCGAAGCACAAATCAAGGAAATCGGAAACCGAAACAATCTTTTGCCCGATATATAATAAAGCCTGTGAGACAATTCCGGCAAGCATACCGTGTACCAAATCGTTATCGCAGTATATCGTTACAGCAACTACAACGGCCATCGGAAGAATAAAATTCAATGCGGAAGAACTTTCAATATTATCGTCCATTTCCATACTTACCAGCGCTTTTTCACCATCGTCGGGCGGACGTACCGAACCTCCTCCGTTTACCCTTTCGTAAGCTTTTTTCAGATTTCCGAGTTTCGGAAAACCGCCTGCAGCCGTGAGGACACAAAGGATGACCATTAAAATCGGAAACCACATATATGGAATGCCTTTTATGTAATCAGAAAGTGAAACATCAAATTCCGATGCAATTCCGACCGTAAATGCCGCCCAGCTGGAAAACGGCACCAAAACGCAAAGCGCCGGAGCCATGACCGCAGTTTGAAATGCCAAATGTTCACGCGGGATGTGATTCCTGTCCGTGACTTCACGCATAGAAAATGAAACCCCGAGCGTATTCAGATAATCGTCCATAAACATGATTACATTGGTTAAAAGTGCTAAAAGCAAGGGCTTCTTCGGTCCGGAGGCAATCTTTGAAATCAGATTGCCGAATCCGGTCAGACAGCCGGAAGCCTGAAAAAGCTTTACGGCCGCACCGAAGCATAAGACAATAAAAAGAATAAACTGATAGGATTCGTTTGTCAGCACTTCGTACATCGTATCGACATAGCCGTCGAAAAATCCACCTTTGTAGACAATTGCAACGCCCACAACAGAAGCAGCTATCATGCTTTCACCGATTTTTTTGGTGAGCAGTGCTCCCGTGATCAAAACCAAAATCGGTATGCAGGAAACGAATCCATAGTCCATATTTCTTCCTCCGTTAATTGTAAATTGAAATAATTCCGAAAGCGCCGAGCGTAAGCAGAAGCGGAATACCGACTCCAAGCACAACATTGGCAATCAGCAGATATACGGCAGCGCGGTACTGTTTATCGTAAACATCAAGTAAACCGAGTATAAATCCGATGACAGCTGAAAGGACTCCGACGCGAATGGCAATCAGGCTGACAAGCGGAAGCTGTGCAAGTGCCGGCAAAATATTCAGCATAATCAAAATTACTGAAATAATCAAAGATAAGATACACAGTCCTATCGTAACAAATGATACTTTATTAAATATCGTAAGCGAACGGAAACATCTGACAAATTGCGGCGGATAAAGTGAGAAGCGTTCTGCTTTTCTCTCGCCATGCTTTTGTTTTGGGACCTCTTCCCTCATGCTTTCCGTCTGCGTTTCGGAAGAAGCACCTTCAGACTCAGCCGCAGTTTCGGCCGCGCTCTGCGTCTGGGCGCCCTCATCCGATGCGTCTTTCAGAAGATAATCCGTCGATACGCCAAGCGCCTTTGCGAGCGGAACCAGAAGTGAAATTTCCGGATAGCCCTCCCCTGTTTCCCAGCGCGAAATTGTCTTATTGCTGACACTGATCATTTCAGCAAGCTGCGATTGTGTAAGTCCTTTTTCTTTTCTTAGTTTTGCAATTTTTTCTCCAATTGTGATACTGTTCATAAATCCAAATCTCCTCTCGTATCCCTGTTGTAATTTTAGCATAGCAAAAGAGAAAAGAAAAGGCTAACTATTCTTCAAAGAAATTGTCTATGATTCGTGGACAAGCTTGCAAGCCTTGCAATCAAATGGTTTCAAAGCCTTATTTGCTTAGCTTTTCGTAAATTTTATCTAAAAATACATTGATTCGTTTGCGAAAAATAATGCAGAGTATGCAGCCTGCTGCAGCAAAAACTGCAAGAATTCCCACGCCCCAGTAATTGCCTTTTTCGATCATCGTTCCCATAAGCAGACATCCAATCATGCCCGGAAGCCTTCCGACCGCTGAGAGGAAAAGAAACGGTTTAAAACGCATTTCCGAAGCTCCTGCGGCATAGCTGACCATATCCTTTGGAATCCCCGGTATTAAATACAGAAAGAAAACAATCGTATAGGCTTGCTTGGAGTTAAGCCGTTCGATATAATAGCTCATTTTTTCTTCACCGAAGAAAATGTGCAGAAAATCTCTGCCTAAAAGTTTTGCGAGGAGGAAAGAAATCCCTGTTCCAAGGACAGCTCCTATCATTGCATAAAGCAGCGCACCCCAAAAGCCGAACAGATAGCCTGCGGCAAGCTGGAAAAACTGTCCCGGAATCACACTGATGACAATCTGAACAATCTGAAATACGATATAAATCAGAATCGACTGCCCTTTGTAGCGATTTAAAAATGCTACAATTGTCTCAATATCTTTAAATCCTTTCAGCCAATCTAACTGAAAAAAATATAAATAGAGCGGAATGCCGATGATAATCAGCAAAAGCAGAGTGATTTTCACAATGGAAATCACGACCTTCCAATGCTGCTGCTTTTCCGCACTCTTCAGATTTTCAATCCCCGCATGGAATTCCTGTCTTGTATGTTCTTTCATTAAATCTCAATTAATCCCTTTTTTAATAATGTATCAATAGCCTTGATAACTCCGAATTTTGAATGTTCGTAAGTCAGTCCGCCCTGAAAATATGCGATATACGGCTCACGCATCGGCGCATCTGCCGAAAGTTCAATTGTCGAGCCTTGTACGAAAGCGCCGGCGGCCATGATGACCTGATCTTCGTAGCCCGGCATATCCCCCGGAACCGGAGAAACGAAGCTGTCAATCGGCGCTGCAGCCTGAATTCCCTCACAAAAAGCAATCAGCTTCGCAGGATCCTTAAATTTAATGGATTGTACGATATCCGAGCGAATATCCCCCGCCTTCGGCGAGACTTCGAAACCGAGCTTCTCGAAAGCTTTACCACAGAGAACCGCGCCTTTCAGCGCTCCGTTTGAAGCCTTCGGGCCAAGGAAAAGACCCTGAAACATCGTTCGGCTCTGACCATAAGTCAGCCCACATTCTCCTCCGATTCCCGGACAGGTCATGCGATACTGGATTTGGTCGATTAAATCCTGTTTTCCTGCGATATAAGCGCCGCTGAGCACCAGACCGCCGCCCGGATTTTTAATCAGGGAAGAAGCCATGACATCCGCTCCGACATCGGTCGGCTCAAGCGTGTCCAAAAATTCTCCGTAAGAATTGTCGACCATTTTTACAATGTTTGGATTCTTTTCTTCAATCGCTTCCATCAGCTTTGCGATTTCGTCGATGGAAATCGCCTTCCTCCACGAATATCCGGTTGCACGCTGTGCGGTTATCATGCGCGTTTTTTCCGTAATTGCAGCTTTAACTCCCTCAATATCAATGGAGCCGTCAGGAAGCAGGTCAACCTGTTTGAAAGTAATTCCGTAATCTTTCAGAGAACCGTTGCCTGGCGTATAGTCGGTCAGACCGATTACCGTCTGAAGCGTGTCATAAGGCTCCCCGGTCGCATAAATCAGTTCATCTCCGGGTCTTAAAATGCCTAAAAGTACAGTCGCAAGCGCGTGTGTGCCGTTTACGAAGGTTGTCCGCACCAGCGCTGCCTCGGTGTGAAAAACATCAGCAAAGGTGCTTTCCAGAGCCTCTCTTCCGGTATCATCATAGCCATATCCGGTTTTCCAGCCGAAATGCATGTCGCGGATGCGGTTTTTCTGAAAAGCTGCCAGAACCTTGTACTGGTTATATGCCATAATATCATCAAGCTTTGCAAATTCGCCGCTGACCTCTTTTTCGGCTTCCGTAACCAGGTCCAAAACCTTGGCATCTATATGAAATTCATTTCTTAAAAATTCTGAAGTTTGATTTTGCTGCTCCATTCTTATTTTTCCGTCCTTTCTGTTTCCCATTCCATATCTTTGACCAAATCCCGCTTGACATTGATTTTTTCACGGGCATAAAGCTGTGTGGTCGTCACCTGTTCGTGGTCAAGAAGCGCCGCCACATCGAAAATCGAGTTGCCTCGTCCAATCAGGCTGGTTGCTGCCGTGGCGCGCAGTTTATGCGGACTGTATCCTGCCCGCCTGCTCGTGCTGAGTGCAATCGCCGTATATTTTTTTACAAGTTCGCGTATTTGCCGCTCGGTCATGCGCCTGCCCTGCAGTGACAGAAAAAGCGCGTCCTTATGCTCGTCCGCAAGGTTTGCCTCGTTTTCCCTTTCGTTATCGATATAATCGTGCAAAACAGCGGTTACCGAGTTGTTCAGCGGCATAACGGACTCTTTTCCGCGTTTTCGATAGATAATGAACTCCCCTCGTTTGAAATTAAACGAGGAAAGATTGAGCTGCTGAAGCTCTGAAAGCCTGAGGCCGTAAGTCAGAAACACGATTAAAATCGCCTTGTCCCTCTTTTTTGTCTTTTGCCAGTATTTTTGCTCGTGCTCCGTAAGCCCCGTGCCCGTCGAAACTGCGTCGAGCATCACCATAACCTCATCATCCTGAAGTGCCTTGATTTCACGTTCTCCCGGCTTAGCCACGCGAATCGGATCAAAGCCGTCGGTAATGTTCTTGGAAAGAAGCTCATCGCGGTAAAGCTGCTTAAACATCACGGAAAGCGAAGACTTCTTACGCGCAAGGGATTTGTTGGAGTTTTCATATACATAGACTGAATCGTCGGTTTCCACCTTATATCTGCGGCAGTATTCAATGAACAGATTGACATCCACCGCTTTTACCTGATCAAGCTCCGAAAGCTTGATTTTATCGGTTGTCTCCGCCTCGGTCAAATCCGTTTCCTGAATCAGATAACGGAAGAAGAAACGAATATCGTGCAGATACGCAAGCCTTGTCGCAGGCAAAACATTTCCCTTCAAGTAGGAAAAGAAGCCTCTTAAAAATTTCGGAAGCTCGCTTTCGATTTCCTCACACTCCAGATAAATGTCATTTTCCTTTTTTATGACATTGTCGGGGCGGTCGCTTTTATTGTGTATTCTTATCTCTTTTTCAGCCATGTAATAATATCCTCTATCGCTTCTTCATCGCCTGAATATTCACTGATATCGAACCATTTCATATCTTCGTAACGGCGGAACCAGGTAAGCTGCCGTTTCGCGAGATGGCGGCTGTTCTTTTTAATCAGGTCGATTGCCGTATCTCTGTCGTAAAGCCCGTCAAAAAAGCCGATAATCTCCTTGTAGCCGATGCCTTTCATGGAAATATCCTCTTCTGCAAGGCCCATCTCCAAAAGCTCCTCTACCTCACGGAAAAGTCCCTCTTCCACCATAATGTCGACTCTTAAATTTATTCTATCATAAAGTTCCTGTCGGTTTCTTGTCAAACCGATTAAAATTGCGTCATAATCCTTACATTTTTCTTTGCAATTCTTAAAATCCGTAATGCTGCTGCCCGCGCTCGCACCTTCGAGCGCGCGGATGACCTTCTTTACATTGTTGGGGTGTATGCGCTGCGCGGCACTCGGGTCGACCTCGCAAAGTTTTTTGTAAATATACTCAGGACCGAAAAGCTCCGCTTCTTTCTCCAGCGTTTCCCGCAAAGCATCATCCTTTGGAGCGTTGCCAAAATCCATATCGTAAAGCAAAGCATTCAGATAAAGCCCGGTGCCTCCACTAATAATCGGCGTTTTTCCCCTTGCAAAGATATCTGTAATTGCTTCCTTCGCCAAACGGCTGTATTTCGCCACGGAAAACGGCTCCTTCGGGTCAATTTCATCGACGAGATGATGCGGAACCTGTGCCTGCTCATCGGCAGTCGGCTTCGCGCTGCCGATGTTCATATATTTATAGAGCTGCATGGAGTCGCAGGAGACGATTTCTCCGTCAAAGGCTTTCGCAATCGCAATCGCATACTTGGTTTTTCCGACCGCCGTCGGTCCCGCAACTACAATAATTTCTTTTTTCATCGTTTGAAACCTCGTTTTCGTAAGTTTACACACGTTTAAACATCTTTTCGATTTCGTAATGGGTCAGTTTTATAAATGTTGGTCTGCCGTGCGGACAACTGAACGGATTCACACATTTCGACAGATCCCTGATTAAAGCGGCGATTTCCTCATCGGAGAGCTTATCGTTGGCTTTTACGGCCGCCTTGCAGGACATCATAATCAGTTTATTGACAACGACCATATTCCGGAGATCTGTAGAAGCATGGATGTTTTCTATAAATTCTTTGATAAAATCTTCTGCTTCGGAAAGCTCCATAAACATCGGAATTTCAGACACGCGATAGGTGTCAGGCCCGAATTCTTCCATCGTAAAGCCCATCTGTGACAAAGCGCTGAGCCAGTCTGCGCTGTCTTCACCTGCCGCAAGCGATGTTGTGATGATAAAAGGCACTAAAAGCGGCTGTTTCAGCTTTTCGCTGTTTTCATATTCTCCAACCAGTTTTTCGTAGAAAATTCGTTCATGGGCTGCATGCTGGTCGATTAAATAAAAATTTTCCTCATCTACAGCTGTTATATAGGTACGGAAGATGACGCCCGTTACCTTTATTTCTGTAATATCAAAAGGTTTGATTGCAGGGGCTTGCAAGAGAATGTTCCGTGCCTCAGTTTTCACTTCCGATTTCGCTTCAGGAAGATTTTCTGCAGCGTCAGGAACTGCTTCCGTATTCATTGTGTTCAGTTTGTAGGTTGACAATATATTTTTTATGTCAATTTGCTCTTCGGATTCTGTTTTATCCATGTGCGCTTTGAACGGAGCGCGGTTCTCTGCCGCAGTTTCTTTAATCGGACTGAAAATGCGTTCGTAAACCTTTCCGGAGCCGATAGGTTTGTCCTCGATGAAGAGGTCGTCATATTTCATATTTTCATCGGTTTTCTCTTTGAAGAGATTTCCTGCATCCGGAACCGCTTCCTTTGTCGCAAGAGCCTGTTTGATTGCCCGGGAAATGAATTCCGATATGAGAGCTTCATCATCAAAGCGGACTTCTCTTTTATTCGGATGAATATTGACATCAATCGTTTTCGGGTCTACCTGAAGGAAGAGATAGACAACCGGATAGCGCCCTTCAAAAAGCCGCTCTTTGTATCCGAGTGCGACGCCTTTTTCCATGACTTTGCTGACGACAACCCTTCCGTTGACGAAGAAAATCTGACTGCCGCGCGTTGTTTTCGAAAGTGCAGGCGTTGAAATATAGCCGCTTATCGAAAGCCCCTCTTCTTCATAGTTCACAGGCACCATGTTTTTCGCATCGACATCGTGATAAATGCGGATAATCGTATTGAGACGGTTTCCATCCCCAGGCGTTGTAAAGAGAATTTTGCCGTTATTAATCAGCCTGAATTTGATGTCTTTATAAGCGAGCGCAATCTGTGACAAGAAATCGATAATCATGCCGCTTTCCGCCCCGTCACTTTTCATAAATTTCAATCTGGCGGGCGTATTGTAAAACAGGTCCGTGATGATAATGGTGGTTCCGTCCGGACATCCCGTCTGCTCGTTGATGACAGGCTGTCCGCCGTGAAGCACAAGGCGGGTTCCTGTTTTGGAATCCTGCGTTTTGGTAATCAGCTCACATCTGGTTACAGCGGCAACAGAAGCAAGCGCCTCACCGCGGAAACCAAGGGTTTCAATCGCTTCCAGATCTTTGACCGAGGAAATTTTGCTGGTTGCATGGCGCAGAAAAGCTGTCAGGACCTCTTCTCGTGCAATTCCGCATCCGTCATCGGTTACCCGTATATAGGATTTCCCGCCGTTTTTTATTTCGACCACAACGGATGAGGCTCCGGCATCTAAAGCGTTTTCGACCAGTTCCTTGATAATGGAAACGGGACGCTCGATTACCTCGCCTGCTGCGATTTTATCGGCAATGGATTTATCTAAAACTCTTATCATGTATGGTTACTCCGTTCGTATTTCTGTTTCATTGTATACATAAAAAGTATACCACAAAAAAACAGAAAAGACCACCTTTTGCTTTTCATTCGCGCAGATGGTCTGAAAATCTGTCATATTATTTAGAATTTACAGAGTTACCAGTTCATACTCCCTGCTGCCGACGCCAAGCTGCGCAGCGGCTTCAATGGTGTGCACGCCGTGACGGCTTTCCACTCTTTCGATGAAGTGATCTTTGCCCGGGTCCTCTGACTGGTATACGAGGTCAATGCATGCCTGGTCCACGGCAACCGGGTCAAGCCCCGCTAAAATACCGATATCCTTCATGCAAGGGTCCTCCGCTACCGCACAGCAGTCACAGTCTACGGAAAGGTTGCACATTACATTGATATAGGCAATTTTGCCTTCAAAATGCTTGGAAACGGCCCATGCGGCGTCTGCCATGGCTTCCAGGAATTTATCCTGGTCGGTGCTCCACATTTCATCCGGCTTTCCTGCGCCGTGGATATAAGCCTTACCGAAGGAAGATGCACAGCCGATTGAAAGCTGCTTGAGCGCACCGCCGTATCCGCCCATCGGATGACCTTTGAAATGCGATAATACCAGCATCGAATCATAGTTTCCCATATCCTTGCCGACATAATCCTTCTGTATCTGCTTTCCGCAAGGAATTTCCAAAACGGTGTCAGGGCCTTCCGCGTCCAGAATATCTACATCGAAGTATTTGCTCCAGCCATGGTTTTTCATCAGGGCTTTATGTTTTTCTGTCGTGTCGCGCTGTCCCGGATAAGCGGTATTGCATTCCACTACCGTGCCTTGCACGCGGTCAATCATCGGCTTTACGAATTCCGGCTTCATATAATTCTGATTGCCTTCTTCGCCGGAATGCAGTTTGACTGCAACTTTTCCCGGAAGTTCAATCTGCAGCGCATCGTAGACTTTGACGATGTTTTCCGGTGTGATGTCTTTGATAAAAAATACTTTTGATTTTTCCATTTTTGATAAACTCCTTCCTTTTACGGTCAGTTGAAATTTCTATCTATTTCAGTTTATTATACTGTTCGTCCGTTACGGCTTCCCGCCATTCGTTCGAGCCGTCTTTGCCCGGAACTTCAATTGCAAGGTGGGAGAACCATTCGTCTGGTGCTGCACCGTGCCAATGCTTTACTTCCGGCGGAATATTGATGCAGTCGCCAGGCTTCATTTCGACGGCTTCCTTGCCCCATTCCTGGTAGTACCCACGGCCTGCTACGCAGACAAGAATCTGTCCGCCGCCTTCGGATGCGTGATGCACATGCCAGTTATTGCGGCAGCCCGGCTCAAAGGTTACATTGAAAATACCGACCTGCTCAGTGGAAACCGGAGCCAGATAGCTCTGCCCGATAAAATATTTCGCAAAGGCATCGTTCGGCTGTCCAATCGGGAATACCATGGATTTTGCGTGGGCGCTCATTGCTTCGTCCGCATTTCTTCCTGCTGTCTGTGTAATCTTTTCCATCGTTATTGCCTCCTTGCTATTTAGAGGGATTTTACCCATTGTTCGATACTAGCCTTGGATGCACCGTTCAAGAGTTTTCCTTCGATGATGTCAGCACCCGGTGCGGATGGTTTGAGTTCCTTAACGGTATTGCCGAAGCCACTGCCGCCGGATGTTGCAAATAAGATTACCTTCTTGCCGCTGAAATCATAGCTTTCCAGGAAAGTGTTGATAATCGTCGGTGCGACATACCACCAGATCGGGAAGCCGATCAGGATCTCATCGTAATTCTCGACCTGTGCATCCTTGTCAGCCAGTGCCGGGCGAAATGCTTTATCGTTCATTTCTACGGTGCTTCTTGCGTTTTTATCCATCCAGTTCAAATCCGCTTTCGTGTAAGCGACTTCCGGCTTAATTTCATATAAATCCGCTCCTGCAGCTTCTGCAAGCTGCGCTGCAACTTTTTTCGTTGTTCCTTCGGCACTGAAATATGCCACTAATTTCTTGCCCATAGTCAGTCCTCCTTACAAAATAAAAGTGTGCGAATCGCAATTTTCTCTCTTGCTTTTTGCACACTTATTATAACTCACTATGCCTTTTTGTGTCTAATACTTATTTTATATCGAACATCATGCCTGAAAGGCATTGATTTCTTCGATGAATTTCATGACTGCCTGCGAATACGGAATATTTCTGCGCCATGCGATGACAGTCGGCATATTCAGCGGAGGAACAAGCTCGCGATGCACCAGCACATCTTCTTTCCAAAAATGCATGACTCCCTTCACGGTAATCGGATAGCCCAGACCGTGCTTGGCCATGATCGCTGCATTGGTATGCAGATTGCTGACAAAGGCGACGTTCAGATGTTCATAGTCCTTACCGAACCAGTTGGCCAGTTCGCTCTGGATATTGGTCCGCTCCGGCAGGATCAGCGGCTTGTCCAGAAGATCTTCTTTGGTGATCTGTGTTTTTTGCGCAAGCAGATCGTCCGGCCGCATGCTGACAACCCAGGTTTCCTGCCCCGGCAGACGCACATAATCAAGGCCTTCTGTGCTGATCGGCTCCATAAACAGACCGATATCCACAAGTCCCTGCGTCATCCGGTTGCGAACCACATCAGCGGTGGCAGTATGCAGGTGCAGCTGTACTTTCGGATATTTGCTGCGAAAAGAGGCACAGATTTCTGCCAGCGTTTCAATCGCTTCATATTCTCCGCAGCCGATGGTAACACTCCCCTCCACTAACTCGCGACAGCTCTGAATTTCTTCTACAGTCTTTTCTTCCAGTTCTAAAATTTCCAAAGCACGACGTTTCAGCAGGATGCCTTCCTTGGTTAACGTAATTTTTTTATTGTTTCGCTCAAAAAGTGGTGTGCCAAGTTCTTCCTCTAGTGCTGCGATCTGTCTGGAAAGTGTCGGCTGCGTGATATGCAGTGCCTCGGCCGCTCTGGTAACGTTCTGCTCTCTGGCTACGGTTAAAAAATACTTGAGAATACGGATTTCCATGGTTCCTTCCTATTTGTCCTCCACCTGTAGCTTGCGCACATGCACCACTGCCAGTTTACAAGTGTCTTTTAAGTCTTTCATCTGCTTGCGTCTCTTTGTTTGTCAGATTTGTGTAATTCAAAGCATCATTTTTGGAAAAAAGCATTTGCTTTCGCATAAGAAAAGGTGCTCTGTAGCACAGCGTCTGCATTGCCGTTCTTAATGTTTTCTGCCATTTTGATCGTTTCTTCACAGAGATATCTGACCGGACCGGAACCGGTACTGAGTCTGCGGACTCCGAGCTTCGCAAGTCCCACAAAATCATGATACACACCGTTCAGGATCAGATTGAGCGGCGCATGGATACCTGAGACCAAGGCTTTTGCGGTTTCTTGATTCATCGCTCCCGGTACGAACACGCAGTCTGCACCCGCTTCTGCAAAGGCGTTGCCGCGGCGTACCGCTTCTGCAAGCTTTTCTTCCTCACTGCCGATATTCAGCCAGTAGGCACAGGTTCTGGCATTGATCACAAAAGGTAGATCCAGTTCTTTTTTGAGTTCGCAAAGCGCCTGAATCTTTTGGATCTGCAGTTCCAAGGGGCTGAGCCTCCCGTCTGCCTGTCCATCCTCCAGATTGAAACCCACCGCACCGGCGGCAAGCAGTCTGCGCGCGTTTTCCTTGACCTGTGCCGGTTCTTCCGCGTAGCCGCGTTCAAAATCGACCGAAACCGGGACTTGTACGCGTCCGGTGATCTTTTTGACTACGAACAGTAAATCTTCCATGGATACTTGTTCGCCGTCCGGATAACCGAGTGCGTAAGCAATTCCCGCGCTGGTCGTTGCGACTGCCGCAAAGCCGGCCTTTTCGTAGATATAAGCACTTGCTGCATCCCATGCGTTCGGGATTACGAACATGCCCTCAGTCTGATGCATACGAAGGAAGAACTTTGCTTTTTCTCTTTGTGCGTTGTTGATAATAATCTGATCTGTCATATTAAACAGCCTCCTCTTTTTTATTTTGCCGGATGTACAGCAAGTAAAATACGATCGCCAAAAACTGCGCGGCTGCGGATACGATGACGAGATACCGCGGGCTGATGTCATACAGGATGCCTAAAACCCAACTGCCGAGGAACCACGCGATGCCGAAGCCGGTCTCAAAGATACCGAAGCCGGTGCTTCTCATGTGCTTTGGAATGATCTGACTGGTTGCCGCTTTCATAATGCTTTCCTGCGCGCCCATGCCGATGCCCCAGAGCACAATGCCGAGTCCGATCATCCATTGCGCGTTTCCGAGGAAAACAAAAAAGGCAAAACCGGCGCTGCACAGCGTCGAGTAAATCAGCGCCTTTAGTCCGACTTTATCGAAGAGCCAGCCAAAGAACAGCGCCGCGAACGCATCTACTGCCATCGCCGCCGCGTATAACAAGCTCAACGAGGCCTCCGGGAACAGATGCGTCTTTGCCGCGTGCAGCGTAATCAAGGTGAAATCCGCGAAGCCAAAGGCGAACAGACTGATGGCAATCATATAAAGCACAAACGATGTCCGAAATTCAAATTCTGTATTCGGCTCGGTCTCCGCTTTTTCAAACATCTCCGGATGCGGATATCTGATCTTTGACAACACCACCAGCGCGATGGTTATCAGCGCCGGAATCCCCAGCACCGCGAAACAGATACGGTAAGTCGAGAACAGGTTCTCTGTTCCCTTCACCAGACTGATGACGAACAGCATGACCGGCCCTAAAAAAGCGCCCAGCTGGTCCAAGAATTCCTGATAGGCAAAGCCCTTGCCTGTTCCGATTTCACTGGCCGCGAAGCTGACCAGTGTGTTTTTGGCCGGTTTCTTGACTGCCTTACCGATGCGCTCCATGATGACCAGACCGCAGGCAAGAATCCAGCCGTTTTGCGGTATCAGCGCCAGTGCCGGGATCGCCAGCACCTGCATCGTATATCCGACGATAACCAAGGTCCAATATTTTTTTGTTTTATCAGCAATGAATCCGGACAGCAGTCTGAGCGAATAGCCGCAAAGCTCGCCGATGCCGGATACGAAGCCGATGGTTGCCGCCGATGCTCCGGTTAGGTTCAAATATTCCCCCAGAATGCTGCGTGCGCCCTCATGCGTCATATCAGAAAACAGGCTGACAATCCCCATCAGTGTGATAAACGCCAGCGCGCCGGAAACCATTTTATCTTTTTTTGTGTTGTTCATGCGTATATGAAGTCCTTTTGGATAAAATAATGTTACTGAAGATATTTTACCATAAATTTTGCGGAATGTATTCTAGAAATGTCATAGTTTATAAATTGTTAATATCTTGCGGCAGTGACTTCATTCAAATGATAAAACAAATTCGATATTTTAATTATATTCCATATATGATAGAATATATGCATCACAAGGACAAGCGAAAGCGGTTAGCCTTCCCAAATCACAAGAGGTATCCATTATGTATAAACCAATCCAACCATTTGAAATCATGGAGGCGCGCCACAGTGTGCGCCAGTATAAAAATCAAGCCATCGAACCGGAAAAGCGTGCGGAACTGGAACGCTTGATGGAGTCACTCAACCGGCAATACGGACTGCATATGCAGATCATCTATGATGATCCTGCTTGTTTCAAATCCATCATGGCGCATTACGGCAAGTTTGAGGGCGTCAAGAATTATATTGCTCTGGTCGGACCGAAATCCCCTTCCCTGGAGGAAACACTCGGATACTGCGGGCAGCAGTTAGTGCTCAAAGCGCAGGAACTGGGTCTGAATACCTGCTGGGTGGCATTGACCTACGGCAAAAGCGCTGCGTCTGTTTTGGACGGCGAGAAAGAGATTTGTGTGATTTCCCTCGGCTATGGCAAGACCCAAGGTGTACCGCATAAGGACAAGCCGATCGAAAAGCTTTGTAATTACAGCGAAAATCTGCCGGATTGGTTTCTGCAGGGCATGCGGGCGGCCATGCTGGCACCGACTGCGACCAATCAGCAAAAATTCCGATTTGAACTGCTGGAGGACGGCAGCTTAAAAATATCCCGCGGCCTTGGATTTTACTCTAAAATGGACCTTGGTATTGTCAAGTACCATTTTGAGCTCGGCAGCGGGAAAAAGATCTTTTAACTTTCATACTTCATATTGGCTTACATCAGTAACAAATCTCTATTTTTTAATCGGATGCCGGATGACCGTTTTCAGTTTCTCCGGGGCGGTGCGTCTGGCATCACTCAGATAGATTTCATGGTGCATGCGCTGCGGGGTAATATCCAAAGCATAGCCTTGGGATTCCATAAATGCATGCATTTGCGCAACGGTAGCAGGTTCATCATCATAAGGACCGACATGCATGCACTGCACGCAAAACCCCTCGTCATATGTCAAAAATTCAACTTTTGAAAAGTCCGTTTTTTTCTTTGCGGTCGCTTCTTCGATTGCCCACGCAAAATCTTTTTCTGTCACAAAGTCCGGCAGGCGAATGACCGAGATCCACTGAAAATTCTCTTTATGCGCGTAGTCAATGCCGCTGACACCGTCCTGCCACCAGAAGCCCTCCAGCGGCGGCACTACATAGTCGAAATAGCCCTCGATCTGGTGGTCTCCTTTTTTGCTCATCTTGATCGTAAAGGCAATGGCATATAAAAGACCGATGGCCTGCTTGTATTCCCCATCTTCGACATTGGGGTCTCCCTGCCCTCTGACTGCGATATAGTTCATGACCGGAACCGTTACAAGCTCCGGTTTCTTTTTAGGCATATAAAATTCTTTATATTCTTTTTTGTAATCAAAAGCCATTTGTATGATCCTTTCAAAATCTTGACATCGTTAGTCCGTTTGTGATATGAACATCGAGGTGGTTAACCGCTTTCACTTGCCTCTTGGCATTGTAGCCCGAAAATCGGACTACAGAATCAAGAACAATTGTTCTTGATTTCTATTCAAAAAATTTGGGACATTTTCAAATTCGCTTGACACTTCTTTTTATTAAAGAAACATTGACAGGCTTCTGCTGTCCCCGGACACATTCTCCTCCCGATGTGTCTTTAGTGCAAAAATCACAGCGAGTGCTGCCGCGCTGATTTGTGAAAGCACTGTACTCCACCATACCATAATCTGACCGCCGAAAAATCTCGGTAAAATCAGCATAAATACAAGCATAAAACAAGGTTCAGCCATTGCTGTTGCGTAAGAGAGCACACTTTTTTCCGTTGCATAAAAGCCGGCTGCCGTAATTCGATTGACTGCCACGAAAGGCAGAGCAATTAAGAAAATCGGAATGACAGCAGCAACTTCTGCATTAACCTCATCCGAAGTTCCGAACAAAACGCCCACTTCTGCCCGAAAAGCAAACATGAGAATTCCGCCGGCTGTCGCAAGAAAAATGGCAAGGAAGTAGGCTTTCTTGCGAAAATACTTCAGTTTCATTGTATCCTTTTCCCCATAACAGCGGCTCATCAAAGGCTGGCTTCCATCTCCAACTCCCTGCAAAATCAGATAGATAATACAAATGATATAGGATATGCACGCATAGGTCGCAATCGCCTTCTCTCCTCCATACGAAGCTGAAAAGCGATTGATAAGCATTAAGGATATGTTTGGAGTCAGAGTAAGCGCAAACGGTGCAAGCCCTATACGACACACGGAGCGGCACACTTCGCCAACCTCTTTTGGGTTTGTTCTGAGGAAAAAACTTTTTTTAAGCAAAGCATATATAATTGCAATCGTCATGGTGATGCCCTGCCCGATAATCGTTGCTCCGGCAGCGCCTTCGGTTCCCCATTCAAAAACCCACACAAAAAGATAATCTAAAATAATGTTGGTGATGAAACCGCTTGCCATGGCTGTCATTGCCCAAAATGCTCCGCCGTAATTACGCATAAACGGAACAAGGCCTGTTCCCAGAATCTGAAGCAGAGTGCCCAAAGCAATGACCTTAATATATTCTTCTGCATAGCTCAGAATCATGCTTTCTGCGCCGAGAAGGACCAGAAGTCTGCGCGCCGAAAAAAATATCGCAATAGTTAAAATGAAACTTGCCGCCACAAGCAGCCACCAACCGACTGCAATAAAGGATTCGGCTTTTTTCAGTCTTCCTTCCGCTTTATATATCGAGTAGTAAACTGCACCGCCCATTCCGATGCCAGTCCCGATTGCCTGCTGAAGCGCAACGATAGGATAAGCAATGTTAATCGCCGAAAGCCCGGCGTCTCCGATTGCATTACCCACAAAATACCCGTCAACAATCGCATATACGCCCGATAGCGCGAAAGCAATCATCGACGGGATTACGAATTTGTAAAATGTTTTCTTATCGCTCATTCATTATTTTTCCTGAATTTCTTTGCCTGTCATGTGCTCGATTGTGATTTCAATAAGCTGTACGGCTTTTAAATCGGCTTCGATTTCCTTATCCGCTTCTGCTTCGGAAGGATAATATTTCATCGCAAATGTTTTAAGTTTTGCAGGCAATTCATCCTTGCCAACCGGCTGAGCCTTGCCGAAGCAGACTGCACTTCTTACATAAGGAGCCCAGTCGAGGTCTCTGATTTCGGGTTCACCGAAAATAGTGAAGCAAACCTTAGGATTGCGTTTCATAGCGTCAACCTTGTGACCGGCAAGTGCCGAATGAAAATAAATTTTACCCTCTTTTTCATCATAATAGTAATTGATAGGAAATGCATAAGGATAATCATCATCGCCTGCTACGGCAAGAACACCTCTTCTTCCTTCGTTCAATAATTTGATTGTATCTTCGTTTGAAATTGCTTTTTTCTCTGCACGACGCATTTTTCTGAACATAGATGTATCCTCCTATAAGGTTTTATTTCGATAAGAACAGTATATCATCTGCGGGCGAAGAAATAAAGGTAATTTTACGCGTTTTACGCTCCTCCGATGGTTTGTGGTGAAGGAATTTTGCAAGCAGATTCGAATACTCTGTCAAGAAAGCTACAAACTCTTCGTCAGAGAGCATCAGCGTCGCCTGCCCCACCGTCAGCATGTCTTTTTGCGGATCTTTTTCGCCTTCCGAAAAGTAACAGGAAAAATCATTTGCTATGGCAATCAGCGCCGACTGTATCATTTGATTCATGCCCTCATTTGATTTTGTTTCTGCAGGAGGCGCAGCAAGGGCATAAAATTTCTCAACCGAGCCCCGTTTCGGAACTTCCCTTACTGCTTCAATAACCCCTGCATCCGCCAAAATCTTGATGTGCCGATACAGGCTTGCTCTCGGAATGTCCGTTAAGACTTCCAGAATCTGTGCCGCAGAAGATTCTTTCTTTTCAATCAAGACCTGCAAAATCCGCTGCCGAACCGGGTTCAGACAAGCGTCGATATAAATATCTTTCATCTTAATCTCCTTAGATAACCGCAAGTAAAATAAGTTTGCTTATAAGATGCAGCCCAAAATGAGCAAGCATCGCATACTGAATGCCGTATTTCCTGTAAAATCTACCGAATAAAAGCGCAAATCCACCATTTAATACGAAACATCTCGCCAGAATCAGCGGTGTAATGCGTCCGAAAAATGCCATGGTCGCAGGAAGATGCCCTGCCGCAAACAGGAGCGCCGCGGTGATATTCGCAGCAATGAAAATCCAATCCGGAAGCTCCGTTTTCTCGGTTTTTCTTGCAAAAATCAGAACCAAAATCCATGCAATCAGCGACATGAAAAACCACCGCATTAGGATTTCTTCAACAACCCCGCCGTAAGTCAGGGAAGCAATGAAATATGCCGCACTGATTCCCCTCTCATAATCTGCTGCAACTTCCGGGATAAAAGGTCCTATCACAAAATAGTCCGCAGTAAACAGTATTCCAAACAGAATAATTACCGGAACCGTCTTTTTCAAGATGTCTTTTTTGAAAGCAAACGGCTTCAAAAGCCCTATCCTGTCTGCAAGAAAATATCCCGCCACAGACGCAATTATTGCATAAATCATGCTTTGAAGCGTGGTCAGCATATAAAGTGCTGTCGGGCTTTTTATTTGAGCCAAAATTTGTGCCGTTACCTCGCTCGTCGAATGCTCCAAGATGTAAATTCCGGTAAAATAGCCGCCGATAATCGCAATCGGAAGCACACATAATACAAAACGTAAGATGGCCTTCCCTTTTGTACTATTTAAATTTTGCATATTCATTAAATTACCTCGCATATGTATTGTTTATTATAGTCTCATTTTTAAGACTAATTATATAATAGTATTATATTTGAGATAAGTCAAGAGGAATTTTCCCTTTCTTTATTCTGCTTTTCGACCCGTACTAAGCTATCTTATTTTCTTCCAATATAGCGATTTACCTTTTTCTTATACGCCAAATATTCCTGTCCGAATGCCTCCAACAGGAAGTCTTCTTCCACATTCACGATCTGCAGATGAAACATGATCATCGCAAAAACGGACGCTGCCAGAAGCCATGGGTTGAAGAAGATCAGTAAAATGCCGATGTACACCAGGTCAAAGCCTAAAAATGCTGGATTACGGCTGAGCTGATAGATCCCGTCCGTGACCAGTTCCGTCTTATCTGTCTTGGAGACCCCGGCCCTCCAGCTGTCGCGCATCGTCACCACCGATGTCACGAACACAGCTGCTCCCAATGCACCGATGACGGCACCGCAGATTCTAAGCGGAACCGAAAAACAGGTTGTATTCAAAAGGATACTGAGCACTTCCGCTGCCGGAACCAGCAAGGTTGCAATCTTCATGGTCACTTCGACGAATTTCACAAAACCGACCTTTCCCTGTCCGATCTGATCCGTTCGAATGCCTTTTCGCCGCTGCAGAAACATTTTCAGAAAATAACATCCGTAAAAAACGGCTAAAATGACCAGCGCCGTCACTTGATAAATCATTTCAACACCTTTCTCTTTCCGGTCATCCGGGTAACTTCTAAACAGTAAACTGCCGTCCTTGGAATCGCCGCCGGATTAAAATACTTGTTTTCCCCCGGATAATAATGGTCCATTAAAATGTTCAGTGCCTGCAGTTTTTCATTTTCGTCGTCAATCATGCGAATCGTGCCCTGCCCGATGATGCTTTCAAACGCAAAAGTGCACATCCCCTGTTCTGCTTTATACTGCAGTTCATGGCGGCAGTCCATCTCAAAGGACGCATGGCGGTTTTTCTGCATGAGTTCTATTTTGTGTCCTTCTAAGGCGCTGTGAAAATACAGCGTCACGGTCTGGCTCTCTTTATCGGCCTTCACACCGAAGTTCAGCGGCAGGATATACGGATAGTCTCCGTCATTCAGTCCCAGCCTGCACACATCACAGCAGGAAATGACATCCAACATTTCCTCAAAGTTCTTAATTTCTCTGTCAGCTCGTCTCATATTTGCCCCCTATCTATTCTGCATAAAGTTTATCTTGAATATACTTCAGGAAATCCGCGCAGCCTTCCGCAATATCATCATAAGTCACATCAAAATTCCCCGTATACCACGGGTCTGCAATATCCCGCGGATTCTTGGAAAAGTCAAGCAGTCTGTGAACCTTGTTATCCGGGTCGCTGCTGATAATACGCATCAGATTCCTGCGGTTGTTTGCATCCATAATAATCAGATAATCAAAATGTTCGTAATCCGCTTTTGTCACCTGGCGGGCATGATGATTTCCGCATGGAATCCCCATCTCCGCCAGCTTTCGCCGTGTGCCATGATGGACACCATTGCCGATTTCTTCACGACTTGTGGCCGCCGAATCAATCTCAAAGCAGTCCGACAGTCCCTTCTTTTTTACCATATCTTCAAACACATATTGCGCCATTGTGCTGCGGCAGATATTGCCGTGGCAAATGAAAAGCACTTTTATCATTTTTGTATAACACATCACGCTCTCCTCTTTTTTCAATGTTAATTCTAGTCACCAATCTTCTCCAAATTGATATTTGAGATCTCCAATCCTAAAATAATCCAAATATGCTTTGTACTTATCCTGCGCCGTCAGACAGGAATCTGTCAGGTAGCCTTTTTCGTTGTTCCATTCCTTCAATCCACGGTAATAGAACATCTTCAGATTGTCCTCAATGATGAACGGAACGATATTGTATTTCAGGCACTCCTTAAACATGATCAATCTGCCCACGCGACCGTTGCCGTCCTGGAATGGATGAATCCGCTCAAACTTCACATGGAAGTCCAGAATATCCTCAAAGGTCTTTGCTTCCTTGGCGTTATATTCCGTCAGCAAAGCCTTCATTTTATCGGCAACTTCTTCCGGCAAGGCTGTATCCCTGCCGCCGACTTCATTCGGGAGTTTCTTATACTCGCCAACAGCAAACCAATCTTTTCTGGAATCGCTGGTGCCGTTCTTCAAAACCAAATGAAGTTCTTTGATAAACTTCTCCGTCAGAGCTGCTTTTGCATGATCGATAATCATATCAATGCAGCGGAAGTGATTTGCTGTTTCAATCACATCATCCACATTCAGCACTTCTTTTTCTGCGCTGATGGTGTTCGTTTCAAAGATATATCTGGTTTGATCGTGCGTCAATCGGCTTCCTTCCATATGGTTGGAATTATATGTCAAATCAATCTGCGTTTTATGGTAGACCCCACCGGAATATTTACTTGCCTTCTGCTCTTTCAGAATATCCAACAGAGTACTCGGCTTATCTTTTCTTTTATTAGTACGCTCCGGCTTTTCTGCGTTTTCCGGAATGTTCCATGTCTTGCCGGTAAGAAACGCACCGTTCACACGCCCCTGGGCGCAGTAATTTCTAACACTGCGCTCTGACACATCCCACTTTTTCGCTATTTCAGTAACTGAAAGATATCGCATCTAAGATCCTCCGCCTATCTCAATCTTATATTTCAACTCGTTTACAGCTCCTCGGTTTTATATACATAGTAGCCTTCATAATAATAGCTGTGATCAATGCCCTTCATATAGATTTCCCTATCATTTACATTGTCTGTAAGAGCGTTTTTCAGAAGGAACTTAATTTCTATATCTTTAATCGGGCTGCGCTCCATGGCAAGCAAATAATCTTCCTTATCCACCTTACTCCAATCAACGACATATCCGATTTCTTTTTTCAGCATCAAATCTAACCAAATTCTTGTGCTTCTGCCGTTACCTTCCCTGAATGGATGAGCCACATTCATTTCTACATATTTTTCGACAATTTCATCAAATGTGGACTGAGGCATTTTGTCAATGTTCTGCAAAGCTGCATCCAGATACATCAATGGAGCAAAACGGAAATTTCCTTTTGAAATATTCACTTTGCGAATCTCACCGGCAAAATCATATATTTCATCAAAAAGGTATTTATGAATCATGGCAAGGCTTTCATAGGTTCCGGCTTCTAAGCTTTCCAAATATCCACTTTCAAACATTTCAACCGCTTTCTTCTTGCTGATTTTTTCTTCTATTCTTGCTAATTCCGCTGAATCTGTAATTCCCAGTTTGTTTTCAAGCATTACGTTACCTCACATTCACGCCAAATAATCTATTTTAATTCCTATAACAAGTATACCACATCATCGGCAATTTTGATACGCAAAATCGTTTTATTATTTTATTTTTTTGCCGTATCAGGACAAAGTTTAAGCGGAATGTCTCTAAAAACATTCCGCTTTACAACTATCATTATCTCCTAAGCCTTTACCCCGAGTTTTCATGGAGATACTCGCTGATAGCCTAGTAGAATTCCCAACGTTTCAAAATATTCGTTACTGTATTCAATTCCCCGATCGTCAAAAGAGGCTTGAAGTTTTGCCAGTGGATAGACAAAACGCTCCGTACTTTACTATCTCCTTTAATCTCTCAGCATATCCAAATACATATCCAATCTTGCATTAATGTATCCTGCAAACAAGTTTTCCATTGCCGAAAGATTATGTTTTGCATAATATTCATCAAAGGCATTATAATAGGAAACTCTGTCTGCAAACTTAATATCAATCGGCGGATATCCTTCCCTCATCAGTTCAAGATTCACAAGCAGTCTTCCTGTTCTGCCGTTACCATCAATGAAAGGATGAATGCCCTCAAACTCAATATGAAAACGTGCTAATTTTGTCACGATATGTTCTTTACTTTCAGCAAAGTCATGCAATAGCTGCTCCATCTTCGGCTCAATCAGGTACGGCTGCACAGGCTCGTGCTGAGCACCCAAAATACGAACAGGAACTCGGCGATAGATGCCGCGGTCTTCTCTCTTATCAGCAAGGACAAGAGAATGAATCTGTTTAATGATACTCTCGCTGATTGGAACATTCTCTTTTACAAGCTCGCTCACAAAATCAAAGGCCTCTTTATGACCGACTGCCTCCATATGATCTTTCAACGGTTTTTGGTTAATTGTAAGACCACGGAGCACTAAATCTGTTTCTCTCAATGTAAGAGTATTTCCTTCGATGGCATTGGAATTGTAGGTGTACTCTACGACGAACTCTTCTTTCAGTCTTTCTGCTTCGCCGGCGGTCAATGGTCTTCTGCTGTCCAGTTCAGCTTTTTTATGGTCAATTTGTGACAAAAGACTTTCCGTTACTTTATATCGTCCATCGGCTGGCTTCTTTGCATCCATGGGAATTTTCCATCCTCGGCCTTCCTGATATGCGCCCGCAATTTTCCCATCAGCACAAAGAATTCGGACCCTTCTGTCAGAGATGCCCCACTTTTCGGAAGCCTGTTTTACCGTCATAAACATAGGATGTACCTCCAATCTATGATATAGTATACCATCTTATCGGAATAATATCAATCTTATCGGAATAATATTCGCCCAATTAGCGGAACAATATCAAACAAGCGGAAAGCAGATGTCAATCTCCATAAAGCCATCTTCACCCACATAGTTTCCGGTAAAATATCCATCCGTTATCGTGATTACCGTCTGCAAAAGCATTGCAACAATGCTCGGAACAGAAAAACTAAGAATAAAATGTAATTTGTTTTGTTTAATACTTTCTATATTCATTTCGACATCTCCTTTTCGTACTCCATTATAGAGATGCCGGATGAAAAAAACTTCTGAATTTGTGCGATTTATGGTACATTTATAAGCTTTCAGCGATTTTATCTATCAACGTCACATCTGCCGGCAGCCATTCCACAGAATTTAGATTTTCCATTGTCAGCCACCTCGCCGCCTCATGTTCTTTCAAAATTAAATCGCCGGAAACAATCTCTGCCCAAAAACAGTCCATGGAAAGATGAAAAGCAGGATAGTCGTATTCAATTGTATCAATTAAATCGCCGACTTTGATTTCCGTTTCCAGTTCCTCAATAATTTCTCGCTTAAGGGCTTCTTCTGGTGTTTCACCGTCTTCAATTTTACCACCGGGAAATTCCCAACCACCCTTAAATTCTCCATAGCCTCTTTGTGTAGCAAATATCATTTGCCTGCCATCTCCATTTACTGCTCTTATCACGGCAGCAACTACGCGTATCGTCTTCATTTCATTCCTCTATTCGTTTACAATATATTCATAAATATCTTCTCTGACCGGCACCTCGAGCTGCCATTCAATTTCAACTGCTGTTTTATCGGTGTTTGACATGGTGAACTCGATTGGGTTGCCGATTGCATGCATATTCCCCAGATAATAAAATTCTTTTGATATTTTATCATCCTTGTTTTTACGTACGAATAAGTGAACTTGTATGCCAAGTTCATCCGCATGCAGGAAATTCTGTACATCTTCCGAATGAATGCTTCGTCCGGATTTCGATATTGCGATCAGATTACTACTGTTTGCGAAATGGTCTTCATACTTGGTAGTATCACTGATGTCATCTTCTTTATCGTAATTAATAAAAACCGGGAAAGTTTTTGTCTTTTTATCATACTTATATCCACCTATGTTCAAAGGCACTTCATTTCGTTCCCAGTTAAGTAGCCTGCAAACATCTTCGTATGTATATTTCTGATAAAGAACAAGATCCGTTTTCTTATATCTATCAGAGAAATCCCGTTCATATCGGCTGATTCCAAATTCGACAAGTTCTTTTAAAATGTTATAAAAGTCCCTGCTTTTTAACATTTGCGCGAAAGAAAATGATATCTGATAATCATTTTCTGTATTTTCATCTTCTTCTATGAAAATACAGTTTGAATATGTATTTTTGCTTGCGCCGGCCGGAAATTCATTCGTCATTATATTTACAATGTTTTCCTTCTGTTCTTTTGTTAGATGAATTCCATAATCAGTTGTGAGGTCTCCCTCTAATCCGGCGAACAATGGAAAAGCGTTCGCATAAGTAAGGATTCTGTTTAATAATTTTAATTCGTGAATACGTTTCCCGTTTGCAAATTTCTTAGAAACAAATTCTACAATATTTTCCTGGTCTTTGGTCAGTCTTACTTTGTATTCCTTTTCGTATTTGACGAGAAACTTATAGTAGCTTCCCAAACTATTGTTATCGAAGATTCGAAGAACATCCATCTCGCCATAGTCATCAAAATCCTTTAATTTCGGAATCCTACCGAGCTTATTCTTAAGATTTGCATAATTCTCCTTAATCAGTTTGATATCGCTGAAATTCGCATTATCCACAGCAGCAAATATCCGTTTTCTACTAATTTCATCAAAATGGATCGTACTCGCCCCCGGTATTACTCGTCCGCCTTCCATCAAATATCTACGAATATTGTCTTTGTTATAGCTGCGGTCGCCAGAAAGAGCAATCGGGATCATGAAATTATTTTTGTAATTTCCGATAAAGTCAAGAACCACGACATATTCTTTTCCATCGGACTTTCTGAGACCTCTGCCCAATTGCTGCACGAAGACAATCGGGGACTGCGTTGGACGAAGCATGATAACCTGATTCACCTCTACGATATCGGTTCCTTCAGAGAAAATATCAACAGTTAAAATATAATCCAGATAATCATCCGTTTCTGATTCTACATTCATTGTCAAGCGTTCAATAGCATCAGCTCGCATCTCCTCAGTGTCCGCTCCGCTTAAAGCAATCGTCTTTAAACCATGTTGGTTAAACTTTTTCGACAACTCTCGTGCCTCATCAATTCTGCTACAGAAAATCAGACCTTTTACTCGTTCTCCTGAGTATCCATAATATTCGGCTTGTTTTATAATGTTTTCCACACGAGCATCACTTGTTAGATATCGAAAGTTTTCTATTTGTTCTTCTTTCGAATTGCCTTCGTCAGATATCATTTCCAAATCGGTGATTCCAAAATAGTGGAACGGACAAAGCAAGTCTTCTTCCATAGCTTGCTGTAAGCGTATTTCATAAGCGATGTTATGGTCAAAGATTTCGTAGATGTTTCTTCCATCAACATTATCGTCGCGTCTGTCTGGTGTGGCAGTCATCCCAAGCGTAAATTTAGGAGTAAAGTAATCCATCACCCTTTTATAGCTTTCTGCACTGGTATGATGTGCCTCATCATAAATACAAGCGTCGAAGTAGTCGGGAGAAAAAGATGCCAAATTGTCCTGTTTGCTTAAAGTCTGCACTGTTGCGAATACAAACTCTGCCTCATAGTCATGTTCATTTCCTGAGACTAATCCGGTTTTAATTTCGTTACCAAATACGCGCTCAAAGGATGCCTTCGCCTGCTTTGCAATCTGCTTTCTATGCACAACAAAAAGAACTTTTTTGAATCCAAGCTGTCGCATAGCGAATGCTGCAGCATAGGTCTTTCCTGTACCGGTTGCGGAAATAAGCAATGCTTTTGAAATGTTTTGCTTTTGGTATTCCAACAAATTATATATGAAGGCATTCTGCATAGAGTTTGGTTGTAATTTATATGCTTCAATTGACGGAACCGTTTGTTTTCGTGCGATTTCTCGCTGCTCTGCAACAATCTTATTAAAAAGCTGTTTTTCAGCGTATTTTCTTTGATAGTCCTCTCTTATATCCTCATATGGCCGTGTTATATCGGTCGCACTCCATAATTTATTAAATTCGCTTAAAACATCGTTTATCATTTCACCGTTCAGCGTCGAAACGATCCTTGTATTCCATTCCATGTTTCGTGTTAACGCATCCATGGTCAAATTCGAACTTCCGATAATGAAATGATATTCTTCATTTTTTTGAAAAATATAGCCCTTCGTATGAAAGCCATTTTTAGCATACTCCGTTTGATACATGCGTAATTCGATATTTGAAAGATTTGCAAGGGTATCTAATGCCACAGGGTCACTGAAGCATAAGTAATCGGTTGTTAAAATCCTGCCTTTTATCCCTTTTGTTTCTAATTCCTTAAGAGTTTGCAATAATGGTGTGATTCCACCTCGCGTGATAAAAGCGACGCTAATGGAGAAGCTTTCACAACGCAAAAGTTCATCTTCAATAGATGTGAAAACTTTTTTTCCTTCTTTACTGTCGTTATATACAAACTGGGGCTTATAGGCCAGATTTGAATTACAATTCTTATTAATAAAAGCAGTATGAAAAGATTTATGAAATTCTCTGATTTTATCTTCCGACATCTTTATATCCTCTTTTCTGTGATACTTACATTTTACCTGCTGCTGCGCGAAAAAGCAATCACGGCTGCATAATTAAATCTTTCTTAAAATCATTGACAAACAAAATTAAATCGTGTATAGTGAATGTAAGGAATGAGTTTTGTTACTGAGTAAAGTCTTTTGGCTGGAAAAGGTTGCTCGTTTCTTTTTTTATATTCACAAAAAGGCACCAATCCCATGATGCCTTTTCATTCCTAAAATCTATTCTGTTTTTCTCTTTTTCTCCCTTACACGGTACACCACTCTTGCCACCAGAATCGGCACCAGGCACAGAAGTGCAAACAGCACGAACAGCAGTGCTGCAAGCATGCTGAAATCCATGAACCCGCCTTTTGGCTGCAAGGCAAACCATGCCGCGAAGGAAAGCGAAGCAAGCGGTGCCAGAAACGGGATGGCACGGAGCCATTTGCTTGCGGCTTGCTTGCACAGTACATATTGAAGTGCGAACAATGCGAGAACTGTAAGCACTATGATTATTTGTAATGTGTAATCTGATAAGTCCATGTTGCCTCCGTCCCATGCGATTTTGTCGTGTTCGGGCAAATCGCAGGATTACCTGTAAATGATCGAGCAATGCGGAAGGACTGCCCTCTTGCCACCACCTGCATAATACGAATCGCCGCATGGCAGGTCAACCAGCTCAGGCGTTAGTTTGCCTTTCATAAGATCTTCAAGACCCTGCTGCAGTTCGATGAGCTGAGACGAGCCCTCGTGGAAAGAGTCCGGATTGTGCGAAACGCAGAGTTTGCGGATGTCTTTGCAGTACTCTGTAATGCGGGTGACTGCATCATAATACGCTTTGATATCGGATTTGCCGTATACATCATCATCAAAGTAAAGATAAAGTCCGCCGCTGTAATAAGAATCACCGGTGAAGAGGTTTCCTGTCTGCTCGTCCCAAAGCATGATGCCGTCATCACTGTGTCCCGGACAATATAATACTTCAAGGCTGCGGTCGCCCAAATCGATTTTTTCGCCGTCAGCAAGCGGTTTCAGAGTGTACATAGGAATGGCAAACGTGCTGCCGTCAAAGCCTTCCGGCCATCCACCCGAAAAATTGCATTCGTCAAACTGTCCCTCAAGTTTTTCATGAGAGACACCTTCGCGCGCGATTTTCTCCGAAAAATCCGTGATGTGACCGTACACTTCCGGGAAAAGCAAATTGTTTCCGATATGATCAAAATGTGCGTGACTGTTCACAACCATAAGCGGTGTTTTGAGATATGGGCCGATTGCCTCCTCGATATTGCAGACACCCAGTCCCGTATCAAACAGCACACTGCGTTTTTCGCCCAAAATCAGGAAAGAATGTACCCACTGTGCATGCTTATGTTCGCAAAAAGCATAAACGGTGTCGTCTCCTTTTCTTATTTCATACCAATCTTTGTTCAACATGTAAGTCACCTTCTCTTGTAGTTTTTTATTCGCATTTTTATTCCGCTGTTCCTCGCAGCACGCTTATATTCGCAATGTATACTCCGGCGAGAATAACAATTGCTCCGATGAGCTGATATGCCGAAAAGCTTTCGTGCATGAAAACGACTCCTGCAATGATGGAAATAACCGTTGAAATTCCTATCAAAGAAGCATTTTTGTTTACGCCGATGTTTGCAATTGCAACATTTGACATGAAGAATGCAAGAATCGAGCAACCGATTCCCTGATAAAGAATCGCTGTCAGAAACGCAGTATTCTTAAACGGAAGCGTAACCAGCACATCAATATTTCCTTTCATTCCGGCTTCAATAAGTGCGATGACCGTATATACCAACGCTCCTGCACTGAGCATGATATATGTAATTTCAGCGCCTGAAAATTGTGTTTCCTTCTCAACAAAGACGCTGTAAAGCGCATAGGAGGTGACACCTGCAAGAAGGAATGCATATCCTGCTATTGAAAAACTCGCTGTGGCATCTACCGCAAGTACGGTTATCACAACACCGCTGAGCGTTACAAGGACGCCGATAAGCTGACTTTTGGTCGGTTTCTTATGCAGAATCAGTGCGGAAGCAATGAAGGACACAACCGGAAGCGTTGCGATAAATACACCGCTTTCGGATGCGGTAGTGTGACTGATTCCAAGGGTTTCACATATGTAATAGATAACAGGGCTGAAAAGAGCAATCGCAAGAATATTTTTGAAATTTTTGCCTTTGAAATTAACTTTTACAATACCGAAGAGTATACATAATGACATTATTGCAAACCCGGTAAAAAATCTCCATCCGAGTAATGAAAATGTACTTGCTTCGTTTACCGCCTGTTTTGTAAAAATATAGCTCATTCCAAATACAACTTCGGTACCGATTGCACAGAGATAGCCGATTAAAATCTTATTTGTCTTTTTTTCCGTCATCACATTCACCTTATTCCTTACAAAGACCTGTACTACATCCAATTCTATTTATCCAAAGAAGCTTTTAACTGTTCTAAAATATCAAATGCCTTCGACGGCGTAATTTCCATCAAATCAAGCGAGCGCAGCTTGTCAGCCACCGGATTCGGTGCAAAGGAGAACATCGAAATCTGCTCTTCGCACACTGCTTTTGGCTGTGAAGATGCAGAAGGTTTTGTGTTTTCTGCAGTTCTTCCGGATAATGGCGCCGTATTTTCCAGTTCCGATAGTTTTTCTTCTGCCCGTTCTAACAGAACCTTCGGGATTCCCGCAAGCTTAGCAACATGGATTCCGTAGCTTCTGCTCGCAGAACCTTCGACGATTTTATGAAGAAATACGATGTTTCCGTTTTCCTCCGCTACATCGACATTCAGGTTCTTCACACCGTACCGCTCATCCTCGAGAGCCGTGAGCTCGTGGTAATGCGTCGCGAAAAGCGTCCGGATATGCGATTTATCATTGCAAAGATACTCAACTGCAGCCCATGCAATCGACAGTCCGTCGTAAGTGCTTGTCCCTCTTCCGATTTCGTCGAGAATAATCAGGCTGCGCGCCTTTGCATTATTCAAAATATACGAAAGCTCGCTCATTTCCACAAAGAATGTTGACTGACCCTGTGCCAGATTATCCGATGCTCCGATTCGCGTAAAAATCCTGTCGCAAACGCCGATTCTCGCACGCTCACAAGGCACGAAACAGCCTGCCTGCGCCATTAAAACAATCAAGGCAGTCTGCCGCATGTAGGTAGACTTACCCGCCATATTCGGACCTGTAATCAAAAGCAGGCTTTCATTGGTATCGTTTAAATAGGTATCATTGGAAACAAAAAGTCCGTCTGAAACCGTTTGTTCGATGACAGGATGGCGGCCCTTGACAATTTCCAGTTCTAAGGATTCGTCTACCGTTGGCTTTACATAGCCCAGTTTTTCACTGACATGTGCAAAAGATGTCAAAACATCCAGTTCAGCAACCGCCGCAGAGGTCGTCTGTATTTCCTTAATATATTGTTCAATGAAATTTCTTACCTCGATGAAGAGATTGTATTCCATTTGATTTATCTTCGTTTCAGCGTTAAGAACAAGGCTTTCCATCTCTTTCAGCTCCGGAGTTATGAAACGCTCTGCATTGGCAAGCGTCTGCTTGCGTATGTAATTATCCGGAATCATGTCAAAATAGGAACGCGTAACCTCAAGGTAATAGCCAAATACACGGTTGTAGCCGACCTTCAGGTTTTTGATTCCCGTGCGCTCACGCTCCGTCGTTTCTAATGTAGAAATCCAGTTTTTTCCGTCTTTTATGGAAAACTTCAGATTGTCAAGCTCTTCGGAATATCCGTCCTTAATCAGACCGCCTTCTTTTATCGTAAAAGGCGGCTCATCACAAATTGCACGATCAATCAAGGAATAAACCTCTGTAAGCTCCGAAATCGAAGCATTTATATTTTTTAAAGCAACAGACTGCGCCCCTCCTAAATCCGACTTGATTTCAGGAAGCACTGCGATAGAGTTCCTGAGTGCAATTAAATCTTTGCCGTTTGCATTTCCGCAGGCGATTCTTCCGGTCAGACGCTCAAAGTCATAAATTCGTTTTAAATTTTCTTTTATATTATTGCGGGTAAGCAAATCGTTATAAAGTTCTTCCACACCGTCCAGTCGAAGATTGATTTCTGCTGCATTATTCAGCGGCTCCCGAAGCCACTGGCGCATTTTTCGCGAGCCCATAGCGGTATGTGTCTTATCCAGTATACCTAAAAGCGACCCCTGCACTTTTTTCTCGTACAGTGTCTCGGTGATTTCCAGATTGCGGATAGTTGCTTTATCAAGCGCCATATGCATGCCGATTTCATATTGATTGATATGTGTCAGATGTTTCAGCGTCTGCTTTTGCGTTTCCAAAAGATAATTTAAAAGCGCTCCCAGTGCCAAAACCGCACATGGGCGAAAATCAAGACCCAGGCCTGTAAGTGAAATACAGTTGAACTGCGCTTTAATCAGCTCGCTGCAGCCTTTTTCAGAAAAATATATATCGCCGAGAACATTGATATAGGCTCCCGTGATATTTTTTATTTCATCAAGCGGGTATTCTTCGGAAAAAGTCTGGGAAAGAATGATTTCACTTGCTTTAATCTTTACAAGTTCATTTAGAATTACATCATATAAGTCAGCACCCTTATATTCCGTAAGATAGAGTTCACCTGTCGAAATGTCGCAGTAAGCCACGGACATGGCATTTTCCCCTGCAAAAATGGATGCAAGGTAGTTATTTTCTTTTTCAGAAAGCATCGTCTGCGAAGTAATCGTTCCCGGAGTTACAACCTGAATGACTTCTCGTTTTACAATGCCTTTTGCCTGCGCAGGATCTTCCGTCTGCTCACAAATAGCGACCTTGTATCCTTTTTCGACAAGTTTTGCAATATAAGATTCTGCGGCATGGAAAGGAACGCCGCACATGGGCGCCCTTTCCTCCTGACCGCAGCTTTTACCTGTTAAGGTTAATTCCAATTCTTTTGACGCCAGTTTTGCGTCGTCAAAGAACATTTCATAGAAATCTCCCAGTCTGAAAAACAGAATGCAATCTTTGTAGTTTTCTTTAATGTCCATATATTGCTGCATCATCGGGGATAATTTCATATAAAACTCCTTGGAAATTTTTTATTTTGCGTTATATCATTTCCTTCGCTCGTCCTTTCGGCGTTGCCGCAAGGTAGGAAATGATGAAATTCGCTAACGCGAATTATAAGCTTTGATACCTTCTTTGATGATATTGATTCCGGCTTTCATGTCTTCTGCCTTCAGAACATATGCGATACGGATATCGGACTGTCCTACGCCCTTTGTGCCGTAGAATCCGCCGGCAGGTGCGAACATGCAGGTTTCGCCGTCAACATCAAATTCTGTAAGCAGGAACATCAGGAAGTTTTCAGCATTGTCAACCGGAAGCTGGCAAGTGATATAGAATGCGCCTTCCGGAACACCGTATTTGATTCCTTCGATTTCGTTGAGTGCTTCAACGGAAACATTTCTTCTGTGTTCATATTCCTTCTTGATGTCGTTGAAATAGGACGGATCAAGGTTGTAAAGCGCTGCGGAACCGATCTGGTCTAATGTCGGAACACAAAGTCTTGCCTGACAAAGCTTCATTAAGTTGCCCATCAGTTCTTCGTTCTTGGATGCGATGGAACCAATTCTTGCGCCGCAAGCGGAGAATCTCTTGGATACAGAGTCAACGATAATTACATTCTGTTCTGCTTCTTTATATGTACCGAAGGAGGACATTGCTTTTCCGTCATATACGAATTCTCTGTATACTTCGTCACAGATGAGGTATAAGTCATTCTTAACAACGATGTCAACGATAAGATCCATTTCTTCCTTTGTGAGAACCTTACCTGTCGGGTTACCCGGGTTGATGATTGCGATGGCTTTTGTCTTAGGAGAAAGAACGCCTTCAATCTTTTCTCTTACCGCATACTGATATCCGTCGTCTGCAGTTGTAGGAATTGCAACAACTTCACCGCCTGCTGCCTTGATGAATGTCTTATAGTTTGTGTAGAAAGGTTCAGCCATGATTACTTCGTCGCCTTCATCGAGAATGCCTGTGAAAATCATGGAAAGAGCTTCAGAACCACCGTTTGTGATTAAGATGTCCTTGCTTTCGAATTCAATGCCGATTCTCTTGTAGTAACCGATTAAAGCTTCGATGAGGGACTTTTCGCCCTGGGAGTTTGCATATGCAAGAACTTCCTGGTCAAAATTCTTTACAGCGTCAAAGAATGCTCTCGGAGTCTTGATGTCCGGCTGACCGATGTTCAGTCCGTATACCTTCTTGCCTGCAGCTCTTGCAGCGTCAGCATAAGGCACAAACTTTCTGATTGGGGAAAGGTCCATGGCTTGAATCTTTTTTGATAATTTCATTTTTAATCTCCTCTTTTCTTTTTTTATTACATCTTTTATTTTTCTAACTCCTCGTGGGAGGTGTTGACAATGGTAAGAATATCCTCCGGCGTCAGCGCTGCTTCAGCTTTCGACTCCTTCGTCAGGTACAAAAGATACTCGATGTTCCCTTTTGCGCCCGTCACGGGACTGAAGGTGAGACCTGCAGGATGCAAATCATTCTCTAATCCATATTGTACCACATTTTTGATAACTTCCTCATGTACTTTTTTATCGCGCACGATTCCTTTTTTTCCGACCTGTTCTCTTCCTGCCTCAAACTGCGGTTTTACAAGGCATACAAGCGTTCCGTCCGTTCCGAGAAGCTTCGAGGCAACAGGGAAAACGAGCTTTAACGATATAAACGACACATCAATGCTTATAAAGTTAATCGGGTCTTCAATTAAGTCAAAATCCAGATAGCGGATATTGCATTTTTCCATGTTGATAACGCGTGAATCAATACGAAGCTTATAGTCGAGCTGTCCGTAACCCACATCCACAGCGTAAACCTTGCGCGCACCGTTTTGCAGCATGCAGTCCGTGAAGCCGCCTGTGGAGGCTCCGATGTCCATACACACGGCGTCTTTTAAGTCAATCGGCCACAGTTTCATGGATTTCTCCAGTTTCAGACCGCCCCTGCTCACATACGGGCAAATATTATCTTTCACGAATATTTCCGCATTTTCATCAATCATATTGCCGGCTTTATCGCTCTTCTGCCCGTCCACATAGACAATTCCTGCCATAATAGAGGCTTTCGCCCGTTCTCTGGACTGATAATAGCCCTTCTTTACCAGCAAAACATCAAGCCTTTCTTTCAAGCTCTTCACATATCCTTTCCGCAATCTTTTCTGCCGACAGACCATATTTGTCCGTCAATTCCTCAAAGGTTCCCTGTTCGATAAAGCTGTCCGGCCAGCCGAAAGTAAGAACCTTCTTGTCTTCGCCCAAATTTGCGCGCAGGCTCTGCCCGAATCCGCCCGTAACAACATTATCCTCAATTACTGCGATTGTCCTGCCGCGCAGCGCAGCTGCATTAGACATTTCAATCGGCTTTATGATAAGCACATCCTCATAATGCGCATAAATTCCTTTGCTCTCAAGAATCTGAAAGACCTGTCTGCCGATTTTCGCCATCCTGCCGACTCCAAGGATTTCGACGCGTTCAGAACGATTATTGCGCTTTCGTGCTTCTGTTTCATAAAACATCATCGATGGAACTCTGCCTTCTTCTTCAAGCATTATTTCACCTCTCGGATAACGAATTGCGCATGGGCCTTCCAGTGCCAAAGCGTAATCCATAGAGTCCGTCAGCGCTTTGTCGCAGGTCGGCGCTATCACGGTCATATTCGGCATCGGATTGAGATAGCTGAGGTCGAATATTCCGTTGTGCGTTTCGCCGTCTGCGCCCACAATTCCCGCACGGTCAATCATAAAGGTCACCGGAAGCTTCTGCATGCATACATCATGGAGCATCTGGTCATATGCGCGCTGTAAAAACGAAGAATAGATGCATACAAATGGCTTCATTCCCTCTTTTGCAAGCCCGGCCGCAAAGGTCACGGCATGCTGCTCTGCAATTCCGACATCGAAGAAGCGTTCCGGGAATTCCTTTGCGAATTCGCCAAGTCCCGTCGCATCTCCCATCGCTGCAGTAATCGCAACGATTCGCTCGTCTTTTCGAGCAAGGTTTACCAAATAGTCTCCCATCAGTTTCGAGTAGGACGGAAGCTTTGGTTTGTTTAAAACTTCTCCGGTTTCCGGGTCGAACGCGTCAATTCCATGGAATTTTCTCGGCGCCTTTTCGGCATTTTTATACCCCTTACCTTTTTTGGTAATCACATGGATAATCACCGGCTCGTTCAGCCCTTTTGCTCTTTCGAAAACATCGCAGAGCTTACCGATATCGTGTCCGTCAACCGGTCCGAAATAGGTAAAACCGAGTTCTTCAAACAAAACGCCGCCGTAATTCATCATCGAATATTTTATGTCATTCTTTATATCCGCAAGTCCCTGGGCGATGCCTTTTCCGACGCTTGGGATTGCAGCAATTTTATTCTTTATAAATTTCTTTGCGCTGAGATAGCCCTTTGATGTCCGAAGGGAATCCAAATGCTTGGAAATGCCGCCGATATTCGGGGAAATCGACATTCCGTTATCATTCAAAACCACGATTACCTTTGATTTCGAAGCTCCGATATTATTCAGCGCTTCAAAGGCCATGCCGCCGGTCAGTGATCCGTCTCCGATAACAGCGATGACCTCATGGCTTTCGCCCTTTAAATCTCTTGCCGCAGCCATGCCTGCTGCTGCAGAAACGGAGGTCGTGCTGTGTCCTGTATTAAAGCAGTCATAAGGACTTTCACTTGTTTTCGGGAATCCGCTCAGCCCTCCCATCTTGCGAAGGGTATCGAACTTATCCGCCCGTCCGGTCAAAATCTTATGCACATAGGACTGATGTCCCACATCCCAGATAATCTTATCCCTTGGGAAGTCAAACATTTTATGAAGTGCAATCGTCAGTTCAACAACCCCTAAGTTGGATGCCAGATGCCCACCTGTTTTCGACACTTTTTCAATCAGAAACTCGCGAATCGAATAGGTCAGCAATTCCAACTCGCGGTCGGACATCTGTTTCAGATCCTCGGGGAAATTATAATCACTTAAATTCTCTTTCATTCAAAAACCTAATTTCTTCTGTCTTTTAATTCCAATACCAAATCCCTGAAAAATTCGGCATTGTCATAGTAACGGGCAATCGCCTCCACGGCATCGTCCGTAAGCTGCTGAAGACGCTTCTGCGCCGCTTCCAGCCCGTTGATAGATGTATAAGTCGTTTTATTCTTTTTCTTATCTGAACCGGTCGCCTTGCCAAGCTCATCCGGATTTCCGATGACATCCAAAATATCATCGGCAATCTGATAAGCAAGTCCGAGATTCTCGGCATAAATATCAAGCTGTGAAAGCATCTCTCTCGTTGGATTTCCCAAATAAAGCCCTGCTTTAATTGCAGACTTAATCAGTGCCCCGGTTTTGTTAATGTGAATGTATTCCAGCATTTCGTTCGAGCAGTCATTTGTTTCGGCTTCAATGTCCGAAACCTGTCCCGCAACCATTCCTTTGCAGCCTGCGCCCTTTGCAATTTCAAAAGAAGCATTGATACGCTTGCGCATTTTTTCCGGTTCATCGAAATACAGCATCATATCTTTATTAATCGCTTCGAAAGCTGTTGTAAGAAGTCCGTCTCCTGCCAGAATGGCAAGCGCTTCTCCGTAAACCTTGTGATTCGTCGGCTGTCCGCGTCTTAAATCGTCGTTATCCATCGCCGGAAGATCGTCGTGAATCAGCGAGTATGTATGAATATATTCCATTGCGCACGCATACGGAATCGCTTCCTTAATGTCGCCGCCCGCAAACTCACACGCAGCAAGAAGCAAAACCGGACGAAGTCTTTTGCCCCCGGCTGTAAGGCTGTATTTCATTGCCTCGTACAGCGAAATGCTCTTATTATCAATGTTAGGAATGAAATCAAGCAAATGTGTATCGATGATTTCCTTATACTCATTGTAACTTCTGTCCATAAAGTAACGCCTCCTTCTCTGCTGTTTTCGTATCTCTTTTATCTTGAAAAGATTTCTATCTTCTGTTTGGCATTTTCCAAAATTTCATTACACTCCTTGTAGCAGGCAATCCCTTCTTCGTAGTACTGCACCGCCTCATCAAGGCTTGTATCTTCCTGTCTGATTTTTTCCGACATTTCTTCGAGCTTTTTCATTGCATCTTCAAAACTCATGTTCACTGCCTCCCTCTATCTCCAATGCTTTCACCTTGACCCTTCCGTCTTTCAAAATCAGACTGTAGTCCTCGGAAAGCGAAATCTGCGAAACCGAACTTACGCTCTTTCCGTCCGCATCCTGCAAAATCGAATAGCCTTTTCCCAAAACGGCTGACGGGTTGTTCTCGTCCAAATAAAGCTTCAGCGTCTCCATCTTATGCTCCATGGAGGCTATCATGCGGTTTAAGACATTTTTCATGTCTAGGATGCAGTTATCTGCCCGCAGTTTATCGTATTTTATCTTATTGTTCATTTGAACCGTAAGATTATTTTTATAAATTTCGATTTTTTTCAAAAGCTCCCCGGTATTGGGCACAGCCATTTCCGCTGCCGCTGTCGGAGTCTCCGCGCGCTTGTCCGCCGCAAAGTCTGCAATCGTAAAGTCGATTTCATGTCCGACTGCCGAAATAATCGGAATATCGCAGCGATAAATCGCCCTCGCAACGATTTCTTCATTGAATGGCCAGAGGTCTTCTGCCGAACCGCCGCCTCTTCCGACGATAAGCGTGTCCAAATCATCAAAATTCTCATTTATCATGTTGAGCGTCGAAGCGATGTCCGCCGCCGCATCCGCGCCCTGCACGAGTACCGGAAATACCACTACATCCACAAGGCTTGTCCTGCTCTTGATAATTTTCAAAATATCCTGAAGCGCAGCCCCGGTCTGCGAAGTGACGATGCCGATTTTCTTCGGAAAAGCAGGAATCGCCTTCTTATGCTCCTGCGCAAAAATCCCTTCGGCCTCCAGTTTTCGCTTCAGCACTTCAAATGCTGCCGAAAGATTTCCCTCACCGCAGGCTTCCATGCTTCTGACAAACAGCGTGTAGGTGCCGCCCTTTTTATAAACATTGATATATCCGTTTATAATTACTTCCATCCCATCATCAGGAAGAAAAGTAAGATTCTTCATATAGCTTGACGGGAAAAAACAGTTTATTTTACTCGTTGCGTCTGCGATTGAGAAATAAACATGTCCGCTTGTGTGAAATTTCAGATTCGTAATTTCACCGGTAACGCGAATGTTTCCCAGCAGCGGGTCTGTCGTAAGCACTCTGCTGATATATTCATTCAGTTGTGTCACAGAAACAGGCTTTAAAGCCATATTTTCTTACCTCCCAGCAAAGCGGTTCCGATGGCGTTGTCCGCTGACATTTCCGGCTTGCCGAAAACGATATTCAGATCCTTATACATATGCTCCGAAAGATAGCCGCGCATATAGGAACTGCAGGAAACCCCTCCCGCATAGATAAAGTCATTGATTTTATATTTTTCCGACAGCTGCAGGGTCATTGCTGCAACCGAACGGCAGAGTTTTTCAAAGAGATCTTCTACCAGTTCTCCCTGCGGATATTCTTCCGTAAAGCGCTGACACTGGCTTTCGATTCCCGAAAGATTTACATAACCGTCTTTTACCTTAATCGGTGTCAGTATATTGCGATGTCCGCTGCCGGAAACCGCGATTTCATCCAGCTTCGCGCCGCACGGAAAAGCATAGCCAAGCGCTACGCCAATTCTGTCCAGCACCTGTCCATAAGCGATATCCTTCGAGCCGCCTACAATTTCAAGCTTTCCGTCTTCGTTAAGCAACAGAGCTTCCGTCGTTCCTCCGCTGAAATGAAAGCAAATCAGCGGTGCAGTCTCTTTCAGCGGCGAGTAATGCCGAATCGCTTCGATATGTCCCTCCTGATGGGAAAATTCCTGAAGCGGAAGGCAGAATGCTGCGGCTAAGGCTCTGGCATATCCTTGTCCCGCGGTAAAAACCGGCATATATGAACCGTCTACCGGTCTTGGACGTGTAGAAACAGAGATTGCTCCGATATTCTCCCGAACTTTCTTATCGCTAAGCGCTTTTTCAATCGCATCCGGAAGCTTTTGCACATGCTGAAAGAAAGCCTCCGACTGTCTGAGCCCGCGCTCTCCCTGTTTCACATCCAAAAACTCCTGGTAATTAAATAAAACCTGTCCGCTTGCGTCTACAACCGCAAGAGATGTTTTATAATTGCTGGTGTCAATTCCCATTGAAAGCAATTTATTACTCATTTACATTCCTTTCTTTTCCGGGATTACATGGTCTTTTCAATCTTTCCTAAAACGGCATTGATAAATTTCGGTGACTGCTCTGCTCCGTAAAGCTTGCTTAAGCTGACTGCTTCATTAATTGCAACCGCTGCCGGAACCTCTGCATAAAGCATTTCGGAAACGGCAATCCGGATGATTGCCAAATCGGTTTTCGCCATTCTTGCGGTACTCCAGCCGCTGTCCACCGAATTAATTTTTTCATCGATTTCTTCTATATTTTTCAATAATTCACCCAGTACCGTCTTTACATAAGCGGTCTGCGTGCCCAATTTCTTATCTCCTAAATATCTGTCCAGATTTTCCGCATCCAGCTCTTTCTGTGCATCCATCTGGAAAATGGTCTGCATTGCAAACTCGCGTGCTTCTTTTCTGGTAAATTTTACTTGCTGATTTTTTAGTGCCTCTTCTCGTTTCATCTTTTGTGGATTCCCTTTCTGTTCTATTCGTCTACTCCCTGTACATGAATATTGACTGCCTTCAAATCAATCGGAGCGATTTTTCGAATGGAACTCTTTACGGTGTTCTGAATATCCCACGCAATCTGCGGGATTTTAACACCGAATTTAACAATTACGAAAATATCGATTACTAATCCATCGTCTGCGGCATTGACTTTGATTCCGGAATTTCCGGCATCTCTGCCGTAGAACATTCTTGTGAGGTTGTCGGTAAAGCTGTCGCTCAGACGGCTGACTCCGGGTACAGCAAGAGCTGCCTTTGCGGCAGTCCTGCGTACAATTTCTTCTGAAATTTTATTGATTGTCTGTTTTTCACCTGCTGGCATCTTTTCCACCCTCTGACTTATTATATCAGAAAGGCCTTAGTTTTTCAATGATATCACGAATTAAATTTAATACTTGCTCTGGATTACAATTTTATCGGCAGTTTTGCCTGTTTCGCGCATGACGATGTCGCAGATTTTCGCAACCGTATTGGTATCAAGCTCCTGTTTATCGACCGTAACATTGACGCTGCTGTCCGTTATCATCACGAAGGAATCCGGAAGCCCCTTCGCCTTAATGATGCTTTCAATCGCCAGTTCATTTTCCATATAGCCGACAATCTTCTCCTTTGTCTGGGAAGCATTTGCCTTTTCTGCATCGTTTTTACTGTTGTCAATCGTCGAATCCAGCGTTGCGATTAGTTTGTTCCTTTCCAGCTCCAGCGCAGCGCGCATTTCCTCGAAAGTTCCTTCTTCTTTTGTGGGATCTTCCTTTTCGGACACAGCCCGGCTGTCGACCAGAACATCGCCGTCGTGTACCGGAATATCCGTATTCAGACTTGATGTGAGCGCCAGTCCTGCGCCGAATACAACGATTAAGCATAATGCTGCAAGGCGTTTGCCTTTAAAAATAATGTCCTTATAACTAAACTTCTTTTTCAAAGTCACTCCTCCTGTTCCTTCTCGAAAACTATCACGCTTGAAACCGGGATGTTGTAAAGGGTCGCAACTCCGTTCGTCAGCTTGTTTGCTACAACCGGGTTTTCCGCGCCCACTGCACTGACAATTACGCCGCTTACCTGACTGTCATTGTCATATTTTACAATCACTTCAACCTCGTCCGCTCCTTTAATGCCGGAAAGAATACTGCAAAGCCTTTCCTCGCTTGCTCCGTCCGAATCGATAATCTGTTTCCTCCCATCATTAGAGCCGTTCAAAATGCTGAGTGCCAAAATCGCCACAGAAGCAATCAGAAGCACCGTAACCAACCTTGAGAGCATCCCTTTGCTGACATATTTTTCAAACATATTCTCACTCCTAAATATATGAATTTGCATTAAAATAATACCTCTATTTTCAATTTTCGCATTTCTTCTGCCTGTGCTTTTTTATCCGCTCCCTAAAAGATTTATCAGCGGCTGTAAAATGATGATGAGAATCAGCAAAGAAAAAATAAACTTCACATACTTTCCCAGCGAGGACTCCGGCAAAAGAATCTGAAAGAATGTCAGAGAAAGAATGACGATAAATATATCTCTGACCCATTGGTAAAACTCACTCATCTCTCAGGCACCTCCTGTTCGTACAATGATGCTGACAAACAGGATAAACAACAGAGCGGTGAAAAAAAGCACCGATGCCATCGAAATCAGGCAGCTTCCCATTTCATTCAGTCCGTCCGAAATTTTGCTTTCACAGATCGGCTCGCTGACCGCCGCCGTCAGCTTGTAAATGACGGCTATAATCAAAATCTTTATCAGCGGCACGACAATAATCAAAATCAGCGTAACCATTGCGAACACACCGACAATATTCTTAATGCTTCCCATGCAGCGCAGGAAAAGCTCCACGGTGTCAGCCGTAAATCCGCCGACAATCGGTATAAAGGTATTCAGCGAATACTTGGCCGTCGACATCAGCAATGTATCCGAAGTCTCGGTGATAAGCCCCTGAACCGTTATAATTCCGGTAAGTATGGCGATTATCAGCCCTGTGACGACAACCGAAGCGTTTCGAATCAGCTTCGCCAGTTTGTTTACATAATCTTTTTCTGTTAAACAATTGATTAAACCCAGTATTGTCGCCAAAAACAGTGCGGGAAGAATAATTCTTTTTAAAATAATCCCAAATCCCGTAATGGAACCGATGATAATCGGACTGAGAATGCTGCCGCTGGTAACCGATCCTGTCGCAACTAAAATGCCTAAAAGAATCGGCGTTAAAATTTCCATCGTATTTATCATGGTTGAAGCCGCATCAATCGTAAGCTGATAAACGAGCTGAAAACTGTTGATTGAAATGCCGATAATCACCATCGTGCAGACTAAGAGTGACAAGTCCGACATAGACTTGTTCTCGAATGAGGACGCTAAATTCCGCAAAAGTCCGATTACAATACAGATAATCAGGATTTCAACTCCAAGCATGAGCGCGCTTTTTATTTCATAGAGACATAAATCTTTGACACCGGAAATCAAGCCCTGGTTATTAAAAAAACTTTCACCGCTGAGCGTTGCTTCCAGAATATTTTCAATCCGAAACTGCTCGGAAAGTCCGTCGCTCAGCTCGGCGCTGCGTCTTGATATTTCATCGATTTCATCAAGGTCAACGACCTGATCAAACTGTTCTTTCAGTATTTCCTTATAATCCATCGACTGTCCTTTCCACTAAACAAGGCTGTCCAGCAAATGAATCAAGGATGTGAAAATCGGAATTGCCGCAAAGAAGATTGCGATTTTCCCCGCCAGCTCCACCTTCGTGCCGATAGACTTTTCTCCGGCATCCTCACAAAGTGCCGCCGTAAATTCCGTTGCATAAGCGATTGCAAGCACTTTCAGAATAATCGGAAAATATTCGTGCCCGTAAGTCAGCCGTGAGTAAAAACTTTCAATATATGTAAAGCCGTAGCGCAGACTCTCCAGCACGTAAAAAAGCAAAAGTATGGATGTGCAGACGATCACTTCAACCGTAAATTCCGGCTTATAGGTTTTAATCAGCGCGACAAGCATAACGCCGACAATGCTGATGGCGCATATTTTTAATACTGCGAGCATAACACCCGTTTCACCCCTTTGTTTTTCTTTTTCCTGTTAAAATGACAGGAAAACCTTTACCGTTTCAAAGAATTCGCTTACCATTTTAATAATAATTGCCAGCACAATAATCACCCCTGCCAGCGTTGTCATCATCGCCTCTTCTTCCCGCCCGGCTTTGTTCAGAATCTGGTTGAGCAAAGCAATCGCAATGCCGATGGCGGCAATCTTAAATAATACATCCACATCAAAAGACATTCTTTTTCCCCTTTATTAAATCAGAACTACAGCAATCAGACCTCCCGCGAAAAAACCGAGTTTGCGGTACAGCGGTCCTTTTATGCGCACCGCCTGCTTCGCGTCTTCAATCTGTGTCTGAATTCCCCTTTCTGTATACTCAAACTGATACTGCTGATTTTCCCAGTCCGTCTGACCTAAAAAATTCCCCGGATACTTCACCCATTCGAGATCCTCCCCGGTCAGCGGAGTGTTTTCATACAGTTTTTCTGCCGTTTCAAACCAAATTTGACTGATTTGCGCTTCTTTCCCTTCAAGCTCGACAAAAACCTCGTCTGCCAGCAAAAAGGCCTTTCTTTTCTCGTCCTCTGTATTTTCGCAAAAATGCTCCGAAAGAGGCTCCCGAAAATAATTGATTTTGCTTTTTAAAGAAAGCAGCATTTTTAAGTACTCTTCCAAAAGCCTTTGTCTGCGTTTTAAATCTTCTGCTTTCAGTACTCCGATTAGCCCCAGCGCTGCGGTCAGACCCAGCAGGCCTGCCAGCTTAAGCATGGGTTACCTCTTTGACGGTTCCGGGACCTTTTTCCTTTGAAAGATAAATGATTGTTTGAAAGATGTTTTTTTTCACAAGCTCGCCGACTGCAGAGGCTTCAATTTCCGCACGACAGCTCCCGTGTATAGTGGTTATCAGTGCCACTCCGCTGCTTAAACATTGTTCAACAGCCCGAATATCCTCTTTTTTTCCGATTTCATCCGTAAAAATGACATCCGGCGCCATCGAGCGAATCAGCATCGGTATGCCATCCGCTTTGTCACAGCCGTCCAGAACATCGGTGCGGCTTCCGATATCAAAGCTTGCCTTGCCGCAGTACATTCCGGCGATTTCCGAGCGCTCATCGCAGATTGCAGCCTGCAGCTTCCGATTGCTCAGATTCCGTGCCAAATCCCGTACCAGCGTGGTTTTGCCGCATCCCGGCGGTGAAACAATTAAGGTATTTACAGGTCTGCCGCTGTCGTCGAGAACTTCGTGAACCAGCGAATCTGCGCAGCCTTTCACTTCCCTCGCAAATCGAATATTGAGCGAACTGATTTCCTTTATCAGTGCCGGCCTGCCGTTTTTGATTACAGCTTTGCCGCAGACTCCCACGCGGTGTCCTCCTTCAATCGTCACGAACCCGTTTGCAAGGTCCTGTTCATAGGCATAATAAGAAAATTTAATCAGATTATTTAAAGTGTGTTTTAGATCTTCACTTGTAATGATATGTGGAATAATTTTTTCCGAAGAATGGTATTTCAGACGAATATTTTTTCCCTGACGCAGGCGCAGTTCTTCGACTTCAGACAAAAACGCATCCGGAAGCTGGCGGATTTCTTCGCCGACAGCAGACGGAAGCTTTTGAGATATTTCTCTGAAAGTATTCATGGCATAACTCCTTTTCCTAAGTTTGTACATTTTATGTTTCGGACAAGGTTTTATGCCAAAAAAAATGAAAACCGGCGGAGGTTAAACGCCGGTTCTTTGTCTTTCTTTTAATCAATCCGTTATGCAAATTCCCCTTCTGTATACTTTATACGCTATCCCCTAAGCTAAAGTACCACAAGCGGAGAACACTAACATAATACCTGCGATTAAAACCAATGGTAATAAATTCTTCATTTCATATTCCTCCTTGTGCTTCAAATTTTTCTAAACTTATTGTAAGTATATCGGCGCATGGCCCTTACATAATATACTCCGCACAGGAGGTCAAAAGGTTACATGTTTTTTTAAATTTTTTTCACAAAATCAACATATTTTTAAAAAAGCTGCAGCCGAATCAAAATCATATAGCATGCGGTCCCCAAAACAAGGCTCAAAAGCGTATTATGCTTCCATTTATAACTGACTGCAACCACAAAAACGCTGACAAGCTGCCAAATTCCCGTCCCGGAAAAATCGCTCGGAACGCTTTTCAGACAGTAAATAATCAGAACGGCCATAACGGCTGCCGGAAGCATGTCGCCGAGATCCTTCATAAGCTGCGGCATCTGGCGATCCCCGCGAAATACGATGAAAGGAAACGCTCTGAGAGCCAGCGTAATCGCCGCCGAAAACAGAATAATTAAAATCGCATAAGTGTTCATTTCGCTTCCTTCCTCCTTTCATCAAGCTTTGTAATCAAAATTAAAAGTGCTGAAGCTATCAGCAGCGACGGAAGCATGAAAGAGCCCGCTCCGAATATGAGAAGAGATGCAATTGCGACGCCCAGCCCAATAAAAGCCGGCCTGTGGTCGTTTGTCGCTTCCCATTGATTGATAAACAGAATCACAAACAGTGCTGTCATGCAAAAATCAATTCCGGTAAGGTCATACGGAATTAACTGCCCGATGATTCCCCCCGCAGCGCTTGCCGCTACCCAGTAGAATTTGCTGAAGATTGCAATCCAGTACATCAGTTCATATCGGTTCGGATCGTCTTTTGAAATGGAACAGTTCAGCGCATAGGTTTCGTCTGTCATCGTTCGAATCATAAAATTTCTTCTCTTTCCCATGCTTCGAAACGCATCTACGAAGGAAATGCTGTAAAAGGTCTGTCTGCTGTTCATTAAAAAGGCGGAAAGACCGATTGTCAAAACGGAAGCCCCGCTGCTCAAAAAAGTAATCAGCATAAACTGAAATGCCCCGGTATATAGCGTGAGGCTCGCAAACATGGAATAATACCATGGGAATCCCGCGTTTTCCATCAACATCCCATAGGCAGTGCCCATAAACAGATAGCTGCACATAACCGGAATTGTTTTTATAAAGGCAGTCTTTTTTATGTTTTCTTTAGTTTTGTCTTTCTTTTCGTTAATTTCTTTCATTTTATGTCATCCTTTGCAAGTTATTCTGAAAAAATAATATAACATATCTTCCTAAATAAAATCATGCTTCTTTCCCCTTCGAATATTGTCATTAAAAATTACAAATACATTTCTTTCTGCACTGCTACGATAGCTTCCACACGGCTTCCGACGCTCATCTTTCCAAGTAAATTATGAATATGTGCTTTTACGGTTGCTTCGCTTATGCATAAATCAGAAGCAATCTGCTGGTTGCTCTTGCCCGAATAGATTTCACGAAGAATATCTTCCTCTCTTTTGGTCAAACCGTAAGCTTCCCGAACTTTACGATAAGCTCCGTCAATATCAAAATTCTTTTCCTGTAGACAAGAAACACTTTTCGATTTTTCACTTTTTACAAGATAGATGATGTAAGCTAATGTCGCAAACGCAATACCAATCCATGAGAAGAGGTAAAGATTCTCTTTAAGAAGAAGTGGGTCTTCCTTCCAGTAAAATGACAACAAATTGAAGAGGAAGACAGTCAAAGCATAAAAAACAGACACCATATCTTCCTTTTCTTTTTTTAGGAAAGAATAAATGCAGCATAAGATTCCGAGAAGCAAGAAAGTGATTTGCACCTTGTCACACATGGTAATGACGCTCCGAAAATGCTCGGGTGCGAGCGTGGCAGAAAATATCCATGCTGTAGTATAGATAATAAGAAAATAATGATTAAGCTTGTCGATTACAGTTACAAATTTGTTTTTACATAAATATTTAAAAATCGGCAGCCAGCCGAACAGCACAAGTGCATATAAATAATACCATCCAAACCGGTAAAATAATTTTGTAATGTTAATATCTACTACTTCCTCGTTATAGAAAAGAATCATATTGCTTATAGCTTCCGCAATAAAAATAACAAGAAATAAACTCATTCGTTTCACTAATGGTTTAACACCATGTAAGTACTGAACGGAAGAAAGCAATATTACAAGCGGTATAACCGAAAATACAATTATACTTACAGTTATGAAAAAAAATATATGCGACATTTTATCTCCTTACTTTTCTCTTTTCTTTTTTTATTATACCACGTATCTGCAATTCGAGCAAGAAAGTGGCTCATAGCTAACTTTAAAAAATCAAAATGCCGGGATTTAACCCGACATTTTGACCTTCATTCATTTATTTATATATTATAAGAAGGACTTATAGGTCCGACTTATGCGGATATAATTGACATTCTTATGCTTCCATAGCTGCCATAGCCATCTTCTTCTCTTCTTCTCTGGTTCTCAAAAGTGCCTCATATTCTTCATCCGTCATTCTTGTCATAGTAATGCCGGTATACCCGAAGAATACGGAAACTATAGGGTTGAGCCAGTTAAGAATCGCATAAGGAATATAGCTGGAGTCTACACCGAGGAATTTTCTCATTGTCGCACCGCAAGTATTCCATGGGAAGAAATTGGATGTAATGGTTCCGCAGTCTTCCAGACATCTGGAAAGGTTTTCCGGACGAAGTCTCATATCTTCAAATTTTTCCTTGAACATTCTGCCCGGAAGTACTAAGGATAAGTACTGGTCACAGCATACTGCGTTCGTAACAAGACACATAAGTTCCGTAGCAAGAACTAAACCGCCTCTTCCCTTTGCAATTGTAAGGATCTTTTCTGCGATTTGTGCCATCATTCCGGTTACATCCAAAATTCCACCGAAGCACATTGCTGCAATAATGATAGCGATTGTATCAAACATACCGATTAATCCACTGGATGAAAGCAGCGAAGAAAGTTTCTGAACGATTAATGATGCATCATCAGGAACATTTCCCAAAGAAATACCATAGTCAAGGATGTTGAAGATGTTGTGAGTCATAGCATCTCCCATTGCCATTTCAATGTATTCTGCGTTCATAAAGAAGAACGGAATGCCAAGAAGTGCCGCAACTACGAGTGCAGGGATTGCAGGAAGCTTCATTGCAACAGCTGCAATTACAAACAGCGGCGGAATCAACGTCAAAAGATTAATATTCGACGCTTCTTTGATAAACTCGAGGATAGCATCCATTGTTGAAAGATCTGCTTCGTTGTTGGATGCAAACATAAAGCCCATAACCGCGTATGCAATCAACGCAATGATTAAAGAAGTTCCCGTTGTGTAAATCATGTGTTTGATGTGCGTAAACAAATTTGCTCCTGCCATAGCAGGTGCAAGGTTTGTAGTGTCGGATAATGGCGACATCTTGTCTCCAAAGTACGCTCCGGAAACGATCGCTCCTGCAGTCATAGCAGATGGGAATCCGAGTGCTGCTCCAACACCCATAAGCGCTACGCCCATGGAGCCTGCAGTGGACCATGACGATCCTGTCGCCAATGATACAATGCTGCAAAGCAAGCAGGATGTCAGTAAGAAGATTTTTGGATTAATAACTTTGATTCCGTAATACATCATTGTAGGAATCGTTCCCGCTGCCATCCAGGATGAAATAATTGCTCCTAAAACCGCAAGGATCAGGATTGCCTGCATGGATCTTTGAATAGCTGCAATCATACCCTGTTCAAGATATGACCATTTCCATCCGTTTGAACATGCAACAACGCCTGCTACCAGTGCCGCAATCATTAAAGCAATATGCGGTTTTTCTCCCGCGTCTTTAACAATTGACCAATAAAGCAATACAATCATTACAATCATGACAAGAATTACTTGCCAAAACGGTATTTTTCTGCCCATAATTATACCTCCTATTTATATAATGTAATGGGGATAAGTTCTCGCCGCAAATCCAGAAATATGAAGTAAAAGTTAAATTAAGAATGAATGCTTATTTTATAGATTTGCCGCTTGTTAAAGATTAGCCAAATTATACATAGAAGGCAATTATCCTTAGGGTTAATTTCATTATGTTTAACTGTAATATTTTATATCTAAACCAAAAGATTTAGATGGTATAATTCAATCAAAATATTGAAATTTCAACAGATAAAAAGAGCTCCTCAAAAGAAGAGCCCTTTTTTATTATCTTTTATAAAATTATTTATGCTGTCGGATTAGCAGCTTTTGGAAGTCTGTCCATGATGTCCTGCATTAAGCTGTCTGTGCATGGAAGAGCATCAACAACTGCGCCGTCGCCTACAACTGCAAGTTTTGCTTCGTCTGTCGGAGCTAATGCACCGCCAAGAACTTCGCCGACTTCTGCATACTTGTAAGCAGGAACAGTGTCGCACATTTCAACGGAAATGTCTTCTTCTGTATCCCATCCGAATTCAACTTCGAATACGCTTGCAACTTCTGCAGCAACTTCCCAGTTCGTGAAGAGGATATCTTCGTCGATTGCAGCTGTTACCGGCTGTAATCTTCTTTCGGTATTTGTATAAGTACCATCAGCACTCGCAAATCCTGTTCCAGGGATTACTACGTTAGCCTTTTCAGCAAGTTCTGTCATATGCGTATCGCATACTGCAAGGAATTCAAGTCCTGTTGTATCGATATCAGCGTTTTCGCCGAATACTACGAGAGCCTTAACGCCTTCCAGTGCTTCCCTGCCTGCAGTGATTCCCATGTCGATGAGACCCTGAGAGTTGTTCTTAGGCTTAACCATAAGGATACCGTTTCTAGGTGATCCGATGTGTCCGGAAAGCATTGCGATGTCGCCAACGAGTTTCGCACCGTCAACCGTCAGGAAATTCTGCTGGTAAACGATCATTGCCTTCTTCGCTGCAAGGTATGTATCTGCGATAGCCTTAGCTTCGTCGGAAACCTTAACGTTTGCAACGGATGCTGCGAATTCGTCATATCCTTCAACCTTCTTAGCCTTGCCGCTGTCGATAATAGCCTTAGCGATTTCCTTCAGGAATCCAAGGTCGTTTTCACCGTTGCAGAGGTTAATTACATTAGCGCCTGCTTCTGCAGCCTGCTTCATCTTTAAGGAGATCACTCTGGAGTCATTGTCTTCAAAGCCAACTCTTAAGATTACGTTTGTGGAAAGAAGTTCGTCGATTGTGTTCGGAGAAGCATCGAAGCCAAGAACTTCAGCAAGTCCGTTTGCTCTGTTGTTCATGCAGAGAACTTTTGCGCCTATAACATCTGCCATTCTCTTCATAGCATAAGCTTCTTCGTTTGTATATCTGTCGGAAATTGCAACTGCGATTGCATCCTTACCGTATTTCGCACCGATTGTCTGCATTCTCTTAGCGATGAGAACCGTTGCTTCGTGGTAATCAGCTTCTCTGAATCTTCCGTCTTCCTTTACAAGCGGATCTTCAATCTTGCCTTCGAGTACGGAGCAGTCAAATCCCCATTTACCCTTACCGCAGATGAGTCCTTTGTTTACAACGCCGTCCTTATCCGGGTTAGCTTTGATTAAGAGATCGCCGTAGGATTCAAGCTTCAGCGAGCAGCCAACGGAGCAGTACGAACAAGTCGTTTCTGTAATGTCAGCAGCAAGCGGAGTTTCCTTGATCATGGAAGTCTTTTCCTGAAGAGCGCCTGTAGGACATACGCTTACGCACTGTCCGCAGGAGATACATCCGGATTCGATGAGCGGTTTTTCCATGTTCGGCTTAACGACTGTATCGAAACCTCTGTGTACAAGGCCTAAAGCGCCAACGCCCATAACTTCGTCACAGACTCTTACGCAAAGTCCGCAAAGGATACACTTGTTCGGATCTCTTACGATGAACGGATGAGCATCTTCGAATTCAATTGTATTCTTGTCGCCTGCGAATCTTTCAGGGTGTACATCATACTGGTTTGCAAAGTCAATCAGCTTACATTCGAAATAGTCGTGGCATCCGCATTCCAGACATCTGGAAGCTTCTTCAACAGCCTGTTCTTCTGTGTATGCGTAAGGAATAACTTCGCTGAAGTTGTCCTTTCTTTCTTCTGCGCTGAGCTGAGGAAGAGTCGGTCTGCAAAGTCTTTCTCTGTCTTCGAAAGTCTTTTCTGTGATATCGTCTCTTTCTACGAAGAAAGGTTTTTCATATTTGATTTCTTCACCGTCAAGGTAAGCGTCGATAATGTCGGATACCTTGCGAGCATCTGCGATTGCTTCAACAGCGATGGAAATCTTATCGTTACCGCAGTCACCGCCTGCGAATACGCCCGGAATGCTTGTCATGAATGTATCCGGATCGTAAGCGATTGCGTTCTTTCTTGTCTTGTCACAGTCGAAGATGGAAGCATCTACTGCCTGACCGATAGCAAGGATCATGGTATCGATTGCAAGAGTTTCTGTCTTTCCTTCAACCGGAATCGGTTTTCTTCTGCCGGAAGCATCCGGTTCACCGAGTTCCATAACTTGAAGAACAACTTCCTTAACATGACCGTTTTCGTCTTTTACAACTTCGATTGGGTTCGTTAAGTTCTTGAAGATTACGCCTTCCTCTTCTGCTTCTTCGATTTCTACCATATCAGCAGGCATTTCATCTTTTGTTCTTCTGTAGATGTTGTAAACTTCTTTCGCACCGAGTCTTACAGCTGTTCTGCAAGCGTCCATTGCAGTGTTACCACCGCCGACAATTGCAACTCTTTCGCCCATGCCGATTTCTTCGTTTCTAACAACTTTTCTTAAGAAGTCGATACCGCCGATAACGCCTTCTGCATCTTCACCCTTGCAGCCAACGCCTGTGGAAACCCATGCGCCGATGCCGAGGAGAACTGCGTCGAAGTCTGCTTTGATTGTTTCGAACGGAATGTCTTCGCCAATCTTTGTATTTGTGATGATTTCAACGCCCATCATTTCGATTGTAGCGATTTCTTCATCTAAAACAGCCTTCGGAAGTCTGTATTCCGGAATGCCGTATCTGAGCATACCGCCTGCCTTAGGCATTGCTTCGAAGATGGTTACTCTGTGACCCATCTGTCTCAAGAAGTAAGCTGCGGATAATCCCATAGGGCCGCCGCCGATGATAGCAACGCTCTTACCTGTGTCTTCTTCACATTCAGGTAAGAATCTTTCGCCGTCAAGATCCTGATCAGCAACGAATCTCTTTAACTGCTGAATGGAAATTGGTTCGTCAACAAGGCCTCTTCTGCATGCTTCTTCGCATGGATGAGGACATACTCTTCCGAGTGCTGCCGGCAGAGGAATTTTATCCTTAACCAGTTCAAGCGCAGCTTCGAATTCGCCGTTTGCGATTAATCCAACATAACCCTGGCAGTCTGTCTTTGCAGGACATGCGAGTACGCATGGAGGTCTGCAGTCACCTGTGTGGTTGGAAAGCAGAAGTTCAAGGTTTGTCTTTCTGGATTCGATGACTCTGTCTGTATTTGTGTTAACAATCATTCCCGGTGCGATTTCTGTTGCACATGCTTTGCAAAGCTTCGGATTTCCGTCTACTTCGCACATACAGAGACCGCAGGAACCGTAAATTTTAGTTCTTTCATCGTAGCAAAGAGTTGGAATGAAAATATCATTTTCTCTGGCAACTTCAAGAATAGTCTGGCCGGCAAAACCTGTAACTTCTTTGCCGTTAATATTTAATCTATATTTATTCATTACCGTTTCCTCCTCTCTAGTTCTTTTCAATTGCACCAAACTTGCAAGTTTCTAAGCACTTGCCGCACTTGATACATTTTTCTTTGTCGATAACGTGCTGTCCCTTAACTTCGCCGGAAATAGCGCCGACAGGACATTTACGAGCACAAGCCGTACATCCCTTGCAGGCATCTGTAATTGTGTAAGTTACGAGAGCCTTACAGGACTTCGCTGTACATTTATGGTTGTAAATATGGTCTTCATATTCGTTTCTGAAGTACTTGATTGTTGTAAGTACAGGGTTTGGAGCTGTCTGTCCGAGACCGCAGAGCGAACCGTCTTTGATCTTTCCTGCGAGTTCTTCCAAAAGTTCAATGTCTCCGTCCTTACCTTCGCCGTTTGTAATTCTTTCAAGAATTTCAAGCATTCTCTTCGTACCGATACGGCAGTAGTTACACTTACCGCAGGATTCGTCACGAGTGAAGTTCAGGAAGTATCTTGCCATGTCTACCATACAAGTATCTTCGTCCATTACGATCATACCGCCGGAACCTACGATAGCACCTGTCTTATTGATGTCTTCATATGTAACAGGAGTGTCGATTAAGTGTGCCGGGATACATCCGCCGGATGGTCCACCCATCTGAACAGCCTTGAATTCTCTGTCGTTCTTGATTCCGCCGCCGATGCCGAAAAGAACTTCTCTCAGAGTCATGCCCATAGGTACTTCTACGAGGCCGCCCTTCTTGATCTTTCCTGCGAGTGCGAATACTTTCGTACCCTTGGAAGCTTCTGTTCCGAATTTGCCGAAAGCAGCTCCGCCGTTGAAGATGATCCAAGGAACATTAGCGAGTGTTTCTACGTTGTTGATGTCCGTAGGTTTCTGCCAGAAGCCCTTAGCTGCAGGGAAAGGTGGTTTCAGTCTAGGCATGCCTCTTTCGCCTTCGAGGGATGCGATCAGAGCTGTTTCTTCACCGCATACGAATGCGCCTGCGCCTGCCTTGATATAGATATCAAAGTCAAATCCGCTTCCGAAAATGTTCTTTCCGAGGTATCCTCTTTCTCTTGCCTGAGCCATTGCAATTTCAAGTCTCTTGATTGCAAGCGGATACTCAGCACGGCAGTAGATAACGCCCTGGGATGCTCCCATTGCATATCCGCCGATGATCATGCCTTCGATTAAGGAATGCGGGTCGCCTTCCAGAACGGAACGGTCCATGAATGCACCCGGGTCACCTTCGTCGGCATTACATACTAAATATTTTTCATTTCCCGGACTTGCTTTTGCAGCGTTCCACTTGAACCATGTAGGGAAGCCTGCGCCGCCTCTTCCTCTTAATCCGGAAATCTTGATTTCTTCGATAACATCTTCCGGCTTCATGGAATTGAGCACCTTTTCGATAGCCTTGTAACCATCTACAGCAAGGTATTCATCAATGTTTTCCGGATTGATGATTCCGCAGTTTCTCAGAACAACTCTCTGCTGTTTTCCGATGAACTGCTTGTCTTCTTCTGTAATTGCAAGTTCTTCGCAAACCTTGTGGTTTACTAAGTGACTTTCTACGATTTCTTTTACCTTTTCAGGCTGTACTTTAACGTATCTTGTGATTTCGCCATTGTCATCATATACGTCAACGATTGGTTCGAGATAGCAGGTACCTACGCATCCAACTGTTCCTACTTCGATATTCAGACCTTTTTCAGCAATCAGCTTTTCTAATTCAGCAACGGTTTTCTTGGCACCAGTAGCGATACCGCAGCTGCCTTGTCCAACTACAACTCTCATACTATGTACCTCCTATGCTCTTTCTCTGATTTCAGCCAAAATCTGTGTTACTTTATCCTTTGTCAGGTTGCCATAAGTTTCGTCTCCGTCTGCGCTCTTAACCATCATTACAGGAGCTAAGGAGCAGCAGCCGAGGCAGGCAACATTGTTAAGTGTGAAGATACCGTCTTCGGTTGTTTCTCCATCCTTAATTCTTAAATACTCGCATACAGCTTCTTCGATAATTTCCGAGCCGTTAACATGGCATGCGGTACCCTGGCAAAGCATGATTAAGTACTTGCCGATAGGCTGAAGTCTGAACTGCGCATAGAATGTTGCAACGCCGTAAATCTTAGCCGGCTTGATTCCCGTAGCTTCGGATATGTAGTTAATCGTGTCGATGGACAGATAACCATAGATATCCTGAGCTTTTTGCAGGATAGTAATTAAACTACCCGGTACTTTTGCGTATTGGTCTAAAACAGGCTGCAGATCTTTGAACTGCTCTCTCCTCTTTTCGGCACAATTGCAATTACATGTTTTTTCACTCATTTTTTGCACCTCTTATATTTTATATATTACATCCTATTAGGACAGTTTAACAAAATTGTATTTATTTTTGATTGTCTTTTTCGTCGGCAGATTCGTTTTCTTTACCTTCCTCCGTTTCCTTCGGAAGAATGTAAATCTTCACGCGCTCAATGCGCCTGTCCTGAATCGCCATAATCTTGAACTGGTAATTTTCAAATTCCACGATGCGGCCAACATCGTTCTCATCCGGAATTTCTCCCAGCATATCTATAATAAATCCTCCGATTGTTTCGCTGTATTCCGAAACAAGGTCGATTCCAAGTTCTTCGTCGAGGTCGTCGAGGTCCACATCTCCGTCTACCAGATAGATGTTATCGTCAACCTTGTCGATGATTTCTTCTTCTTCGTCATACTCGTCATCAATGTCTCCGACTACCTGCTCGATAATATCCTCCATCGTAACGATTCCGCTGAATCCGCCATATTCATCAATCAATATGGCAATCTGCTGTTTCTGGCGCTGCATTTCATAGAGCAGTGAGTCGATATTCTTCGTTTCAGGCACGAAATACGCCTGACGGATAATCGATTCAATATCCACGCCGTCAAAACCCTTCTCCCACGCCTGAATCAGATAGTCTTTGATATGCAGAATACCGATGATATTGTCGGTTTCGCCTTTGCAGACCGGGATTCTGGAATATCTGAGCGTCATCAGATCGTTTAAGTATTCCTCAGGCGGATCCTCGATATCAATCATAAAGACATCGGTACGCGGTGTCATAATTTCATAAGCAAGCTTATCGTCGAAAGCAAAAATGGAGTTAATCATCTTTTTGCCTTCTTCCTTCAGTATGCCGGACTCCTGTCCTGCCTCAAGCATGGACATAACTTCCTCTTCCAGCTGCTGGGAATCATCCTTTCGGAGCATTTTTCTCCAAAGTTTCTTTACCGTGTTATCTTTGCTGCCCCTCTGACTGGGCCCGCTGCCTAAATCATTTGACATTTTCCGTATTCTCCTTTTTCTTTCGAAGCATAAAATTTTCCTTAACCGGCTGTTTCATTTTTATTTTCAAAATCTGCTGAGGATGTGGCGCCGAAGAAATCGGATTTCCTTCCTCATCATACATTTCTTCCAGTTCCTGTACAAAGAAATCTTCTCCCGGCCCGAAAACTTCAATTTCATCTCCGAGAACCATCTTATTTCTCTGTTCTACCGTCGCAAAGCCCGTTTTCGCGTCATAATCCTTTACCAGCCCCGTAAAGGTATAGTCGCGTGTATAGGCGCTTGTGCGGTAATTCTGGTCTTTATTGGTCGGATTGTTGAAATAGAAACCTGTGGTAAATTCCCGGTGGCTTACTTTTTTCATCTCATCCATCCATTCCTGCTTAAAGACATACCCTTGCGGATTTTCATAATAGGCATCGATGGCTTTCCTGTATGCCGCAATAATCGTCGCAACATAGAAAATGCTCTTCATCCGCCCTTCTATTTTCAAAGAAGCAAGCCCTGACTCAATCAGCTCCGGAATATGCTCAATCATGCACAAATCTCTGGAATTGAGAATATAGGTGCCTCTGTCATCTTCCTCAATCGGATAATACTGACCGGGTCTTTGCTCCTCGACCAAAGCGTATTTCCATCTGCATGGATGCGCGCACATGCCCTGATTAGCATCCCTTTCAATCATAAAGTTGCTGAGAAGGCATCTTCCCGAATAGGAAATGCACATCGCACCATGCACGAAAGCCTCATATTCAAGGTCGTCCGGTGTGTTCCGCCGTATCTCGGCCATTTCTTCGAAGCTGAGCTCCCTCGCCAGCACGATACGCTTCACACCGATATTATACCAGAAATTTGCCGTTTGGTAATTGGTCATATTTGCCTGTGTGCTTAAATGTATCTCAGCATCCGGAATGATTTCCTGAATCAGCATGATAATGCCGGGGTCGCTCACGATGAAAGCATCAATATCCAAAGCTTTTATCTTTTCTAAATAGTTCCGAAGCGGCTGAATATCCCGATTATGCGCAAAAATGTTTATGGTCAGATAGCATTTGACTCCGCGCTCATGCGCAAAGGCTATCCCTTCCTTCATCTCATCAATCGTCAGATTTCCTGCTCCGGCTCTGAGGGAAAAGACCTCACCGCCGAAATAAACGGCGTCTGCCCCGTAAAGCACCGCAATTTTTAGTTTTTCCAAATCCCCCGCAGGGGCAAGCAACTCTATTTTTTTCATTAAATTCAATCTTACTCCATTTTTGTCAGCCGTGTAAGCGCAAGTCCGTCACCAACCGCAATCACACTGCTGTCAAAACGCGGATCCTGATGAATAAAATCAAGAAATTCCCGCATTTTTTTAATATTTGTCTTATATTTTCCGCTCGAATCGTATCTGTCATCGGCGACACGCGCCTGAAACAGAACATTATCCGATACAATCACGGTATCTTTCGTGCAGAGCGGCAGGCATCCCTCTAAAAAGCGCTTATAATGGCTTTTCGCTGCGTCGATGAAGACGAAGTCAAACGACTGTATTCCCTGCTCATGCAAGGCTTCCGCTGCTTCCTGACCGTCTCCTTCGAGGACCGTCACCAGCTTGAAATAACCGTATTTTTCTATATTTTCCTGCGCGGTCAGAAACATTTCATGGTCTTTTTCGACCGTGAAAATCTCCGCACCTGTAAGTTCCGCAAAAAACATTGCCGAATAGCCGACGGCACAGCCGATTTCAAGAATCCGCTTCGGCGCTGTAATGCCTAAGAAAGTTTTCAAAAAGCTTTCCGTTTCCTTCAGAATAATCGGAACACGCTCTTCCTCGGATTTCCTGCGCAGCTCTGCCAAATCATCGGTAAGGGGCTTATAAAATCCATTGATATAGTCCGTGACAATATCATTTGTTATATTTTTTCTTGCTTCCATTTGATTCCTCATCAATGTGCTGCATTATAAGCTTGATCATATGCGGCCTTGTCCCGCTCGAACTGATTGTAATCCGCCGAGAAGTTCATGCTTCCGTCAAGCTTCGGGCTTACAACGAAATACAGATAATCCGTATCTTCCGGATAAAATGCCGCTTTAATGGATTCCAATCCCGGAGAGCAAATCGGTCCCGGAATATCATCATATATGTATGAATTGTACGGGGAGTCAATCGAAATATCTGCATAGGTCAGATTTTCCTTTTGGAATCCCAATATATACTGAACGGTTGAACACATCTGAAATTTCATGCCTTTCTGCAGCCGGTTATAAATTACCGACGCTGTCAGCGGTCTTTCTGCATCCAGTACCGTTTCTCTCTCGATAATTGACGCATATTTTATCACTTCCCTAAGCTGGAATCCACATTCCGTTGTGACATATGCACCGTATTTCGTTTTCAAAAGCGTGTTCTCCTGTTCTTGAAATTCCTTAAAAATCCCATTGAAAACATCTTTATCAAACTGTCTGAGCATGACATCTATGATTTCCTCCTCCGACGCGCCCTTCGCTACATAATAAGTGTTCGGCATCAGATAGCCTTCCAGATAGTTGTCGCTGAGCGTCTTTCGCATTTCATCCTCATAGGAGGCATAGCGTAAAAACTCATATTTATCAAACCATTTCTTGTCTTTTACTTCATTTTCAAAATTTTCTTTCGTACCCATTCCCTGCGAAACGAGTTTTTCAATCGTCTGCTCCACCGTTAATCCTTCCGGTACGGTAAATGCCGACATATCTACCTTCCCGCCTACCAAAATATCAGCGATTGTCTGATAATCCATAGACGGCGAAAGCGAATATACCCCTGCCTTGTATTGGCTGTCAAAGCCTTTCATTTTCGACCACAGCCTGAATTTCGATGCACTGTCGATAATTCCGCAGTCAGCCAAAGTCTGCCCAATCTGTTCTGTTGTCGAGCCGGACGGGATATTGACCGCTGCCGCTTCGGCACTGCTGCTGTCGAGTGCTTTCCCCATACCCGAAACAAAGATGCCTGCACCTGCTGCGATGATGACTGCTGCTGCGATTACTGCAATTAAAACTTTCTTCTTTAAATCCATATTTTCCCCCATAGAAAGTGTACATCTGCTTTAAACAAAGCAATGCACGGAAAGAACGCAGGCCGAGCCGCCCCGCTCTTTCCGTAAATTTTTAAATTATTTGGATCTTCCCAGATATTCACCTGTTCTTGTATCAATCTGGATTCTTTCACCTGTTTCGATGAAAATAGGAACCTGAACAACTGCACCTGTTTCAACTGTTGCAGCCTTCGTAACATTTGTAGCGGTGTTGCCTTTAACGCCAGGTTCTGTTTCGATAACTTCAAGGTCAACAAAGTTCGGAGCTTCTACAAGGAAAGCATTTCCCTGGAAGAACTTAACAGTTGCTTCGTCGTTTGGTCTCATGAACTTAATTGCTTCTTCAACCTGTTCTTTTCCAAGAGGAATCTGTTCATAAGTTTCAGGATCCATGAAGTAATACAAATCATCCATATCATACAGATACTGCATTTTCTTCGTTTCGATGATAGCTTCTTCAAACTTGTCATCCGGGTTGAAAGCTTCTTCTCTTGTTGCTCCGGTGATGATGTTTCTGTATTTCGTTCTTACGAAAGCCGCGCCTTTACCCGGTTTTACGTGTAAGAAATCCAGAACTACATGCGGTTCCCCGTTAATCTGGAATGTTCTGCCTTTTCTGAAATCACTAGCATAAATCATTTTTTATCTCTCCATTCTTTTTAAAATTTCGTGCATTTTCTTTATTTTCAGAGCTTTTTCGTCTCTTTTTTAACCTAACTTTTTCTATTATACCAAAAGATGAGCGAATTGCCAAGTACCCTTTATCCCAGAATACTGCCTGCGCCGATGGCTTCGCCGACAATTTCGTAAACATCCTTCATCATCAGCGAAAATCTCATCTCAGCTTCCAGATACTGCGCAGCAAGCGGATCCTTTGCCATAATCGCGTAAAGCTGCTGAATCACAGCCATATCTTCGGGACCTGCAGTCTCTCCCATCATCTGTTTGGTCTGAAATTCCAGCTGCTTGGTCTGAAAATCCTTAATCATTTTGGATAATTCTTCGTTTGCATCCACCTGCTTTTTCAGCGCATCATACTGTTTAAATTCTTCGGAAGCTTTAATCGCCTGCGCTAATCCGTGAGCCTGATCATATACATTCATAGTCTTACCTCCAAACTTTTAAACTTCAAGGAAAATCGGCAGGATAATCGGAGTACGCTTCGTTGTCTCATATATATAAGAGCTCAAAGCGTCTCTTACCTGTGATTTCATCGCGTTCCAGTCTTTAATCCTCTTATTCTGGCACTTGTCCAAAGCCTGTATCGCGACCTTCCTTGCCTCTTCCATCAGCATTTCGTTTTCTCTGACATAAACAAAGCCTCTGGATATAATATCCGGTCCGGAAACAACCATATGGCTTTCTTTTTCAATGGCAGCCACTACGATAATCAGTCCGGATTCCGACAGCATCTTTCTGTCTCTTAAAACGATATTTCCTACATCGCCGACTCCGAGTCCGTCTACAAGAATCGCATCGGCTTCTACCATTCCGCTTTCTTTAATCGCCCGGCGTCTGTTCACGTTAAGGATATCTCCGTTTTCAAGAACAAAGATATTATCCTTATTCATTCCAAGACTTTCGGCAAGTCTTGCATGAGCAATCAGATGTCTGTATTCGCCGTGCACCGGCATGAAGAACTTCGGCTTAATCAGCGAGTGAATCAGTTTCAGTTCTTCCTGACAGGCGTGTCCCGAAACATGGATATCAGCAATATCCGAATAGATAACTTCTGCGCCCTTTTCAAAGAGCTTGTTCACGACATTGGAAACCGTCTTTTCATTTCCCGGAACCGGCGTTGACGACAGGATTACCATATCGCCTTTTTTCAGCTTCACAGACTTGTGCTCGCCGGAAGCAATTCGCGAAAGTGCTGACATCGGCTCTCCCTGGCTTCCTGTCGTTATGATAACCAGCTTATCATCCGGAATGTTGCGCGTCATTTTCAAATCGACCAGCGTGCCCGGCGGTATATCCAGATAGCCGAGCTCAATCGCAAGCGCGACAACATTTTCCATGCTCCTGCCGGAAACCGCAACCTTCCTGCCGAATTTCACTGCATTTTCAATAATTTTCTGTACCCTGTGCACATTCGACGAGAATGTTGCAATGATGATACGGGTTTTTGCATTTCGGAAAATATTTTCAATTGTCTCTCCCACTACCCTTTCCGATGCAGTAAAGCCCGGTCGTGTAACGTTTGTACTGTCGCAGAGCATCAGCATTACCCCTTTTTTCCCAAGTTCTGCGAGTTTGGAGAAATCAATTGGTTCTCCGTCTATCGGTGTATAGTCGATTTTAAAGTCTCCGGAGTGGAAAACCACTCCTGCCGGGGTTGTAATCGCCAGGCAAATCGAATCTGCTATCGAATGCGTTGTTCGGATCGTCTCGACATCAAAGCATCCGAGCTGTATTTTATCTCCTGCGTTTATCGTTCTCAGGTCACCATGAATCCCGTGTTCTTTCAGCTTATTTTCTACCAGACCCAGCGTCAGTCTGGTTCCGTAAACAGGGATGTCAATATCCTTCAGTAAATATGGGATTGCACCGATATGGTCTTCGTGACCGTGCGTAATTACCATTCCGACAATCCTGTCTTTATTCGCCAAAAGATAGGAAAAATCGGGGATGACGATATCAATTCCGTACATTTCGTCATCCGGGAAAGAAAGCCCGCAGTCTATAATCATAATCTGTTTCTGACATTCGAGGAGCGTCATGTTTTTTCCGATCTCATTCAGTCCCCCGATTGGGATTACCCTTAGATTGGGCGTTTCTTTCCTTCTTTGTGTTTGTCTTCTTCTCATAAATTTCCGTCCTTTTCTTTTTCGATTTTATGAAAAGATAGCAAGCTTTTTTGTTGTAAAAATTTTGTTCCGTCCTTATTTCACTACAATGTTAATCAGTTTATTCGGTACCGCTACTACCTTTACTACTGTTTTTCCGTCTAACAAAGCCTGGACTTTCTCATTGTCCATAGCTACCTTTTCTAATGATTCTTTGTCAAGGTTATTGGCAGTGCTGATTTTCTCTTTCACTTTGCCGTTAATCTGCACGACAATTTCCACTTCGTCTTTGACTAAAGCGGCTTCATCGAATTCCGGCCATGACATCGAGACAACGGACTCTTTTTCGCCGATTTCCTGCCACATTTCTTCGCAGATGTGCGGTGTAAACGGTGAAAGAATCAGAATGAGCTCTCTTACAGCTTTCGCATAGAGTCCGATATTAATTTCCGTGCCTTCCTTGTACTTATACATTTCATTTACCAGTTCCATGATGGAGCTGATTGCGGTATTGAAGCTGAATCTGCCTCCGACATCCTCGCTTACCTTCTTGATTGCAGCGTTAAGCATGTAATTCAAGGATTTATCTGCTGCTGTTTTTACTTCAAAAGCATTCGGAATGTCCTTATATTTTTCTGTGAAGTCGTGAACCAGTCTCCATACTCTGCCGAGGAAACGATAGCTTCCCTCTACACCTGCATCTGACCAGTCGAGTTCCTTTTCCGGCGGAGCTGCAAACAGGATGAACAGTCTTGCAGTATCCGCGCCGTATTTCTTGATGATTTCTTCCGGGCTGACAACATTTCCGAGAGATTTACTCATCTTCTTGCCGTCCTTATTTACCATTCCCTGTGTAAGCAGGTTTTTAAACGGCTCTTCACAGTCAACCAAACCGAGGTCATGAAGCGCCATCTGGAAGAAACGCGAGTACATCAGGTGCAGGATTGCATGTTCCACGCCGCCGATATACTGGTCAACATTCATCCAGTAGTTGACTTTCTTCGGGTCGAACGGTGCATCCGCATTCTTCGGGTCGCAGTATCTGAGGAAATACCATGAGGAATCAAGGAAAGTATCCATCGTGTCCACTTCTCTTGCTGCTTTCCTGCCGCATCTTGGGCAGGTGCAGTCTTTGAAGGTTTTAGATGTAGCGATTGGCGACTCGCCTTTTCCCGTAAATTCCACATCGGTCGGAAGCAGTACCGGAAGATTTTCTTCTTTTTCCGGAACCCATCCGCACTCTTCACAGTAAATCATAGGAATCGGGCAGCCCCAGTATCTCTGGCGCGAAATCAGCCAGTCTCTGAGCTTGTAATTCACCTTTCTCTGTCCGAGACCTTCTTTTTCTGCCTTATCGATCATATATGGAATCGCATCGGCAGACTTCATTCCCGTAATTTCTCCGGAATTAATCATAATGCCGGAAGCCGCACAAGCCTGTGTAAGATTGTTTACATCCACTTCAGGATCCTGCGGGTCAACAACAGGAATAATATCTATACCAAATTTCGTCGCAAAATCAAAGTCTCTCTGGTCATGCGCAGGTACGCCCATTACGGCTCCTGTACCATATCCCATCAAAACATAGTCTGCGATGTAAATAGGCATTTCTTTGTGAGTAAACGGATTGATTGCATATTTGCCGATGAACACACCCGTCTTTTCGTTGGAAGTGGAGGTTCTTTCAATCTCGTTCATATGTTTTACTTTATCAATATATTCCAGAACCGGCTGTTCGTATTCCGTGCCCTTTACATTTTCGAGGACAGTCGGATATTCCGGTGCCAGAACCATGAAAGTCGTACCGTAAATTGTGTCAACTCTGGTTGTGAAAACCGTCAGCTTTTCATCGGAATCCTTCATTTCAAAGTCAACTTCGCATCCATAGGAACGGCCAATCCAGTTTTTCTGCATAACTCTTACCTTGTTCGGCCATCCATCAAGCTTGCCGTTATCAAGGTTTTCAAGGAGTCTGTCTGCATAGTCGGTAATCTTAAGATACCACTGCGACAGGTTTTTCTTCGTTACCGGCGTCTTGCATCTTTCGCATACGCCTTCGACAACCTGCTCGTTTGCAAGTACGGTCTGGCAGCTTGGGCACCAGTTTACCGGATTTTCTTTTTTATATGCCAGTCCTTTTTTGTAGAACTGGATAAAAATCCACTGCATCCATTTATAGTAGTCTTCGTGGCAGGTTGCAACTTCTCTGTCCCAGTCATAGGAAAGACCGAGTTCTCTGAGCTGCTCTTCCATCTCATGGATGTTGTCCCATGTCCACTTGCTCGGATGGGTGCCGTGCTTAATCGCAGCATTTTCGGCAGGCAGTCCGAACGAGTCGAATCCCATCGGATGAAGGACATTATAGCCGTCCATCTTCTTGAATCTTGCTACTACATCGCCGATGGAGTAGTTTCTTACATGTCCCATATGCAGTTTTCCTGACGGATAAGGGAACATTTCCAAAACATAATATTTTTCTTTGCTTTCGTCTTCTGTCGTCTTGAAAAGCTGGTTTTCCTCCCAATAGTTCTGCCATTTCTTTTCAATTTTCGTAAAATCGTATCTTTCGTTCATTTCTTTTTTTTAATCCTCCACTTCGATGAACTCGCAGTCTCCCCATATTTTTTCAATACTATATTTTTCTCTCATTTCCTTAGTGAACAGGTTGACGATAATGTCGCCGAAGTCCATCAAAATCCAGCCGGAGCTTTGTTTTCCTTCCACGGATTTTACAAGCAGTCCTTCCTTGGCAAAAGCCTCTTCCACTTCATCCACGAGGGTATGAATCTGTCGTTCGGATGTACCGGAGCAGATTACAAAATAGTCTGCAAAGGAAGCTTTTTCCTGAATATCGATAATCACAATATCCTGCGCTTTTTTGGCAGATAAGGTCTTCCCTGCTAAAACGGCATAATCTTTATTTGTCATTTGCATTCTCCCTTTCTTTTATTTTTCTTTCCAGATACTCTTTGGCGAGTATCGTTTCTTCATCTAAATATTTTCCGCTTGCCCGAACAAAATCTATCGTGCTTGAAAGCGACATGAGACAAGCTTTGTCGAGATCCGTCTGTGCAATTTCTCTCAGTTTCTCAACACCCGGGTAGGCTCTGTTTGGTTCAATCGCATCTGCCAGATAAATGATCTCTTCGAGCAGCGACATTCCTGCGCGTCCCGTCGTATGATAGGAAACCGCATTGATAATGTCGTCGTCTTTGATGTCAAAATCCCGTTTCATCACGATCGCCGCGATTTTCCCGTGTGCCAGATTGCAATTGTTAAGATACATATCGTCAAGCCCGAGATTCTTCACATAATAGTTCAGGCTTTTTTCAGGCATGCCTCTATACATATCGTGGAAAAGTGCCGCAATCTCCGCTTTCTTCTCGTCAGCACCGTACTTTCGAGCGAGCTCCATAGCGGTTTTTCTCACGCCTTCCGTATGAAGTTTTCTTTTTTCTGAATAATTTCTTTCGATATATTCTTTAATCTCTTTGATAGAGTCCATGTTCTGCAATATACCTTTCCACTTTTTCCGGGATAAGTCCTGTTACGGATTCCCCCTCTTTGTATTTTTCCCGAATCATGCTGGAGGAAATGTCCGGCATGGCCGATGTCAATTTAATAATATCCGTCCCGTATTTTTCTTTGTATTCCAAGATTTTCGCATTCAGCTCCGCTTCACGGCATCCCGGCCTTACGCTCACTATGAATGAAAAGTTTTGCAGTAAGTCAATTCCTTTATACCAGGTATCGACGAACACGAATGAATCCGCCCCGGTTATGAAAGAGAGTTCGTTTTCCGGATAGGATTTTTTCAGTTCCGTAAGCGTGTCATATGTATAAGAAACCCGCATTCTGTCCGTTTCAAAGGTCGAAATCTCTGCATTTTCAATATCTTCAAAGGCAAGTCTTGCCATCGCAAGCCGGTGCTCGTCGTCGGTCACGCGTTTTCCCTGCTTAAACGGCTGAATGTACGCCGGCATGACAATGAGCTTGGATAGTCCCGCCTCCGTAACAGCGGCTCTGCCGAGTGCGACATGAGCCATATGAACCGGGTCAAAAGTTCCGCCGAGAATTCCGATACGGTTTGTAGTTTCGGGATTTTTTTCTTCCTGCCCGCTGTCATAATTTTCAAATGTAATGCCAGCAGACAGAATCGGTTCATCGTACGGCTTAAATTCAAATTCCGGATTCTGTTCCTGCAGTGTCGTCCAAAACCAATCCACGAAGTCATCCTCCGCGCCCCAGCTGATGTTGAAGAGTCCGTCTCCGCCTCCGGAGCCGACTGCACTTACAACAGCGGTTCCTTTGCTGAAAAAGCCGGGCATCCAGATCATTGTCACCGAAAGACTTGCATAAGAACCGGTACGCATAAAATAATTCTCAAAAACCGCAGTTACGACATAAATATCGCCGTCACGGCTCGTCGTTATTTTTATGCACTGCATTGGCACCACAGGTTCTGAGCCGCAAATGGTCTTTCCTGCCTGGTAAACCGCATCGCGGCATGCCGGAAAGGAACCTTTGAAAGTTTTCGCATTCGCATACTGCTTGTCCGGCACAATTGATGCCATTCTTGCAATGTCGTCGAACTCATACCGCAGATATTTTTTTGCTCCGTCAAGAAGCGGTGCTTTTGAAAGTTCCTCATTAAACTTTTCTTTTGCGGCTTCGTATGACTTTGCACTTGTTATCGTCTTAATTTCATTCAGAAGCGGTTCTGCTGTCTTTGCGCATTTTTCGCAAAAATATTTTCCCTGGTTGGATAGTGTAAAATAGTTCTCTCTGAATCGGATTTTAGCACCGCAGTTAATGCATTGCTTTGCCATGGCTCCTCCTGCATATATCTGTCAAATGTTTTACTTCGTTGTAATACCGAGTTCATCAAGCTGCGCCCGGTCTACCGGCGAAGGTGCGCTGGAAACAAGGCACTGCGCGTTCTGATTCTTCGGGAATGCGATGACTTCTCTGATGGAAGGCTCGCCCAAAAGCAGCATTACGAAACGGTCAAGACCGTATGCAAGTCCTGCATGAGGCGGTGCGCCGTACTTAAACGCTTCAATTAAGAAGCCGAACTTTTCGTCACATTCTTCTTTCGTCAGGCCAAGCACTTCAAACATCTTCGCCTGAAGGTTCTTGTCGTGGATTCTCACAGAACCGCCGCCCAGTTCAACACCGTTCAAAACGATGTCATAAGCGTCCGCTTTCACTGCAAGCGGGTCTGTATCCAGCAAGTCAAGCTGGTCGAGTTTCGGACAAGTAAACGGGTGGTGCATAGCCTTGAGGGAGTGGTCTTCCTCATCTTCTTCAAACATCGGGAAGTCAACAACCCATAATAAGTTATACTGATTGTCATCAAGAAGTCCCATTCTCTTCGCACACTCTCTTCTGAGGAATCCGAGAGAATCGTAAGTTACCTTTGCTCTGTCGGAACAGATGAAGATGAGGTCATCTTTCTTCGCCTCAAATACCTTTGCAATTTCTGCAAGTTCTTCCTGCGAGAAGAATTTATCCACGGATGATTTATATTCTCCGTCATTTACACGAATCCATACGAGGCCCTTCGCGCCGTATGCCTTCGTCATGTCTGTTAATTTATCAATATCTTTTCTGCTGAACTGCTCGGAACCGCCGGTTACGCAGATACCTCTGACATCTCCGCCGTTTGCAAGGCAGTCAGTGAAAACCTTGAAATTGCAGTCTTTTACTGTATCGTTAAGCTTTCTGAGCTCAAATCCGAAACGAGTGTCCGGCTTGTCGGAGCCGTAGCGTTCCATCGCTTCATCCCAAGTGATTCTCGGAAGCGGAAGCTGGATTTCAACGCCTTTGAGCTCGCGGAAAACTTTTGCGAGGAAGCCTTCCTGAATTGCGATTACATCGTCCTGATCCACAAAAGACATCTCAAGGTCAATCTGTGTGAATTCAGGCTGTCTGTCTGCACGAAGGTCCTCGTCTCTGAAGCACTTTACAATCTGCATATATCGGTCCGTTCCGCCTACCATCAGAAGCTGCTTGAAGAGCTGCGGCGACTGCGGAAGCGCGTAGAATTCGCCCGGATAAACTCTGGAAGGAACGATATAGTCTCTTGCGCCTTCCGGAGTGGATTTGATGAGCATCGGAGTTTCCACCTCGGTGAATCCGTTTTCGTCGAAGTAGTCTCTCGCACATTTGCATACTTTATGTCTGAATGTAAGATTTCTCTGCATCTTCGTCTTTCTGAGGTCCAGATAACGATATTTCAATCTCAGATTGTCATCAACATTGTCATCGTCTTTGATGTAAATCGGCGGCGTGTCTGCTTCGGAATAAAGAACCATATCCGTTGCAAATACTTCGATTTCGCCTGTTGGAATATTTTCGTTCTTCGCGCTTCTTTCTTTCACGATGCCTTTTACACCGATGACATATTCACTTCTGAGTGCATCAGCCTTTTCAAAAAGTTCCTGCGGAATTTTGTCGTCAAAGGTTACCTGCACGATTCCCGTTTTGTCTCTTAAATCCACGAAAATCAAGCCTCCGAGGTTTCTTCTCTTTGCAACCCATCCGTTTAAAACAACTTCCTGGTCTACATTTTCAATATTTAAAGTTCCGCACATGTGCGTTCTTTTAAAAATAGTGCTCATCTTTTTCTTCTCCTAAATTCTCTTCTTCAATTCATCAATAAGGTCGTCGAATTTCACTTCGGACTGTTCGCCTTTTTCCATATCTTTCAATGTCGCAACACCGGTTTCCAGTTCGTTGTCACCGATTACGACAGCATATTTCGCGCCGAGTCTGTCCGCATATTTGAACTGACCCTTGAAATTTCTCTGAAGGTCGTCAATCTGGCTCTTAATGCCGTTTCGTCTGAGGTTAAACAGAAGTTTCTGTCCGTAAAGCTTTGCAGCCTCTCCCATCGTCGCAATGAAAACATCACAATCGGACGGTTTTGGAATTTCAACGCCGTTTGCTTCCATGAGCATCAGCAGTCTTTCCTTTCCGAGACCGAAGCCAACGCCCGGGATTGGAGGTCCGCCAACCTCTTCCACAAGGTTATCGTATCTGCCTCCGCCGCATACGGTGCCCTGAGCGCCGAGGCTGTTTGTTACGAATTCAAATGCTGTCTTTGTATAATAGTCAAGTCCTCTTACAATCTTAGGATTGATAACATAAGGAATTTCAAGAGCGTCGAGGTTCTTCTGCAAATCTTCAAATGCGTTTTTGCAGTCGTCGCAGAGGAAATCCACCATCATAGGCGCTCCCTGAACGAGCTCCTGGTCGATTGGGCTCTTACAGTCAAGAATTCTCATCGGATTCTTTTCGTATCTGGACTTGCATGTGTCGCAAAGCTGATCGTACTTCGGAGCAAGGAAGTCCTTGAGTGCTTTTCTGTGTTTTGCGCGGCATTCCGGGCAGCCCACGGAGTTAATCTCAAGCGTGAGGTCGGTAACGCCCATGGAAGTCAGGAAATCATATCCGATTGCAATAATTTCAGCGTCTGCAACCATATTCGTCGTTCCGAAGGTTTCCACCCCAAACTGGTGGAACTGTCTTAAACGACCCGACTGCGGCTTTTCATAACGGAAGCAAGGAATGTCGTAATACAGTTTAATCGGCTGTACTTCCGCATACTGTTTGTGCTCAATGAATGCGCGAACTGCAGGGGAAGTTCCTTCCGGCTTCAGTGTGATGGAGCGGCCGCCGTGGTCTTCAAATGTATACATTTCCTTCTGTACGATATCGGTCGTATCTCCTACACCTCTCTGAAATAATTCTGTATGTTCAAATATCGGAGTTCTGATTTCTTTAAATCCGTATCTCGCGCAGATTTCTTTCCATTTTTTTTCAACATAATGCCACTTATACACCTGGTCCATCATTATGTCTTTTGTTCCTTTTGGAGCATTCGTTAACATGCTATTTTACCTCCTTAAAAATATTTTGTTCTTTTCTATCCAGCATTTCCTCAAGACGGGAAATATAGATTTCGTAATTTGATACATTCGGCACTCTTTCGAGCCTGTTTTCGGCAGGATAATACATTTTGCTGATTCCGCCGGCGCCAAGCGCGAGAATCGTCTGCTTTTCTTCCATAATACGAATATTATAGATTGACGGAGTGTCGTCCTTGCAGTAGCCCACATTTTCAAAGGCCCCTGCCATGTGCTTCTGCCGATACAGATAGTACGAGCGAAAACCTGCTTCTTTGAGTTTTTCTCTTGCGATTTTAAGCATTTCTGCCACTGTCTGCGCCTGCTTGTAATGAAAGTCCTTATCGACCTCCACAAGCCGTGAAGCCCGTTTAACCGCAAGTGTATGCACGGTTATGTTTTCCGGGTCTAAAGCCAGGATTTCATCCAGTGTCCTTTCGAAATCCTCCGGTGTTTCCTCCGGAAGTCCCGTTATCAAATCCGCATTAACAACCGGAATGCCAACCCGGTCTGCCTTCTGAAATGCCTTCACAATGTCAGCAGGTTCGTGTGAACGACCGATAAGCTCAAGCGTTTTTTCCTTCATGGACTGCGGATTTATGCTGATTCTTTCAATTTTATGTTTATGAATCGCTTCTAATTTTTCGTATGTAATCGTGTCAGGGCGCCCGGCCTCAACTGTAAATTCCTTCAGTGCGCTTAAATCCATATTATCCTCAACCGTCTGAAGTAAGTCATCGAGCTGCTCTGCGGTCAGCGTCGTCGGAGTTCCGCCGCCGATGTAGATGCTCTCCGCCGTAAGTCCGGTTTCGCGCATCCGCCTGCCAACATAGCTGATTTCGGTTTTCAGTGCTTCGAGGTACCTTGCGATTTCCGCATCGCCTACCTGATTGGAAGTAAACGAGCAATACAGGCATCTCGTCGGGCAAAACGGAATTCCGATATAGATTCCCACGGAATTTTCGGGTGGATTGCCGCAGGTTTGCTGCTGGTAATTATAGGTGTCGGTCAAAAGGCGTATTTTCTCTTCTGCCAAAAGATAGGTGTGCGAAAGTTCGCTTTCAACCGCTTCCTGCGTTTTCAATCGTTGAAACAGCTCGCCCGTGAGTTTTACAGGTCTTACGCCGGTTAGAATCCCCCACTCCGGCTTTTTGTCGGTTAACCGAGAAAGTTTATTGTAAATCTCCCGTTTTATTTCGTTTTTGTCTTCTGACCTTTCTTCATTGAAAATAATCAGCTCAGCCGACTCACACGCTTCCGCTTTTTCGACATATTCTGCTTCCGTATAAGCATTGAATTCTTCAGGCCTCAGAAAAATTTTGATGAGTTCGGCGAAATCATATTTATTCTCGATGTTCTTTATAATGATATTATACAAAAGGATTTCCTCTCTTTTCGTCTCCGATTGTCGAAACTCCCATGTGCCCCGGCAGAACTACCGTATCGTCAGGCAGCGTGAAAAGTCTCTTTTTAATCGAGTTCATCAAAGCGTCAAAATCGCCGCCGTAAAAATCCGTTCTGCCTATGGAATAGCGGAACAGCGTGTCCCCGCTGAAGAGATTTCCGTCAACATAGATGCACATTCCGCCTTTCGTATGCCCCGGCGTATAAATGAAATGCAGCTCCATATTTCCAACTTTCAGCGTATCTCCGCCCTTTACCCAGATATCCGCTTCCAGTGTAATCGGCTTTGGAAACATTTCGACAGAGCAGTTTATTTCCGCGTCTGCAAGCATTTCTTTTTCTTTTTCATGCGCAACTACCTTAGCGCCGGCAAAGTCTCTTTTAAAGCGTTCTACGCCGCCGATGTGGTCTCCGTGTCCATGTGTCAAAATAATATATTCTATGTCTAAGCCTAAATCCATGGCTTGTTTGCTCAATTTCGGGGAGTAATCGCCCGGATCGACGATAAAACCTTTGTTTGTTTCTTCGTCATATGCTAAATATGTGTTGACCTGTATCGGTCCTGTTACATAACTGATAATTTTCATCCTTTACCTCTTAAAATAGTTTTTTACTGTCGAGCAAAATGGTTACTGGTCCGTCGTTATAGATTCTGACAAGCATTTCTGCCTGAAAAATGCCCTTTCCGACCGTGATTCCCTTTTCTTCGATTTTCGAATTGAAATAATCGTAAAGTTCCTTCGCCGCTTCCGGCCTTGCCGCCTTGATATAGCTCGGCCGTTTGCCCTTTCGCGCATCTGCAAGGAGCGTAAACTGTGAAATGGATAAGATTCCGCCTCCGATGTCCGATACGGAAAGATTCATCACTCCCTCTGAATCGTCAAAAATCCGAAGTCCCGAAACCTTGTCCGCAATATAATCGGCATCTTTCTTTGTATCTCCGTCTTCCACTCCAAGAAGGACGACCAAGCCTTTTTGGATTGCGCCCGTACTGCTTCCTTGAACCGTTACATCTGCTTCGGTTACCCGTTGAACAACAGCCCTCATATTTTCCTCCTTACGATTTCGCTCTGTATACCTGCGTAACGCCGCTGATATTTCTCAGGCTTCGCAAAACTTTCTGCATTTCCTGCGTACTGGATATGGACAATGTAATTGTCATCGTCAGACTTCCGTCTCTGCCGCTCTTTGCATTGACGCCTGAAAGATGAATATCCATATCTTCGCAGACTCTGGAAATGTCCGAAAGGATTCCCTTTCGGTCGTTTCCGATAATGCAAATGTCCGCATTGTAGGCTTTTCCCGCTTTGAGGTCCTCCCATTCCACATGAATGAAGCGCTGTTTTTCCTCTTCCGGCAATGCCGTGATATTCGAGCAGTCGCTTCTGTGTACGGAAATCCCCCTTCCTTTGGTGATAAAGCCGATAATCTCGTCTCCCGGAACCGGGTTGCAGCATTTCGCGAGTTTAATCATCAGGTTATCCGCACCTTCCACGACAATGCCCGGATTGTCATTGGTTCTCTGGCGGAGTTTTGCTTTTCTTGCCTCTGCGGCTTTCAACTCTTCAATGACAGCTTCGTTGGATTTTACTTCAGTATTGGTTTCCTCCGCGTAATAGCCGAACAGCAGATTTGCGAACTTGCTCACAAGCGTTCCGCCATTGGAAAGCTGAGTGAAAGCTTCCTCCGAATTCGCAAAATTCATGGCTTTCATCGCTTTATTCAAGAATGCAGATTTTGCGCATGTCGAAGGGTCATAGCCCTTTTTGCGTATATATTTATCGAGCAGGTCTTTGCCTTTTTCGATATTTTCTGATTTATTTTCTTTCTTCAGCCAGCCCCTGATTTTATTTCTGGCATTGGAGCTTTTCGCAATCTTCAGCCAGTCTACGCTCGGACCGGATGAGTTTGCAGAGGTTACAATTTCAACGATGTCCCCGTTCTGAAGCGTGTAGTCAATCGTAACCATCTTTCCGTTTACCTTTGCGCCTACGCATTTGCACCCGATTGCCGAGTGAATTTTAAACGCGAAGTCAAGTGGGGTCGAACCTGCAGGTAATTCAATAACATCTCCTCTCGGTGTGAAAACGAATACCTGACTTGCGAACAAGTCCATCTTCATGGTCTCTAAGAAGTCTTTCGGATCTTTAATGTCCTGCTGCCATTCCAGTGACTGTCTGAGCCATGCAAGTTTTATATCATCATTGGATGCATTGCCGGAAGTATCGCCCTCTTTATATTTCCAATGGGCTGCGATACCGTATTCAGCGACTTTATGCATCTCATATGTTCTTATCTGAATTTCAAATGGTTCACCGTTGTCTCCGATAACCGTCGTATGCAGGGATTGATACATATTCGGTTTCGGCATGGCGATATAGTCTTTAAATCTTCCCGGTATCGGCTTCCACATCGTATGCACGATACCAAGAACTGCGTAACATTCTTTTACATTTTCTACGATAATTCTTACAGCAATCAAATCAAAAATTTCATCAATCTGCTTATTTTGATATTTCATTTTTCGATAAATGCTGTAATAGTGTTTTGCCCTGCCATATATGTCATAGTGTAAATCCATATCGTTCAGGGATTCCTTGATTTCACCGATAACGGTATTAATCGTTTCTTCTCTTTCTTCTTTTCGTTTGCTTACCTTTTCCTTCAAATCTTCAAATTCTTCCGGATGAAGATATTGAAGCGCCAGATCTTCCAGTTCAAACTTTACCTTGGAAATACCGAGCCTGCTGGCAAGCGGCGCGTAAATTTCAAGTGTTTCATTGCACTTTTCAACGATCTTTTCAGGCTTCATAAAGCCCAGCGTTCTCATATTATGCAGTCTGTCCGCAAGTTTGATGATGAGAACACGAATGTCCTTAGACATTGCAAGGAACATCTTTCGGAAGTTTTCTGCCTGAATCTCTTCTTTTGATTCAAACTTAATGGTTCCCAGCTTCGTAACACCGTCAACCAAGAGAGCAATCTCCTCGCCGAAATCGGCGACGAGCTGCTCTCTGGTGTATTCTGTATCTTCAACGACATCATGCAAAAGCCCACCGACGATTGTCGCGTCATCCATACCCATTTCTGCAAGAATTAAAGCCACATTTATCGGATGGATAAAGTATGGCTCGCCGCTTTTTCGCAGCTGTCCTTCATGCAGAGCCTGGGCTTTGTCGAATGCTTTTCCAATCAGTTCAGTGTTGTATTTAGAATTGATATTTAATATTTTTTCTAAAAACTCCGCCTTTGTAATCATGAATGTCTCCTATTGTGTAGTGTGTTTTTTATTATGGTTTTATGCCTTCGCTTTTGTTTTTTTTGCAGTATTTTTCAAGTACTTGGAACCTTCGTCTTTTTTGCACAGGTCATAATACAGCGGGCTGCAAACGAAAATAGAAGAACAGCAGCCTACGATTACGCCGACCATAAGAGGAATAATGAATTCTCTGATGGAGGAAGAAACCATAATGCAAAGCGGAACCATTACAACCAATGTGGTGAGGGAAGTCATAATCGTTCTGTTTAAAGTCTGGTTAATGCTTCGGTCAATATTGACTTCATTATTATCCCTTGTATAAATCGCTTTATTCTCTCTGATACGGTCAAAGATTACAATCGTATCGTTGATGGAATAACCTACCAAAGTCAGGATTGCAGCGATAAACGGATTGTTCACGGTAAATCCGAAGATTGCATAGAACGCAATTACCATAAGTACGTCATGTACAACGCCTGCAACCGCTGAGAAACCGTATTTCCATGACTTGAATCGGAAAATAATGTAAATCAGCATACCGATGGAAGCGATGATAACTGCCTTCAAAGCGTTCATTTTAAGCTCGTCTCCGACAGACGGTCCAAACTGTTCGGAAGCCAAAACATCCGCGTCTGTAATGCCGTACGCATCGGATAATGTGCCGATAACTTCATTTCTCTTTGCATTATCAAGTGACTGAATCGTCTTGATAACAACCTGTGTATTTCCTTCTCCCGCATAGATAATCTGTGGATCCAGTTCATAATCTGCAAGCGTCTTTTCTACATCTTCAATCGCAACCTGCTTGCCGAGATCTACCTGAATTGTTGTACCTCCGGTAAAGTCAATACCGTAATTCATGCCGAATACTACAGACCAAAGCAGGCCGACAACGATAATTGTCACGCTGACAATATAGAAAACTTTTCTATGTTTAATAAATGAGAAAGTCTTATTAAGCATCTGCTTTGGAGTTCCGTCCTCATTCACGCCGAAATATTTATTCTTCGCAAATTTAAGGCTGTTTGCCAGAAGCGAGATAAATAACTGTGTAATCACAACTGCCGTGAAAATACTGATGATGATACCGATCATCAAAGTAAGCGCGAAGCCTTTTACAGATGTTGTGCCGACTTCATAAAGCACGACTGCCGCGATTAAAGTTGTAATCTGTGCGTCAAGTACCGTGCTCAATGCATTTTTGAAACCTGCGTCTACCGCAACGCGAATCGATTTTCCTGCGCAGATTTCTTCCTTGATTCTTGCGAAAATAATTACATTGGCGTCAACTGCCATACCGATGGAAAGTATCAGCGCGGCGATGCCCGGAAGGGTCAATACTACATTGAATGCAACCATGGACCATAAGAACATGATAACGTAGAGCAGCAATGCAATGTCTGCAACGAATCCAAGCATTCCGTAGAAAATGATCATAATCAGGAATACGATTCCCAAACCGATTGCGCCTGCAACAATGGACTTGTCCAAAGCATGTGCGCCAATGGTTGCTGTCTGTACTGAAGACTGTACTTCTTCCAGTTCTACCGGAAGCGCACCACCTCTGATTAAAGCAGCAGTCATAGAAGCTTCTTCTTTCGAATAGTTTCCTGTCATTTCACAGCTTCCGCCGCTGATAACGCTGTTTACATTCGGATGTACCACGATTTCATCATCAAGCACGATTGCAATCTGATTTGCTTCAATGCCGTCAATCGTCGGAGTTACTTCACGGTTAAAGGCTTTCCTGGTTCCTTCTTCAAACAGAGCCGCACCTTCGCTGTCAAAGTCGAGTAAAATCTTGTAGTGACCGCCGTCTGTCGCAATCTGTGCATCCTTAACATGGCTTCCGTCAAGTACCACTGAACCGTCTGCTAAAATGAAATACAGCTGTGCAGTTTTACCGATTGCCTGAATTGCTTCATCCGCGTCTTCTACACCCGGCATTTCAACTCTGATTCTGTTCGTGCCCTCTACCGTAACGGCCGCTTCTGCAACGCCCATCTGGTTTACACGGTTGTCCAGCACGGCTCTGGTCTGCTCCATCAAAGCCTTGAGTTCTTCGCCTGTCGCATCAGTCTTTGCTTCCATTACGACATAAACACCACCGTTGATGTCAAGACCGTACTTCAAAGCATCTCTGACGGATGTGATGGCATCGTCTTTTGTTTTATCACCGATTCCGAATAAGGTGACATACCAGCCGAATACGAGCAGCACGATCACCAAGGCTGCTAAAATTCTTTTTAGTTTTACACTCATTTTAAAACCTCTCATTATTAAAAATCTATTAATGCCCCTAATATGGGCATTTTATTTTACATTACATTTTACTACTTTTTTATGCAATATACAAGCCTAATCGTGTATTTTTCAACAAAAAAATCGAAAGACCCCGATATTCTCGGGGTCAGGTAAACAATTTTTAATTACAATTTTATTCTTCTGTTTTAGTTTCCGCTTCTGCTTCTTTCTGCTCTGCTTCTTCCACGTCAGAAGACTTTCTGAGCTTCTTCGGCATAACCTTCTTCGGTTCATCATCTTCCTCGAAAGTATCTACCGTTCCACGTCTGCTGGATTCTTTCGTAACGGAAGAAACTGCCCATCTCATCATTTCAAACTTCACCTTGTCTGCACCAACCTGTACAACAATGGTTTCGTCCTTCGTCTTGACAATTTTTCCGCACAAACCGCCGATTGTAATAATTTCATCTCCGACAGTCAAGCTGTTTCTCATATCTTTAATCTGCTTATCCTTCTTTCGCTGTGGTCTGATCATAAGAAAATACATCAGCACGAATAATATGACGATTGGTAACAGATTGAATAAAGTGTTCGGATTCATAAAAAACTCTCCTCTCGAGTAAGTATAATGGTGCCGGCGATGGGGGTCGAACCCATACGGTGTTGCCACCACGGGATTTTGAGTCCCGCACGTCTGCCAATTCCATCACGCCGGCACAAGTATCGCTGCATATATACATTTCTTATATGCAACGAAACGATTATAACACAAAAATAAATGGAATACAAATATTTTTTTACTATATTTTAATATTTATTTTGTATTTTCTGTCTGTTTTACTTCTACTTTCCACGACCATGTGTCGCAATTTTTGTAGATATCGTTGAACATCGGCAGTTTTTCCGCAGTAAATCCGGAAATCCCTATAAGACCCATTTTTTTATAGCAGAGCGCATAATACGGCATTTCATCCTGTAAAGCATCCTTTAACTCAGAGTACTTTTCTTTTTGTGTATCTGCGTCATATAAGCGTTCCAGCTCTCTGGATTTCGTAAATAAGTCCGCATTGTAATAGCCCCATGCATTTTTGCCGTTGAAAAACTCACGCAAATCATAGGATTCTTCCATCGCATAACCTGCGATAAGAATATCAAACTGTCTGCTCGCAATCGCTTTTTTATATTCTGCAGGTGCGAGTGCATTGATATTTGCCTTAAAGCCTAAGGTTTCCAGATTATTCGAAATCAATTTTGCAGCTGTCATCCGCTGCGCATTCTTTTTATTCACCAGAATAGAAACGGTAACATTCTTTCCGTATGCGTCTTCAAACAATCCGTCTCCATTTTTATCCTCAAGCCCTGATTTGCCAAGCAGACTCAAAGCTTTTTCGGGATTATAGCCGTACAATTCACTTGTATCGGAAACGCCGAGAAAGTTCGGATAATAAATGGTATCTGTCTGAACCGCATCACCTGCATAAGCGTTATTCAGTATCTTTTCAGTATCAATTCCGTATGCAGCCGCCTGTCGCACCTGCTTGTCGGACCAGTACGGATTTTTGGTATTGAATATGAGAAATTCAAGCTGGTTGGAAACCATATCGTACATCGTAAGATTTTTGTCCTTTACGATAGAACGCCTATCTGTATCCTTGTCAATATAGCAGGTAACCTCATTGATCTCCGTCATCCCCGAAGTCAGGCTCGCGTTTGGCAGAAGATTGACCTGTATTTTTTTCTCGGCAGTGCCGTTAAAATAGTCTTCATTTGGCTTCAGCTTCAATTTCTTCAGATAGTCATAAGAAGAATATTTATACATTCCCGTTCCGTTTGGCTTGAATTTATCTGTATCGGAAGCAAACTGATACGGACTGCTGTAGCCTGTGCTGCTGACAATCGGGAATGTGAGCATGTCCAGTGAACAGTTGTAATTATTATTAAAATAAATGGTCAGATCACTGTTCCCGTTTACATTGACATACATAATCTTTGCGCATTTTTCATAATATGGAGATTTGCTGCCTGCCTGCTTGACCGCGTTTACGGTAAAGCGAACATCCGAAGCAGTAAGCTTTCCGCCGTTATGCCATTTGATTCCTTTTTTCAGCTTAATTTTAACGCAGGCTTTCTCCGTATCGACACGATAAGTATCCACAAGCTTTGGAATGACATTCAGATTTTCGTCAAAGTCAAACAAACTGTCGTAAATCAGTTTTGACAGATAATAAGTGTCTTCGCTCTGAGAAACCAGCGGATTCAGCGTATCAAAACGCTGCGCCGCAAAATACAGCGTCTTTTTTTCCGTGTATTTTACATCCGGGTCAATATTCAAAACCTCTTCTTTATAGATTTCCACGCTGGAAAGAATGACTGCAAGCACTAAAATAACTGCCAAAATCCATATCCAGCTTTTTCTCAAAAATTCTTTCAGTTTTATCATATGGTCGTCCTCTTCTGTTATTTGAAAAGCAGTTTGTCCACCTGCTTGTGTAAATACTCCAAGTCCCGTGAATTATCGATTAGTCTATCCGCCAGTTTCTCCTTTTCGAAAAGAGGCATCTGTGCGTTTATCCTGCCTTCTATTTCATCACAGCTCAATCCATCACGGCTCATCACCCTGTGGATAACCGTTTCGCTGTCTGCTTTCACAAGCCATGTTTCATCCATGTATTCCTGCATGCCGCACTCAAAAAGCAGCGGAGCATCCAGAACAGCGATTCCTTCATAGTTTTCTTTTTTCCATTTTTCTAAAATCGTGACAGATTCGTCAATGACTGCCTTCGTAACGATTCCTTCCAAGAGTTTTTTCTGCTCGGGATGTGCGAAAACAAAGACACCGAGTTCTTTTCGCCTTAGACTTCCATCATCATTAAAATACTTGTCACCGAAGGCAGTCCTGAGCTTTTCTATAGCGGGACTTCCCTTCTCCGTCATCTGCCGCGCCAATGCATCAGCGTCGATAATTCTGCATCCTTTGCTTTTTAGATAGGCCGATACCGTCGATTTTCCGCTTCCGATTCCGCCCGTAAGTCCGATTATTTTCATTTCGTTCCTATTTCAATTCGTACCATGTACTGCCTGTGTTGAGTTCTGCGATAAGTTTCACGGAAAGTGTTACTGCGCTTTCCATATTTCGAACAAGAAGCTGTTTGATTTCTTCTAATTCTCGGTTGTCAGCGTCGATAATCAATTCGTCGTGCACCTGAAGTATCAATTTTGAGTTTGGATGATTTTTCTTCAGCTCTGCATAAACCCGGTTCATGGCAAGCTTGATAATGTCCGCGGCACTTCCCTGAATCGGACTGTTCATCGCAAGCCGTTCACCGAGCTGGCGCACCATATAGGATGATGCATTGATTTCGTGAATCATACGCTTTCTGCCCGTCATCGTTTCAGAATACCCAAATTTACGGCATTTTTCAATCTGCAAATCCATGTATTCCTTTACTTTCTGGTGTTTTTCAAAATATGCATGAATATACGCTTCGGCCTCTTTGCGGGTTATATGCAGTTCTTCACTGAGTCCGAATCCGCTCATTCCGTAGATAACGCCGAAATTTACCGCTTTCGCGCGGCTTCTGTCCAGTGCCGTCACTTCTTCTTTCGGGATTCCCAGCACTCTTGATGCCGTTGTTTTATGGATATCTTCTCCGTGATTGAAAGCATCAATCAAGCTTTCATCCTGTGATAAATGCGCAAGCACGCGCAGCTCAATCTGGGAATAGTCAGCGCCGACGAGCGTATGTCCTTCCGTCGCAGTAAAAGCTTTTCGCAAAGTTCTTCCGAGTTCCTGACGAATCGGAATATTTTGGAGATTTGGCTCTGTGCAGCTGATTCTTCCGGTCGTCGTCACAGTCTGCTGGAAATGCGCACGAATTTTGCCGTCGAATCCAATTAAAGGTTTCATGCCTTCTACATAAGTTGAATTGAGTTTTGTAAGGTTTCGGTATTCCAAAACTGCAGGAACAATCGGGTGTTTGTCCTTAATTTTTTCCAGTATATCTGCGCTCGTGCTGTAGCCACGCTTCGTTTTCTTGCCCGAAGGAAGCTGCAGTTTTTCAAACAAAATATCGCCGAGCTGGAATGGTGAATTAACATTAAACCGTTCTCCTGCATAGTCATAAATGGCAAGTTCGAGCGTCTCAATTTTTTCTTTCAGTTCTTTTCCGAATTCATCCAAAAATTCGCGTTCTGTCCGCATACCGGCAATTTCCATTGCCGCCAGTGTTTCGATAAGCGGAAGTTCTATTTCATACAGTACCTTAGTAAGATTTTCTGCTTCGATTTGCTTCTTCTGCTCCTCCATAATCTTAAAAACAGCGTTTCCAGTTATGGACGCGTATTCAGCGCTTTTTTCTGTTTTATCATTAAACATATCGAGCTGTGCATCATCGCCTGCTATAAAATCTTCATAAGTTGGAATCTTGATGTGCAGCTTCTCGAGTACCATTGCAGGAAGCTCATACTTGCTTTTTGCTACATCCAGCACATATTCGGCAATCGCAGTATCAAAAACCGTTGTAAACTCTGTAAAACCATAAAACATCAGGCTGTACAAGTCATTCTTTAAATCGTGTCCGACCAGATTCAGCGCAAGCTTATTCAATGCCGAAACTGCATCGCCGGCAGCGGTTGTCAAGCAGTCAATATAGAATGCCTCTTGTTGACTCATTAAAAAGATTCCGGTAATTTCTGGCTTCTGTACATGATTTCCGTCTCCGAAGACTTTCAGATAGACGGTTTCACTGTCACGAAGTGCTTCCAGCGAAGCAAGTTCTTCCTGCGTTTTTAAGTTTGTCCGCTTTATTTGCGGAACTTCCGCAGTAAGGACTTCCGCTTCCGGGCTGATTTTCAATCTCTTCAGGAAGCTCTTAAATTCCAGCTTTGTATACAGTTCAATCAGCTTCTCGTAATCCGGTTCTTCTTTTTTTAGATTTTCAAAATCAATTTCAATCGGCACGAAGCGGTTAATTGTCGCCAGCCGCTTGCTCATAACCGCAAGCTGCGCGTTTTCCTCTACCTTTTTCTTTAATCCTGCTTTCGCGATTTCATCGGTATGCTCCAGCATGTTTTCAATCGATCCAAATTGTTCCAGTAATGCAATTCCCGTCTTTTCACCAATACCCGGTATGCCCGGAATGTTGTCGGAAGAATCGCCCATCAGCCCTTTTAAATCAATAAACTGTGTCGGAGTGAGCCCGTATCGCTCCACCATTTTATCATAATCGTAGAGTTCAAAATCACTGATGCCTTTTTTCGTAATCAAGACCTGCGTCTCTTTCGACGCAAGCTGCAGCGCATCGCGGTCTCCGGTAATAATCAGGGGTTTGATTCCCCCTTCTTCCGCGATTCTGGCAACGGTTCCGATAATGTCATCCGCCTCAAAGCCCTCCATTTCCAATGTATGGATATTCATAGCGTGAAGAACGTCCTTTAAAAGCGGCATCTGCATTACCAGTTCCGGCGGCATCGGCTTTCTGCCCGCTTTATACTGTTCATATTCCAAATGCCTGAAAGTAGGCGCTTTCAGGTCAAATGCCACTGTTATATAATTCGGTTCATAGTCATTTTCTATCTTCTGCAGCATATTGATAAAACCGTATATACCTTGTGTGTAAATGCCTTCTGAGGTAATCATCGGCCTTTGCATCGCATAAAATGCGCGGTTTATCAAACTGTTTCCATCAATTATAACAACATTCTCGCTCATACTGCTACCTTTCCTTTAATGCCAGCCAGTATCCCATCGTGACGAAAACAATGCCGCCAATCATATTTCCGATGGTAACCGGAATCAGATTATTCGTAAACATTCCCAGCCAAGTAAGATTCGATAAATCAATTGCGCCGTTAAGAGAGACAAACATCTCGTTTCCCTTCGCAAAAATCCCGGCGGAAATAAAAAACATATTGGCAATGCTGTGCTCATATCCCGCTACAACAAAAAGCCAGATTGGGAAAAAGATGCCGCCGATTTTTCCGCAGGTAGAGTTTGTTCCTGTTGAAATCCAGACTGCAAGGCAGACTAACCAGTTGCAGAGGATTCCGCTCAACACGCACTGCAAGAAAGTCAGATTCACCTTTCCATTTGCAATTTTAAGCGTCATCGCGCCTAAAAGTCCGTCAGCTGCGTTCATCGCACCGGAATAGTAAACCAGCGCCGCAATCAGCACCGAACCGATAAAATTCGCTATGTATACAACTACCCAGTTTTGGAGCATTTTTCTAAAGCTTGTTCTTTTTTCAAGAACCGCGGCTGAAATCAGAGTATTCCCGGTAAACAACTCCGCTCCGGCAAGAACTACCATGGTGAGTCCGCCCGTAAAAACAGCTCCTGACAGCACTCTTCCCAAGCCGTATGTATTCGGGTCACTGAAAAGGCTGTATGCGGCCATATTGGCGCCTGCGCCTGCAAAAGCAATGTATACACCCGCAAAAATTCCCAAAATAATCAGTTTTTTTAAAGGGCTTTCCGCCTTCGCAATGCCGTTTTTTACAATTTCCTCAAAAATATCGACAGGTTTCATATGTCGCATGTTACTTTTTTCCTCACAATCTATCGAAAATATCGTAATATCCTTCGCTTATTATAGCTTATTTTCTTCTTTTTTGCAAAATAAAATCCCAAATTACCGTCAAGGAGATAATTGACGCCCTATCTTTCGATAGGTGGGTGCCCTGTTCTTTTGCTTCTGTCTTCCACTCTAAGGAGGCCTGACATAATGCAGGAGAAACTCGGATTCCCGTTCAATAAGTGTAGGTTCAATTATGTGTCCTTAACGCATAACCCAGGATCGTATGTTTAGTATGCGTTTCGCTCTATGTAATTATTCCTGTTCAAGATCGATGGAACAATTTGTATATACCTTCTGAACATCATCGTTGTCTTCCAAAAGTTCAATCATTTTCGCAAGCTTTTTAATATCATGCTCATCCTTCGGAGCAGCTTCCATGGAAGGAACATACTCAACATCAGATTCAACGATTTCATAGCCTGCATCGGAAATTGCGTGATGTACATCCGTATAAGCGGAAGGATCCGTCACGATTTCGAAGCTGTCTTCATTAACGATCATATCGTCAGCGCCTGCTTCCAATGCTGTTTCCATTAAAGCATCTTCATCAACAGCATCTGTCTTTTCAATCAGAATGATGCCTTTTCTGGAGAACATATAGGATACACATCCCGGTGTTCCAAGATTTCCGCCGTACTTATCAAAAGTTGATCTTACGGAGGAAGTCGTTCTGTTTGTGTTATCGGTAAGAGCCTCTACGATAACTGCAACTCCGCCTACGCCGTAGCCTTCAAAGCTCAGCTCTTCGTATGTTTCACCGGCAAGTTCTCCGGTTCCTTTTTTAATTGCTCTTGTGATGTTATCGTTAGGCATGGAAATAGCTTTCGCCTTTTCGATTGCCAGTCTTAATGTTGCGTTGTACTCGGGATCTCCACCGGCTTTAGCTGCTACTGTAATTGCTCTTGCATATTTTGTAAACATTGCGGCTCTTTTCGAGTCCTGTGCGGCCTTTCTGCCTGCGATTGTACCGTGTCTTCCCATGGAGACACCTCCTAACTTATTTGATTTTTTTCTTTTAACTCAGTTATTATACCACCGTTGTGCCGCAGTTTCAAGAGCTTTGTTTCAGACTCTCTGTTTTACCCGATTTTAAGAGTTATGTGCCTATACGCTGAGATTCTTGTGCGCAGTCGCCATCATCAGCTTGATACGATTTAACTGGTTGACATTGCTGGCACCCGGGTCGTAGTCGATTGCCACGATGTTCGCTTTCGGGAAGCGCTCGCGGATTGCCTTCATCATGCCTTTTCCTGTCACATGATTCGGCAGACACGCAAAAGGCTGCAGGCATGCAATATTCGGAACGCCGTCCTTAATCAGCTCTATCATTTCACCGGTCAGAAGCCATCCTTCTCCGCACTGATTTCCGGTTGAAGCGATTGTGGAAGCTTCTTCCGCGGTCTTTTCGATATGACCCGGCTCTGTGAAGCGCCTGCTGTTTCGAAGCGCCTTTCTCATCGGTTTTCTGAACCATTCTATCGCTTCAATGCCAATTTGATTCATTTTATACTGCTTGTATGAACCTGACAGCTTTTCGTAATTGAATTTTTTGCTGTACATCCCGTAAAGGAAGAAATCGATTAAATCGAGAACTACTGCTTCTCCGCCCTCTTTTTCAATAATATCCACGATATTGTTATTTGCATCCGGATGATATTTTACAAGAATCTCGCCGACAACGCCAACCTTTGGTTTCACAATATTTTTCAGCGGAAGCGCATCGTAATCCGCCACAATCTGCGAAATCAGCTTCTTGTAAGTGCTGAGCTTTCCATCCTTGCAGTTTTGGAAAATTGCGGATTCATATTTCTTCATAATCGCTTCGGCAGAACCCGGCACTTCCTCGTAAGGTCTGGTTGCATACAGAAGACGCTGAAAAAGGTCTCCGTAAACTGCCGCCATGATTAAGCGTTTTCTCATATTCATATCAATTTTAAAGCCCGGATTTGCTTCCAGACCAACCATATTAAAGGACACAACCGGAACCTGTTCCATGTTTAAATCCTTCAGTGCTTTTCTGAGCAAAGCGATATAGTTGCTGGCTCTGCATCCGCCTCCTGTCTGCGACATAACCAAAGCGGTTCTGTCAAGATCATAGTTCCCGGATTTCAGGGCGCTTATCATCTTTCCAAGCGTAACCAGCGTCGGATAGCAGGCGTCGTTATTGACATATTTCAGCCCTTCGTCGATTGCGTGTTTATCCACAGTCGGAATCACAACTGCATTATACCCACTTTCTCTGAGCGCAACCTCCAGATACTGGAAGTGAATCGGGGACATCTGCGGAATCAGCAACGTGTAATTTTCTCTCATCTCTTCTGTGAAAAGCTTTCTTTCAAAAGGCTTTTCGCAATGCTGCGCTTTTACACCATTTTTGTCGCGTTCTTCCATTGCAGCCTTCAGCGAACGAATTCGGATTCGAATTGCGCCAAGATTGTTGCCTTCGTCTATTTTCAAAACCGTATAGAGTTTGTTGGAATGCTCCAAGATTTCCTCTACTTCATCCGTAGTTACCGCATCGACGCCGCAGCCGAAGGAATTCAGCTGCACAAGTTCCACGCCGTCGGTTCTCCCCGCAAAATCCGCAGCCTTATACAGTCTGGAGTGGTAAACCCACTGATCGAGAACGCGGATTGGTCTTGGGAGATTTCCCATCTTGCACACGGAATCCTCAGACAAAACAACCATATCAAAAGAAGTAATCATCTTGTCAATGCCGTGGTTAATCTCCGTATCCAGATGATACGGTCTGCCGGAAAGGATGATGGCTTTTTTATTATACTCCTTCGCAAAAGCCAAGGCTTTCTTTCCTTCGTTTTCCACATCTCTTTTGAAACTATTCTGTTCCTGCCTTGCCGCATGAACAGCGTCACGGATTTCTTTTTTAAAGATTCCTTTTGGCTTAAGAACCTCATACATCCTCTTAATCAGACGCTCGTCATTATCATACGGAACGAACGGATGCGAAAATTCCACGCCGTTTTCCTCGAAAACATCGTTCATATTATTGGCGATGACTTCCGGATAGGTTGCGACAATCGGACAGTTGTAATGGTTCTGCGCGCTTTCATCCTCTATCTGTTCATAGTTTATGCAAGGATAGAATATCCACTTTTCTCCCATTTCCACCAATGTCTGTATGTGCCCATGCACAAGCTTCGCGGGGTAGCAGGCAGTATCCGATGAAATCGTGTCCATGCCCTTTTCATACAGTTCCTTTGAGGACATCGGAGAAAGTACCACGCGGTACGAAAGCTTCGTAAAGAAAGTAAACCAAAACGGATAGTCCTCGTACATATTCAAAACACGCGGAAGCGCAACGCTGCCCCGCTTTGCTTCCTCTGCCGCAAGCGGATCATATCCAAATAATCTTTTCAGCTTATATTCATATAAGTTCGGCAAATCTTTTCCTGCCTTGGCTTTTCCCTCGCCCTTTTCGCAACGATTGCCTGTGATATATCGCTCTTTATCATTGAATTTCGTAATAGTCAGCATGCAGTGATTTTCGCAGCCGTTGCATCTTGTATTGCTGCTGCCTGCCGAAAACGCCTTCACTTCATCAAGGGTAAGAATCGTTGACTGATGTCCGTATTCCCAATTTTTCATGGAATTCAGCGCGCAGCCATACGCACCCATGATTCCTGCGATGTCCGGACGCACAACTTCTTTTCCAAGCACCTTTTCAATTGCTCGCAGCACGGATTCGTTGAGGAAGGTTCCGCCTTGTACGACAATTTTATCGCCTGCCTCATCCGGATTTCTGAGCTTGATTACTTTATACAGGGCATTTTTAATTACGGAATAGGATAACCCTGCCGCAATATCTCCGATGGACGCGCCTTCCTTCTGCGCCTGTTTTACCATGGAGTTCATGAAAACCGTGCAGCGCGTTCCTAGATCGACCGGGTTCTGGGACAAAAGTCCCACGCGTGCAAACTCTTCTACCGGCATATCCACCGACTTCGCGTAGGTTTCGATGAAAGAACCACAGCCGGAAGAACACGCTTCATTCAGCATAATGCTGTAAATTGCATGATCCTTGATGCGCATGCATTTCATATCCTGTCCGCCGATGTCAAGGATGAAATCCACACCCGGAAGAAATTCTTCTGCTGCCTTATAATGCGCCATCGTCTCGATAATGCCGTAGTCCGCTTTAAAGGCAGCCTTAATTAAACCCTCACCGTAGCCGGTAACCGTTGTATTTGCAATATAGGTATCCTGCGGCAGCATGCAATAAAGCTCATTGAGCATGATTTTCGTTGCTTCTAAAGGATTACCCTCATTATTTCTATAAAAAGAATAGACTAAATTTTCGTCCTGATCGATTAATGCTGCCTTCGTGGTTGTAGAGCCTGCATCGATTCCAAGGAACACAGGTCCTTTACAGTATTTCAGTTCTTTTCTTTTGATTTTCGCCTTTTCGTGGCGTGCCTTAAAGGCTCCATACTCCGCCTCATCTTTAAACAGCGGTTCTACCCTCTTGGTCTGTGAATCCGCCAAAGGATCGACGGACTTTACGCGGTCAAGAAGCTGGCTGAGCTGTACATCCGGCTCTTTTTCTGCCATATACGCTGCACCGATTGCAACGAAATACTTTGAATTTTCCGGGAAAATCACTTCCTCCGGCTTCAGTTCCAAAGTCTCGATAAAACGCTTCCTGAGTTCGGACAGATAGGTCAGCGGTCCTCCGAGGAAAGCCACATTGCCCTTGATTTTATGTCCGCAGGCAAGTCCGCTTATCGTCTGATTGACAACCGCCTGAAAGATGGACGCTGCAAGATTTTCGATTGGCGCGCCTTCGTTAATCAACGGCTGAATGTCTGTTTTCGCAAACACACCGCAGCGCGCCGCAATCGGATAAATGATTTTATAGTCCTTTGCAGCCTCGTTCAGCCCGTTTCCGTCTGTATTTAAAAGAATTGCCATCTGGTCGATGAAGGCTCCTGTGCCGCCTGCGCAGGTACCGTTCATTCTCTGTTCAACCGTACTTCCAAAATATGTAATTTTGGCATCTTCACCTCCCAGTTCAATGACAACATCGGTCTGCGATATCAATTTTTCTACTGCTAATGAACAGGTTACAACCTCCTGCTCGAATCTCGCTCCGATTTTGTCCGCGAGCGAAAGCCCGCCGGAGCCGGTGATAACCGCCTTTACTGTTAAATCGCCTTTCTCGGCTTTTAATTGCTCTAAAAGTTCGCTGACTTTGCTGAAAACACTTGACATATGTCGTTCATACCTTTGATAAAGCATGGTTCCGTTTTCATCAAGCAAAACCAGTTTTACAGTTGTCGAGCCTACATCAATTCCCAGTCTCATATTGTTCCTCTTACTTCGTAGTATTTTTGTTTTCTATAATGAATTTTAATATTTCTTTAAAATTTTACAAATTTTCACCTTGTAATTTTACCACCAAAGCCCGTTAAAATGACGCTAAAATTGGGCTAAAAAAGTTGGCAGGTCTTAACTGTAATGTTTTCGATTGCCTATTCCCATAATTTTTAGTATACTGAAGATATGAAATGTACAATACGCAAAAGAACATGGAAGGCAATTTACCGCCTTCTCGATAAAGTTTCTCCCATAGGCGGAGACTGCGGCAGGCTTTGCGGTGCAATCTGCTGCACCTGTGGGGATTCCTGCGAAGAGGAGCTTGGAATTTATCTTTATCCCGGCGAAGAAAAAATCCACAGCAGAAAGGATGACTGGCTGACATGGACTGTGGAAAATGCCGAAGATTTTGAATTTCCCGATTCCTGGGGCGGCAATGTTTATTTCGTAAAATGCAAGACGCCCCCGCACTGCCCCAGAACGCAAAGACCGTTTCAGTGCCGGACTTATCCCCTATCGCCCTACCTTACGAAGGACGGAATTTTAGAGCTTGTTTATAACGACGAAGAACTGCCTTATACCTGCCCTTTGATTGAGGAGGAAATCCCTCTGAACGACGATTTTGTGAAGGCAACTTACACGGTATGGAAGCATTTGGTATGCGACCCGTATATCCGCGATTTGGTCGAAGAAGATTCAAGAGCGCGTGACGAATCTGAGGCTCTCGATTCGGACTTTGAAATTTAAGACTACTTTTCAAAAAAAGCAGAACAGCCGTTTTGGGGTCGACTGTTCTTTTTTTGTATATTATTTTACATATTGACAATTTCTTTTTTATACAGATGGCGCAGCATAATCGCACTGTATGTCAGTCCCAGAATCTCTGCAAGCGGGAAGGATGCCCACGACAGGGTTACACCGTCGATTCGGATTAAAATATACGCCAGCGGCAAAATACCGATAAGCTGTCGGATTACCGAGCAAAGCAGGCTGTACACGCCGTGCCCTGTACCTTGAAAGAGCGTTCCTGTAATAATACCGAACGCTGCCGGGATGAAACATAAGCTGATAATGCGAAGCGCCGGAACTCCGATTCGAAGCATTTCATCGGATGCCTTGAACATCTGCAGGAGCTGCGATGGAATCAGCTGGAAGATTAAAACTCCGAGAGCCATTACCATTACTGCAATCTTCAGCGCTTCTTTATATGCCTGCATAAGTCTGTCTTTATCTCTGGCACCGTAGTTATAGCCCATAATCGGCATCGCCCCCTGATTCAAGCCGAATACCGGCATGAATACGAAGGACTGAATCTTAAAGTATACGCCCAGAACCGCAACCGCTGTTGTCGAAAAGTCAACCAGAATCTTATTATAGAAAATAATCATAACCGATCCAATCGACTGCATTACGATGGACGGAAGTCCTACTTTATAAATGTCCGCCACGATTTTCCAGTCAATCTTAAAGCCCTTTACCGTAAGCGTTACCAGATGGTCGCCTTTGAAAGTGATAAATGCTCCCATCGTCATGCCGCAGACCTGACCGATTACCGTTGCAATCGCCGCACCCGCTACGCCCATCTTCGGTGCTCCGAGCAGACCGAAAATCAGAATCGGGTCTAAGATGATGTTGACAACCGCACCTGTCAGACTGCAAGCCATCGGTCCAATCATATTGCCTGTCGCCTGCAGGATCTTTTCAAAAACAACCTGCATATTCAGGAAAAACGAGCCGATGCATACGATTGCCATATATTTTACCGCTTCTTCATAGATGTAGCTTCCTTTATCCGCATAACCGGAAACGAAAATTCCCGTAAAGAAGACTCCTATAATTAAAAATACAAAATAGTTTAAAAGCCCGATTCTAAGCCCCGTGCTTGCCGCCTGATCAGCCTCTTCCTGCTTCTTTGCCCCTAATTTTCTGGCAATCAGGGAGTTGATTCCGACACCGCTTCCCACGGAGAGGGCGATAATCAGCATCTGAATCGGATTGATAATCGATACCGCTGTCAATGCGTCTTCACTTATCTGCGCTACGAAAATGCTGTCTACAATATTATACAGCGCATTGATTGTCATTGATAATATTGCGGGCCATGCCATTTCAATCAAAAGTTTTTTGATCGGCATGACACCCATTTTGTTTACATGTGCTTTCTCTTCCATTCCTACCTCTGATTTCTTTTTCTTTTATTCTTTCATATCACGAAATTATATTATATAATATCATGTTTACAAATTCAAGATTTATGGTATGATATTCCTTGTGAAGTTTTGGTGATAAAACGAATTCACATTTTCATAAGAAAGGATTTTTTATGACTACAAGATTAGAAGAAATAGAAGCAAGAAGAATCTTTGGAATTATCTCTCACCCTGACGCAGGTAAGACAACCCTGACCGAAAAGCTGCTGCTGCACGGCGGTGCCATTCGCGAGGCCGGTACGGTTAAGGCGCGGAGAAACAGCAAGTTCGCAACCTCCGACTGGATGGAAATTGAAAAACAGAGAGGCATTTCCGTAACTTCCTCTGTTATGCAATTTGAATACGCAAGCAAAATGATTTCCATCATGGATACGCCCGGACACAACGACTTCGGCGAAGATACTTATCGTATTCTGACCTCCGTTGACAGCGCGGTGATGGTCATCGACGGCGCGAAAGGTATTGAAGCGCAGACAAAGAAGCTGTTTAAGGTCTGCTCCATGCGCGGCATTCCGATTTTTACTTTTATCAACAAAATCGACCGCGAAACCAAAGATCCATTCGACCTCGTGCAGGAACTGGAAGATGTTCTGGGGCTTCCTTCCGTTCCGGTTACATGGCCGATCGGCAACGGACTGAATTTTGAGGGAATTTACGATATTCTGAAAAACGAAGTGCATCTGTATAAGGCAGGTAAAACGATTACCCTCGGCGAAGACGGTGTTTTCGGTTCTGAACTTGAATCCGAGATTGCAGGATACAATCTTTCTGCCCTTCGCGATGAGATTGAGCTGATTCAGGGCGCGGGAAATGATTTTGACATGGATTTGATTGCAAAAGGAAAACTCTCACCGGTTTTCTTCGGCTCAGCACTTGCCGACTTCGGAACGATTCCGTTCCTAAATCACTTCCTCGATATGTCCCCTGCTCCGGGTCCTCGCAAGACTACGACCGGAGAAGTGCTTCCGACGGACGAATTTTTCAGCGGATTTATTTTTAAAATCCAGGCGAACATGAACCCTGCTCACCGAGACAGACTGGCTTTTTTCAGAATCTGTTCGGGCACCTTTGAGCGCGGCATGAGCGTGCGCCTGTCGAGAACCGGCAAGGAAATGAAGCTCGCTCAGTCCACCATGCTCATGGCAAACGAGCGAGAAACCGTTGATACGGCCATTGCAGGAGATATTATCGGTATTTACGACACGGGAACCTACCAAATCGGCGATACGCTGACAACGACGAAAGAGCCGCTCTTCTTCGAGCCGCTTCCGACCTTCCCGCCGGAACTCTTTTGTCTCGTCACACCAAAGGATACGATGAAAGCAAAGCAGTTCCAAAAAGGTGTCGACCAGCTCGCCCAGGAAGGTGCGATTCAGGTTTACCGCAACCAATACAACGAGGTTGTAATCGGCGCAGTCGGACAGCTTCAGTTTGAAGTTTTCGAGTATCGTCTGAAAAACGAGTATAATGCGGTTGTACGCATGGATCGACTCGATTTCAGCGTTGCAAGATGGGTAGACACCGATGACATCGATGCGGTAAAAGATATTTTGGATTCCAGACAAATGCTGGTATTCGACCACTTCAAGCGTCCGCTGATTCTCTTTGCGAATCCGTTTACGCTTCAGTATTTCCAGGAAAAACATTCCGATGTGAAGCTGATTGAAGCGCTGGATGTGCAGAATCAATATTAAGATGCAAACGGGTGCAGGCCTGTCGATATGACGGGCTGCACCCTGTTTTTTGCTTAGTCAGCATGTTTACTTGTTTTTTCATGTAAAATCAATTCGGGCAGAGCTGTAAGCCGGGTTCTGTATTAAACGATCATCTATCTCGACTTGCCATTGCTGACAAGCTCCAGCGACCTACCTCCCGGGAGGTGACGGGCAGCCACCTTTTTCCCCTATTTGGTCTTGCTCCGGATGGGGTTTACACGGCCGACATGTCTCCATGCCGCCGGTGAGCTCTTACCTCACCATTTCAACCTTGCCACAGCCGTACTGTTTCGGCGGTATGTTTCTGTTGCACTTTCCCTATAGTTACCTACGCCGGACGTTATCCGGCATCCCTGCCCTGCGGAGCCCGGACTTTCCTCATACGCCGGCGAGGGCGCACGCGACCGTCTGCTCTACCCGAAAATGAATCAACAATTAAAAATTAATAAAATGCGCCGATGAATGTGACGCTGTATGTAACAATGACTGCAGCAATCAGTAAAATCACCGCAATTTGTATCACTCTCTTCTTTGCTTTGTTCGTATCTTTCATAGTCATCACCTAAAAAAATTTATATCTGCGCGAATGGATTTAAGTTCACGCGTGACTGCATTATATCTAAATTTGGGATTTTGTCAAGCAGCATCGCCATATTTTCACAGAAAATATACTCTGTGCCGAAATGCCCGCAGTCGAGCACGTTCATTCCTAAATCCCGCGCGTGCTGCGCCGTATGATATTTGACATCACCTGTCAGAAAGAGGTCGCAGCCTGCGGCAACCGCTAAATCAAGAAATTCCGCACCTGAGCCGGTGCACCATCCGATTTTCGAAACAATTTCGTCGGGAATTCCCGCAAAATTAAAGAACTGCTTCTCTATTCCCAGCGCCAGCGATGCATGCTCCGCAAAAGCTGCGCAGGTCATCGGTCTGCTGAGCGTTCCCATTCTGCAGATGCATGTATCATCGCCCGGAAGTGCTCCGATATCTTCGATTCCAAGGATTCTACCGAGATAATCATTGTTGCCTCCGATACATTTATCGAACGGCGTATGCGTGGAATAGACGCTGATGCCACGCTTTATAAGCTTCACTATATGGTTTCCCGTAATATCATTTCCGTCAACCTTTTTCAAGCTTCCGAAAATCAGCGGATGATGCGTCAAAATCAAGTCCGCGCCCGCACCAATCGCTTCGTCAATAACTCCGTCGTTAATCTCAAGAGCAACTAAAACTCTTCTGATTTCACCGTTTGAGGCTCTTATCTGAATGCCGGAATTGTCCCATTCCTCCTGAAGCTCAAGCGGTGCGATTTTTTCCACTTCTCTGATAAAATCGTCGATTCTCATTTCGCGTTACTCCTTAAAAGATATTCCAAATACGAAATTCGATATTCCTGATGCCGTATTTCACGCGGCGTCGTATATTTACCCTTCCGCATATTCTCTAAGATCTCAACTTCCAATCTCTTTTTAATGCTCAGATATTCCGTAAGCAGCTCGTCACGGTAGTCCAAAAGCGTATGCGGAAACTCATACTCAATGTCATCCCCGTTCATCTGTCTTGTAATAGCAACCTCCTTTGGAATCGCCGTCAAAACCTCACAGATATATTTTCGCTCTCTCACAAGGTTCTCGCCTATAATGCTGAATCCGTGGTCATACAGCCAAAAACGGAGTTTTCCGACATCTTTTCGGGGCTGAAAAATCAGTTTTTTAAAAGACTGCGCTTTCGCTAAATCCTGCTCTAAAATTTCCGTCATCAATATGCCGCCCATACCTGCCATGACAACCGCATCCACTTCGCCCGGCGCAAGAACTTCGATGCCGGAGCCGAGCCGTAAATCGAACTTCGTATCCGGATAAAGCATCTTGCAGTTTTCCTCTGCCTTTGCCAAGGAGCCTGGGCTGATATCTGCCATAATGACGCTTGGACATATCTTATTTTCCCATAGATAAACAGGCAGAAAACCATGATCGGTTCCGATGTCCGCCATGGTTTCTCCCACATCTATTTGCTCTGCAATTTTTTTCAGTCTTGGGCTTAGCTTAATCATATGCTGCCTTCCCTTTGCCTATTCCAAATAATCCTTCAGTTTCTTACTTCTGCTCGGATGACGCAGTTTTCGAAGCGCTTTGGCTTCAATCTGACGAATACGCTCACGCGTAACTTCAAATTCCTTTCCCACTTCTTCGAGCGTCCTTGCTCTTCCGTCTTCAAGACCGAAACGAAGCTTGAGAACCTTTTGCTCTCTTTCTGTCAAAGTATCCAATACCTCAACAAGCTGCTCCTTCAGCATGGAGAACGCTGCCGCTTCTGCCGGAGCCGGAACATCCTCATCCGGGATGAAGTCACCAAGATGGCTGTCTTCCTCCTCACCGATTGGCGTTTCGAGTGAAACCGGTTCCTGCGCAATCTTTTGGATTTCTCTTACTTTTTCTACTGAAAGCCCCATTTCAGCAGCAATTTCTTCCGGGGTCGGTTCACGCCCGTAAGTCTGCAGGAGCTGTCTGGACACACGGATGAGCTTGTTGATGGTCTCAACCATGTGAACCGGAATACGAATTGTTCTCGCCTGGTCTGCGATGGAACGGGTAATCGCCTGTCTGATCCACCATGTCGCATAAGTTGAGAATTTATATCCCTTCGTATAGTCAAATTTATCTACGGCTTTAATCAGACCGAGATTTCCTTCCTGAATTAGATCGAGGAAAAGCATTCCGCGTCCGACATAGCGTTTGGCAATGCTGACAACCAGACGCAGATTCGCCTCGCAAAGCCGCTTTTTTGCGTCCTCATCACCGTTTTCCATTCTTCTGGCAAGCTCGATTTCCTCATCTGCCGAAAGCAGTGGCACCTTACCGATTTCTTTCAGATACATTCTAACCGGATCATCGACTGTCACACCCTTTGGCATGTTAGCCTCTAAATCCAAATCGTTTGCTTCTTCAATAATGATATCGGGGTCTTCCGTTAAGTCAGTATCGTCTTCTAAAATAATATCGAAATCCTCCGGCTCGGTTTCCGAAACGATTTCAATTCCCTTGGACATCAGAAGTTCGTAAATATCGTCCATCTGATTCTTGTCCAGGTCTGCAGACTCTAAAACGTCAGCGATTGACGTATAGGTCAGCTTGTTTTTCGATGTCTTACCCTTGTCAACAAGTTCTTTAAGCAGCTCTTGTTTTCTATCTTCGGCAAGTTCACCGTTTGCAGCATCCGGCCCATAGGAATCCTTCAGCACACCGCGCGTATCCGCCGGATTGACGCTGCCTGCATTCATTTTTTTGTCTTCTGTTGCCATTAACTTCTTCCCCCGTATGTTTTAATTTTCATCTGAACTTCCATAAGTTCTTCCGTAAGTTCTTTTATTGAATTTTCACCAACCTCTTCGTCTGCCAACGAAAGGCGTGCAATAATTTCCTTTTCCCTGGAAAGCAGTTTTGACAGTTTCCAGTTCCGCAGACACTCCGAAAAGACTTTGTCTTCATTGCCTGCAATGATAATTTTCTCAAGTTCCTCGGTCAGCATCAGGCTCTCTGCCGGCTCCAGACGCTCCATAATTTCCGTCTGGTCAAAATCCTCCTGCATTCCGTACAGCTCGAACATAATGTTCAAAACACGCTTCGTCAGCCTGCTCTGCATAATTTCCTGTTTGTCCAAAAGTTCTTCCACAAACGGCGGATTCATAATCAAAACCTTCATAAGGGTCAGTTCCAAAGGCGAAAGTTCCTCTTTTTCCTTCTCCTCAGGAGTTTTCTCCGCGCGCTCATAGTGATGCTGCGTTCGATGCTCACCGCCATTATTATTGCCTAAGATTTCCATTCTTATAGCTCCCTCGGCAATTTTCAGGTCGTTTGAGATTTTTTTTATGTAAATATCCGTTTCCACAGGGCTCAAAGTCTTCAAAAGCTCTGCCGCCCGCTTCACGAAGTCAATTTTGCCTTCCTCTGTATTTATATCCACATTTTGTCTGATTGAATCAAGTTTATAATCAATCATCGGCAAAGCTTTCTCAACAAGCTCCAAAAAAGCCGTTTTCCCGTGCTGTTTGATGAATTCGTCGGGGTCTTTTCCGTCCGTCACATGCAGCACCTTCACCTTACATTCCTGCGCGCCCAGTACATCAATGCCACGAAGCGCCGCCTTTCTGCCTGCCTGATCAGCGTCGTAGGATAAGACGATATTTTTCGTGTAACGCTTGATGAGTTTCGCCTGATTTTCGGTCAGCGCCGTTCCCAGAGAAGCGATGGCGTTGCGCACACCGCCCTGATACAGAGAAATGACATCCATATATCCTTCGACCATGATTGCGCAGTTTTCCCGTCCGATTTCCTGCTTGCAGATGTTCAGCGCGTACAGATTATTCTTTTTTTGGAAAACCCGGTTCTCGGGCGAGTTCAAATATTTCGGCTGTGCATCGCCAATCGCGCGCCCTCCGAAGCCGATGACCTTTCCGCTCGTATTGATGATCGGAAACATCACACGATTGCGGAATTTATCGTAATATCTGCCCTTGCTTTCGGAAATCAGTCCAAGTTCGAGCAAAATCTTTTCTTCCACACCTTTTTCTTTAAAATAGCGATAAAGACTGTCCCATTCTTCGTCGGCATAACCGATACCGAATTTTTTCAGAACCGCATCCTCAATTCCGCGTTTTTTCATGTAGGAATAGCCGGGATTTTGGGCCTGCGTAAAGCTTCGATAGAAGAATCGAGCTGCTTCTCTGTTGATTTCGTAATATCTTTCTCTGTCTTTATCTTCCCGTCCGCCGATCTGAATCGTGATTCCGTTTTCCTTCGCCAGCTTCTCGACGGCTTCCGCAAAGTCCAGATTATAATAACGCTGCGTGAACTTGATGACATTTCCGCTTTCCCCGCATCCAAAACAGGTAAAAATCTGTTTCTGCTCCGATACAACGAAAGAAGGCGTTTTCTCATTATGAAACGGACAGCACCCTTTATAATTCGCGCCTGCCCGTTTTAAGTCCACAACCTTGGCTACCTCATCGACAATATTGATTCGGGACTTCAGTTCATCAATGCTCGCATTATTAATAAATCGACCCATTCTCCGCTCCATAAAAACCTTTATAGTTTATTATACGAGGAAAATGGGTCGTTTCCTTTTTTCTTTTCAAAAAATGTCGAAACAAGTAAGTAAAAATCTGTTCGTCTGCTATTTCCAGCCTTTTGGAACGAATAAGTCCGTATAAGCCGCTAAAGCAAAGCGGTCTGTCATCCCTGCCACATAATCCTTAACTGCCTCATTTTTTCCGTCGCGCTCTGCGATTTCCTTCATCTCATCGGGAAGCTGGTCGATATTTTTAATAAAATAGTCGTAAAGAGAACTGATGACAACTTCGACCTTGTTCAAATCTTCTTCCCGCTTTACTCTGCTGCTCTTATAGACATTTGCAAACATAAAAGTACGAAGGGAATCCAGATTCGTTTTAAATTCAGGACTTTGGCAGATTCTGTCTTTACCGTCACTGTTTACAATGACATCCGTGACCATATTATTGATGCGTTCGCGGTGCGTCGCGCCGAACACGCGGATGGCTTCTTCCGGAAGATCCTCTGCCGATATAACGCCGCTTCGAATTGCATCGTCAATGTCGTGGTTGATATAGGCGATGCGGTCGCTGAGCTTTACAATCTGCCCTTCTAAAGTAAACGGAATTCCGCTTCCCGTATGATTGACAATGCCGTCACGCACTTCCATCGTCAGATTCATGCCGCGCCGCGACTGCGTGGATTCAATAACATCTGCAACCCGCAGGCTTTGGACATTGTGCTTGAACCCGCCGGGATGGATTTTGTTCAGAACCTCTTCTCCGTTGTGTCCGAACGGCGTATGCCCCAGATCGTGTCCGAGTGCTGTCGCTTCCGTCAGATCTTCGTTGAGATTCAATGCCCTTGCAATCGTTCTGGCAATCTGAGAAACCTCCAGCGTATGCGTCAGTCTCGTGCGGAAATGATCGCCTTCCGGCGCCAGAAATACCTGTGTTTTATGCATGAGCCTGCGAAATGCTTTGGAATGAACAATACGATCCCTGTCCCTTTGAAAGTCCGTCCGTATTTCACACGGCTCTTCCGGGAAAACGCGTCCTCTCGAAGCTGCACTTTTCGCTGCACGCTCCGACAAAATCTGAAATTCTCTTTGTTCCAATTCTTTTCTAAGCAACATTTCACACCTCACCTAAATTTCCTTTGTTTTATTTGATTCCGGTATGTCCGAAACCGCCTGCGCCCCGCTCTGTGGTGTCAATTTCCGAAACGGAAAGGAAATCCGCCTTTTCATATTTGGCAAAAATAACCTGCGCAATCCGGTCGCCGTTATGTATCGTATAAGGCTCCTGCCCCCAGTTAATCAGCGGAATATTCCACTCTCCCCGATAGTCGCTGTCCACGGTTCCCACACCGTTGACAAGGCCGATTCCGTGCTTGATGGCAAGTCCCGAACGCGCCCTTATCTGCGCTTCAATGCCCGGCGGAATTTCCACAAACAAGCCTGTAGGAATCAAGCGTCGTTCGCCCGGCATCAGCGTAATCGATTCGTCGATATATGCCCGCAAATCCGCTCCAGAAGAGCCTTCCGTGGCATAGGACGGCAAAGCGCCGCCTTTGCTTACAATTTTTATTTCCATATTTTACTCCAATCGAATCTTTTGTCAGTAACCGCAACGCCCGTGTAGGTATCCGGGTCGCAAATCAGCATTTTAATCTCGTCGATGTCCGCAAGGCTTACCCGGTCGATAGCGTCAATAATTTCCTCTGTTGTGTAGACTTTGTCGAGAAGCGTGAGGTTTTTCCCGTTTGCAAACATACGGCTTGCCACATTCTCCTGCCCGAAAATAAAGCTGCTCTTCATCTGCTCCTTGGACATGGAAAATTCATCTTCCGTAACGCTTCCACTGCGCAGAACTTCAAGTTCTTCCTGAATGCCTTCGAGTGCGTGCCTGATCTTATCGTGGCCGACACCTGCATAGATGAGATAATATCCGTCATGGCTGAACGAACTTGCAACGGAATAAACACTGTAAGCAAGCCCTTTCTGCTCCCTAATGTTCTGAAAAAGTCTCGAGCTCATGCTTCCGCCCATGATATTGTTCAGAATATTCAGCGCATAGCGTCTGTCGTCTCCGAGCGCCAGGCCTTTGGTCGCAAGGCAGATATGAGACTGCTGAATGTCCTTGGTCATAACCTTAAAGCTTCGCTTGTATTCTGTCTGTTCGTGCTGTTTCTTCTCTTTCGTCTTTCGAAGCACCTCGAATTTATCCTCTAAGAATTTGCAAAATTCATTTTCGTCAAAATTTCCTGCCACCGAAACCACAACCGCGTCGCGCGTATACTCTTTTTCCTTATATTCGGTCAGAACATTGCGGCTGATGCCCTTCAGCGAGGTCGGCGTTCCGATGATGCTTTTTCCGAGCGGGTCGCCTTTAAACAAAAGCTCTGTCACCGTATCGTGCGCCAAGTCGTCCGGCTGATCCTGAATCATCTTGATTTCCTCGCAGATGACCTTGCGCTCCTTACCCATCTCGATTTTGTCAAAGAGTGAGCCTGTGAGCATATCCAAAATCACTTCTGCACCTTTTTGCAGGTTCGTCCCGATGGTTTTCACATAATAGCAGGTCGCTTCCTTTCCCGTGAAAGCGTTCATCTGTCCCCCGATACGGTCGATGTCTTCCGCAATCTGACGGGCATTCCGCTTTGCGGTTCCCTTAAACATCATGTGTTCAATAAAGTGAGATACGCCCGCGTTTTTCGGTGTTTCATCCACCGCACCTGCCTTTATCCATATACCGAATGCAGCCGACTGCACATAATCTATTTTTTCCATCACGACGCGAACGCCGCAGTTTAACTGTCTAATCTCAATATTACTCATTATTTTTCCCTCCGCGCTTTTATCAAGCCAATAATCAAAAAGATGGCAACCATGACGAGAGCGATATTCTCCCCCGCTTTTCCGAAGGAGGCACCCACAGCGTCAGTTGCCCATAATATGACGCAAAAGCCAAATAAGATTGCAATTGTAATTCCGATTCCCATTTTATTCATAAAATACCTACCCTGAATTTTCTAATCACAATATTGTAACATACTTTTGAAGAAATTCATATAGTAAGAAAGAAAAGATATTGGATTATAAGGAGGTAACTATATGAGCTGCTTTGGTGGAAGAGTATCCCCGGACCTCTATCAGAATTGCTGCAACTCGAATGTCCTCTGCGAATTCGACGGTGACTTGAATAAGGTGGTTTCCGAGCCGATTTATGTGCAAAAAGTTTACGATGCAGTCTTAGTGCATCTTCAGGGCATGAAAACCGTTCAGAACCAGACCTTTACCCCTTCGATTCCTCGCGGACACCGGGTAAAGCGCGTAATAGATATCCGATGCAGACGGAGCTTTAATCCTAACAATGTAGATGACCCTAAGAATTTAAAACTGGATGTTGACACGATGATTTCAGGCGCGACATTCTTAAGAAACGGTGCAGGTCAGGAATTGACTGCAGTCGGCGCCGACGGACACTTTTCGGAAAAGATTTTATATGCAGAAACAAAGGAATGTGACGACCGCTGCATGGGTACTCCTATCTTCGGCACACAAAACATAACGATCACGGGAAATGTTATTATCGAACTGGATTTACTGCTTTCGGACAACTGCGGAAATGAATCGGTATTCACCATCTGTGCAGACGTCAATGTCGCGGAAGCTGCACATCCTCTGGTACTTACAAACTTCTTCGAAATCTGTATGCCGTCGACGGTTGATACCGCATTTCTTCCTCGCTTTACGGAATTTTGCAATTCGGCGTGCGAGGCAAGGCTTGCTACCAACAACTATGGCAGAGACCTGTGCGTCGAGCCAAACGGAACGGTTACGGGCAATTTAATCATCGCAATCTGTGTCAGCTGTGAGAAGAAAATTGTCGTGCCGGTACAGCTTTGCGTGCTTTCCACGGGATTCGTCTCGTTGGAATCACAGCAAAACGCAATCTGCACCACATTCCCGGCACTGTTCCCGAAACAGATTCGTCCGTCCGATACGCTTGAAAACTGCGGAGAAGTGTCCGATGAAGAGGATGAATGCGACCCGTGCGCAAGACCGTCGTGCAATCCATGCTGTGACCCTTGCTGTGACCCTTGCTGCGATCCTTGCAGAGAAAACGATAACCACGGCGGCGGACATCATGGAAGACCGCAGCCGAGAAGATAATCTAAAATACGAACCGTACAAAATTCATTTTATTGCTCCTTATTCAAAAGAGACGGCTTCCCGCTGTTTGGATGCCGTCTCTTTCTCTTCGGTTTCTATTTTTACTTATGATACTCTTTTACAAGCTGTGCTCCGTAATGAAGCGCGTTCAGATTGCTTTCTTCCGTTCCCTTCGGCACATGATTCAAAACTGCCGCTTCCACAGACTGCTGTGTGGCAACGCCCATCAGTTCATTGACAACACCTACTGAAATGATGTTCGCGGACATATGATTTTTTATGACCTCTGTTGCGCCTTCCAAAATCGGCAGATGATAAACCTTATGCGCTTTTTCCACCTCTTCCGGAACCGTAATCTCCTCATCGACTACCACAATCGCATTCGGTTTCAGGCATCCGACATATTTATCGAGCGAAACCTGCGTCAGGGATAAGAGCAAATCCGGAAGCAGAACCTTCGTGTAGGTAATCTTTTCGTCGGAAATAATTGTTTCCGCCTTGGAGGAGCCGCCTCTGGCTTCCGGTCCGTATGCCTGGCACTGAACTACCTGTTTTCCGTCTTCAAAAGCAGCTTCGGCAAGGATAATCGTACCCATAATAACGCCTTGACCGCCGGAACCTGTCATTCTGATCTCAGTCTTTGCCATTACTTATTACCTCCAACCTTATCAATTATCTGAAGATACATATCCGTGTATTCTTCTTTGTTTTCGTTTCTTGAAAGCTCGCCGATTACCATCTTTCCTTCAAGCTCTTCCGGAGACATTGTCTGCGCTTTCTTCACATCAACAGCGACATCTCTCTGCCAGGAAAGCATCTTAACAGAGTCGCCTTTCTTGTTCTTTCTTCCGTAGTATGTAGGACAAACCGATACCCCTTCGATGAGGGAGAAGCCGTGATGTTTGATTCCCGCTTCAATCAGTTTGATTGCCTGCGGAGCATGGTATGCCGTGCATCTTCCCGTGAAGGTTGCACCGGCAGCCTCTGCAAGTTTCGGAATATCGAAATTGTAGTCGATATTTCCGTAAGGAGCGGTTGTTCCCTTTTCGCCGTGCGGTGTTGTTGGGGAATACTGCCCGCCTGTCATACCGTAAATGTTATTGTTGAATACCACAACGGTAAGGTCGATATTTCTTCTGCATGCGTGAATCAGATGGTTTCCGCCGATTGCGGAAGCATCTCCGTCGCCTGTGATGACGATTACCGTAAGTTCCGGGTTTGCAAGCTTAACGCCTGTTGCGAAAGCGATTGCTCTGCCGTGCGTGGTATGCAGCGTGTTGTAGTTCATATATCCTGCAGCTCTTGACGAACATCCGATTCCGGATACGATTACCACCTTATCCGGGTCAATCCCACAGTTTTCAATTGCCTGCGCAACATCCCGCATTAAGATTCCGTGTCCGCATCCCGGACACCAGATATGAGGAAGTCGGTTAACACGCATTGTTTTTTCAATCAATTTGCTTGGCATATTAATACACCTCCTTGACTTTGTTGAGGACTTCTGCCGGCGTAATTGTCGTACCGTCGATTTTTCCGAGGAACGCTACCGGAACTCTTCCTTCAACCACGCGCTGCACTTCCAAAAGCATCTGTCCGTCATTATGTTCCGCAACGATAATCTGTCTTAAGTGCTTATTGTTCTTAATAACTCTAAGCAGGGCTTCTTCCGGGAACGGCCATACCGTAATCGGCCGGAACATTCCCAGTTTGATGAAATCAAATTTATGTGATTCTTCAATCGCGCCTTCAACCGCTCTGGCTGTACCGCCGAAACAGATAATCAGTGTTTCGCAGTCATCGCAGTCTGCTTCTTCCCATTTCTGGATACGATCCCGTCTCATGCGGATTTTGTCCAGAAGTCTTCTCTCCTGACTATCCGTAATATTATTATCATTGGTCGGGAATCCGTCCAAATCATGGAAAAGTCCTGTTACATTGAAGTGATCACCTTCGCCGAACGGCGCGTATTCCGGTACATAGTTTCCTTCCTGAACCGCATACGCCAGTGTTCCGTTAAATCTGCGGTCGATTCTCCTGTTTGAAACCGTCAGTTCTTCAGCAGGTATCATTTCGCAGCCTTCTCTCAAATGTCCGATAATCTCATCCATCAGGAAGATAACCGGAACACGGAATCTTTCCGCCATGTTAAAGGCTCTGACCGTTTCTGTATAGCATTCCTGCACGGAGGACGGAGAAATAACGATAACCGGATGGTCTCCGTGCGTTCCCCATTTGGACTGCATGAGGTCGCCCTGCGACGGAGAGGTCGGAAGTCCTGTTGACGGACCTTCTCTCTGTACATCTACAATTACAATCGGAATCTCTGCAATCGACGCATAGCCAATGTTTTCCTGTTTCAGTGAAAATCCCGGACCGGATGTTGCCGTCATCGCTTTGAGCCCTGCAACGGAAGCTCCGAGCGCAGCAGCAATCCCGCCGATTTCATCCTCCATCTGAATAAATTTTCCGCCTACCTGCGGCAGTCTCACCGCACTTCTTTCGGCAATTTCTGTCGAAGGAGTAATCGGATATCCCGCATAAAACCGCATACCTGCAGCGATTGCGCCTTCCACAACAGCTTCGTTTCCCTGCAAAAGCTGAAATCTCTTAGCCATTATTCTTCCTCCTTCTCAATATATATCGCATAGTCCGGACAGCGCAGCTCGCAAAGTCCGCATAAAATGCAGGCTTCTTCATCAGCAATCCGCACTTTTTCATGCTTCAGTTCCAGTGCTTTTTTCGGGCAGAATTCCACACAAATGCCGCAGCCCTTGCACCATTTTGGATTAATAACCAATTTCTTGTTATTTTCCATTTGTATTCACCTCGTAAGTTTATTTTAGATTAACTAAATCATAACACAAGTGGTTTTTTATTCAAGGAATTAGACAAAAAAGCACTTTTTTTGAACAAAACAATTGACCGATTTAACGAAGTAAATCGATCAATGCAAAGGCTTGTATATTAAGTTTTAAATTAATTGAAAATTATCGGTTCATAAGCTGCCGGATAACAATTTCGGTATTCATTTTATACGCTTCATACGGCTGCGCTTTTGCGCGTGCTTCCGTCCAGTAACGCTTCTTATGCTCCTCGAAAATCTCCTGCTCGGAAAGGCCTGCCGCAATTCCGTCCTCAATCAGCTTCTTTTCTGCCTTCTGCTCCGCAATGTAGTCATCAAAGAAGTCATATCTGTAGTTATATGGACAGACGCCGTAATGAGGCAGAATCAAACAGTTATAGTCAAGCTCTTTCAGCCGCTGTGCAGAAGTAATACAGGCATCCATATCCTTAAGAGGTGCGGTGCTGATTCTGCCCGGCCCCCTCAGGAGCCCTGTCGACTCTACGGAAATTAAGATTTTTTCCGGTAAAATCATGTAGGACATTGAGCAGTCTGTATGCCCCGGCGTTTCATATGCTTTTACGGTAACATCGCCCAAAGAAATTTCATCGCCGTCTCGCAGAATCCGATCAATACGCATGCCTTGCGCTGTGATTTCTGCATTTTCTCTATAGTAAGTCTTCTTGGCAGCATTTCCGAGTTCTTCCATCGTTTTCAGAGCTCTTTCACTCCTGAATACACGGCTCGCTTTTTCGTGCCCGCAAACAACCGCGTCAGGCCATTTTTTAAGGACATACGGAAGCGCGCCAATATGGTCGTAATGCGTGTGCGACATCAGGATATAATCCAGTGTCCGCTTTTCCTCATCCAAAACAAGCGAAAGATTATATATCAGATTATCCGCGAAACACGCCATACCTGTATCATATAATGCGGTTTTCTCACTTCCCATGATGAGAAGCGCCTCCCCACCTGCTCCGCCTGTAACCCTTACAATCGTATCCGGATAATCCAGCCTGTTTTCACCCGGAAATTCCGTGAAGAACTCGTTGTCAATTTCACGTTTCATTTGCTTTTCCAAAGTTTTTTCCCTCCGTTTTTCTTTGTATGTAAGGAAAAAGTTTGTAATCAGAAGCGCGATGATGGCAAATCCCAGATAGCCCTCCGCACTGAACATATAGGCTACAATATTTTTGAATCCGAAGAGACCGAGTGCAAAAGCCGCACAGGCTGCAAGAATGACAATTTTGCTTTTCTTCGGTCCTGCCGGAATCTTCGTCGAGAATCCGTAGAAATTGCTCGTAGCCGCTGAATAAATCGCCATGAATAAAACGACGGAATACAGCACGCCGACCGCCTTGGAAATCTGTCCGGCGTACGCAAGCATCGGCATGTCGCTGGCATCCGCAAAGCTCATATCCTTTTGCAGCGCCAAAATAATAATCAGTGCAAGGATACCCACCAGAAAACCGCCGAAGGCAGAGCCCCACAGGGCGTGTCTGTCGTTCTTCGCATGAATGGAGGAGCTTGAAATCATCGGTATCATCGCAAGCAGATTATAGGATATGTAAAGGCAGGCCGCAAGTGCCCAGTTCGGCGCCATTGCCGCCGGCTTCACCGGCTGATGATAACCAAGGTCTCCGAAATCCTTAAAGATAATCAAAAAGCTGGTAATAACCGCAACCGCAAAAAGCACCGGCATAATGTATTTAAAGACATGCGACACCCTCTCAAAGTCACCAAGCACAGTAAGAACAACGAAAAAGCAGATGATAATGCCGCCGACCGCGCGGTTAATGCCGTAATTTTGATTCAGCAGTGCGCCGCCTGCCGCCGACATGGTAATCAGTACCGAAAACAGCATAATCGCCATAAAAATTCCGATTGCCTTCGTAAGCTTAGGATGTCCCGGAGGTGTGATAATAACCGCGAAGTCGTTTGTTTTCTTCGCACGGGCAATGTAGGAGCTCATCGCTCCCAGCACGATATAGCATATCGCAACAAAAATCGTTCCGATAATACCTTCTGACCCAAAAAGGCCCATGAACTGCCAAAGCTCCCTTCCGGAAGCGAATCCCGCTCCCATGATGGCTCCGACATACATGAACCCTACTTGTACACCTGTTAAAATAACTTCTTGTTTCTTTTCTCTTTCTTCCATTTCAAAGCACAACCGGCACCCGCATTACATCTGCGGCGTCACATCATTCTGTGTCTTATATGCCAAGGTCTTAATTTCCTCTCTGTTATCACTCAATGTCTGATTAATCTGCTCAAAGGTCTTCTCGAGGTTTGCATACATTTCCCCGAAATAACGCATATTCAGTTCGTCCATCTTTGCCTGCATATCATACAGCATCTTATCTACATAATCATATGTTCTCATCTTCAGAAGTTTCGCATGAACCTCGGCGTCCTGTCTGATTTCCTGGGAAAGCTTGGTTGCACGCATCGTGATTTCATCTGTTTCAACCAGATAATCCGCCTGTTTCTTTGCCTCTCTGATAATTCTTTCATATTCGTTCTTCGCATCTTCTAAAATGCGGTCTCTTTCATCCCGAATCCATTTCGCCTGCTGTACATCATCCGGGAGAGCCAGTCTGATTTCTCTTACAATGCTGAAAATATCCTCTGCTTCCACCATAACCTTGCTCATCATAGGCACTTTCGTCGCCGCATCCACGATATCTTCCAATTCTTCAAGCAGTTCTAAAACCTTCATTGTATCTTCCATTATTTTACTCTCCTTTTCATCTCTTCAAGTACATACGGCGGAACAAGCTTGGTTCCGTCTCCCCCCAATGAAATTACCTGCTTCGCCATCGTCGAGCTGACAAAGGCATACTCGGCGTCCGCCATCAGGAATACGGTCTCTACATCGTGATGATATAAATGTCTATGGAGCTGCGCCATCTGCTGCTCGATATCAAAATCCGAAGACCCTCGCAGGCCTCTGACCACAATATTAAAACCATTTTTATTCACATAATCGGCAAGCAGTCCGTCACACATGTCAGCCGAAACATTCGGTAAATGAGCGGTAACCTTTCGAATCATATCCATTCGCTCCTCAAAAGAGAAAAAAGAACGTTTTTCTAAATTTACCACAACGCCTACCACGACCTCGTCAAAAATATTAGCAGCTCTTTCAATCAGATTTAGGTGCCCCAAAGTAAGCGGATCGAAGGAGCCTGCGTACAAAGCTTTTGTTGCCATCTCTGCCTCCCGAAATTCTAACTTTTATTGTATCATAAGCTTGTTTTATAGGCAAGGAAAAATCAGCCGTATATTGTAATTCCGATACTTCCGTAGCTTCTTTCCTTTAATTTTTGAAGTCCCTGCATTTCCTCCGGGAAAACATCCTTCGCATTATGCTCTGCAACCACAATTCCCTCTTCCGAAAGGATTCCCAGCGTTTGGATCAACTCGAAGCATCTTTCATACAGTCCTTTTTTATACGGCGGATCTAAGAAAATAACATCCGCCTTTTCGCCTTTCAGCGCCAGATGATTTAAAAGCTTTTCAAAATCTCCCGGAATCACAACCGACCATTCTTCGGCGCGGCACATCGCAATGTTTCGTTTCGTCAGCTCAACGCTTGCGCGGGAATTATCCCCGAAGTAACATTTCTCCGCTCCTCTTGAAAGCGCTTCAAGTCCTAAATTCCCCGTTCCGCTGAAAAGATCCACACAGACAGCATCATACAGATTGCCTGCAATCATGCTGAAAAGTGCCTCTTTCACCTTTTCCGTCGTCGGCCTTATATCATTTCCGACAGGCATTTCCAGACGCCTGCCCTTAAAATCTCCCGTAATAATTCGCATACTCTGCCTCTTTCAAAAAATAATATATCAATATATTAACTCAAACACGCAGAAAAATCAATTTTTTTCACTTCCAAGCCTCGCCAAAGTCTCCATTTTTTACATCACATAATTACTCTCGCGCGTGTCAAACTATGAATGTAATAGGAGGTGAACAAAATGTCATTACAAGAAAAAATGAACATCAATGCAAAACCTGCATTAAAGAGCTTGAAGACAGAAGTTGCAAACGAGCTCGGATTAACAAACTATGAACAGGCTGACAAGGGCAACCTTACAGCAAGACAGAACGGTTATGTCGGCGGTTATATGACTAAGAAGTTAGTTGAAATGGCTGAAAAGCAGTTAGCCGGAAAGTAAATCAAAACTTTGGATAAACGGTAAAAGACCTTGGGATCTGCTCAAGGTCTTTTACTATTCCATGCGTTTTCTGATTCGCCCTATAAGCTTACAATCTGAGCTGGATTCGCTCACCGAACATTTTTTTCACGCGTTTTTTTAGTTCTTCGTTTTCGCCTGCATCAAGATTCGGATCGCGGTCGATTAAATCTCTTGCCACATTCTTCACCTTTTCTAAAACCTCCGTGTTGCGCACCAAATCACTGATGTTCAGCTCCGGCAGTCCGTGCTGGCGCGTGCCAAAAAGTTCTCCCGGGCCTCTCAGCTTCAAATCTTCTTCCGCAATCACGAATCCGTCCGTCGTCTGGCACATAATATCATTTCGCTTTTGTGCCACTTTACTGTCACTTCCCGAAATCAAAATACAGTAGGACTGATACTTACTTCTTCCGACTCTGCCACGAAGCTGATGAAGCTGCGCCAGTCCGAACCGCTCGCTGTTTTCAATTACCATAACCGTTGCATTTCCGACGTCGATGCCGACTTCGATTACCACCGTCGAAACTAAAACGTCAATGAGACCGTCTGCGAAGCACTGCATGACTTCATCCTTTTCCTGCTGTTTCATCGCTCCATGCACCAGACCGATTCGCAAATCCCGATATTTTATGCATAACTCTTCGTAGATTTCCTCCGCCGACCTGCAGTCAATTTTTTCGGACTCCTCAATCAAAGGTGCTACAACATAAGCCTGCCTGCCGCTTTTTACCTGCTGGCGGACAAAATCGTAAATCTTATCTCTTGCATCGCGGTTTCTGGAAAAGGTCCGAATCGGCTTTCTGCCCTGCGGCAAAGCATCGATAACGGAAATGTCCAAATCGCCATATAAAATAACCGCTAAAGTCCGCGGAATCGGTGTTGCAGTCATTACCAGAATATCCGGGTTTTTGCCCTTTTGGGAAAGCATCGTGCGCTGATTGACGCCGAAACGATGCTGCTCGTCCGTAATGACAAGACCAAGGTTTCGGAAGATGACATCCGGCTGAATCACCGCATGCGTACCCATCAGAATGTCAATTCTGCCTGCCTCTAAATCCTCTAAAATCTGCTGCCTCTCTTTCGGCTTCGTCGCACTGCACAAAAGCTCTGCGCGTATGCCAAACGGCTCAAAATCACGCTTCAAGGTCGCAATATGCTGTTTCGCCAAAAGCTCGGTCGGTGCCATCATGACCGCCTGAAAACCGCTCTTGACCGCTTTAAACATCGCCATTTCGGCAACCGCCGTCTTGCCGGAACCCACATCGCCCTGTACCAGACGATTCATCGGCTTGTCCGACTCCATATCAGCTTCAATCTCACGAAAGACTTTTTTCTGTCCATCCGTCAGCCTGAAGCGAAAATTATCTTCAAACGGCTTTACAGAAACCTCTTTTAATGCGGAAATTCCGCTTCCGCGGCTCTGTGCGCCGCGTTTAATATAAAAAAGTCCGCTCTGCAGAACCAAAAGCTCTTCAAAAATCAAGCGGTACCTTGCCTCAAGGACGCGCCTCTCTTCGCTCGGAAAATGAATATTTTCCAGTGCGTATGCCGGACTGCAGAGATGATTTTCCTCTATGATATAATCGGGCAGCCACTCCGTAATTTCTTCTGCCAGTCCCTCTTGTTTTAAAGCAAACTGCCATGCGCGAATCTGGCTTTGGGAAATGCCTTCCGTAAGCGGATATACGGGAAGCAGCCCCCTGACATCGCCTTTCTCGCCCGGTTTGTGAAACTCCGGATGCGCCATCTGTCTGCGTCCGTTATTCAGATTGATTTTTCCGAACAAAATCAGTTCCTGTCCCGGATTAAAATATCTCTCCAAATATTTTCCGTTAAAAAAAAGAAGCTCAAGATTGCCTGTATTATCTTCCGCCAGAACTTTCAGAAGCCGCTTTTTGCTGTACGGATTTCCCGCCATCTGTTTCGTCACCACGGTAACGCGAAGCAGAACCTCCTGATTCATCTCCGCCTCCATGATGCTCTGAATCCGTCTGCGATCCTCATACCTGCGCGGAAAAAAATACAATAAATCTTCGAGCATTTCGATATTCAGTTTTTTCAAGGTCTCTGCCCGTTTGCTTCCTACACCCTTCAGGCAGGAAATTTTATCTTGCAGCTTCATATTCCCTCGTCATTTTTATATTTCTTGCCGCGATTTTCTTCGACTTGATTCCAACAATTTTCAGAATAATCCTTCCGTTTTTATCCGGAAACAAGCCTCGCATTTCATACTCAATATAGTCCAGAATTTCCTTCGTCGTCTCACTGATGCTGGCACCGAAAGACATGATGATGTAAAATTCCAGTGTATAGCTTTTTTCGGTTTCTTTTATCTTTATATTGGAAGCGATTTCACCGATTCCCGTATTGATACCCTGACTGCCGAGAAGCTTTCCCTTTTCGGAAGCATGAAAAGCCCTGCCGCGCCCTTTCGTCAGCCCGGTCTTGACAATCTGTGCGAAAATATAGTCGTCCAGTTTTATATTTCCGATTTCATTCGTTCTTTCCAGCGTCATCCGTATCGCCTCCCTCTTCTGTCTGCGGCAGAATCGGAACTAAAAAAGTAAATGCCTTTTCCTGGATTTCCATTTCCACTCTGCCCGCATCCGTGATTTCTCCATCCGCGCAAAGCCGCATATTCCCTTCGTTTGGCGTGATTACAATCTGTTTTGCCTGTCCGCTATGTAAAATTCGTTCAATTCCCGGAACCGACATATGCGTTCCTTTCGCATAATGCGGAAACAGCTTGAAAAATTCGGTACGCTTGACATTGGTTATGATATTGTAATCCATCCGCCCGTCATCCAGTTTTGCTTCAGGCGAGCTTTTCACGCCGCCCCCGCAAAAACATCCGTTGGCAACCGCAGTCAAGAGCAGCGGGCCGTCGTGCTTCACTTCTCCATCAACTTCCACCTTCAGATTTGCGCCTTTTTTCTTTACGAGAATCGCCAGAACTGCCATCAAATAGGCAAGTGAACCGGAAAGCAGCGGATAAGTTTTCAGCGTTGCCGTCAAATCGACCACATTGCAGTCAAAACCGATATTAAACATATTCGCGCAGTAACGGGTTTGCTCCTTGCCTGCGAGAATTCCACTGTATTTTATGGCGTCGCACCGCTTCGGCTCGGCAGCAAGCTGCGCTTCAATGTCTGTGAAGTCAGCCGCCTCCGGAAAATTCCTGCAAAAATCATTTCCGGTGCCGATGGGAACCACGCCGATTGCAATATCCGCACCGCCTTCACAATTTTCATTGCCCTTACTGCCTGCACCGCATTCACAGCCTGCATGTAACACACCATTCAAAACCTCATTGAGCGTACCGTCGCCCCCGCAGGCATAAATCCGCGTTGGCTCTGCATTTGACTCTTCAGCAATCTGCCTTGCAAGAATCTCCGCATCGCCAATTCCTGCCGTCGTATATATCTCGACAGCAGTCCCTGCTTTCTCCGCCACATGCCTGATTCTTTCCGTAAATTTCTTATTGCCTTTTCCCTGCCCCGCCTTCGGGTTTACAATGAAAACTGTTCTCATTCTGTCTTGTATATTCCTTATTATAAAAATCTGCTGTGATGATTAAAATATGCGGCGGTAAAGCTTCCCGCAGAACTGCCGGAGCTTTTTCCGCTTCCAAATCCGGCAAACACACTTTTTTGACCGAATATACCATCATCCGGTATCGGAATGCCCTCATAAGCCCGCAAGGCCTCGACAAAAGTCTGTATTTCTGCTTCTGTCGCATTGCATTGATTTATACAGACATCGCCACTGTCTTGGTAATTCACCTTCAATCCTGCACCTAATATCCTTCCGATTCCTGCATCCGCATTTGAAAGAAGAATTTTGAATTTCCCCGCATCATATTCTTTTTCCTGATAGGCACGCAAATAAAGTTCCTCTTTTTCATCTTGCAAGAGCAGATATTCCTGTCCTTCTGCATAAAATCTTCTGCGAATTTCAAAGACTTTCTCTCTTTTTTCTTCTAAACCCACGAAATCCACATACAGTTTCGCAGGATACAGCGATTCCACACCATTTGCAGCATCACAGACCTTGCATTTTTGCATGGGATTCACACGCATGACATATTCTTTTCCGTCAAAAGTCTCCGCTTCGTAATGAATGATTCCCTCCGCCACAGATTTTGCCGTCTTCAAAATATTATCTTCGCTAAGCTTAAGGCGTTTTTCCATTCATCTCCTCCTTTTTCAAATGACATGGCATATATTCTGTATACTATTATACAACAGTTCGATGGGATTACAAAACATTTTATTTGATTTTGATTTTACTCAGCAAGCAGCCAGTCAATCAGATTCAGCGACTTTATGCCATCGTAGGAATTAATGAAGCTTCGATCCATAGACAGTATGATTTTTTCGTAGTTATCTCCGATCATGCGCAATGGACGAAGCTCCCGTTCACGAGTCTCCGGAGACTGCATACTCTCCGTTACTTGAATATATACCTTATCGTTCGGTTTTTCCGCAACAAAGTCAACCTCCGTCTCTCCGACCTTTCCGATATATACCCGATAGTCACGACGCAGCAGTTCCAAAAATACGATGTTCTCAAGGATATGACCGCGATCTGCATCCCGGTAGCCCAATAGCAGATTGCGAAAACCCATGTCGATGATATAGTTCTTCCCAAGTGTTTTGAGCAGCTGCTTTCCTTTTACATCATACCGACCGACAGAGAAGAACACAAATGCATTGCGAAGCATGGAAATATACTTATCTACTGTTTTTCCTGCAATGTTCTTTTGCTTTCCGGTTTGAATATCGCCCTCATTAGAGAGTACATTTCCGATGCTGTTCGGAGAAGTAATGCTGCCGATGTTTGAACACAAGAACAGCATGATCTTTTGAAGCATTGCTTGGTCCGCCCCGTTATTGCGCTGCAAAATGTCACGCAGCACTACGGTAGAATAGATGCCCTCCAACGCTTGATTGCTTCTCGCTTCGTTGAACTTGTATTCTCTCAGAATGGGCATCCCGCCGAACTGCAGATACTTTTGAAACTTTTCGTCCATGGTCACATCGGGTGCAAACTCATAGAAGTCCAAAAATTCCTTGAACGACAGCGGCAGCATCCGTATCTCCACATATCTGCCGGAGAGCAATGTAGAAAACTCTGTGGACAGCAGGTAAGCATTGGAACCTGTGATATAGATGTCTACATCAAAATCCAAGCGGAAGGACTCGATTGCTTTTTCCCAATGTTCCACAGCCTGCAGCTCATCGAAGATAAGGTAGGTCTTTCCCTCCTTTGCAATCTGTTTGCTGACATGATCGTAAAAAGAAAGGTAATCGGTCAGGTCACGATAACGCAGAGATTCCATATTCATGTGAATGATCCGAGAATCCGGCACACCTTGCTCTGACAGATAATGATGAAACAAATCCAGCAAGGACGATTTTCCGCAGCGTCGAATACCGGTGACGATCTTCACCAGATCTACATCTTTGTTTTGAATCAGCTGATTCAAATATTGTGGGCGATTGATTAACTCAGCCATCATGCACCTCCTGGTTTTCTTGATTCTATTATACCCGAAAATCCAAAATAATCAACAGTTTCGAAAATAGAAGTCTGAAACTTATTAAAATGCAGAGTTTTCGCCCTGAAGTGACTAATATCTCGTGGACAATCAATCCTACTCCACGCCAAGTACTTTAAACGCAGCCTCCTCTATAAAAAATTTTTACTTTTGAAATTCCGAAGCACTGTTTCGGAATTTTGTGGAGCTATATTCATATTACTCAAAACACTTGCATCTGTCATTAGAATATGCTATGATGGAGTCAAGAGATAGAGTCTTACGACTCAACCATTTAAGCTTTAGGCTTTACAGCCTTGCCGCTCTTGGGTTCAGCAGGAGCGGCTTTTTTTATGTTAGAAATCGTAATTCTCCAACGCTTCAGCGTTATCGTAATTTTCATTCTTACCGCCTCCCTTCTCCAAATCCATACGGACCTTTTGAATTTTGGCTCAGCCGCTCGACACTATTCTCTTGACTATTTCTATTCTATCATAATTTCGCCACAAGAACAAGCGTTCTTTTATGCTTACAAAAGTTTTTTCCCGACCTACTCCACGCCCAGTGCCTTAAACACAGCCTCCTGCGGGCTGCTATAAAAGATCAGGCTGAACGCGCCGACAAGCTCCGGCGGCACGCTGCCAAGATCGGCGGCAGAGGTGATCGGAAGCAGAACTTTTTTGGCGCCGCTGTCAAGACACACCTGCAGCACATTGGCAAGGTCTTCTGTCTTGATGATCGTGCCGCTGATGCTGATTTCACCTAAAACTGCGAGATTCGCCAGTGCCGGACGCATCAGCGCAGCGGAGGCAATGGCGATCAGTGTCGGCAACGCCAGCGTCGGCGTCATGCCGATACCGTTCAGATCGGAATAGCTGACGATATAGTCTTTGCTCGTCGTACTGATACTTGCGCTGATGCTGCGGCCGTTCGCCTTCAGATAATTAAAGGCGGTATTCGTCGCTTCTTTTGCCTCCCGATCCGTACCCAACCCTGTGCGCTCAAACTTGCCGCTGCCGTTCAGCATCTGCGTTTCCAGACGGTACACGCCGATCATGCCGCTTTTGCCCTTGGAGACAGAATAGATCTGCCCCGGCTTGCACATGCCGTCGGGAATCAGCTTACCTCCGCCCTGCTCCGGTACGGAAACGAACTTTTCCTCAAAGCTCTCATTGTCGATATAAGAAAAATTGACATCATAGAATTCCATGCCGCCGATCTTTTTGAGCTGCTCTTTGACCCTGCGGCGCATTTCCAGAGAAAGGATTAAAATCTCCTCGATATCTTCTTTTGTGCAGGCCCCATTCGGATAAAGCAGCTTCACGAAGCCCGAAACCATTTTGCGCACCGCGATAGTGTCGCGCTGGTTCAGATTGCTGCCCAGACGAAAATATTTATCGAACGCATCGCCGAAAGATTCCTTACGCATTTCCCGCATGAATTCCGAGAGATAATCGGTGATGAAGCCGTAATCATCGGTGAAAAAATCCGGTCGGTATTTTGGAATTTCCCAGCCCGGCACATAGCAGTGCATCCGGTCAAGAAAAGCCGTATCATACGCCATCGCCTCGGGAAACGGCTCGAACAGATGCGACGTTTTTAAAAGCACATCCACGCTCTGATTGATGTTGCCGACGAAAACCATCGAAGCGGACGCTGCCTTTTCCTCCCGTCCACGCGCGAAAGAGCCGGACGCCATATAGTCTTTCATAATCTGCACGCCGTCCTTGTCCTTAAACGTGATGCCCGCGACCTCATCAAACGCCACCACATCCCACATACCGACCAGTCCGACCGTCTTGCTCGCCATGTTGTAAAACAGATTGGCGACCGTCGTCTGACCGCCAGACACCAGAATACTGTTCGGCGAAATTTCTTTATAAATATGCGACTTGCCTGTGCTTCGCGGTCCAAGCTCACATAGATTGAAATTGTTCTCCACCAACGGGATCATACGTGCCAGCAGTAGCCAACGCGCACGCTCCGAAAGCTTCTCAGGCTCCATCCCTGTCGAACGCAGCAGGACCGACAGCCATTCTTCTTTCGTAAAATCTTCGCGCCCCGCTTTCAGCGCGGACATATCGATATGCGGCATCTGAATCGGCGTCAGCTTGCGGATCCGAATCGGATTCATCTTTTTATCGTCAACATCGAACTCATAATCGAGCTGCAAAATGCACCAGATTCCACCGCAGAGCAGGCGGTCAAACTTGGACGGATAGTCCGGGTGAATCGGCACGTTTCTGATACCCAGATTCGAAAACTCCGCTTCGTACCGATCCTCCTTGATGTTCAGATGCACCGTAATTTTGTCGATGACCGTATAACTTCCCCGCTCACGCAGCACCGACAGCACCTTTTGCGCCTCATCGGGACGGACAAAATTATCGGCGAGAATCCGCTTGACACGATTGACACCTTCTTCAATGATTTCCTCATCATCGCTGCTGCAATACTGCCCCAGCAAAAACTCCAGCACATATACAGGCACATTCGCGCCCTCTTTGATATGCTTCGTCAGATCCTTGCGGACAATCTTGCCGTCAAACGCCCGGCGCAGCTTTTGTTTGAGCACCAGTCTGGTATCATCTGCTTCCATAAACGCGTCCATGCACATTCCCTCACTTTCTTAAAATCCGAAGTCAAACTCGTCCGCAAAGGCGATATCCATCACGATCTCCCTGCGCAAAATCTCCAGTCCCAGACTCTCATCACAAGCCACCAGATAGTATTTTTGCGACTTCTCGTATTTTTTGTTCTTAAAGTTAAACCGCAGACGGAAAACACGATTTGCCGTATTTTCGTCTTTTTTGTCGGCGATATACAAATGCTCGTTGGAGATTTTCTCACCGTTTCCGTCCACGAAATAAATGCGGTAGGTCGTCTCCTTCACCACATCGCTGACCGGTTCCGTCTGCACGAAATCCAAAGATGTGATCAGATTCGTAATCTTGGTCGTCAAGCTGACCAGCGCAATCTGCGCCGTCGTCGTCTCCTTGAAACTACGGTCGGTCTTGACCTCAATCAGCGGAACCAGCATTTCCTGCGGTGAAGAACCACCATGCACATAGTTCAGCCCGTTTCCCGGCGCTTTAAAAATATCCGCGCCAATCGGACAGGTCACCACACGCCTGTCCTCGTTTTGGAACATCGTTCCAAGCGGTACGGATGCGGTTCCTTCCGCGTCCACGCCAGCATCCGTCAAGAGATAACGCCGCCCGAAACGATTGGAGCCCGCGCCCTTCGGCGGCTGGATTTTATCGCTTTCCGTCAGCTTATTCCGACGGTACAGGAATCCATGATCCGCCGTCACGAAGAAATGCGAACGGTTGGCACTGACCGTCAGTCTCCGAATCAACGCCGCGATTTCATCGATGGCCTCCTCGCAAGCATGGAAAACTTCGTTTTCGGTGTTCAGCTTGTCCCCTCTGGCATCAATCTGATTATGGTAGATATATACGACCTCCTGCCGCGTAAAGACCTGTCTGAGCTCCGCAACGCTCATATTTTTAATCTCATCGTACTGCACGCATCGGCTTGCAGGATGATAGCCTTGCAAAATCTGCTGACGCTGCTCCAGGGTATCGCTTCGTTTTCCATCCACAAGCACCGTATAATCTTCGGATAGCTCCAAAGACTTATGCGGCAGCAGCGCCGCCATACCGTAAGAAGTAATCGACGGCAGCGTGCTCGCCATGGCCTTCATGGTCGCTGTGCATTTTTCATCCGCCTGCAGCTTTTCAAACAGGCTTTTGCCGACCTCATAACGAAGCGCGTCCGAAATAATGATTACTAACTGGTCTTTTGCGTATGTCACGTTTTGTGTGTAAAATTCCGCCTGCTTATCGATGCTCAGGCACGCGGCTTCCCGAGAAAATATCTCGTTCCAGTTGACGCAGAGCTTTGTCAGATAGTCGTTTGCATAAATGTTTTCAATCAGCGCTTTTAATGCTTCGAAACGATTCGCTTCTATCGGATCATCTCCGCTTGTTTCCTGCAGGGCATCGAGATTTGCGCGATCCAGATAATAACAAAAATAGCGGTAATAGCGGTCCATCTGATAAAGCTCGCGTGTGTACCGCTGCACGATGCTTTGCAGATCTGCCGATGCTTCGTACTTGCTGCCGCAAATCAGATTCCATGCGTTCTGCAGGACAAAATATGCGTTCCGGCAGTTCTTCCCGAAGTGCCCTTGCCTGCGCGTTTTGACAAGCTGCGGTATGGTGACATCCCCCAGCTTGGCTGCCGTATCTTCCAGTTCCAGCCGCTCTGTGACCCAGTCTATCAAAATCCGGTCTATCCCTGCAAAAATCCCGCAGGAAACCAGCGCCTCCGTCGGCAGCTTGCGAAAGACCTCATCGCCCTTTAAGGTTTCATATACCCGCGCCGAAATGCGGTCAAAACTTTCGCCGTAAAGATAGCTGTTCATCAGATTATCTAAAAAAGCAAGGACATTCCCCGACTTAAAGGTGATAAACGGCTGCCACGCTGTCGGAAGCTCCGCAGGCACAACCTTGTCCGTATACGTGACGAACAAAGTCATCGCAAGCTTTTCGAGGGTCGGCGTTTCGTCCGTATAGCCGAAAACCTCCTCTGCCTGCTTCCAAAATGCCTGCAGCAAATCGTACTTCGCAAACTCCGCTAAATATGTATTCTCCTCAAATGCGCTCTCTGTCAGTACCGTCCGCAAAACCTCTTCAAAGGAAGGCGTCTTGCACTTGCACAACACGCTCATCAGTGCGGTTTCAATGGTTCGGCGATTTCCGTTTCCCAATTCCATATCGCAAAAGGCTTTGGTGCGCCTCTTTTCCGCAAAGAATTTCGTTTCGATATAGTGCTGCAGGACAGGCTTGCATCGTTCATCTAAGCCCAAGTCCGCGATAAGCAGCGAGGCACGATCCGCAACAAACTCCTTGGAATACCGCATGGTATCTGCCAGGTGATTTTCTCGCAGCGGCGGCTTGGCAAACGGTGCATAAACCAGATAGTTGGTCGTCTTGTCCACACACTCCAAGAAGTACTTGGTATAGAACTGATTGTCGCGCGCAAAATGCAGCACCTCGGCATTCACAAGCCCAAGGCTGTCCACATCCTCCGCGAACTCCCCGCCCGCGTCATACCAAAAGACCAGCTTCCGCACCTCACCGGTGAACTCGGTATTTAATTTATCTGTGATCTGTTTTAAGTTTAGTTCTGACATAATACCATAGTCCCTCAATCTTTGTTATTTCTTTTCTCTATACTATGGTTTGGTTTCTGTGCAAACTCTGTTTTGAGGAGCACTGGCGCTGTGCTAACGTCTTTCATCGATTGTGCCGGTTTTTTTGTAACTCCTGTGGAGTTGTTATTCCCTTGTGATGACAAGTTATTTTCTAAATTCTTACTTGTTACGTTTTCCTTTTTCATGCTTTCTTCCTCCAACTATAACAATATCATGCATATTCCAACAATAAACGATAAGAAACACAAACCTATCGCCCCATAGAAGAGCCACATAGACCTCTGAATCCATTTAACACGCTTATCATTATTGCTTGCTTTTGATTCCTGTATTGCTGCATATGTATCAATTAAATACTTCTCTTGTTTTTCTTCTGTTTCAAACTCACTCTCATGATTGTATATATAGTCTCTTATTGTCGAGACATTCGGTATGACTGTCTGTTTCCTTCTATGCTGTGCTAACATTGCAAAGAGTAAACTGAATACTAATGTAATTGTTATCAAGCTAAATGAAACGAAATAAAATCGTAGTGACAAGTATTTCCTATGCTCAATCACAAGCGCAGCTACCATAAACACTGCTACTATCAAAAATGAGAATGCTGTTTGCATTTGGCTTGCTTGCTGGACAAGAGAATCCTCTCTTTTTAATTCACTGTTATATTTAATTTCCGAAAATCTGGTCAAATACTTAAACATTGAGCCTAAATCCTTTTTGTTTTCTTCTTTCATTTCATACCTCATATTTTCACCAATATCTGCAGCTTCTTCCCATCGCGCCCTGTCTGGACTTTTTCGTAATTGACTTTCACACCGTCGTCCAAATCAATATTGATACGAGAAAGGGCGATATGGGCTAACATCGCATCGTAATCTTTTGTTTCTTTGAGCTGCTTTTGCAGCTTGTCCATGCGCTTGGTCGCTTTGGATATTTCTCGTGAATCGCTGCTGTTATCCATCGTTTCCTGCATACGCTGGATTTCCTGTTCGTAAATCCGCTGCATTCTATGTAAGTATTCCACGCGCAAATTACCTACCGTATCTGCATTCCAACGATGCATATAGACCAAAGCCTTAAAGCCGTTTTTCTTGCCGCTGTCAAACTGCCAGTAAATCGGTCGTTTCTGATAGGTTTTGATGTGGTCTTTGATAAAGTCATTCAGGAAATAGTTCCGAATCACTGCGCGGCTGCTGTCACCTTTACCAGCAAGTGCTGCGGCAATGAAAGCAAGGTTTTCTTCCAAGGTATCCTCTCCATAAACGACGCGCACAAATTCAACCAGCCGTCCAACGATGTCATCCTCAAAATATGCTTCATCCGTAATCGGAATGCAGTTATCCGCATCGGGTATGAAAGTGCTGTACTTGCTGTCATCCCATTCTCCGCCTGCATAAGCCAGTCCCTCCACATCAAGCGAATAACGCCCGAACATACAGCCCACAGCATAGGAAAGCAGCGACACAATTTCATCCCGCATCGTGCGAACATAATTACTGCCTTTCATGGACTCCGGTACATCCTCTTTCGTATCAAAAACCCGATGCACCGTTACATCTTTATTCGCAACATCCGGTGTGAGTTCATCCTGCAAACCGTAAATATCAATGAAAATACGGTTTAGTCCCTCTTCATTTGTCTTTAACTGCTGGAAACGCTGCTCACACTCAGATTTCCAAGCTGTGTATTTATCTGAAATTAGTCTAGACATATTACTACCTCCTAAAATCGAACTGGAATTTTTGACTCTTTTGGTGTCATATTTGTTTTAGCGTAGCAAAATTTGTAATCCTTCAATAATAAAATCTTTTTCAACGTTATTCTACTTTATTTTCATTCATGTACATCATCATGTGAACATACAATGCGGATGGCAGAATACCTTCTCTTAAAGCAATCCTACTTACTTCACGAAACTGGCATTGTTGCTCTGCATCGTTTTCAGGTACTCGTAATTTTCTTATCTCATTTAATACCGTTTGACACAAAGCCTTCACCTTAAACTGCGGAATTGAATTGACACTCCGTATAATGTCCTTTTCAGAAACATCATCATCTGACATCAAATTGAATAATTCAAAGAATTCTTTCAATTCCTCGGATTTTGGAATGGGATAATTGCAATTATACTGTTTCGGCAAAGCACTTAAATTATTCCAAAGTTCTTGAGCACTCCTATATTCAACCGCTTGATGAATAGGTAACTGATTATTCACTTCTCCATTGGAGTAGTAGTAGAATATAATCTTTTTAAGATTACTTGCATCGATTAACTTGAAAATATGGGCATCATTTTTAGGGGACATCCCGATAATATGAAGTTCCCCTGTCAACTCTTTGAATTCGGTGAAATGATAATTACAACTAAATGTAAGTTCTGGATGTTCCTTATGTAATTGAAGCATCGTTTGTATTGGCGCAGGAAAAAACTCTGATGGAATATCACTTGTTTCTAGGCTCTTTAGACCCTCTCTTCCCTTTTCAAATGCATATGCAATATCATACTTATGCTCACCGTCATAATCGAAAAGAGCATTGCAAAAACAGTGTTCAAACTGTGGAATAACTACATTTTCTCCGCTGTCCAATCTCATATACCCTATTAGGGTTTGCGGATTCTCACTGTTTGCTGGCGTTCGAAAGTCTCCATGCAAGTGAAACACATTCCGTTTTATCAGATCCTCAATGTTGTTATCATAGTTGAGCGTAAAAACATTATCGAATCCTAATAACCACTTTCGTACAGGTTTATTCATAGCTTCATGAAGTTTTTGAATATCTCCGTCGTTATAGATTGCATCAAGCATCATTCTTTCAAATCCCTGCTTTGCTGAAATCCAGTTGTCTGATATGTCTGCATTTTTTAAGAAGTAGACATGAAGGATAAACAGCCAATCTTCAAGTCCAACTTCATAGTAATGAGCCAACTTCCAATCATACCGTTTCTTAAAATCTTCGAGGATGTGCTTTTCCTCATCAGGAATTATTGCATCATATTTTCCTTCAGAAATATCATTTGCCCAATCAGCTAGCCCTATAAAGATGTTTGCAATTTCATTTCCGCTGATCCCATTATCAAATAATGGATCATATTTGCTTGCTTTAGCATTGAAGACAATTCTCTTGATTATAAAGTCATTGGTATATGCATTGCCTCCAAAATTGATATTGATTCCATTTCCAATCAAAATGGATTTTTCTACTGTATTTTCCATCAAAGATTCCCTTTTTCACACCAACGGATTCCTTTTAAAATCCCACGAAGTTTCGTAGGAATCCCAGTCTTTTTTTGATAGTTCAATATTTCTTCCAACAATAGTTTCTACTTTTTCTGCTTCCTCAAGCATTATAATTAACGGCAATCCCATAATATCGTGGACTTGAAAATTAAGAGTTGGATTTGTTATCTGTAATAGATTAGCAACAACTTTTGAACTTAAAAATCCAAGAACAAACCGTCTCTTTTCATTTATAAATCCTATTGGCCCAGCATCTCCGAACAAACTGCCTTCTACTACTTCACGAAAAGCAATTTGCGAAGATGTAATTCGTCCCCAAGTTATACCTTGCTTGAAATAGTATGATTTGTCTCTCAAACGATAGTTTTTTACATTTTCTCTAATATCTTGGCCATCATTCCAAAGATTAACCACCTTTATATTATTACCGTACCATTTTCTGAAATCACCTCCGCTATTTAATGGAAACCACTTCATATCGCCCATGTCGCTACTATTATGACAATTAAACTTAATTTTTGATAAAGTTGGCTCGTGCCAAATACGAATATATTTATCACTACCTGTCATAATGCCTGATTTGCAGTCCATATAGCTTCTAAGAGAAGGCTTCGTGTACACCAATAATGTCTTTTCACTCACCCAATATGCCACAGGTGAACCGGGAATTTTGTCGAAATTTGTCTGATTTGATACATATTTATTTTCGCCTGCAAGGAACATCTCTTCTTTTCCTTGCTGCGTGGTAGGTTCTATTAAGCGGCAGTATTCGCCCTTGTAATCATCAATATGCATATTGCAAATTACAAATGAGGTCGTCTGCACAACTTCCCCACCGATTTCTTCAAATGCTCTTGCTCCGAGGTGTGCCATGTTGACAATATCATTTTTTAATATCCGTTTGCGTAACTTTTCAAAGCTGGATAAGAACATCCAAGCATGCTGCGTAATCATCGCCTGGTAGCAGCTTTCCTCTGTCATTTCTCCGCAGTGCTCTATAAATACAGCAAACAAATCCGCTTTGCTATCCGGATAATTCTTCTTAACATAATCCGAAAGTTTCGCACTCATGCCACTGCTTCCCATATACGGCGGATTGGTTACTACCACATGGTATTTTTGTGCCATCGTCTTTGCAATTTCAAGGAGGTATAACAGCTTAGCCTGTGTATCTTCAATGCCAATGGCATCAAAAGATAACTGCCCGGCTGTGCTTACACTCTCCACATATCTTTGCAGCAAGTCCCAATCGTATTGATTTACGTTCAGAATCGAGCCGTACTCCTTTGCGTCTGTAAAAGTATCGAGCAGTTCTGTTATTTGCATGGTCGCCATATTCTTTTCCATGTCGCTGAGGTCTGCGCCGAAATAGGCTAACTGATTGCGATTGATGTCGTTGCTTTCCTCGATTGCATAGATATGTGGTTTAATGCCGCGGCTAAAGAAACGGCGGTCATGTTGGCGGCCTTTTATCATCACTGCGAAGTAAGTTAATTGCGCTGCTCGTTTATCAATATCCAGCCCGAACAGGTTATGTTCAAAAATTGCCTGTACCGCATCTCTTTGTGTATAGCCTTGGGATTCGTAGATTTGCATAAGGACATCAAAACAATAGACCAAAATGTGACCAGAACCCATACAAGGGTCTATCACTTTCAGATCTTCCGGTGCTAATTTAGCGTGTTCTTCTCGAATTTTTGCAAGTACTGCTTGCACATCCGCTTCCTGCTCTGCTTCTTCTAAATAATACTTCCAGTTTTCTTTTAAGCTGTCGCTGCTTGGGTGTCCTTCCACCCAAAGCCTGCCGAGACTATTCTCGACCATATAGCGGACAATCCAGTCGGGTGTAAAAAGCTGTGTTGCTGCAGGAATACGTTCCTTTGTGATTTTGACGTTCTTCTTGAGCAAGGCAAAGGTTTCGTCCTTTAATTCAATGTTGTAGTATTGATACAGCCATCCGATGATTTCCACCTGTCCTGCGGTTTCTCCATTCTCCCCCTGCCGGCTGATATCAAAATCTTCCTCGGCAATGTCGTTTATCAAGTGGGATACGATGCCGTCGGGGTCTGTGAAGGAGATATTGAGCAGCAGTTCGGTGTAGTCCAGCGTTTCCTCAAACAGCGCGGGCAGGATCTCGTGGAGTTTGTTGCACTGCTTGATGAAGAGCATGCGAAAGAGCACGTCGGAAGCGGCGCTGCTCGCATCGTCTTTGAGCTTCATAATCTTCTCCTGCTCTGCCTCGGTAAATTCCAAATCCGTATCAAACGGCGCGGTCACCAGATCGGGTTCGCGCTTACCGCTCGTCTCCGATGAGAGCACGCGAACGCGGGAAGGCAGATAATCGTTGACTTCCATGAGGCGAATCGCAAGCAGACGGTTAAACCAGGTGTATGCGGCTTCTTCTATAATGGCATCAAATGCCGTTTTATAATCCGAGGTACGCGCTTTTTCCTGTATGGCATGGACAAGGGCGTTTCGCTGTTTGATTTCATTGCCCGCCGCTTGTCCGTACGCCTTCGTTCCGATGTCAAAGAACTGCAAATCGCGGGAGGACTCGGGTAACGGTTCGGCGATGCCTTTTTCGCTGACACCGAGCAGTCCTGCCTTGTATGTAATGTCTTCCCTAAGTTTTTTTCTCGCCCAAACGGCAAAATTTTTCATTGCGGTCTTATTCATTTCGCGTTCCTTCCGTATCTAATCACATTTTTTAAAACTCAACGTGCAGGACTGTATCTTCTTCGAGCTGCGCCAGCAGCTTCTCTTCCAGCTGCGCGACATAGCGTCTCACATCTTCTGCGGTTTCCATCTGCCAGGAGATTTCGTTGTTGATATTTTTAATGCTGAGGATTTTTTGTTTTTTTACCTTTGGTGTCGGCATCGGTTCTGGCTTCTGACTTCCATAATCAGCAGTCTCTTCATGCACACTGCCTGCCTGCGTCTGCTGCGCCGCCTTGACTGCCGCGGCTTCCTGCGCGGCACGCGCTGCCTGCAGCTTGCTTTCGGCATCGGCAATTTCTTTGAGGCAGCGGATTTTGAGTGCGTCGGCTTCTGTCTTGACATTTTGCAGGATTGCCATATTGTTCGTGGCGTCGGCTTTGTCGCTCAATTCGCGGAATCTGGCAAGAAAACGGTCAACAAGATTTGCCTTGCATAGCTTGCCGTCCAGCTCCGACAGCACGCGTCCTCTGGCTTCTTCTACCGCCGCAAGAATCGGCTCTGCCATTTTTGTAAACAGGGCAGTATAGGCTTGCATGAACTTGTCCATCAGTTCCGGCAGATTTTTAATTTCCGCGTACGGCGCGGGCTTTTTCATAATCGCGCGCATCGCAGATACTGTCGATTCGATCTGCTCATCGACAATATAGGTTTTGCCGTCATCATAGATTTTTAAGTATTGCAGTGCCTTATCGAAAATTTTAAGCTGATCGCCATGGAAGAACTTCTTCACAGGCTCGTAGTCTTCCGCGAAGTCCAGATAATCCTCGCGCTTCTGGTCCAGTCCTGCGAAGAACTCATCACTGGTTCGGATTTGCGAAATATCGTTCAGCATTTTCTTGCCTTCCGCAACCAGGCTTCGTCCCGGATACAGCGGCTGATTCCGGTAATACTCGTTTTCCAAACGGGATAGTTCGTCTCTCATCCGACTGCTGCAACGCATGAAATCCTGCATCAGGCTATCCTCATCATCGGCAGCTGCGCTCACGCCAAACAGTTCTTTCATGACCAGAATTGCTGACCGTTTTTGTTCCTTGGTCGCCCGTACGCGCTTTTCCATCAGCAAACGCTCTTGGAACTCTCTGCGGGTCACGAAACGCAAAATCTCGTTTTCGCCCTTAGATAAAAGCGTTACAGGTTCGCTGTTGACGTAAAAAGCAACATCACCATCCTGAAACAATTTGATAACCATCCACTGCACATCTGCCTCCACGAATCCGTAAGGCGCCTTGGTAAAGCGATCAAGCAGTGCCTTCATGGAAGTCTTGATATGTTGGGATGTCTTGGTTCCGATATAGTCCCGCATATCCTGTAGAGCCAAGCTGTTCGGCGTCGTGTTTGTCCCCTCTAATGTCAGCTGTCTGCCGTCATGATGCAAAAGCTGCCGCATATCCTGCTCGCTCATCGCCGTATCGATATAGGAAAGCTTGTGATATACCGAAGCAACCTGCTTGCCGATGGCATCGTTGATTCGGGAAGTTACTTCCTTGGCGCTCGTCTGTACTTGATCTCCGTTGACATAAATCGTTGCCGTTCTCAACGCTTCTTCTAAAAAGAGCTTCGCGGCCGCGCTTCTGTTTCGCAGCTCCCCTTTCTTGTCTAATTTAATCTGTTCATACTTGCTGATATTGTTTCCCGCATCCGCGCGCAGGAATTTTTCAATCTGCAGCGACGCTTGAATTTCATCGAGAAACGCCCGATCCTCCGGCAGCACGACCAAAACGGCTTTGCTCTGTGCGGAAAGCATCCGCATCGTCGTTTCGTCCGCGCGTTCGTCACTGTTCGGTGTCAGAATTTTGAGGGTCAGCTCGTAATTCTGTCCTGTCTTATAAGGTTTGTCGTCCACGATCTGATTGAAAGCGAACGCGTAACGCCCATTAAAAGCCGGATAACGGTATTTTTTTTCATCAAAGAGCCCGTCGAAAATCAACTCCGAAACCTTTGCGGTAATCTCGCCGGCATCGATCGGCTGGTTCTTGATGGCAAGGTTGATTTCCTGTTCCTCATCGGTCAGGAAAACATAAAGATCGCCGTTCTTCTGCACCAGTGTCTGTCGAATCAAGCGTTTCAAGGCTTCATCGACTTTAGCGGCCACTTCCATGCGGTCATCTTCTACGTCCGCAATCATCAGACTGGTGATGTTTTCGATATTCGCTTTGATTTCCTTGATGTATTTAATCATAAACAGCGTTTTTAATACATTGACATCGAAGCAGTCCTCGGCATGCTCCGGATTCAGATACTCGTTGTCGAGCGCACGCGAAATCACGCCCTTGTGCGAGTGATCCAAAAACTGCTCCAGCGCGTCATAGAACATATGAAACGGCACTAATTTTCCGGTTTCCTCCTCTTTTAGACGCACCGCTGATTCCTTAAACAACGCCAGCATAGAGCGTTCTCCCTCTGCCAGATGTTTACCGGAGGCGCCGTAAATTCGAATCGCGGTCAGCACGCTGCCAAGCAGATTAAACTGATAAGGGACAAACGGATAGACCTCCGCGAAATCGCCGCGGCTCGCGTAGAGCTTTTTCTCCGCGCTGTCTCGAAAAAGAATCAGATTTTTGATAATCGTTTCCTTCTCATCGTAATAGAGCGCCAGCGTCTGGGCGGCGGTCTCTGTCTTCTTCAAAATTCTTTCGCGAATGACCTCGTCCACATTGGCTGACGATAACGACAGTCTGGTGTCGAATCTTCCTTGAATCTTTGAAAAATCGTTGCCCTTGGTCTTGGTGATGGCGTCGATATCCTGCTGACTGGTGACGATGACCCATGCCTTGCCCTTGCAGGCGATTCCCAAATTCTCTACGACGGTCTGCAGGTTCAGCATCAGCGCGGAATTGTCACCGATGTACTGCCCGATTTCGTCTACGAGGAAGACAAGGTGATGATTGTTTTCCTTGCTGTCCAGATATTTTTTGACCAGTGCCGCGAAGTCTTCGATGGTAATGGCATAGGGTCTGGTCGCTTTCTCACAAAGATTGCGTGCCGCTGCCTCACTCATGTAATCCATGTCTACCAGCACATCCACAAAATCGTCCTGAATGAAGTCAAAATCACTGCGCGCTTCTTTCCATGGCGTGCCGAAGGCTGCTTCGAACGCTGATTCAAATTCTTCGTAGCGGCCGATTTCCGTCAGATTACGCTCTACATCCGCCAACGCCGGAATCGCGCCGTAAAAGCCCTGCATCTCATTGAACACTTTAAGGAACACCGAAAGAATCGCTTCTTTGTTTTCTTTACCGTTCATCTCACTCTTGGAGTCGATATTGAACAGTATTACATCCGTCGGTACCGAAGCCGCCAGCCGCATATCCGCAAGCACCATCGGATCTTTAATCTTTTCATCTTCTTCAAAATAGGAGAGCGCAGTCTTGCCGCCGACTTCTTTGTTCTCCAAAAGATAGGAAAGGATCTTAAGGAAGTGCGATTTACCGCTGCCAAAGAAACCCGAAATCCAAACGCCCATCTTATCGGTATTACCTGTAATCCCCTGCTTATAGGCTTCGAAGAAGTCGCGAAAGTGCTTTTGCAGTTCGCGAGTTACCACATATTCTTCCAGCTCCTGCTTGACGTTTTGGTTATCGTCCTGCCCGACCTTGATGACCCCTTTCAAATCTCGCTCAATTCGTTTCGCAAACATCTCTCCGATTTTCATAACTTTTCTTCTCCTTTTTTACTCGACTAATTGAAACGCACGATAGTAGTTATCGTCTTTAATCTCCGAAAACAGCATCAGCTCCTGCCCGTCATATTTACCCGGATAAAACAGGACGACCGGCACATGGTCGATGACCTGGTGCAGATTGTTCAACACCGTATGCGCCCTGAGAATCGGATAGCATTTGCCGATACCTGTGAGAAACACGATGGATTTTTCCGGCGTGTTTTTTTCGATGTGGCTTACAATCATGCTGTCCTTTGCGGTAATGCGAAGCATATTGCCAACCGCTTTCGTAATGCGGTCGAAGCCTCTTTTTTTCTCAAATTCAAAGCATTTTTCCAAATAGCCTTTTTGCTGCAAAATGTCAATAATGATGTTGTAAAGGTCAAATTCGACAATGCGGTACTCATCTGCGGACTGTTCGTTCTTCCGTTTCATATAGGCGATGCGCTCACGCACGAGCAATTCCTGCTCTGCCGGATAATCAAAAATATAGTAGCCGACCTCATTGCCTAAGCCTTTGTTCTCGCGAAAAGACGGCTTTTTGATAATCGCTTCCGCCCGATCAAATCGTTCGTCTAATGTCATGGTATTAGTTCACCCCCGTTAAAGCTCTGATAAAAGCCTCTGCATGGGCCGCCTTTAGATACTCCTCCAGCCGCGTATCTAAAATCGGCGGCGTGATTCGTTTTTGCCCGTCCTCCGCGATCAGCAGATTCGACTCACGCATAAAATTCGAATAGTTTGCCCGCAAATGCTTTTTCGTGGAGTCTTTCCAGCTTGCTATCAGATCGTTCTGTGCTTCTTTTCGCGTAAAAAACGCGTTGATATCGCTGTCTTCCAAATACGCGGCGCCGATCTGCACTTTTTCCCGATAGACCTCATAGACGAACTCAAAAAAGAGTCTGTCTGTACTGAGCACGCAAATCAAATGAATCAGCTTCTGCGTTGCCATATCTGCTTCGCGGAACAGCGCCAGCAGATCATCGTCCATAGCCTTCAAACGCGCGATAAGATACCCACTCATACGTGCCGCCCGGTACGCTTTCGCTGCGCCAAAGAGATTTTCCGCAACACAGGTTCTTTTGATTTCGTCGTATGTGAAACCGTCCTGCCTGAGCTTTGCGGTTTTTTTAAATTCCAGAAACCAGAAGGACTGCGACATCAGCCCCGCGGAATAGACCTCCGGTATCCGAAATGATTTATTTTGTGTAGTTTCCTGCATAGGTTTTCCCTCGCGTTTTGTTTCTTTTTCTGTTTGTCCGCCTTGTCTCGGACTTGTTCTTTTTCAAAAAATCGCTATTAGCGATTTTTTTCGTCAATAGCATTAGTTTAGCATAAAAAAAGAAAAAAAGGAACCGGGAACCGATAAAAAGAACACAAAAAAGACCGCAAATTCATGCAGTCTTCTACTTACTGGTTTTTTGAATTTACGGTCATTTAGATTTTCGTTATTGTATTTCTTCCAGCTCTGTCGTCAGTGTCTTCATCACCTCCAACGCGATCCGTCTTGCACCGGGAGAAAGCCGATCGATGTTGTCATATATTTTTGATAGCTTTACCTTGTATCCGTAATCAATCTTATCCATGAACAGGTCATCCGCGGAGCATTGCAGTTCGTTCATAATGAGCACGAGCTTTTCCAGTCTGATCGATTTTTTGCCTCTTTCTACATCTGACAAATAGTTGGTCGAAATTCCAACCATCTCCGAAAACACTTGCTGTGTATACCCTCGTTCTCTCCTGATTCTTTGTATCTGTCTGCCCACAGATTCCTCTACCGTTTCTTTTATTTGCATACCTTTCCTCCAACTCATTTTGCTGTCATAACAGCTAATTCTGTTGGTATTAGTATACTTTATGGTTTTTTGTTTATACACAAATCATAAGCGACATGCTCACGCTATAAGAGTGAAACGATTGCTGTGTGGATTATCATTCGCCATTATTCTCAGATACCTGAATAAGTGCTTTCTTCAACTAATTTCGGCAGTTATATTTAATAGCCGTTTTTTCTTAAATTTTTTTGAATATTCTCAAATTGGCTAAACAGTGTTTCGCCAATTCAAAATGCAATAAGCGCGTAATTCCCTTCTTGTTATTTCAAGTTTCGTTGATTTTTTGAAACAAATATGAAGCATATCTTGATACGCTGCGTAAAGGGAGATTGTATTAGACTATCCGGTGAAAATCATGCATTTCCCATTGACTTAAATGTCCAGACTGTTTTCGTTCAGCAGGAAGTCATAGACACTCATAATCAACACGCCGGACTCATTGTAATAAGGCGCAGGCGTATCTTTGGTAATAATCATTCGCTTGAAAAAATCTCCTGTCAGCATTAAAGATCTCTGTTCCTGCTCCAGCTTCGCCTGATCCGGAATCGCGTAAGCGGACTGGATATAATAGCGCTTGGAACCATGGTTGCAGACAAAATCAATTTCCAGCTGCTTGCGGATGCTGTTGCCTTTATCATTGGTGCCGTACTGCACGATAACACCCACATCCACATTAAACCCCCTCATTTTCAGCTCATTGAAAATGATATTCTCCATGCTGTGAGTTTCTTCAATCTGACGGAAATTCAGCCTGGCATTGCGAAGTCCCATATCTGTAAAATAATACTTCACCGGCGTATCAATGTATTTCTTTCCCTTCACATCATATCGAATTGCGCTGTCAATCAGGAAGGAATCACAGAGATAATCAATATACCTCTTGATTGTCGAATTGCTGATTTTCTTTTTCTTCACCGTTTGAAATGTCGCTGACAGTTTTTCCGGATTGGTCAGAGAACCGATAGCCGAGGAGAGAATATTCAAAAGTTCCTCCAATTCTGCCTTGTTACGAATCTTATGCCTGCCAACGATATCCGAAATATAGGTTTCCTCAAAGAGCGATTTCAAAAACGCAATTTTCTGATCCGGAGTGGTAAACGCAAGCACCAAAGGAATGCCGCCATAGAGCATATACTCATTCCATCCGTCCTGCTTTGTACCCTGATAGACCGACATGAATTCAGCAAAGCTCAGTGGATACATATGCACTTCATCGCCACGGCCTCTGAACTCGGTAATCACATCCTTGGAAAGGAAACGGGCATTACTTCCGGTCACATACACATCTACATTTTTCATGCGGATCAGGCTGTTGAGGATAGATTCAAACTCTCTAAGCAGCTGTACCTCATCAAGCAGTACATAATACATAGTATCATCTTTGATCTTTTCTTTCAGATATGGGTACAGCACATCCGGATCGCAATATTTCTTGTTTTCAAAAGCATCAAAAGCGATCTCAATGATGTGATCTTCCTCTACTCCTTCTGACAGCAGATGCTCCTTAAAAAGCGTAAAGAGAAGATAAGACTTGCCACATCTGCGCATGCCGGTTATGACTTTAATCAGACCGTTATGCTGCTTGCTGATGAGTGTATTCAGATAGCGATCTCTTTTAATTTCCATGTATAGCACCTCCTATTAAAGATTTTTGCGGCTATACGCATAAATCTTTAATAAAATTATACCCCATTCAAGACTGATTTACAAGCATCATATAAAAGATTTTTGCGGTTTCCTGCAAAAATCTTTTAATCGGGAATTCAAAATAAAATAAGCGCATACTTGTCCGAGCCATTACACCAAATGTTCCTCGTGAATCAAAAAAATTCCGGCATTTTCCTTTGCGATATCAAGCATACGCTTTGTAAATCCGCTTTTGCTGAATACACCAAAGATAATCTCATATCCCGGAAAAGCCTTATGAACTTCTTTGGCATGATCGACTTTTTCTTTTAACGCAAAGTATACCGGCGCATCTACCGGTTTTGCATGGTACTTACACTCTCCGGCAAATACTCGCTTGTTTTGATGGTCTACGGACATGACATCAATTTCTGTGTCCCCATCAAAATCATTCAGCCAATAGGAACCGATGCGGGATGGTACAAAAGGAATCGCCCCGTTTTTGCACAGCTCAGAAAATATAGTCTTGCAAATGTCCTCATAAGCAAATGCAACGAAATTCTCTCGGAAATCCTGATTCATTTCATCCAGCACAATCTGCATATTGTCCAATTCCAGCTCTCCTTTGTAGGGATAAACATAACGGAACCAAAAACGGATAAAGTTATCTGCAATTAGATACAGTCCTTTGCGCGATTTTTCCGGCTTTTTTTCTGTAATCGGTGTTCTTTTCTCCACAAAACCCAAATCTGAAAGTGTAGCTAAATAGGGAGTTAACGCAGATGTTTCCTGTCCGAGCACACCGGCAATCTTTCCAAGTTTATGATTGCCGTCCGCAATCGATTTCATAATCGAAAAATAGTTCACCGCTGTCGCAGACTCGCTTTTCAAAAGAAAATTAGGCTCCTCATATAAAAAACCATTTTTTGATAAAACGGTATCCTTAAGCTGTTCTTCCAAAGGGCGTCCGTCTTCAAAAAACTCCAAATATTTTGGAACGCCGCCTGTTACGGCATATTGTTCTACTGCCTGATCAAATGGCATCTTCTGAACGGCGTATACATCCGTAAACGGCAGTGGTGCCAATCGCATCTGTGCTGTTCTGCGGCCATACAGAGGACTGTCATAGGACAGGGCATATTTTTGCATCATACCGATCAAGGAGCCGGACAGGATCAGCATCACATTGCTGTCTTTCAAAATCTCGTCCCATGCATTTTGTAAAATAGACGGGAACGCGGAATTGGTCTTTACAAGGTATGGGAACTCGTCAATCACAAGCACTTTCTTTTCCTCCGGCTTATAGTCGGCGATGACGCGGAACAGATCCAGCCAATCTGTAAATACGGCTTTCTGCAGCAGCGTGTTTTTCGTTGTACGGGCGATAACACCTGCCAGCCGCTTCATGCTCTGGCTTTCCAATTCCTCTGTGGCAAGAAAATAAAATGCTGTTTTTTCCTTCAAAAACTCTTTAATCAGGGTTGTTTTTCCAACTCGGCGGCGACCATAGATAACCACAAAGCTGCTGTCACGGCTGTACTCCGCATGCAGTTTACTCAGCTCACCTTTTCTTCCTATAAATTCCATATTGTCGCCTCCTGTTATGATAAATTATTTTATGATAATTTAATTTATATTATACATTTATAGAACAAAAAGTCAAGTTCATTTGATCTTTCGGGTCTATTTCCATTATCAAGGTAAGTCTTGTCTTCTTATTCGTTATTCACTATTCACCGAGCAGCCAATCTATGAGGTTTTCAGATTTGATGCCGTCATAGGAAGCATCAAGCCCCGGCTCAAGGGATAACACGATTTTTTCGTAGTTATCGCGGATGCTTTGCAATGGTGCAAGTTCCCGTTTACGCATGTCCTCGCTCATCATGGACTCCGTTACCTGGATATATTTTTTTTTCGTCAGCAGTTGTTGCGATGAAGTCCACCTCAGCGTTGCCGCTCTTGCCAATCGCTACATCATAGCCCCGGCGAAGCAGTTCGAAGTAAACGACATTCTCGATGGCATGACCGCTGTCCCGATTGCGGAATCCCAGCAGATAATTGCGAAGACCGATGTCAACGATATAATATTTCCCCAGCGTACGGAGGTAGGCTTTACCCTTGATATCAAAGCGCTTGATTTCATAAAAGAAATAGCTTTCCAGAAGTGCATTCACATATGCCTGCACAGTATGTGCACTGGGAGCACCTTTGCGTTTTCCGTCTTCCAGAAGCCCCTCGTTTACCAGTGTGTTTCCGATGGATGCAATAGAAATACTGGAACCGATGTTATCTGCAAGGAACAGGATAATTTTACGCAGCAGCACAGGGTCTGTGATCTGCTTTTGACCTCTGGTATAGCACAAACTAACGAAATAATCAAATTTTTGCACTTAAATGCAAAAAATTTTAAAGTTCGACTTTTTTTGCATAGCAGAAATTTTGCCAATTTAATTTCTTACTAATCTAAAAAAATTGCGGATTTCCGCAAAAATTCCTGCTAAACAACTTGATATTTCCGTTGATATTGCGGTATACTAATCTATGAAAAATGCGGATGCCGCAAAAATTTTATGGAGGAATTGATATGCAATATGCGAGGAAACAATATCTGGATCAGTTAATCCGGAAAAAGGACAACGGGCGCATCAAAGTTATCACCGGACTGCGTCGGAGCGGTAAGTCTTACCTTCTGTTTACACTTTATCGTCAGTATCTTTTGGACTGCGGCGTTTCAGAAGACCGTATTGTAGGACTCGCTTTGGATGAAATTGATAACGCGAAATACCGCAACCCGTTTGAACTGAACAAATTTGTGAAAGAACGAACCGTAAACAAAGATAAGCGATATTATGTATTCATTGATGAAATTCAGTTTGTAACCGAGATTCCGAACCCCTACGTGGACGATCCAAATGAAAAGCTGAACTTTATCGACGTAGTGTTGGGCCTGATGAAACTTCCGAATGTGGACGTTTATGTGACCGGAAGCAATTCAAAGATGTTATCGTCTGATATCCTGACCCAGTTCCGTGACCGAGGAGACGAAATCCGCGTCTACCCCCTTTCCTTTGCGGAGGTTTATGAAAACTACAAAGAAGACAAGCGCGGAGCATGGCGCGACTACTACACCTATGGTGGAATGCCCCTTGTATGGATGGCTGAATCGCATGAAGAGAGAAGTCGCTATCTGCGCGACCTGTTCGACCGAACCTACATCAAAGATGTGCTGGACAGACATCAGATTAAAAACGATGCGGAAGTTTTGGAGATTCTTCTGAATGTTCTGGCATCAAGCATCGGTTCGCTGACGAATCCCAGCAAGCTGTCGAAGACTTTTGATAGTGAACGACATATCAAAATCGCTCCTGATACAATCGACACCTATATCGGATATTTCATGGACGCATTCTTGCTTCAAAGGGCTGAACGATATGATGTAAAAGGACGAAAATATATCAAAACTCCTGTCAAATACTATTATTCCGATGTGGGCTTGAGAAATGCACGGCTTGGCTTCAGACAGCCGGAAGAAACTCACTTGATGGAAAATGTTCTCTACAATGACTTGCTGCGCAGGGGCTTTGATGTTGATGTCGGTGTAGTCGAGCAGAATATCAGAACCGAGTCCGGAAAGAATGCTCGCAAGCAGCTGGAGGTTGACTTCGTGGTAAACCGTGGAGATGAACGCTGCTATATCCAGTCAGCGCTCTCCATCGATGATCCTGATAAGAAAAAACAGGAAGTCGCATCGCTGCTTCGCATCCCGGATTTTTTTAAGAAAATCGTAGTCGTAAAGGACTACATTAAGCCTTGGCGGGATGAACACGGTATACAATATATCGGCATTGAGGACTTTCTTCTGGATGAAAGTCTCATTTTCAAATAAGAAACAAGGTGAGAAAAAGGCGTATTTTTCCGTTGCACCTTCCCACCCCTGTCTGCATATACTGCTAAGGGTGAAAAAATGGGAAATAACTATAACTGCAATAATCACAACAACTGCGGCCCGAGAAAGAAAAAGGGCTTTAAAATATGCAAAGAGACCAAGGATGTAGGCTTTGTGCTTTTGGTTTTCGGCGCGGTTACGCTCTGCGCCCTTTTCCTCCCGCCGAAAGCGTGGCTGATTATGCTTGGGGTTTTACTCATCATTTGCGGAATTTCACTAATGAGAAAATAAGGGCCTTGGCCGCGCAGGTTTTGCGAGCGGCTAAAGCCCTTTTGATTTATTTGAAGTATCTTACTGCGGATTCAAACATCTGCATATCGAATCTGCCCGGAACATTCCGGTACAAGCCGCTGCCGATTCGTTCGGAATGGCCCATCTTGCCCAAAACTCTGCCGTCAGGTGAAATCAGACCTTCCACAGCCCAGTCTGAACCGTTAGGATTGTACTGGATTTTGTCCGTCGGATTTGAGCTCAAATCCACGTACTGCGTGATAATCTGACCGTTGACTGCCAAATCATTCAAAAGCTGCGTGTCTGCGATGAAACGCCCCTCGCCGTGAGAAATCGGCACGGTGTAAATCTCACCGACCTCTGTATTCATCAGCCATGGAGATTTGTTGGATGCGATACGCGTCCTTACCAGCTTCGACTGGTGGCGTCCGATTCGGTTGTAGGTCAGGGTCGGACAAGTTTCGTCTGTATCGATGATTTTGCCGTACGGAACCAGTCCGAGTTTAATCAGCGCCTGGAAACCGTTGCAGATTCCCGCCATCAGACCGTCTCTTTCCTCTAAGAGCTGCGTTACGGCTTCTTTAATTTCCGGATTGCGGAAGAATGCGGTAATCAGTTTGCCTGAGCCGTCCGGTTCGTCGCCGCCCGAAAAGCCGCCCGGGATGAAAATCATCTGCGATTCTTTTATCTTTTCTGCGAAAACCTCTACGGATTTTGCAACAGCTGCCGGGCTGAGATTGTTCAGCACGAAGATTTCGCTCTCCGCACCTGCCCTCTCGAAAGCTTTTGCTGTGTCATATTCGCAGTTGGTGCCCGGGAATACCGGAATCAGCGCCTTTGGTCTTGCAATTTTCACAGCCGAAGCAAATTCTGCAGGCTTTCTATAGGAAACTGTATTAATCATTCTGTCCGTCTTTTCAAGGTTACACGGGTACACAGACTCCAGCTTTTTCTCATAAAGATCGAGAATATCGAGCATGTCTATGAGAATATCCTGTTTGGAAATTACGAAATCTGAGCAGGTTCTTCCAAGAAGCAGTGCGCCCGGAAGTTCTTCCGTTGTCTCCAGAACAAAAGCTCCGTAATGATAAGCAAACAGTTCCTCCTCGTCTAAATCATAGTCGAGGTCGATACCGATGCGGTTTCCGATTATCATCTTAATCAAAGCCTCTGCTGCGCCGCCCATTCCCGGCGTCCATGCCGCTTTGACGATGCCCTGACGAATGAGTTTATGCACTTTTGCGATATTCTTTCTGATGGACGCGCAGTCCGGCAGTCCGTTTTCGTTTTCTTCCGGTTTCAGAAGATAAACAAAGTTTTCCGCTTCCTTAAATTCCGGCGAAATAACGCTGTCGATATTTTCTGTCGTGCAGGCAAACGAAACAAGGGTCGGAGGTACATGGAGATTCTCAAACGAGCCGCTCATGGAGTCTTTGCCGCCGATGGCAGCCGCTTCTAAGCCGATTTGGGCATCCAGTGCCCCGAGAAGTGCCGCAAACGGCTTGCCCCAGCGTTCCGGCTTATCTTCGAGCTTTTCAAAATATTCCTGGAAGGACAGATAGATGTCCTCTAACGAAGCACCTGTTGCCGCCAGTTTGCAGACAGATTCAACAACTGCAAGGTAAGCGCCGTGGTATGGGCTCTTTTCCGTGATGAACGGGTTGTAGCCCCAGGCCATCATGCTGACCGTGGCAGTGTCGCCCTTTTCAACCGGGATTTTGTGTACCATCGCCTGCGCCGGCGTTCTCTGGTATTTGCCGCCGAACGGCATGAGCACGGTTCCCGCGCCGATTGTCGAGTCGAATCTTTCGGAAAGTCCACGCTTGGAGCAGCAGTTCAAATCCTCCGCTATTTCTTCAATCCGCGTCTTGAGTGAGGCTTTCTTTGCCTCTTTTTGATAATCTTGTGCCTTCGGTGTTACAATATCGATACGTTTTTCTGCCCCATTGGAATCCAAAAATGCTCTGGAGAGGTCAACGATGGTCTTGCCGTTCCATGACATGACAAGACGCGGCTCTTCGGTTACTTCCGCGATAATCGTAGCTTCCAGGTTTTCGGATGCAGCAAGCTCAATGAAACGCTCCGCATCTTCCGCGGATGTGACGACCGCCATTCTTTCCTGCGATTCGCTAATCGCAAGCTCCGTTCCGTCCAGCCCTTCATATTTTTTCGGTACGCGATTTAAGTCGATTTTCAGTCCGTCCGCAAGTTCTCCGACCGCAACCGAAACGCCGCCCGCACCGAAGTCGTTGCAGCGTTTTATCATTTTAGAAGCAGTTGGATTCCGGAAAAGTCTCTGGAGCTTTCTTTCTTCCGGCGCGTTGCCCTTCTGCACTTCCGCTCCGCAGTTTTCCAGGGACGAGCTGTCATGCTTCTTGGAAGAGCCTGTCGCTCCGCCGCAGCCGTCCCGACCGGTTTTGCCGCCAAGAAGAATCACCTTGTCGCCTGCCTTCGGTGTTTCTCTTATTACATTTTCCGCAGGCGCGGCACCTACAACTGCACCGATTTCCATATGCTTGGCAACATAGCCCGGATGATAAATTTCATCAACCTGTCCGGTCGCAAGTCCGATTTGATTGCCGTAAGAGCTGTAGCCTGCCGCAGCCGTCGTGACGAGCTTTCTCTGCGGAAGCTTGCCGGCAAGTGTTTCACTTACCGGGGTCAGCGGGTCGCCCGCTCCGGTAAGACGCATTGCACCGTATACATAGGAACGCCCTGACAGAGGGTCACGGATTGCACCGCCGATACAGGTCGCTGCGCCGCCGAACGGCTCGATCTCGGTCGGATGGTTGTGCGTTTCATTTTTAAAGAGCAAAAGCCAGTCTTCTTTTTTGCCATCGTGCTCAACTTCGATTTTCACCGTGCAGGCGTTGATTTCATCGGATTCGTCGAGCTTGGAAAGCTTGCCCTGCGCTTTCAGATATTTTGCGGCAATCGTGCCGATGTCCATAAGGCTTATCGGCTTCGTGCGTCCGAGTTTTTCACGGATGCCGAGGTAGCGCTCATAGGCTTCCTGCAGCATGCCGTCTTCGAAGACAACATGGTCGATTGTCGTATTGAATGTCGTATGTCTGCAATGATCCGACCAGTAGGTGTCAATCATTCGGATTTCCGTAATCGTCGGCTGGCGGTTTTCCGAGCGGAAGTACTTCCGGCATTCCAAAAGATCCGCCGTGTCCATTGCAAGTCCGCGTGTTTTGATAAATTCCGCAAGTTCTGCTTCTGTAAGGTCGGTGAAGCCTTCAACGGTTTCCACCTCCTGCGGGATTTCATATTCCGGCTTCAGCGATTGCGGCAGCGTCATTTCCGCTTCCCTTGCTTCTACCGGGTTAATCACATATTTTTTAATCGCTGAAACAGCTTCTTCTGTCAGCTTTCCATATAAAGCGTAAACTTTGGCGGTTCTGACCGTCGGTCTTTCGCCCTTGGAAATAATCTGAATACATTCCTCTGCCGAGGAGGCCCTTTGGTCGAACTGTCCCGGAAGATATTCCACCGCAAAGATGCAGTCTGCCTCCGGAAGTCTCCGAACCGCCTTATCAATCTGCGGCTCCGAGAAAACGGTATGCACCGCGTATTCAAACAGCTCTTCACTTATGTTTTCTGCATCGTATCGATTGAAAATCCGAACATCCTTCAGTCCTTCTACCCGCAAAACCTCACGAAGGTCGTAAAGCAGCGCTTCCGCTTCGTGCGCCAGTCCCGGTTTTTTCTCTACAAAAATTCTGTAAACCATTCTTACTTCCTTTCCGCCATCAAAGCGCGAGCGCCGATGTCTTTTCTGTAAAATGCGTTTTCAAACTTTACCTCTGAAACGGTTTCGTATGATTTTCGAATCGCCGCCTCAAGAGTCGGTGCGGTTTCCGTTACACCTAAAACTCTTCCTCCGGATGTCACAAGCTTTCCGTCTGCAAGCTTTGCTCCGGCAACATAGATATTTTGGCCCTCAGGCATTGTAATTTCAAAGCCTGTCTCATACTTCGCAGGATAGCCGGAGGAAGCCATAACCACGCAGCATGCGCTGTCAGTGCTGAATTTCACCTCTGCCTCGTCCAAAGTTCCGTCGTAGATACGCAGCATGATTTCAAGCAGGTCGCTCTCTAAAAGAGGAAGTACAACCTGCGTTTCGGGATCGCCGAAACGGCAGTTATATTCGATGACCTTCGGACCGTCCGCCGTCAGCATCAGACCGAAATACAGGCATCCCGTGAAGGTACGGTTTTCCGCATTCATCGCCGCAATCGTCGGCAGAAAAATTTTCTTCATGCACTGCTCGGCAATTTCTTTCGTATAATACGGGTTCGGCGCGATTGTTCCCATGCCGCCCGTATTCAGGCCCATATCGCCGTCCAGAGCGCGTTTATGGTCCATGGAGGAAATCATGGGTACCAGCGTCTTTCCGTCCGTAAACGAAAGAACTGACACCTCAGGACCGGTCAGGAATTCTTCAATGACAACTCTGCTTCCGCTTTCGCCGAAAATCTTGTCCTCCATCATCGAGGCGACCGCTTTTTTCGCTTCTTCAATTGTTTCTGCCAGAATTACGCCCTTTCCAAGCGCAAGTCCGTCTGCTTTCACCACAATCGGCGCTTTTTGTGTATCCAGATAATCGAGTGCCGCCTGCATATCCGTAAAGGTCTCGTATGCAGCCGTCGGAATTTTGTATTTTTTCATCAGGTCTTTGGAAAAGGCTTTGCTTCCTTCAATGATTGCCGCAGCCTTCGTCGGTCCGAAAGTTTTCACACCGGCTTCCTGCAGCGCATCGACCGCACCTAAAACCAGCGGGTCATCCGGCGCGACAACTGCAAAGTCGATTTCGTTTTCCTTTGCGAATTTCACCATGCCCGGGATATCTTTCGCGTTAATATTCACGCATTCCGCGTCCTGCGCGATTCCGCCGTTTCCCGGAAGCGCGTAAATTTTCTCTGCCTTCGGACTTTCCTTGATTTTTTTGATTAAGGCGTGCTCTCTTCCTCCGCCGCCTACTACCATGATTTTCATTTTATCCACCTCCCGGAATCAGTGATGGAAGAGCCGGATTCCGGTCATCGCCATCGTCATATGATATTTATTGCAGGTTTCAATCACATTTTCATCCCGCATCGAACCGCCGGGCTGCGCGATATAGGAAACGCCGCTCTTTGCAGCTCTCTCGATGTTGTCTCCAAATGGGAAGAAAGCATCGGATGCCAGACAGACGCCTTTGATTTTCGCCAGATACTCCCGCTGCTCTTCTTTGCTAAACGGCTGCGGTTTTACGGTAAACAAACGCTCCCAGTTTCCGTCCGCCAGCACATCATCGCTGTCCTGTGAAAGATAGATGTCAATCGCGTTGTCTCTTTCCGGTCTTTTCACATCTTCGCGGAACGGAAGTCTCAGAACTCTCTCGCTCTGGCGCAGATGCCATAAGTCAGCCTTATCGCCCGCAAGTCTCGTGCAGTGGATTCTCGACTGCTGCCCGGCGCCCACGCCGATTGCCTGTCCGTCCGCCGCAAAGCAGACCGAATTGGACTGCGTGTATTTCAGTGTAATCAATGCGATGATTAAATCCCGCTTTGCTTCCTGCGGAAGCTCCTTATTTTCGGTTACGATTGTATTCAGCAGGGTTTCATCAATTTTCAGATTGTTTCTGCCCTGCTCGAAGGTTATGCCGTAGACCTGTTTCTTCTCCACAGCCGCAGGGACATAAGCGGTATCAATTTTTATAATATTATATGCCCCTTTTTTCTTTTTTTTCAAAATTTCCAGAGCTTCTTCGTCATAGTCCGGCGCAATGATGCCGTCGGAAACCTCGCGTGCAATCAGCCTCGCACAGGTCACATCGCATTTATCCGAAAGCGCGATAAAGTCACCGAACGAGCTCATCCGGTCGGTTCCTCTGGCTCTGGCATAAGCCGTTGCAATCGGTGATTCGTCCAGTCCCGGTATATCATCGGCAAAGACTGCCTTTTTCAGGTTTTCGTTCATTTTCACGCCGATCGCCGCCGAGGTCGGGCTGACATGCTTAAAAGATGCCGCCGCGCAGAGCCCTAAAGCTTCCTTGATTTCCTTTACAAGCTGCCAGCTGTTCATCGCGTCGAGCAGATTGATATAGCCCGGTCTTCCGTTTAAAATTTCAATCGGAAGCTCTGCCCCGTTTTCCATATAGATCTTTGCCGGTTTTTGATTCGGATTGCATCCGTACTTCAATTCATATTCTTTCATTTTCGTCCCCTGCAAAATTATTTGTTCTTATTTATCATGCGGTCTTCTCTCGCCCCGTCGAGAAGGCTCACAAACCGCACAAAAAGCGAAATTTTATTGTTTTCATTCAGGTTTTCCCAGATCTCATCCGTAAAAATGTCGATGTCATCCGGGATTTCGATTCTCCGCGGTTCCCCGCAAAAAGTCGGCAGCGGATTTCCGTCCCGCTCATAAGTATGTATGAAATGACCGAGTCCCGCTTCTGCCGTGTAGTTATAGAAATAGCGCGCGCACTCCCCGCCTTCCGCATCCATGCTCTTCAAAATGCTCATCTGGTAGGAAAGCGTCTCTCCGAAAGTCATAACTGCGCTGATTCTTGGCGTGAAATTCGGCGCGTCAGGCTCGAAGCATCTTGTCGCAAGTGCTTCTTCTACGCTCTTTCCGTCTTTGAGAAAGTTATATATCGTGTCCGTCTGGTCTCCGTTTGTCACGATGAGACGATTATCCAGCTTTCTGATTGGCGAATAGATGATGAGGGACGGGTCTTCCACCTTGGAAGCGTCAAAAGGATAGATGGTCACATTTTCCTCTTTGGCTTCAAAAACACGGTTTCTCGAATTTTCGCTTCTTCCCATGATGAAATAGGCCGTAACTGCCTTCGTTCCATCCGCGCTCTTCCCGCAGACGATTCCTCTTCCCGGATAGCTGTTTCCCCGCAAAATTTCCGCGAGAGAGTTTTTTTCGTATCGATTCATATTGCGTCCTTTCTGTTTTCCACTATCGTACGGCACACTTTTTCCGCAGCAGCCGGAAGAAGTACCCACTCTGCTTCCTCCATCACGCGTCTTTGGAGGGTCTGCGGTGTATCGCCTTCTTCAACAGAAACCGCTTTCTGCATGAGAATGCGTCCGCCATCGGGAACTTCGTTGACAAAATGCACGGTCGCCCCGGTCACCTTTACGCCGTAAGCAAGTGCCGCTTCGTGTACTTTCAGTCCGTAAAAGCCTCTCCCGCAGAACGACGGAATCAGAGACGGATGAATGTTGAGAATCCGTTCCGGATACTGCGCGGTGAAGCCCTCCGTCAAAATATTCAAAAAGCCTGCCAAAATAATTAAATCGATTTTTTCCTCCTTGAGGAGCTTCAAAATCTTCTCTTCAAACTCCTTTTGGGAAGCGCATTTTTTATACGATACCGATTCTGCCCGGATTCCCGCCTTTTCAGCGCGGGTAAGCGCATAGGCTTCTTCGTTTCCTGAAACGACAAGCACGATTTCCCCGCTTTTCAGAATGCCGCTGCTTTGCGCGTCAATCAGCGCCTGCAGATTCGTGCCGCCGCCCGATACCAGTACCGCAATCCTTGCTTTTACCATAATTCCACCTTTTCGCTGCCGCAAGATGCGGAGACGATTTCACCCATGATGTAGGCTTCTTCTCCGTTTTCCTTCAGTATTGCAAGTGCTTTTTCCGCGTCTTCTGCCGAAACGACCACACTCATGCCAACGCCCATGTTAAAGGTGTTGAACATGTCTCTTTCCGGAATCTCGCCTGTCTTTGCAATCAAATCGAAAATCGGAAGAACGCGTACGCTGTCCTTTTTTATCTTCGCGCAAAGTCCGTCCGGAATGCTGCGCGGAATATTCTCGTAGAATCCGCCGCCTGTGATGTGTGAAACGGCTTTGACCTGCACCTTCTCGAAAAGCGCAAGCATCGGCTTTACATAGATTTTCGTAGGCGCAAGCAACGCTTCGCCAAGGGATTTTCCGTCAAGTTCTGCAAGCGGCGTGCGGATGTCTGCATTTTCGATGTCGAAAACTTTGCGTACAAGGGAGAATCCGTTGGAATGAACGCCGCTCGAAGGCAGCGCAATTACGATGTCTCCTTCTTTCATCGTCTTATGGTCGATAATCTTAGCCTTATCAACCACGCCGACTGAAAATCCCGCAAGATCATATTCATCGACCGGATAAAATCCCGGCATTTCTGCGGTTTCACCGCCTACAAGCGCCGCGCCGGACTGCACGCATCCCTCTGCGATTCCCGAAACGATTTCTGCAATTCTTTCCGGGACATTCTTTCCGCAGGCAATATAATCGAGGAAAAGCAGCGGCTTCGCGCCGCAGCAGATGATATCGTTGACGCACATCGCCACGCAGTCGATTCCGACGGTATCATGCTTATCCATCAAAAACGCAAGTTTCAGCTTCGTTCCCACGCCGTCTGTTCCGCTGACAAGCACCGGCTTCGTAATTCCGGTTAAATCGAGCTCGAACAGTCCTCCGAAGCCTCCGATGCCGGAAAGCATTCCGCTCGTCATTGTTCTTGCAATATGTGTTTTCATCAGTTCCACGGCGCGATATCCTGCTGTGATGTCCACGCCTGCCTTTGCATAGCTGTCTGATTTTGAATTATTCATTGTTTCCTCCGTTTAGTTTTTCTTCAACTCTGCGGTTCTTTTCCAAAACCGCTTCTTTTGCTTCCATGCGCTTTTCCAAAAGCAGCTTCGCAAGCTTTTCATCGGACACTGCCAGAATTTCAGCCGCAAGGATTGCCGCATTGACAGCGCCGTCAATTCCCACGGTTGCTACCGGAATGCCCGGCGGCATTTGGACTGTCGACAAAAGCGCATCCATGCCTTCCAGCGATGACTTCACCGGTACGCCGATGACCGGAAGTGTCGTGTTGGCTGCGATGACGCCACCTAAATGCGCGGCTTTTCCTGCCAGCGCAATCAAAGCGCCGAATCCGTTTGCACGGGCGTCTTTGGCGAACTTGACCGCTTCCTCGGGCGTACGGTGCGCAGAGTAAACATGGGCTTCGTAGGCAATCCCGTACTCTGCTAATTTTTCGGCTGCCTTTTCAGCAATCGGAAGATCGCTGTCTGAACCCATGATAATCCCAATCTTTTTCATATATTATCCTCCATTTTTTGAACAAAAAATGGGCGCATTCATCCCCTGCGCGGGAACAAATACGCCCAGACGGTCGGCATTGAAACTTCTTGCTCCCTTGCGGTTCTCCGCATTTCCGTCAGTCACAAAAAGCTGTCCTCTTTCCTTTTCTATAACGAATCTACTTGCATTATACCAACTTGCCCGAAAAATTTCAAGCGAAAACGCAAACTTATTTCGTATCTTTTAGTTAAATTTCTGCTCTAAAAAAGAGATAAATTTTCCTTCCTGCTCGCTGACTGTCTGTCCGTTTGCAATCGCAGGTTTTCCGTTTATGATAACCCATTCGATGCCTTCCGGACGGGAAAGCTGCGTGAAATCTGCCTTGTCGATGATTGTCTCAGGGTCAAAGATTGTGATGTCTGCATCGCAGCCCTCTTCGATTCTGCCTTTGCTGTCGAGTTCCAGTCTCTTAGCCGGTTCAAGGGTGATTTTACGAAGCGCATCAATGAGCGGAAGCGCCTTTTCTTCACGCACATATTTTCCTAAAACTCTCGGGAAAGTTCCCGCAGCTCTCGGATGTCCGCCGCCGTTATTGATAATCGCATCGCTTGCGACCATGCCGTTTTTATTCACGATTGCCGCTGTGATTTCATCCTCATTCATAACCGCTGCAACTGCCAGCATCTTCGGATATTTTTCTCTTGCTTCTCTGAAGATTTCTTCTGTGCAGTAAACATTCTTAAACGGCTCATCCGTCAGCAGAATATCGCTGTAATCCTTTCCCCAGCCTTCCAGACAGCCGTCCTCAAAAACCGCGGAACCGATTTCCGTTGAGAACGCATTATATGGATAGGTATCGTAGTTCAGGCGCGGATTCTTTTCCATCGCAGCGTTGATGCATTCCAGCGCCTCTTTCATGCTTCCGGTTGCTGAGCAGCTCGAAAGGTGGGAAATCTGGAATTTTTGAGGGATTTCCAGTGCAAATCTGATCATTTCCTCTACCGGGAACAAATCATTCTTCTTCGTCTCGTCGCGGTAATGCGCGGACACTAAAAGATGTGGATTATCTGAAACTCTGACAGCGTTCAGCATTTCATCAAAGGTAATGCCCGGGTCATATTCGATGCCGAAGGAGATACCATAGGCTCCCTCTGCCAATTCTCTTTTCATAATCCCTGCAAGTTCATCCATCTGCTTTTGTGATGGATGACCGTATCTGCCGATGCCCATTGCCGTACGATACTGGTTATATCCGGCAAGCATAACATAGTTTACAGGGCTTCCTCCAAGGTCTTCAATTGTCTGTTTAAACTCTGACAGCGGCTGATACATAACGCCGCAGTTTCCTCCGACTGCTGTCGTAACGCCCATCTCCATCATCATTCTTGCAATGACAAATTTTCTGCCTTCTTTGCGGAAATTTTCCTCGTGCATATGAATGTCGATGAAACCCGGGGAAACGACTTTGCCGGATGCGTCGATGGTTTCCTTTGCTTCAGGAACTTCCGCTCCGATATAGGCGATTTTTCCATCCTGTACTCCAATGTTGGCTTTCTTCATTTCTCCCGTCTTAAAATCAGGATAACTGCCGTTTACAATAATTGTGTCTAACATCTTTCTTCCCCCTCTCGTGGATAATGTAATTTAAAAAACCCGCAAAGATTCCCTCTGCGGATTTTCGTTTTCATCCTATTAAATGGCACGGTTTACTTTATTCGATCTGATACATCTTGTGCATACATTTGCTTTTCTTACTGTTCCGTTTTCATCAGCAACTCTTACAGACTGAATGTTAGCGTTCCATTTTCTTCTTGTATGTCTTACGGAATGGGATATGCTGTTTCCAGATACTTGACCTTTTCCGCAAATTTCACATTTTCTTGACATCTACCGCACCTCCTTTAGTATATTAAGCTTAACGCAATTTTGTTTCTCTAATTTGTGTCATTTGTTCACACTCGAACACAAGACATTATAACACAAGATAAGCCCTGTTTCAAGCAGTTTTTTCAAATATCACGAAGATTTATAAATATTTTTCCGCCAAAACCGGTTTTCCTGCTGCGAGTGTCTGCTTCATATCGAGAATCCGCTGGTTCGTGCTTCCACGAAACGGGAGTGTTAAGTCCCTCTGTGCGAGGATAAACCGTCCGTCTACCAGATAGTCCGTCAGCTCCAGCAGTTTTCCGACCGCCGGTCTCGTCTCCACAAGCCTCAAAAGTTCCTCGTAAGTATAGCCTGTATAGACCATAATATTCAGATTTCTTTTTTTCAGCTCCTCGGCAAGCACCGTAAACGCTTCCGGCTGGCACATGGGTTCTCCTCCGCTGAAAGTAACCCCGTCCAAAAGCGGATTTTCGTCTACAGCAGCGATGATTTTCGAGATTTCGCAGTCGTACCCGCCCTCAAAATCATGTGTCGCGGGATTGTGGCAGCCCTCACAGCCGTGCGGGCAGCCCTGACAAAACACCGTGAAGCGAAGCCCCGGTCCGTCAACAATCGACTCCCGGACAACGCCCGCAAGCCGAATCGTATTATAATCTTTCAAATTCTGCGTTGAGATCATGCTTTACTCTATCCTTTTCTTCCGCCGCCTTCGCATTGTTCCAGTGGTCCATCGTTCCAACCAGATAACCTGTGATTCTGCGGATTCTCTCGAAGCCGACATCTCCCTCGCCCTCTTTGCGGTGGCACTGCGGACATTCGTTGTCGATGATTCCCGTAAAGCCGCAGCACGGGTCTCTGTCTACCGGGTGGTTGATAGAGCCGTAGCCGATTCCGGATTCCTTCATGCATCTTACAACCTTTTCAAACGCATCCAGATTCTTCAGCGGATCACCGTCCAGTTCGATATAAGAAATATGTCCGCCGTTTGTCAGCTCGTGATAAGGTGCTTCCAAGCGTATTTTTTCAAAAGCGTTAATTGGATAATATACCGGAACATGGAAACTGTTTGTATAATAATCTCTGTCTGTAACGCCCGGGATAATTCCATATTTTTCTTTATCAATTCGTACGAAACGACCGGAAAGGCCTTCTGCCGGCGTTGCAATCAGAGACCAGTTGAGTCCCGTCTTTCTGGACTGCTCGTCCATTCTCTTTCTCATATAGCCTACGATTTCAAGACCAAGGGTCTGTGCCTCTTTCGATTCTCCGTGATGTGCGCCGACAAGAGCCTTCAGGCACTCTGCAAGCCCGATGAAACCGACAGTAAGTGTTCCGTGCTTAATCACTTCTTCAATTGTATCATCCGGACCGAGCTTGTCGGAGTCCAGCCAAATCCCCTGTCCCATCAGGAACGGGAAGTTTTTAACCTTTTTCTGCGACTGAATCTTAAATCTGTCATAAAGCTGCGCGATACAAATATCAATCGTATTGTCGAGCAGTTCGAAGAACAAATCAATGTCGCCCTTCGCTTTGATTGCCAGTCTCGGCAGGTTCATCGAAGTGAAGCTGAGGTTTCCTCTGCCGTTTACGATTTCTCTGGTCGGGTCATAGACATTACCGATAACACGCGTACGGCATCCCATGTAGGCGCATTCCGTGCTCGGGTCGCCTTCTTTATAGTACTGCTTGTTGAACGGCGCGTCGAGGAATGAGAAATTCGGGAAAAGACGCTTTGCGGAGACCTTGCATGCCAGTTTAAACAGATCGTAGTTTGGATCTCCCGGGTTGTAGCTTACGCCTTCTTTTACCTTAAATATCTGAATCGGGAAAATCGGCGTTTCGCCGTTTCCAAGTCCCGCCTCGGTTGCCATCATAATGCATTCCATGACAAGTCTGCCTTCCGGAGAGGTGTCAGTGCCGTAGTTAATCGAGCTGAACGGAACCTGTGCGCCTGCTCTGGAGTGCATCGTGTTCAGATTATGGATGAAGGCTTCCATTGCCTGATAAGTCTTCCTTCTGATTTCTTTATCGGCGAATTTCTTGGAGCGAGCCTGCATTTTGTGTGCTTCCTCTTCCGGAACGATCTTCTTGAGCTCTTCCAGTTCAAGCTCCATGTAGTTATTGTCCCATGCCATGCAAGGATATACGCCGTGCTCATGCTCGATTTTTCCTTCCAGTGCTTTCATTCTTTCCACGCCGTCTTCAATGTCTTCGAGGAAGTCGAGCATTTTTCCAAGGTTGGTAACATAAAGGCGTTTATATGCTTTCTTAACACCCGGAGCCATACCGTAATCGAAGTTCGGCACCGACTGTCCGCCGTGCTGGTCGTTCTGATTCGACTGAATTGCAATACATGCAAGCGCTGCATAACTCTCAATGTCGTTTGGCTCTCTCAAATGTCCGTGTCCGGTCGAGAATCCGCCTTTAAGGAGTTTTACGAGATCAATTTGACAGCAGGTCATCGTCAGTGTATAAAAGTCCATATCATGAATATGGATGTCGCCTTCTTCATGTGCTTTCGTATGCTTTGGGTCGATAACATACATCTTATAGAATTCTTTCGCGCCTTCGGAGCCGTATTTCAGCATCGTTCCCATGGCAGTATTCCCGTCAATATTGGCGTTTTCACGCTTGATTTCGTTTTCCTTTGCTTCTTTGAAAGTCAGATCTTCGTAAATCTTCATCAGCTTGGTGTTCATGCTTCTGACTCTGGTGCGCTCCGCTCTGTAAAGGATGTATTCCTTCGCCGTGCGCGCATGCCCGTTCTCAATCAAAATCTTTTCCACCGCGTCCTGAATCTGTTCTACGGTCGGAACCTGATTGTGGCAGATTTCGAGCAGATAAAGTTCTACCTGCTTTGCCAGATATACAGCCATTTCTCTGTCGCGTCCGCCCAAAACCTGCGCAGCCTTGAAAATAGCGTCCGCAATCTTCTCGACATCGAAGTCTGCCATTCTGCCGTCTCTCTTAATGATTTTTTTGATACTGTCCATGTACGAAACCTCTCCCTCTTCTTTCTTGTTCTGTCTTTTCTATATACAAGCAGACCACTATATGTAGTATGTATATCGTAACTATACTACTAAATGTCCAGTCTGTCAAGCATTTTTCTTCGCAAAATATTCATCACGAAGCATAGACATCAGATGAAGGTCTACATACCTGCCGTCTTTTTTCCCGCCGTGGCGCATAACTCCTTCATATTGGAATCCGACTTTCAAATAAAGTTTTGAAGCGATTTTATTATCGGTAAAATGATCGAGTGTAACTCTTTCTAAATTCATCTCTTCAAACGCAAGTGCGAGCGCCGCCCTAAGAGCTTCTTCACCAAGCCCTTTTCCGCGAATGCTCTTGTCTGCAATATAAATTCTCGTAATATCAAGCGAATCATAATGATCATCGATATTGCTGATGTAAATTCTGCCGATTGGTTTTTCCTCTTCTTTCAAACAGACCGTAAGCTGAAGCTTATCCGCGTCTTCGCTTCTTTTGATAAATTCTGTGACAACTTCTTCATAGTCACGTCCCTTGCTGATAGTAAAAAACTCGGTTACCGAATCCATTTGCTCCCACTCTGCAAAAAATCTGCAGTCGTCAAAGGTGCTTTCTCTTAAAAAAATTCTTTCCATCTCGATTTTCTTCATTTTACCTTCACTTTCCTTTTCTTTCTTTTTGTGGTATACTCTTTTTTGTATATCACTATTTATAGTACATTATATCATTTTCAAATTTGGAAAGAAAGACTGAAAACAAAAAGGTGGTTCACAAAATGGGGAAAATTGAAAAAAGAAAAATTATTTATATTTTAATCGGTATCGTGCTTGTCATCGCTTGTATTGCAGGAGGCATTTTTTTCGTGCGCGCGAATCAGACGGATGAACCAACGCTGGAGGAAATCGTAAGTGATAAGCTCAGTGCTTACCGGACAGACCTTGCAGATTCTCTTGATACACTCAGTTCCAACGAGAAAGTTGCCGACTATCTGCTTTCCTGGGCTTCAAACAAAAATATCAATGCCGAAAAGGACGAAAATAATAATGTCATCTTCTCATTAAAGGCGACTTCGAAGGATTTAAAAGATCGGAAGCCGGTTATCGTTGCCTGTGAGTATGATGCGTCCGATATGCTGTCCTATCTCGACGCAGTTTCAACTGCACTGACAGTTGCAAAAAATGCAAAGAATCACGGAGCTTTTCAGGTTTTATTCATGCCGGTTGAAAAAGGGAGCATGATTGGAGCCGAAACCACTTCGGAAAAGTATTTTACCAATGATACCGAGCTTTTCTTTATTGGAAAATCCGGTACTTCTAAGGTTTCGCTTACGACCGGCGGCTATGAACGCCTGCTGATTTCCGACAAACTCAAGCGCTGCGACCCGTCCCATGACAAGGCATATAAAATATCAATTAAAAATGTACCTTCGCAGCTTCCGGGAAATAAAATGAACGCCCTGCCGAATCCGATTAAAACGCTTGGTAATCTGCTTGCAAACTTTAAATCCACTTCCCTGCTGTTTGAGCTTTCCTCTTTTCATGGAGGACAAAGTGCAGATACCATGCCGGCTGACGCGTCCATGACAGTTGTGATAAATGCTTCCGACGAGGAAAAGTTCTGCAGCCGTATGGATAATGCTATCGAAAAGTTTAACGAAAAGTATGCCTCAGACTATCCGGACATTACTTACACATACGAAGAAGTAAAGATTCCGAAAAAAGTCTTTACGAAAACTGAAACGGAGAACATTGTCAGTCTTATGTATACAGCTCCAAACGGCATCTACTACAAAGATGATGACGGCACGGTTCTTGCTCTTACAAACATCGGTAAAATTTCAACAAAAAATTCACAGCTTTCAATTGAACTCAGTTCGATGAGCTGCTCGGACGAACTGCTCGACGAAATCCATGATTCTTATCGAACGATTGCAGGACTTTGTAATGTAAAAATCCGTCAAGCGAAGTCCTATAAAATATTCAGCGGAGGCGGCGCGTCATCTGCCCTCCTTGCAGATTTCGAAGAGGCTTTTACTGCATTTACCGGTGACTCGGAAATGATTGTTGAAGATGCGGTAGAAACGACCCCTTGCAATGTCTTCTATGAAAAGAACAGCAGCATGGGTATGCTCTACTGCGCTGTAACCGAAAAAACAAAGGAAAAATTCGCCGGCTCCATCATTACCTTCCTGGATAACGGCGAAAATGCAAACTAAGTTTACTTAGGACATATATGCCTCGGGGCTGTCATCGTGAGCGAAGTGTATCTCGTTGCTGTCTTTCGAATAGATATAAACTCTGTCGGACAGCCATTCTTCCTCCGTGACAGCTTCTTTGTTTGCCTGGAGCAGAATATCGTGAACCTCTTCTGCCGACGTATAGTCTGTCGGAAGCACCATCATCTCATCCAGGGATGACGGTAAAAGATACAAATCTTTTTCCAAATTTTCCGCCAGTTCCTTCAATTTTTCAGGGAACAGAATGGATGAGGCACCCCAGATTAACTTTTTATTCGTCAGAGTATACAGCGGCGGCATCAGAGCCGTCAAATTAGGCTTTAAAATCACCTCTGTCTGTCTTTTTGCGTTCTCGTATAATTCTTCCTCATTCATTTTCAGTTCTTTCAAAATATCATAAGTGACGATACAACTCATCATGTTGCTTGTCTTGCAGAATCTCACAATACGATAAATCAGCGCTAAGTCTAAAATTTCCCGATGCGGCAGATTTTTTAACAGCTCCTTATTCTTCTCTCGGTTGATAACCTGAAAGACGATTATCTCTTCGTTCGGGTTAAAAAAATCCTTTTCTATTTTATACGGCTTGCTATACTTCGTTACCGTTGCTGTTATCTGTTTCATTATCTCGTTGAAATTTTCGCCCGATTGAAATTTTTCATAGTATCCTTTTAAGTACATGGTCGGTGTACGCCAGATTTCATTCTTCGTATCTTCTTCCGGCGGCATCACCACAAGCCCATCCTGAGCAAAATTGACTTTATACATTGTTTTTAAACTGATTTCCCAATTCTTATAAGACTGCGGCAAAAAGTCCCTGATTTCGCTAACAACTGCATTTTTAAAATCATCATAACTCATTTTCCCATTCATTCATATACCTCCACATGAAATATTTTGTATTTAATTGAATTATATTCCATTTTTCAAGATATGCAATATCAAATGTAAAAATAATACTTTTATTGTAATGATTTGTACTTTTTCTGTAATTTTGCGGTCAATCAAAAACCGCCCCCTTCGGAGCGGTCTTTGATTCAGAAAAGATTTACTTTCTGCATTTTTATGATTCGATTTTTTTGTTCGTGGTTTAGCCGCCGAAATTGATTGCTACGGCTATTACCATCAAAATTGCCTGAACAACAATGATGATTCCAAACAGTTTGAATGCAAACTTCCACCATTTTTCAAGCGGAACACCTGCAAGACCTGCAATTACTGCAGCGTATGCCGTAGGCCAGATGATATTGGATAAGCCGTCACCGAACTGGAATGCAAGAACTGCCGTATCTCTCGTAAGGCCAAGAAGGTCTGCTACAGGAGCCATGATAGGCATGGAAACTGCAGCCTGACCGGAACCGGACGGAATGAAGAAGTTGAGCAATGTCTGCATAACGAGCATGGCAACTGCGCACAGCCAAATCGGAAGGTGTGAAAGCGGAAGTGTAAAACCATATACAACCGTATCAATGATACCGCCTTCAACCAGTACAAGTTTAACACCACGAGCAATACCAACCATCATTGCTGCGGTTGTAGCATCCTGGAAACCTGCTGCGAAAGTTGCTCCGATTGTATTCAGATCCCATCTCATGATGATTGCGCAGACGATTGCCATGATAAGGAATACGCCGCAGATCTGGGAGAAATACCAGCTAAATTTGATTACACCGATAACTACAACAACGATTGTAGCTAAGAGGTCTACTAATACGAGTTTCTGCTTCAATCCAAATTCTAATGTACTTACATCGATGCCGCTTTCGGATTTCATCAATTCTTCCGTTTTTGTTCCATATAAATATGATTTTTCCGGATTGTCATGAACTTTGGAAGCATAACGCATTACAAATGCAGCAGCTACAGCCCACATTACCAGGTGGCAGATCAAACGGTAGCCGGTACCTGACATATACGGAATTTCTGCAATGCCCTGTGCAATACCAACGGTGAAAGGATTCATCATAGCACCGGAATATCCCATACCTGCGCCAAATCCTACAACTGCCAGACCTACCAGCGCGTCATAACCCATGCCGACATAGATTGCGGCGAATACCGGTATGAACGGCAGCCATTCTTCGAACATGCCGATTGTGGATGAACCAAGACCGATTAACAGCATAAAAATCGGAATTGTGATCAAGGAACTTTTACCTTTGAAAATTTTCAGAAGTGCCGCAACCGCACCGTCAAACGCACCCGATTTAATAATGAATACCACCGAGGCATAGGTAATGAAAACAAGAAATGCGATGTCTGCTGCATTAACCATTCCTTCATATACAAGTTCGAATACTCTGAAAGGGCCTACCGGAGCCACATCATCTACTTCATGCCAGGTACCTGCGATTGCAACCTGTCTTCCATCTGCATTTTCCATGTAATCAAAAGAACCTGCCGGAATAATCCACGTAAGAATCGCACAGATTACAATAATAGCGAATAAAATAACAAATGTATGCGGAAGATTAAATTTTTTCTTCTTCTCGCCGAGCTTTGGACCGTTACTCATAATTGTCCTCCTTTTCTTTTTATATTTTTTTATAATAAGTATAACGAATCATAAACTGAATTTATCTGGCACAGAGCCTCTGAATCATATTTGCATAGATTTCCGTGGTCTTTTCCAGAGATTCTGCCGTAATATGTTCATTTGCTTCATGTGCGGTCATTGGTCCCGGGCCGAGAATGACGCGGTCACCTTCGAAGAAAGATGCCTCTGTAATTCCAAAGAAAGGCTGCCCTTTCTTTCCCGTTTCTTCCTCATAAACATGAACAAGCTCGCTGTTGTTCCGGAATGAGGCTATATCATTAATGATCTCGTATGTGCCGTCAAGATCTTCAATGGCTTCATCGACTGCTTTTCGGATAAGCGGATATTCCCTCTCCGAATCGCAAATACGAAAATCAAGATATACGGTTGTCTTATCCGGTACTTTGTTAATCGAAGTACCGCCTTCGATAATACCGATGTTCATTGTCGGATACGGAACCCCGAAGAAAGGACTCGGTGTTTTTCTGAGTTCCTGCTCGAAATCTATCATGCGGTTTAAGAACCTTACCGCGTTTTTATTCGAGCTTTTTCCGTCAATCGGTTTGCTGGAATGTGTTGTTACGCCTTTGAAAGTAAAGATATACTCAAGCAGACCCTTGGAGCCAATCATCGGAATTAAGTCTGTAGGCTCTGCGATGATAACATGCGGAGGGAACTTTGTTCCGGCATCAACTAAATCTTTTACGCCGCCGAACATAATTTCCTCATCGTAGGTACAATATACTGCCAAACCTTTTTCAAGTTTTTCAAGGTCAGTCTGCTCAATTGCCGCCAAAAAAGCCGCAATTCCGCCTTTCATGTCACATGCACCCAGTCCGTAAAGCACACCGTCCTTCTCGGTCAAATCATGCGGGTCCGTTACCCACCCGTCTGTAATGTCCACAGTATCCGTATGCCCTAAAAAGCCGATTGCCGGATTTTCTCCGTACATTCCGATTAAGACCTCCTTTTCGGTTCTCGGATTTTTCATTCTTGTTACGGTAAATTTTTGAGCTTCCAAGAAGCTGCCGATGTAATCCATAATCAGCCGGTTGTCCTTATCTGCAATCGTATTAATGGCAACCAAATCTTTTAGAATTTCTTTTGCCTTCATAAAATTTCTCCCTTCGTCATTCTATTTTTTTAACGAATGACGCAACTGTCTTTATTTCTATACAATAATATACCTTTTCACACATTTCGTAAAGAGTTTTTTAGTAAAAAATTCACAAATTCATCACATAAATTAACGCTTCTTCAGCAATGCGATGCTCTCGATATGCTTTGTCATTGGGAAATTATCAAACGGTTTCAAGTATTTGCAGTCGTATCCGTAGTACTCCGCATATTTCAGATTATCTGCCATCGTCTTGGGATTGCAGGAAATATACACAATCTCCGGAACATCGTAGGCAATGATTTTATCAAGTGCCTTTGGCTGAATCCCCACCCTTGGAGGGTCAACAACGATGACATCCGGTTTTTCTTCCACATTTTTTAAAACTTCAAAAACATCTCCTGCGATAAAACTACAGTTGTTAAGACCGTTGGCTTTCGCATTTTCACGCGCCGCAGCCACCGCTTCGGAAACAAGTTCGATCCCAAGCACCTTTTTAGCCTTAAGTGCCAAAACCTGTGAGATTGTCCCTGTTCCGCAGTATAAATCAAACACGGTTTTTCCTTCGAAAGAATCCGCCAGCGCAAGAGCCTCCGTATAAAGCCGCTCTACTGCCTCGACATTCGTCTGGAAGAACGAGAATGCGCTTACCTTGAAATCAAGCCCTAAAATCTTTTCCATGTAATAATCTCTGCCCCAAAGCGTCCGCAATTCGTCGCAGTTTACCGCATCTGCAAGGTTATCGTTGACCGTGCGGAGAATACCGACAATCCGGTTGTTCAGGTCAAGTCCCAAAAGCATCTGTAAAAACGCCTCTTCATCAAAGCCCGGCTCGGAAGATGTCACGATATTTATCAACAGCTCCTCCGTCCGGACGCCCTTTCGTATGATGAGATTACGCATCATGCCCTTGTGCGTTTTTTTATGGTAAAACGGATAATTTCTCGTCTTTACAAAGTCCAGCACCGCACGCAGAATTATATTGAAATCCGTGTCCACGAGCTGACAGCAGTCAACCGTAACGATGGACATAAAATTCTTCTTCCGATGCATTCCCAGCGAAATCTCACCGTCCTTGACGAAATCGCCGAAAGTATACTCCATCTTATTGCGATAGCCGTACTGACTTGGGCAGCCTTCAATCGCATCCAGCTTATCCGGCTGTACACTTTTTTTCTCGAGCAGTTCTTTGACCTGTTTTTCCTTTTCGGCAAGCTGATCTGCATAACTGACTCCCTGATAGATACAGCCGCCGCAAAACTCGCTGTGTGGGCACACTTCCCACACAGCATTCTCAGAATTGCTCATATTAAAATCTGCCATATTTGTCATAGAACTCCTTTTTATATTCTAAGAAACGATCCTCTTCAATCGCTTTGCGTATGTTTCCCATCATATTTATCAGGAAGTGCAGGTTATGATTGGAAAGAAGCATTGCGGAAAGCATTTCGTCCGCCTTGTATAAATGGCGCAGGTAAGCTTTGGAATAGTTTCTGCAGGTATAGCAGTCACATTCGGTATCCAAAGGCTCCCAGTCCCTTTCATACTTCGCATTCTTGATATTAACTCTTCCGTGTGAAGTCATTGCAAGCCCGTGACGCGCAATTCTCGTCGGAAGCACGCAGTCGAACATATCCACGCCGCGCTCCACGCCTTCGAATAAATAATCCGGTGTTCCGACACCCATCAGGTATCTTGCCTTATTCTGCGGCAGATAGTCCACGCAGTCATCGAGAATGTCCAGCATGAGTTCCTTCGGCTCTCCGACAGAAAGTCCGCCGATTGCATATCCCGGAAGGTCGAGTTCAACGATTTCTTCCGCGCTCTGCTTTCTCAGGTCTTTATACATGCCGCCCTGCATAATTCCGAACAAAGACTGTCTCTCCCAGTCCTGATGATAATCCTTGCAGCGCTTCAGCCATCTGGTGGTACGTTCCAGCGAATTTTTCACATAGCGTCTGTCCGCCGGGTAAGGCGCGCATTCGTCGAATGCCATCATGATGTCTGAACCAAGCGCATTTTGAATCTCAATGGATTTTTCCGGGGAAATCATATGCGCTGAACCATCAATGTGAGAGCGGAATTTCACACCCTCTTCGGTAATTTTGCGAAGTTTTCCAAGTGAAAACACCTGAAAACCGCCGCTGTCTGTCAGAATCGCTCTGTCCCAGTTCATAAATTTGTGCAGGCCTCCTGCTTCTTTGACAATTTCATGCCCCGGTCTCAGATAAAGATGATAGGTGTTTGAAAGGATAATTTCCGCACCCATCTCTTTTACCTCTTCCGGCCGCATTGCCTTTACGGTTGCCTGCGTTCCGACCGGCATGAAAACCGGCGTCTGAATATCTCCATGCGGAGTGTGAACCACGCCTCTTCTGGCGCGCGTTCTCGTATCTGTTTTTAACAGATCATAAGTTACTGCATGTTTCATTTTAAAGTCCGCGCCGCTGATTCCTTGCGGCACCCTCCTTTTCTGTCGTCTGTATAGTTTTAACTGATTTCCTGTTCGTTTACCGTCTTTTCCAAGCAGCGTCGTATCGTTCCGCGCATGAGAAATCCCATACGGCTGATTAAACAAACCGGATCCTCTCTCATATTATTGTCCAGCCATTCCAAGAAAAGGCCTACTACGCCGTGTTTATAAAAAACGCTCAGAAGCTTGATGTCCATCTCATTTACATTGAGATCTGCTGCCTGCTGGCTGACAAATTCATGCGCTAAAGAACCCACCACCCTATAAAGATAGTGTTCGAGTTCTTCTCGATTCAGCGAATGATATACATGGTAAACCGCCCTTCGATTATTTAACGCAAATTCCACAGCCTGCAGAATTCCGTCTTCCCATAAATCCCACGAATCGGCATCGCCGATTGTTTTTCTGGTTTCTTCTTCAAAAATATCTTCCAGTACTTCATAAACATCGTGGTAATGATAGTAAAAGGTGTTGCGGCTGATTCCACACGCATCTACCAAATCTCTAACAGAAATCTTGTCAAAGGGTCTGTCGTCCAAAAGCCTCACCAGTGCTTCCTTGATTGCATGTTTTGTTTTATTCGCCATTTCGGAGTCTCCTGCAGTTCTTCGCTGTATGTCTTCGCTAACGGTTGTTTTTATTGTTTGTCGAAATCTTCTTTCATTGCTTTAATCTTTTCCTCGTCAGAGAAAATTTTCGTAATGTGCAGAGAAATTACTTCTGCACCGAGCTTGATTGCATCATGCGCTCTCTGTGTCTTTACCGCATCTGCAAATTCTCTTGTATGAATTGCAATGCCTCGGTCTACAATCTGAAGCGTCGGATGGAATGCCGGGCATTCGAAGCTTACATTTCCGATATCCGAAGAGCCGAAGATTTTATCGTGGTCTCCGTTGATATCGATTCTAAGTTCATTATATACTTCTTCCATTACACCTTCACCTGCCGGATTTCTCTTCAGGCTGTCATAAGTTGCGTCAACACGGAAAGTGTCCCAAGTTGTCTGCGTCATAATCGCAGCACCGCGCGCGCAGTCATCTACCATTCTGTGCACTTCCTGCAGATAAGGCTTATCGAGCGCTCTCATGTAGAAATGTACGCTTGCTTCCTCCGGAACGATGTTCGGAGCCACGCCGGCTTCTTTGTAGATTCCGTGCATTCTTACGTCCGGAGTTACATGCTGACGGAGCATGTCCACACCGTGGAACATGAGCTGTGCAGCATTGAGTGCATTCTTTCCTTCCCATGGTGCTGCGGAAGCATGCGCTGATTTTCCGTGGAAGTTATATTGATAGGAAATCAGACCGTTCAGCTTACAGTACAGAAGATTTTGGTCATATAAGTGGATCATGATTGCCATGTCGTAATCTTTGAAGACACCGTCTTCAGCCATCTTGGTCTTCGCTCCGTCGGTTTCTTCAATCGGTGTTCCGATGACATGGATATCCGCATTGAGTTCATCCTGAAGTTCAGCCATCGCAATTCCCGCAAGTACGCTGATAGAACCACTGACACAGTGTCCGCATGCGTGTCCGATGTCAGGCAGTGCATCATATTCAGTAAGAATCGCCACTTTATATTTATGGTTATTCGGTCCGTATACCGCTTTAAATGCTGTCTGGATTCCGTCAAACGGATACTCCGTTGCAAACCCTTTTTGATTCAGAAGCTCAACGATTTTGCGCGATGTTTCAAACTCCTGTCCGGAGATTTCCGGATGGTCAGCAAGATCATCATTCAGCGCAATGAGCTCGTCCCAGTTCGCATTGATTCTTTCAAAAATCTTTTCTTTCATTTCCAAATACTTATCCATTTTTACGCCTCCCTGTTTTTTTATTCTTAAAGCGGCAGTCTCTCATCTGCTGATGTTTCTTGTCCTACCGTCTTGAATTCTTCTTTGATTGCATTTAAATGTTCCGGATTGGTCATCAGTTCCACGGCAGTCATCGTAAAGGCTCTTACGAAATCAAGCGCATTGTCAATTGCTGTATCACTTCCTGCGTGTTCAGCAAATTCCTTCGTATGAGCCGCGTAATAAGTTTTATCGCCCTTTGGATTCATACCGCAGGTGAGCTGCACAGCCGGACAGCGGTAGCTGACATCTCCAAGATCGGAAGAGCCTGGAATAACGGTTTTAGCATCAATATGCATCACATCATGTTCCAGTCTCTCAAGGTTTGTCGCAACCATACGGGAAAGGTATCTGTTGCTGCATGTGTCCCTGAACGCAATTTCCGGTTCGGTAATATCATAAGTACAGCCTGTTGCAATCGCTGCTCCCTTAGCACAGTCGCAGAGTTTTGCATGAAGTTCATTTACATAAGCCATCTTGGCAGCTCTCACATATACAAGTGCTCTTGTATAATCCGGAATAATGTTCGGCGCAACACCACCGTCAAGGATAACGCCGTGTATTCTCGAATCTGGCTTCGTCTGCTGTCTGAATGCATTCATCAGATTAAAGAAATTAATCACTGCATCAAGAGCGTTAATTCCTTCTTGAGGTGCTGCAGCCGCATGTGCGGTTTTTCCGTGGAATTCCACTTGCATACATCTCATCGCAATCGTATTGATAGATTCTGCATCTTTAAACGAAGGATGTGCCATCATAACAACATCAAATTCGTCGAAAGCTCCCTTGTTTGCCATCGGCACCTTCGCCCCGTCGGTTTCCTCTGCAGGGGTTCCTATGACATATATCTCTGCCCCATATTCGTCTGCAAATTCACGCATGGCAATTCCGCTTCCGACCGCCATCGAAGCAATCAGATTATGACCGCATGCATGTCCCAAAACAGGCAGTGCATCGTACTCTGCAAGCATCGCAATCTTCGGTCCCGGCTTCTTTCCTTTATACACAGCTTTATAAGAAGTCGGAATATCACAAAATCCCTTCTCGGCTTCAAATCCGTATTTTGAAAGAAGCTGACACTGCCATTCGCAGGCTTTTACTTCGTGCTTCCCAAGTTCAGGATTATTAAAGATGTTTTTCGCCAGCGTACGTATTTCCGGCGCAATTTCAGCGGTAATATTTTCTATTCTTTTTACTGTCATTTCATCCATAATGTAAGCCCTCCTTATCTGCGATTTTTCTGCGTCCTATGTGCAAAAAACCACATAAAGAATTATACCACAAAAGCTTTCTTATTTCTATTCATTTGCAGAATATTTTCTTTTTTTCGACTGAATTGGTATTAAATTGTAAATATTATCCTAAAAAACGGATTTTTAAAATTTTTCTTTTCTAATAAAAAAAACAGTAGCTTTTTTGCCGGCTATGTAGTATAATGAATCCGTTGCCAAATTTATGCTACCGTGGCTCAGTCGGTAGAGCAGCTGATTCGTAATCAGCAGGTCGCCGGTTCGAATCCGGCCGGTAGCTCCACGAAAAAACACTTGAACGCTCAAGTGTTTTCTTTTTCTATCTAAGAAAGGAATCGCGCTCATGTTAAGTCTGGACTTTATCAGTAATGAATACGAAGATAGCAAAACCCCCGCCCAAAAAGTATGCGAAACGATTGCGATTGATATTTTGACCGGGGTGCTTCCTGACGGAAAACAAATTGTCGAGCAGAAAATCTGCGAGAAATATCATATGAGCCGCACTCCGGTGCGCGAGATTTTGAAAGACTTACAAAGTCTTGGCCTGATTGAATTGATTCCTAACCGCGGCGCCTTCGTCAGCGGCGTTACGCAGCGTGATGTCAACGATTTCTACTATATGAAGAGTCTGCTGTATCCGCAGTGTGTCAAGTGGGCGATTGAGCGCATTACCGACGAAGAATTTGCCATGCTTGAAGAGGCATTTACCTTCATGCAGTTCTACGCAGCGACCGAAGATCTTGAAAAAATCCAGCGCGTCATTCATGGCTTCAACGCTATCATCTACAATGCCAGTCACAATAAAGAACTCGAAAAGACACTGCTTCGCTATGATTTTTTAATCCGTTATGCGAATATGGGCGTGCGCTATCCCCTCGACTTCATGTCGACGGTATTGGAGGAGCATCGTGCTATTTTCGAGGCTTTTCAGACGAAGGATCCGGATCTGGGTGCCGATGCCGCGCAGGTTCATGCCTATAAATCCATGCTCCGCCGAAAGTAGCCTTTTGTCCGTCTTCTCTCCACGCAAGCCAAAAAGTTTCTTTACTTGTTTGCAGCCTGATTGACATACTCGCAGTATGAAATAATCGGACAGCTGTCACATTTCGGTTTTCTTGCATCGCAGCACTGTCTGCCGTGAAAAATCAAGCTGTGATGCGTGCGACTCCAGCGTTCCTCCGGAATCCTGTCCATCAAAGCAAGTTCCGTTTTCAGCACATCCTTTTCATGAACCAGTCCGATGCGGTTTGCAACACGAAAAACATGTGTATCTACCGCAATTCTCTGCTGTCCGAATCCAACCGACAGAACCACATTCGCCGTCTTTCTGCCGACTCCCGGTAAACTGATTAAGTCATCATAATTATCCGGTACCTGCCCGTCGAAATCCGTGCATAGCTTTTGCGCCATCGCAACAATATTTTTTGCCTTCGTACGATACATGCCGATTCTCTTTATGTATTCGGAAACTTCTTCAACATCAGCCTCTGCAAGAGTCTCTGCGTCCGGATAACGCTCAAAAAGTGTGGGAGTTACCTGATTCACGGACTTATCTGTTGTTTGAGCCGACAAAGCCACCGCCACAATGAGCTGAAATACATTTTGATGGTGCAGCGCACATTCCGCATCCGGATAGCTTTGCTCCAAAATATCTAAAATTTCTGAAATATCTTTCTCTTTAACCATTTTGTTACCCTAAAATCCCCAAATGTTCCAGTAAAATCTTCAGTCCGATCAGAATCAAAATCGCGCCGCCGGCAAGGCTTGCCTTATCTTCGTATTTTGCTCCGAATTTATGTCCGACGAAAACGCCTGCTGCCGAAATTACGAAAGTCGTGCAGCCTATCAGCGTAATTGCGGAGCCTATGTTTACCTGCAGGAATGCGAAGGAAATGCCGACTGCCAGAGCGTCGATACTTGTTGCAATCGCAAGCACGAAGAGTTCTTTTATGTCCAGCCTGCTTTCCGCTGTCTGATATGCTTCATCCTCTTTTTTACTCCCGAACACATCCCAAAGCATTTTGCCTCCGATAAAGGCCAGAAGCACGAACGCAATCCAATGGTCAAAGCTTGTAATGTAAGCCTCAAACTGTTTTCCCAGCAGCCATCCCACAAACGGCATCAGTGCCTGAAATCCTCCGAAAAACAATGCAATAACAAGCGTCTGACCTTTGTCTAACTTTCTCATGTTCAACCCCTTGCAAATTGCAACTGCAAATGCATCCATGGAAAGTCCGACACCGATCATAAAAATTTCAAAAAAACTCATAATATCTCCCTATTTTCTTTTTGGGTAAAAAAATATCTCCCTACAATTATAGAGAGATATTTTATCATATTATGCATTAAAAATCAAGGTTTTGCCGTCGCTGTCAATGGTAACTTTGCCGCCGTCAACAAGATCGCCGCGGATAATCATCGAAGCAAGTTCGTTTTCGACATGCTTCTGCAGATAACGCTTAATCGGTCTTGCGCCGTACTGTGGATCGTAGGATTCTTTTGCGATGAGCTCCTTCGCGGCATCCGTCATCGTAAGCGTCATATCTCTGTCCGCAAGTCTGTTTGCAATCGCCTTGAAAGCAAGGTCAATAATCTTCTTAACCTGCTCCAATGTAAGGGCGCTGAATACGATAATGTCATCCACACGGTTTAAGAACTCCGGTCTGAAGTAATTCTTCAGCTCTCCGGTTACTCTGTCTTTGACTTCTTCCGGAATGTTGCCTTCCTGATCCATGTTTTCAATCAGCTCGCTGCTTCCGATGTTGGAAGTCATAATGATAATCGTGTTCTTAAAGTCAACGGTTCTGCCCTGGTTGTCGGTCAAACGTCCGTCGTCAAGCAGCTGAAGCAGGATGTTGAATACATCCGGATGTGCTTTTTCGATTTCGTCGAACAAAACAACACTGTAAGGTTTTCTTCTTACCGCTTCGGTAAGCTGTCCGCCTTCATCATATCCAACATATCCAGGAGGCGCTCCTACCAGTCTGGAGACGGAGTGCTTTTCCATGTACTCGGACATATCAATACGAATCATATTTCTTTCGGTATCAAACAAGGACTCGGAAAGCGCTTTCGCAAGTTCGGTTTTGCCAACGCCTGTAGGTCCGAGGAAAATGAACGAACCGATTGGTCTGTTTTCATCCTTGAGGCCTGCTCTTGCTCTGAGGATTGCCTCCGAAACCGCCGTAACAGCTTCGTCCTGTCCGATAACTCTCTGATGAAGGATTTCCGGGAGTTTCAAAAGTTTTTCTCTCTCGGTTTCCACAAGCTTGCTTACCGGAATGCCTGTCCACGAAGAAATAACCTCCGCGATTTCTTCTTCGTTTACTTCTTCTTTCAAAAGTCTTGCTTCGCCGCCGTCTACGCTGTCAGCCTTCTGCTTTTCTTCTTCCAGTTTCTTCTCAAGTTCCGGAAGCGTCCCGTATTTGAGCTGCGCCAGTTTCTCGAGGTCATAGTTTCTCTCCGCCTCTTCCATTTGGCGTTTGACTTCTTCAATCTGCTGCTTGGTTCCCTTGACCTCGGAAATCGCCTTCTTTTCGTTTTCCCACTGCGCTCTCATGGAAGCATCTTCTTCTTTGAGGGCTGCCAGTTCTTTTTCGAGGGTCGCAAGTCTTGCTGCGGAAGCTTTGTCGGTTTCCTTGCCGAGTGCCTGTTTTTCAATCTCAAGCTGCATAATCTTTCTGGATATTTCGTCCAGTTCCGACGGCATGCTGTCGATTTCGGTTCTGATTCTTGCAGCCGCTTCGTCCATCAGGTCGATGGCCTTATCCGGCAGGAATCTGTCGCTGATATACCGGTCAGAAAGTGTCGCACATGCAATCAAAGCACCGTCCGTAATTCTGACGCCGTGATGGATTTCAAAACGCTCTTTCAAGCCTCTTAGGATAGAAATCGTGTCTTCCACCGACGGCTGATCAACCAGCACCTTCTGGAATCTTCTTTCGAGTGCGGCATCTTTTTCGATATATTTCCGATATTCATCCAATGTTGTAGCGCCGATGCAGTGAAGCTCACCTCTTGCCAGTTTCGGTTTCAGGAGGTTGCCCGCATCCATCGAGCCTTCGGTTCTGCCTGCGCCTACAATATTATGGATTTCATCGATGAACAGAATGATTCTGCCCTCGGATTTTTCAACTTCGTTTAAGACTGCTTTCAGTCTTTCCTCGAATTCGCCCCTGAACTTAGCACCCGCAATCAGTGCACCCATATCCAGTGCGAAAATGGTCTTGTCCTTCAGTCCTTCCGGCACATCGCCGTTCAAAATACGCTGCGCGAGGCCTTCTACAACTGCGGTTTTGCCGACGCCCGGTTCACCAATCAGCACAGGATTATTCTTCGTTCTTCTGGAAAGAATCTGAATTGCGTGTCTGATTTCGGCATCTCTTCCGATTACCGGGTCGAGCTTGCCTTCCCTTGCCATTTCCACAAGGTCACGGCCGTATTTATTCAGTGCGTCGTAATTATCCTCCGGATTCTGGCTGGTTACTCTCTGATTTCCCCTTACTTTGGAAAGTGCCTCTAAGAATTTATTCTTTGTAATGCCGTATTTTGCAAAAATCTTTGCGCTGGGCGTTCCCTTTTCCTCAAGCAATGCAATATATAAATGCTCTACGCTGACATATTCGTCCTTGAATTCCTCTGCGATCTTCTCCGCTCTCATCAAAATCTGCGAAAGTCTTCTGGAAGAATACATATTGTCCGCCGCACCGGAAACCTTCGGGAGTTTTTCAAGCTGTTCCTCCACATCGGCAATCACAGCGGTCGGATCCACATTCAGGTACTTCAAAAGCTTTGGAATCAGACCATCCTTCTGCATCAAAAGTGCCATATGAAGGTGCTCTCCATCGAGCATCTGATGTCCCTCGGAAATCGCTATGTTCTGGCAGTCCATAACCGCCTGCTGTGCATTCTGTGTATATTTTTCAATGTTCATATCATCACCCCTATTCCATCAAACATAAACATTTTCTTCCATTTTCATCTGTTCAGACACCTTTATTATGCCCTCACGACTTTCTATATACCCATTGTACACCCTTTCAAACGCAAAGTAAAGAAAAATTTAGCACTCTTTTTGATAGAGTGCTAATAATCGTGTGTTCATCTTTTCGATTTGGTCTTTAAATAATGTACCCCGGTTTCCGCTAAAGTTCTGCGATTTCCTCCAAGGTAAGTCCTGTCGATTCAGAAATTGCGTCCACGCTCAGTCCGAGTTGCTTAAGCTTCTTGGCAATTCCAATTTTTTCTTGTTTCGCACCGCGCTCAGCACCGGCACGCTCACCTTCCTCATACCCGTCCAGTCTCGATATTTCAAGATCTTCTTCTCTGGTTAATTCTTTGAATAACATCTCTACAATCTCCGTTCCGTACTTATCCAAGAATTCCGTAAGCACGCCTTCCTTCCTGCACTTTTCAAGGACTTCGACAATCACATCATTTGTCAGTTCGCTGTCCTCTTTATAGCTTCGCATGATTTCCACGAAGCGGCTGTACTGCCTCAGCGTCTCACATTTCCTTAGGATTTCTGAGTTTTTCTCTGTATTAATATTATACACCTTGACGATGAGTTGTAAAGCATCTTCTTCGTCTTTTTGCTTCTCGCCGAGGAAGGAATCCGAGAGGCGAAGCTCCTGATAGGCAGGAAAATCTTTGGTGCCATTGTAAAGTACCACGAATGTAGGGCGTGGTATCATCAGGCGTTTTTCACGATAAAGCTGCGTTGTATCAATCATGCGCTTCAGCACGGTGGATATGTACATGAGGTCACGAAGCGGCATGTTTTCGTTGATGGTTGACTGATGCTCGACGAGCACCACAAACCTGCCACCTAAGACAAAGGCGACATCGTTTTTCAGGGTGCGGAAGAGGACATCTTTAATCGTTACGATGTCAATCGGCGCGCTTTCGTCATAATTCGTATCAAAGAGCGCGTTATAGAGTTCAATGAGTTTCGCTTTGTCATGAAAAATTGTGACAAAAACAGAATCCTTGTAATTTCTCTTTACTTCCTGCGTTGTTTCCGTTTTGTTATTCATCCTAAAATTCTCCTTTTTTAGTTTGTAGGAGAATAGTACTATTCTTGTCACTATTTTACATCATATTACATATATTGTCAATACATATTTTTACAAATTGAAACAAATGTTCCAAAATGCAGCAATCCGCCCGGCGCATTGCCGAGCGGATTACCGTCATACATACAAGTTTTTCAAAAAAAGGATTGTTGCTATTTCGCTTTCGTCCAAGTTCTGCTTGCATACTTACACTGCTTGAGTGCCGTCTTTGCAACGAGTTTACCGTTTTCATCGTAAACTCTTACCTGAACTTTGTAGAAGTATTTCGTTCCCTTCTTACCGCTTGTGTTCGTGTAAGAAGCAGTTTTCTTCGTCACGGTGGACTTGTAGGAACCTGCTTTCTTCGTGGAGCGGTAGAAGCGGTACTTCACGGTGAAGCCAAGGTCTTTGAGTTCCTTGATGGAAGCTTTGACCTTTGTGTCATTCTTCAGGACTGCCTTGATGTTCTTCTTCGCAGTCTTGCTAGAGCGGGCAACGAGCTTCATGTTCTTAACAATGGATTTTGCTTTTGCGATGTTAGCTGCGTTGTCCTCCGTTGGCTCTTCTGCTGCCGTGTCAACATTGTCTTTGTTGATTTCGGCTTTCACGGTTGTGCCTGTCGTTTCGTTTACGAGTTTCTGCAGCTCGTCGCGCTCGTAAGTCTTCTGTCCGAGCGGCGTTTTGACAACGAGTTTCGCACTGGTGTCTTTCAGCAGGGATTCAAGGAAAGACTTATCGAGGTTCAGTTCGAGTTTCTCTGCACCTTTCGCGTCGCTGTTTGCGATAGCGAGTACGACCTGTGCGGATTTCTTTTCCTTCGCCTGTTTTAAGATTTCCTTCTGATTGTCCGCTTTCACCGTTACAGTCGCGGTTGTGCCGCTCATCTTAACGGTGGTCGGAGAAGTCGTTACTGCTGAGCCTGTCGTTCCTGTCGTTTCGACTTCGGATTCCGGCATTTCCGCTGCGCCTGTGATGGTCGAAAGATTGTACTTCTTCGCCAGCTCATTGAACTTCGCTGCGTCTGCCTCGGTGATGTATTCTTTCTGCTCTTTTGTCAGTTTTTCGTATGCGGAAAGGGCTGCCTTAGCCTGACTGCTGCTTGAGCTGTCGGTCAGGGCGTTCAGCTTCGCCTTTGCATCGTCGATTTCGCTGTAGAATTTCACCTTATCTTCGACTGCTTTCAGCTTATCGAGTTTGTCCTTGTCAATTGTGCCCTGTACGGTGCTTGTTAAGCTGTTATACAGGTCGCGGATGTCTTTGGCTGCGTCTTTCGTGTTTTTGTAGTTTCCGATTTTGATTTTGTCTGCGGCAGGAAGCTCTGCGATGGCTTTTTCGATGGTGTCCTTTGCATTGCTGCTGTTTACCACTTTTAATGCGTACCATGTGCCGCCGTTTGCCTGCGTGTTTCCTGCCTGATTGTTCATCGACGGCCAGCGTCTTTCGCCGCAGCCCACATAAATCGTATCGCCTGCCGTAACCGGGATGTACTGCGTCCGCTTATAGAAGCTGCTTCCCTGTACATTGGAGGTTACCTTTTCGTTTAAGAAAATCTTGGTTAAGAAGTTCTTGTTTGCCGCGGTTGGGGTTACCTTGATGTTTGCGGTCTTTCCGGAGATAAGGAGCGTATAGTCATAGCTGCCTCCGGAAGTTCCGCTTGTGAAGGACGGGGTTAAGGTTCCGCCGCTCACGCTGAGGTCTTTCAGCGTGGTGTTGGAGTTTGCCCATGAACCGCCGAGGTCTTCGCCGTAGCCTTTGGTTGTATACATGATGCGGATTTCGTCTCCGTCTCCGAGTGCGCCGTTTGCAACGGTGAAGTTTCCAAAGCCTTCATTATTGAACCAGTCGTTTAAGGTTCCCATCCAGCCGGACTGCGAGCCGCCGTCAAATTCGGCAAGTCCGTTAATTTCGGAGATATAGTTGTTTTCTGCGCCTTTCTGCTCATAGCCGAACCTGTTCAGCGCATCGACCACGCAGCTCATCATCGTGGATTTAGCTGTGATTTCCACATCGGTATTGACGAGAATGCCATCCCAATAGGTCTTCCCGCCCCACTTATCTTTCGTGAAGGTGGTGTTCTCAACGATGACATGTACGGTGCCGACAGCATCCTTACTTGGCTCTGTCTGTCCCTGTTTCGTTACCTTCGACATCTTAGTGATTGCGTCTTTTCTTGCCTGTGCAACTTCGTCGATGGTTGCTGCGGCTCCGATTGCGGCAATTCCATCAGTATATGCTTTTTCAAGCTTGCTCCAGTTGTTGCCGTAGCTTGTCTTATTCTTTTCATACTCCGCAAAAGCTTCGTTTAAAATGCTGGTTGCAGCCTCCTTTGCAGTCTGAAGCTCTGCTGCACTTGTCACAGGACCCCAGTTTAAGGTGATGGTGACATCGTTATATGGCATGGTGAAGTCTTTTGTCGCTGTCAGGAAATCGACATTGACATACTGGTTGCTCTTTCCTTTATACCCTGCGGAAGCATCATAAACTCTCTGCTTTCCGTCTGCAACATCGGATTTATTCAGGCCTTCGTAGCTAATACTCTTCAGTTCATAGGCTTTTCCGTCAATGGTAAGGGTTAATCCACCAGAGACCTCATAGTGGTCATTAAAGCTTGCCTTATCCACAGGAGCAATTACGGCTTCCAGTCCCAAATTTTCATCGGTGATAACTGCATTGGTATTTGGAACCTTGAAAGTTCCTTTTCCGTCTCTGGTCTGGAAATATGCGCTGTAGCTTAAGTCGGAAATCAGACGAATCTGCGTCAGCGGGTCTGCTTCGTTATTTTCAAATTCTGTTCCGGCTTCTTTCTTTGCGTCATAGGACAAGAAGCTAAACGGTTTTAAAACCGGAAGGCTGGCAACATTTCCTGCGCCAAGCACGCCGCGATCCTGCGTTGCAGGGTTGCTGCGAAGATAAGCAAGGACGCTTTCGATGGTGCTTTGTGCTGCTTCGTCTGCCTTGACAACCAAGTTCAGCTTATATTTCTTTGCCTCCGGGAGTTTTCCCTGCAGGGCTGCGATTTGATCATATTTCTTTTGTTCGACCTCTGTCAGGAGTTTTTTCTGCGCGTAAGGTGTCATGCTTTCGTGAGCGTTAATGAGTGCCTCTACAATGCTTTCCACGCTCTTAGTTATAAGTGTTACATCATCCGGCAGTTTATTCAGATTCTCACGGAAAGCGGCAAGGCTCTTATCATATGCCTCTGTTGTTGTCTTTTGAATCAGCTGGATGGCTTTAATTGCTTCCTGCTGTGCCTTGTAGCTTTCGGCTGCGGTGCTTTCCTTATCATTTAAAACAGTGAGGGCATTGTGATATGCCTTTTCGATTGCCGCGACATTTTCATCGCTGTAGTAGCCCGGATTTTCTGTTTTGTATTCCGGGTCAAGGCTCTTGCAGTCGTTATATATCTTATCCAGTTCTTTCTTCAGCTCTGCTTTCACTGCGCTGCTGTCTTCTGCTTCTTCCACGCAAACCGTGATATACGGTGCGGCAGCATTTAAAGATGGATAAATATGTTCTTCGTTGTCATTTTCGCGCGGATCAAATGCGGTCAGCAGATAGGTTCCCGTCTCATAAAGCTTCAGAGAGGCTTTTCCGCTTACGTCAGTCAGGCTTCCTGTCCAGATTGGTTTTTCCGGATAGCTTCCATCCTCGTTCTGCGGTCCGTATGCGGCAAGCTCCGCTCCTTCAAAAGCTTCATAGGTTCCGGTATACCTTACAAGTGCTGCGCTTGTGCGCTCGACATGAAGCGTAAGTGCTTCGCCTGCTTTTGCGACTTGCGTTCCGGTTTCCGCAAAGCGCAGGGCACCTAAATAGTCTACAGTCAAGCTTCCCGGTGCCGGTTCCAGTCCATACACCGGTTCATACAGTGCTTGCTGACGATGGATAAAGTGCACCACATCCCCGTCTTTTAAGCGAATGACCTCTTCTAAATCTGCCGGAGTCTCATCATTAATCATAATCGCCCATTGTGCTTCAAAAGGACCATTGTAGATAGAAGAGGTACGATTGATTCCTGCTTCCTTAAATAGAGCCGCTATAGTATAGCCTTTCGCTTTGGTTAAAGTATAGGTTTTACTTCCGGGACTGACTTCCGAATAGTTCCACTTTGCAGACGGCTTGCGGAGCAGATAGTCATCGGTGAAAACAAGGCTTACCGAAATCCTATCGTCCTCTGTCTTGCTTGTCAGTCCATAGGCCGCCTGACTAAATGCCTTTCTATGTCTCGCATAGCCAACAACTTCACTATATGTGGAATCTTTTGTCAGCGGATGTGCGGCTGCATAGGTAAGGGCTTCCTCTCTTGCGGAAGTAAAGGCACTCCAGCTTTCCTCCGTATATTTTCCGTTATTTTCTGTCATGGAAAAACGCTTTGCAAGTGCCTGAATCAGACTTGCGTCATCTTGTGCTTTCGCAAAGTCATCTAAATGAACAAGCCCTCTCCTTGCAGTGTTTAAAGCCTTTGCATAACCGTCTGCTTTTCCTTGATTGCCATATACATTTTCTGTTTGGTTTGCGCCGTTTGGATTCTTCTCGGTCGCTTCTTCGTTAAACAGCAGGGCTAAATACTTTTCCGCATCGGCAAGTGCTGCCTTGAGGTTCTTTGCGGTAGCTTTTGTAAAGAATTCAAGGTAGTCATCCGGGCAGTTCTCTTTACACTCCTGTATCACCTCATACAAATTCGTCGCATTGAGCTGACTTTTCGGGATGAGGTTTGCGATGGCGGATTGGAGTTCTGTAACTGCTGACGAAATCATAGCGTCTGTAGTTGCTGCGTCAAGTTTTAATTGTGCGATTTCTCGTGGTCCGTTTTGAGCTGTGAACTCATTCCAAAATCCCTTCTTATTATATGTTTTACCATTATATCTATCGTTTTCTCGATACCAGTTTTGCTCATTTACTCCTGTTACTGTCTCAAGTAAATCGGTAAGCGGCTTCTTCTGTTCGTCAGTAATAGTTGTACTTTCTTTTTTCCCCGCTTGAATCAGCACGCTCACAGCCTTAGTTACCGATGGTGCAGTAGGGTTGTTCGCAATTTTATATATTATCAGGTGATAGCATTCGCCTTGTGTCGGAAATGTATAACCCGGATAAGATTGTTGATTAACTATATAATTTTTCAAATCAACCTGATACTTTCCATCGAGATAATTTTGAGTTTTATATTGGTTTGCAATAATACTGCCTGGAGGAGTTTTATATGTTGCTTTAATCTTATTTACATATGTTTCTGAAACGCATCTTTTCGCAGCGGTATTATTGTAGTCTGCAACATATGCTGATTCATCCGAAAAATCTCCTTCATCAGAAAATCTTAAATAAATCTGCTGCGTCCCAAGTGGTACTTCAACAATGTAATTTTCATTTCCTTTATGGCTTGCTTCTATTTTTTCTGCATCAAGTCTTTCTATTTTGGGCATTTGTTCTTCATTTCCACCTATGTCAACGCTAATAAAGAAACCTATACCGCTATCATTTGCCCAAGCCGTATCCACGCCCCAGCTGCCGATACCCATGCCGGTAAACACCATGACAAAGGCGAGCATGAGGGTTAGGATTTGTTTCGTGAGATTTTTGTTTGTTTTTCTCATTCTTTTTCATATTTCCTTTCTTTGTATTTCGCTTCGGGATAGCTCGGCACGACTGCTTTGCGCTCCCTTGCGATGATCTATGTAAACACTCTTTTGTTGTGTAGTGGTCTTATCCTCTGCCCCTGCGGGCGATGTCAGCCTTCGGCACCGCCCATAAGGATGAAAAGAATTTTATGTATCAAAAAACGATGATTGTTATAACCATCGCCTTTGTGTCTTGTATCTCTTGGCTCCGAAGCGGAATCGAAAGGTATGCGGATAGGAAGCTATCACTATGCTGCCAATTCTTCGTTTCGGGGTTTGTAGGTCTTCTGACTCATCTATTCATGTGCGGAGGATTTTCCCTCGCACAAACGCATTGCTTCAGCCTTCTCTCGGAGCCATGACAGCCCTTCCAATGACCGGTTTTCACCGCGTGCAAATTTCTCTGCACGGAAAACAATACTTTAGAAATACAGCTACTTTCGGAATTCTGCCTTCTCCTTTACACTCTATGATTCATAGGCTGCAGACGGAGAAAAGAGATTCCTTCCGTGTTCGGGATTCTCACCCGATTCCCTTGTTCAGCGAACAAGAATGCGTGTCCGATTGTTCGGGTCGCGCATTTGCCACAAAAGCCATGCTATTCAGTTGTATCTATCTGCATGCCTGATTTTCTGCACGCAAAAAGACCTCTTCTGCCCTGCTATCTTGCAGACAAAAGAAGTCTCGTATTCTCTGTATATTCAGTTTCGGTGCACGCAAAAAGGACGGAACTATACAGTCCGTTGGTTGGTTGGTTGGTTGGTTGGTTGGTTGGTTGGTTGCAAGTTTTGTGCCAATTATTTACATTTTCGTAACCATTTACCATATTCGCGTACATTTCCTTTCCAAAATTTACATCACTATCTTACCGCAAACCGGAGTCATTGTAAAGGGGTAAAATTTTTAGAGGGTTTGGGAGGATTTTTGGGTGTGATTACCTTTCGGCTTTTGCGTGTCGAATTTTGTCGAAATCCGTCGGAATTTTCTATAGAGTAAATTCCAGTATATGTATTGCATATATTTCCATATTATGCTATTATTATCTTACAGATTCTGTATGTATGCCATGGCAAGTCCGATATTTCTTTAAGGTAAGAGTGTGCTGTCGCGCGAGCATAACTCTTAGGAAAGTGAGAATAAATTATGACCGAAAATAATAAGGACAACTCCATCTATGATTCCCCTAAATTTCTACCGTTTACGGATGACAGAATCTTCATGAATGTCATGCGAAGTCCGAAGATTTGCCGAGCACTTTTGGAACTGATTCTGCCAAATGAAGAAATCGGAGCCATCCGCCTTAAAAAGTCAGACAATCCGTTAATCGATAACTCTGAAATTGACGAAGGTGCAGATGAAAACTTGAGCGTAGAAACGCAGAAAACGCTGAAGTTAGAGACAGATGCACACGGTGTGCGATTCGATGCCTTCGTTGCAAGTTCAAAACTCTGGGCCGATATTGAGATGCAGACTGACAACGATTCCAAGATTGACAAACGCGCAAGATACTATCACGCCAACATGGATTTGGACTTTCTGGAGGAAGGACAGTCTTACGAAAACCTCAAGCCAAGTTATGTCATCTTCATTTGTACCTTTGACCGTTTTAAACGAGACGAGCCTGTCTATTTTTTCCGTTCGTGGGATGTGGAAAAAGGCTTGCCGCTTGACGATTTATCGTATACAATAGTATTGAACACGAAATGTTCTCCGGAGAAGGTTCCGGAGGCACTGAAGCCTTTTTATGAGTATCTGAATGACCCGAAGAAAAATGAGGCTTCGGAACTGACACGCATGATTGACGAGCGTGTCAGAAAGTTCAATTCGGACGAATGGAGGAAAAAATATATGACATTCGAATATATTTTGAACGAGCAGAAGCGGGAAAGTTTCGCCGAAGGTGCCGCACAGAAACAGCGCGAAATTGCGAAAAGCATGAAGGATGAAGGCATCGCAAAAGAGGTCATTGAAAAGATAACCGGGCTTTCCGCCGAAGAAGTCGAAAAATTGTAGATATTACTTTTATTATGCAGCAGGAACGAAGCAACCGTTTCCTGCTGCATTTATTTTATCTCATTAAAAAACTGTGCGAAGATAACCGTTAAATCGTATCCGATATTGTTCATGGTCTTTCCTGCCTTTTTTCGTTTTCTTTTATTATAAAGCAGAGTGGCAGAAACTGCAAGCATCCTGTTTTCCTTGCGTTCCCCCGCTGCTTTTGTTATACTGAGAAAAACGAAGGAGGATGAGACTTTATGAGCAGTTACACCAGTTTTTTTGATGTAATCGGTCCAAACATGATCGGACCGTCGAGTTCACATACAGCAGGAGCCGCTTCCATCGCGCTGATGGCAAAACAGCTCTTCCATGAAGAAATCGTACAGGTTGATTTTACACTGTACGGTTCTTTTGCGAATACCTATCGCGGCCATGGCACGGATCGCGCGCTTCTGGGCGGCATTTTAGGTTTTACCACCGATGATATCCGGAAGTTTGACACCTCCGTCCTTAAATAATCTCTCTAAGCGTTGCAAACGCTTAATTTTCTTGTCAATTTTTAAAATTTTATCTTGCGTCACTTTGCGTCTTATGCTATAATATAGATATATCAACCTATCAGGAGGTGCCGCATGAGAGTCAGGACCAGCAAGTCTAATTTAGGTCGTCGTTTCTACATCATCAAAACTTACTACGATACTAAAGGAATTGAACGCACACTTACTGTTGAAAACCTCGGCAGCGAGCATGAAATTCGTGAAAAAACAGGTCGTGATCCGTTGGAATGGGCAAAGGAACGTGCTGCTTTTTTAACCCAGCAGGAAAAAGAAGAAAACCAAGATGTTTCTTTCACGCTTTCCAAGAAAAAGCTGATCACAAAAAATCATCAGTATACTTTTCAGGTTGGATACTTGTTCCTGCAGAAGATCTTTTACGATTTGAGCTTAGATCGAATCTGTACTTCTATCCAAAAGGATTCAAGTTTTTCTTTCAACCTTAGCGATATCCTGCAGAAGCTCTGCTATGGCAGAATTCTGAATCCTCGTTCCAAAATCGGCACATTCGAATTTTCCAAGGAACTCCTACAGCAGCCGGACTTCGAGCTTCATCAGATGTATCGGACTTTGGATGTCCTTGCGGATCACTTTGATGACATCCAAGCAAAACTCTATCAGAATACCTTAAAACTTGGAAAACGGAAAACCGGCATCATCTATTACGACTGCACTAACTTTTTCTTTGAGATGGAGGATGCTGAGCCAGGCGCCCTTTGCCAATACGGAAAGAGCAAGGAAAATCGGTCGCTTCCGATTGTACAGATGGGACTGTTCATTGACCGCGAAGGGATTCCAATCTCGATGTGCATCGAGCCGGGCAATACCAACGAGCAGATCACCATGCAGCCTTTGGAAAAGAAGATGCTTCAGGACTTTGGCATGTCAGAGTTTGTCGTGTGCACAGATGCCGGGCTTTCCTCTCACAAAAACAAACGCTACAACACAATCCAAGGTCGCAGCTACATTACCACACAATCTTTAAAAAAATTGAAAGCGGATCTGCAACAGACTGCACTCGCCTCGGACGGCTGGTATCTGATGGGGGCGAAAGCGAAATACCGCAAATACAACTTAACCGAATTGGACGAAGAAAAATACAAAGACGCTGTCTTTTACAAAGAGCTTCCGATTGATAACAAAGATTTTGATGAACGCCTGATTGTTACTTACTCCATCAAGTACCGCAACTATCTTCGCAAGATCCGCGAAAAGCAGGTACTGCGTGCACAAAAGGCATTGCAGAGTGGAAAGGTTTGCGCAAAGAAAAATGCCAACGATTTTCGGCGTTTTATCAAAACGATGAGCTGTACCGAAGATGGAGAAGTTGCAGAAGAGAAAACGCAAGACATTGATTACGAGTACATTAGACAGGAGGAACGCTTTGATGGTTTCTACGCCATATCCACCAATCTTGCAGATGAAGAGCCCAGTGAGATCGCAAACGCAAACCATCAGAGATGGCAGATCGAACAATGCTTCCGTATCATGAAAAGTGAATTTAAATCCAGACCGGTCTACGTTCGCACCGATGCTCGGATTAAGGCACATTTCCTGACGTGCTTTTTGTCACTGGTGCTGTACAAATACCTCGCAAAACGACTACGCGGCAGTTATTCCTGTGAACAGATCTGTGAGACTCTGCGCGGCATGAAGGTGCGGGAGCTTCTCGGCGAAGGCTATGTTCCGGATTATACAAGGACAGATTTGACCGATGATTTACACGAAAGCTTCGGATTTCGAACCGATTATGACTTCATCCCAAAGGATACCATGAAAAAAATCATTACTTCTTCTCAGAAAAGGAAGAAACAGGAAAAGTGACGCAAAAAAAGATACTTCAAAAATCAACGAGAGCATTGGAATTCCAATGCTCTCTAAAATTCAGGTGTCAAACTCAGGAT
>CAKQGQ010000001.1 GCA_934233735.1 uncultured Clostridia bacterium | reverse complement strand
GCGGCGAGTGGAGTCGAACCACCGACCTTCCGGGTATGAACCGGACGCTCTAGCCAACTAAGCTACACCGCCACACTCGATTCGAACTTTTTCGTCCAAATCACTGCAAGAGTTATATTACCAAATTCTCATCAAAATGTCAATGATTTTTTCATTTTTTCTTTCTTTTTTTTCATTTTTCTTTTTTCAAAAGTCTGTGCCTCGTGCCTTACCCGTTATTTTCCAACGACTTGCGAAAGTTTTCCTGTCAAGTAATCGCTGCGAATCATCGAAAGATTATTTGCGAAAATAACGTCATCAACCTTCTTTTCTTTTGCGAGAGATGCCAAATCGCCCTCCCAATAGCGATAGTCGATGACATAAATCGTTTCGTAATGGTCGGTTAGATACGGAACCAGCGCGTTGCCAAAGGATTCCTTCACCACAACGCAGGATGAACCGTCCGCAAGGCTGTTGTTCTTGATAACCGTATACGGATTATCGCCCGCAATAAAGGCGCTGTACTTAATTGCAATTGGGTAGTCGCTCACATCGTGAATCACATCCCATTTCGCCGTGCTGCCCTTCTGACTCGTATATTTCAAAGACAAATCCGCGCTGATCGGCTTGTAAACTTTGAGCTTATCCGGATGTTTTTCCATCTTTTTGCTCTTATTTGTGTCATTATAAAAGGAACCCAGAAAATCTCCAAAATCCGCAGTTTCCCGGCGTTCCGTCGTTATCGGCATGATTCCCTTCGCTTCGCAAAACTTCTCATAGCCATAATAAGCTCCCAAAGAAGTCCAGTGGTGGTCGGTACGATAGTAAATATACTCGTCTCTGTGTTTCATCAGATTATCGTATAAATCCACGACTTTGACCCGCTTATCGGCCTTTTCAATAATCTTATCCAAAGCCTTTCGCTGGTTGCTCGACTGAATTTTCCCGAAATATTCATCCGGGAGCGTAACCCCGGAACCTAAGGGAATCAAAACCTCATAGACATCTGAAACTCCGTCCAGTTTTTCCGCCGCGCGATTCACGGCAGCCGCATATTTCTTCGCCCCGCTTTCCGTATAGGAATACAGCTCAAAACCCGCATCGCCGATTTCAACAACGTTGCCGAAGCTTTTCAGTTTGCCGCTCGCCTTGACGGAAGGATAGTCTCCTACTGCCTTGATACTCATCTGCTTGGCTTCGTCGTTTTGCGAAGTCTCATCCGTATTCACATCTGCATCTTCCTGCTTCTGCTCTGTGTCACCGCTGTCCGTTTCGCCTTCCTTTATGTGATTATCAATCAATTCCTGCGCTTTTGCAGAATCCGGTGAAATGCAAAAGACAACATAACGACCTTTTTGAACCGTCACTGATCCTTCAATTTCTGCAGCTTCCTCAGGCAGATAATCCTGAAACGAATCCTGTAAATCGGTCAAATAGGACTTCACGGTCTCGACCGCCGCCTGCGCCGCATTCTCATCGGAAAGCGCAAAAATTCCGAACGAATCGGCATAAGCACCGTTTCCCATGTATAAAATCTGTTTTTCAGCGTTCTCCATCGTCAGAAAATCGCCGACCCGCTCCGGCTGCACCTGATAAAGCGTAGTGTCAAATTTTATATCCTGTAAAAATGCGTTTGCAAGCCCTTCTTCATCCAGCGTATAGCTTTTACTGCCGCATCCTGAAAGGAGTGCCACCGTCAATACAAGCATACCCACGCATAAACTATTTAAAAATACCCTTTTCTTCTTTTTCATCATCATACCCTTCATGTCTTTTTATTTTCTGTAGTCTATTTAATATTATCCGTTACGGATTTTGGAATTACAAATTCCTGCGATCCCATATACATCGGCGCAACATCTCCCTCGTCGAATGCGATCACAAGCTCGCCATCCGCATTCACATAAAATGACTGGTCGTCTTTAATTTTTTTGAATGACCATTCATATACCGGGGCGTCTTTCGGAATGTCTATCCAGTACATCGTTCCTGAATCGTCACGCATCTTCTCACGCATCTGCTTTTTAATGTTTTGGCTGATCGGTGAAACATAATCGCTTCCTGCAGGGAAAAGATCCGCAAGCGCAAGCTCTTTTCCTGTTGCTATATCTATCGTATAATAATAGTTCTGCTCGAATCCACTGCCTGCTCCTTGATAAGTTATGAGCTTCAATGTGAAATATTCATCGGTGGTATGCAAAATTTCGTAATTCACATACAGAGACGAATAGCCGCCTTCATCCTTCTCCACTTCCTGTTTGAACTCGTCAATCAGTTTCTGAGAAATATCATTGATTTTTTGATTAATCTGGGCAGTATCGCTCTTTTTTGCCGTATCTACAGCATTTGCACTCTTTAAAGTTTCAGACTTATCAACGATTTCCGGAACCTTGACATCTGCCTGAAAGCGCTCGCTGCTGTAATGGTAATCACGAAAAGTAACTGCCTCACAAATCTGCCCCAAAATCGGAATTTCCGACATAGCGTCCGCCGCTTCTGCGCTGATATTCGGCACTGCAAAAATCAAGACCGCAAAAGAAGTAACCGCAATCTGCGTAAATTTTCTTCTTTTTTGTCTTTTCTGTCTGGTTTTCACAGTTTTTGCAGTATGAATTGCATATTTTACCTTTTCCAGTGCTTCTTCCGGCACATCCGTACCAGCACTTCCGTCGTTTTTCCTAAATTCATTCATAATCTTGCCTCCTACCTTGACATTGCGGCTCTGAGTTTTCCAATCGCACGGTAGAGCCTGCTCTTCACGGTATTTTCATTGACATTCAGTTTTTCCGCTACTTCCCAAAGCTTCAGTCCGTCGAAATATTTCATTTCCAGAATCACTCGTTCGTTTGTCTCCAAATCTCCGAGTGCATCGTAAAGTTCCAGAAAATCCATATACGCCATGCTTTCGCTGTCTGCAAGTTCCCCCAAACCTGCAGACTCCGTACATTCCCTTGACTTTTTCTTCGTATTTTCACGACAAAACTGAAATACCTCGTTCAGCATGATGCGATAAACCCATGTTGCTGCAAATGCAGTCTCGCGTAAGGTGTCTGACTTCAGAATCGCCTTATACGCCCCTTCCTGCACGATATCCATGGCATCTGCCTCGTTATGTACATAACCATATGCCAAACGATAGTATTTTTCATAATTTTCAATCAGTATTTTTTCAATCACGCTCTCTTTTTCGCTTTTTGCTCCGCGGACAGCCATTCGAGAGCCCCCCTTCTCTATCTGATTACATATCATTAGATAAAATGATGATGCATTTAGTTTCATATTTTTTAATTTTTTTTTAAAAAATTTTTTCCGGATTCACCGAATTGCATCAGCTCTGTAGGAATACTATGTTACCACGAAACTAAGCGAATTTCCACCGGAATTTCTTAGCTTTTCAAAAAAGTTTGAGTGACAAACCCGATTATTTTTTGTATAATATTTTTATTGTTTAAAATTATCGACAAAGGAGTTTTTTGTATGCATTCACCCGGTTCAGTGGCTTTTTCTCTGTTCGGTCTGGATGTCATGTGGTACGGCCTTTTAATCGGCAGCGGATTTTTACTCGCAACGCTGATTTCTTACCGGCGCGCGCCACGACACGACATTCGTCCGGACTTTATATTAGACTTGATAATCTGGATGATTCCAGCAGCGGTTATCGGTGCCCGTGCTTATTATGTTATTTTCAGCTGGGACAACTATGCCGGAAATCTCGCGAAAATTTTTGACATCCGAGGCGGAGGTCTTGCGGTTCACGGAGGACTGCTTCTCTGCTTTTTCGTGGGATATTTCGTCTGCCGCCACTACAAGCAGGGATTCGTGAAGACAGCTGACCTTGTAGCAGTCTCGATTCCTCTGGCACAGGCAATCGGACGCTGGGGTAATTTTTTCAATGAGGAAGCACATGGCGGACCTACCGACCTCCCGTGGGCGCAGATTATCGATGGAATCGGCTATCACCCTACTTTTTTATATGAATCGATTTGGTGCTTCTGCCTGTTCTGGTTCCTGCTCTGGTTCGACAACCACAAGAGAAGCTTTGACGGACAAATTATTTCCTTATATATGATTCTGTACTCCGTAGAGCGTTTCTTTGTGGAGGGACTGCGGACTGACAGCCTGATGATCGGGCCGTTAAGGCAGGCGCAGCTCATCAGCCTCGGCTTGATTGCCGCAGGCATTGCACTTTATGTTTTCTTCAAAAGAAGAAATTCGCTGCAAAGCGAAATGCAAATAGACGACAAGTGACCGTAACTAATTGAAATTCATGTATTTTTATGCTAAGATAGAATTGTACGAAATATTCAAACAAAGAGAAAATGAAATTTAACGAAAGGCGAAAGCCTGCTGCATATCGCAAAGGCTTTCTGAACAGGAAAACGAAATGAAATTAGGTATCGTAGGTCTGCCGAATGTCGGCAAAAGCACCTTATTCAACGCTATCACCAAGGCAGGCGCAGAAGCTGCCAACTATCCTTTCTGCACGATTGAGCCGAATGTTGGCGTGGTTACCGTTCCCGACGAGCGCATAACCAAGCTTCATGAAATATATAATTCAAAGAAAACAATCTATGCCACCATTGAGTTCTGCGATATCGCAGGCCTTGTAAAGGGCGCTTCCCAGGGCGAAGGCCTTGGAAACAAGTTCCTTGGACATATCCGTGAAGTTGAAGCCATCGTTCATGTGGTGCGCTGCTTCGAAAATGACAACATCGTTCATGTGGACGGTCAGATCAATCCTGCAAACGACATTGATACGATCAATACCGAGCTGCTCCTCAGCGACATGGAAGTCATGGAACGCCGCCTGCAAAAGACGGAGAAAAATGCGAAATTCGACAAGTCCGCCAGAGAAGAGCTTGAACTTCTGCAGAGAGTTTATGCACACCTTTCCGATGGGAAAAATGCACGTTCGATGGATTTGGACGAAGAAGAAGCCGCATATGTGAAAACAATCGGACTTTTATCCTATAAACCGATTATCTATGTCGCCAATGTCTCCGATGATGGCGTTGCCGATGCGGAAGCCGGTAAAAATCCGTATGTGGAAACCGTTCGCAAAATTGCCGCAGAAGAAGGTGCCGAAGTCGTTGTCATCTGTGCTGAAATCGAAGCAGAAATGGCAGAGCTCGACGATGAAGAACGCAGCATGTTCCTCGAAGAGCTTGGAATCACAGAATCCGGTTTGGATAAACTTGTAAAGGCATCTTATGCGCTGCTGAATCTGATTTCCTTCCTTACAGCCGGCGAGGATGAATGCCGCGCATGGACAATTAAACGCGGAACGAAAGCTCCTCAGGCTGCCGGAAAGATTCACACGGACTTTGAAAGAGGCTTTATCCGCGCCGAAACGATTGCCTACGATAAATTTATGGAAGTTGGCGGCTCTATGGCGGCTGCCAAAGAAAAAGGCTTCCTGCGCTCGGAAGGCAAAGAATATGTAATGAAAGACGGGGACATCGTAAACTTCCTGTTTAATGTTTAATTCTAAAAAACAAAGAGCCTTTGCGCTGCGGGCGGATTCGTCCTGCAATGCAAAGGCTTTTTTGCTAAATCAATGCCAGAAGCGCCTCCCGTTCCTCTTCCGTCAGCTGCATGCTCAGGCACACACGCTCGATGGTCTCCATATCCGGTATGAAGTCCGGCTCCATGCAAAGCTTCGTAAAGTCGTTTTTGCTCATACCCATCCTCGAAAAGGTTATCGTCCCGTCCGCAATCTTTCTGTCATAATATCTGAAAAATAAAGCTTTAAAAGTCAGTTGTTCCATATGTTTTTCTCTTCTTTCTGTATACAATCTCAAAAATAATATTTATAAGGAGCACAATTCCTACTATCATCATACCACAATGCATGAAAAATGTATCGGGCAGAATTTTGATAATCGGGTCCGTCGCAGGGTTAAAGAGCCAGTAATCGTTGCGGAAAAAGATTTTATGCATCATGACAAAAGCCCACTGCCAGTCGATGAGAACCGCCGCAAGCGTAGACACTGCGATCACCGCCGAGGTAATCACCGACCCCCTCATCCAGCGATAGGTTTTTCTCCGCCAAATCAGCAGTCCTGTGAAGAAAAGGCCTCCCACCGCTGCAATAATCTGCGCCGCCATAAAAATCGTCTTTACCTCTTCAAAATGGATTCTGCCCTGCATAGACATCGCTATATCGGGAAACTGCAGCTCTTGCTCCCCGCCCAGAAGATTATAGTCAATCAAAGTATCGTAATTCCGAATGCATTCCTGCCGCGTAAACCCGGAGTTTTCCGGTATATTCAGCCTGTCGATGTCGAAATAATACAGCGGTCTGAATAAAACCGTCACGCTGATTGCGATACAGATTACGGTTACTGCCGCCAAAATTCCGAGAAAAATCTCTTTTGCCCAATCTTTCGTTCGGTTCTGTCGTGTTCGGCTTGAATTTGTTATCTCTGCCACTATAGATTTTCCTTTCCTCCTGTGGTAAAATCTTTTGTATGAAAGGAGACCACAGGCATATGAACATTATACCATATAATTACCATACACATACAGAACTTTGTGACGGAACTGCAAGTTTAGAAGAGATGACACTTGCCGCAATGAAAGAAGGCTTTAAAGTTATCGGCTTTTCCGGTCACTGCTATACGGCATATGACGACTGCTACTGCATGAGCCTTGAGGGCACAAAAGACTATCGCAGCGAAATTCTCAGACTCCGCGAAAAATATAAAGATGAGATTCTAATTTTATGCGGGATCGAGCAGGATTTCGGCTCAGATGAGCCTGTCTCCGATTACGACTACTCCATCGGCTCGGTTCATGCAATCTTCCCGGATGCACTTGCGGATTCCACGGATAATTTCCACGGTTTCGACCGCAGCCGCTTTTACTATATCGACTGGAGCGTGGAAAAAATCCAAGAAGCGTTTGCAGGGGATTTCGATGGTGACCCTTACGCTTTTATCGAGCGCTATTACCGGACGGTTTCCATGCTTCCGGAAGTGACCGGCTGTCTGGTCATTGGGCATTTCGATTTGATTACAAAATTCAATGAAAAAAGCCCGTGGTTTGACGAAAACAATCCTCGGTATCAGGCCGCAGTCAAGAGCGCTCTTGACAGTATTTTCAAAACATATCCGCTCACCGATGCTGCAAAATATCCCGGTGCTGACGGCAAGCCGATTTTTGAAATCAATACCGGCGCCATTTCCAGAGGCTGGCGCACAAGCCCTTACCCGTCTGCATGGATTTTAAATGAAATCAATCAGCGAGGCGGACATATCATGATAAACAGCGACAGCCACGCAGTCGATACCATCAGCTGTTCATTTAAAGAAGCATTGCAGCTTGCCAAAGACTGTGGATTTCAGAATACGAAAATCCTCACGCAGCACGGGCTTGGAGATTACAAAATATAGGTATAAAAGGCATATTTTTAGGGTCGGCAAACTGCCGACCCTTTTTCATCTTCGTATCGTATGTATTCAAGCCTTATTTCGCGCCGCCAATATACTTCAGGCAGCATTTTTCGGATAATGCCGTACCGATGGCAGTTCCATATTCGCCGTCTTTCGGAACGATAAAGTTCAAATCCGGGAACATCGTCTTAATCATGCGGCAGACATATTCACATTCCGGAAAATTGGTGAGAGCCCCAATCAGAACGAAATCCTTAATATTGGTTCCCTGCGCAATCAACGCTGCCGTTTGGCATATCGATTCAATGACCATATGAACGATTCCCGCTGCCTTATCTTCACAAGTAGCACGCGATGACGCCTTTCCGAAGTTTGACGCTGTAACCTCAAGATTCAGCCCCGGAAGCGGTTTCTCAGATATGTCTCCGACTCTGAGGTCGATATGTCCAACCTGACCGTTTGATGCCAGTTCCTGAATTTTGTCAATATCGTTCGTGTTCAGCATCAGCTTCGACAGACCGATAATCGTCCCGCCGCCGATTCCGATTCCGCCCAGGTGCGTTGGAATTCCGTCTTTTACGCCTACAAAGGAAGTTCCGGTTCCCATGCTCACAACCATGAATTCTTTCTTTCCCTGAGCGAAGTATCCGCCGCCAACGCCGTTTGCCGTAAATTCATCAACCTTATATGTCGGCAGTCCGTAAATTGGCTGCTCTACTGCGCTGCATCCGACACCGGTTAAATTAACCTGTTCAATATCTTCAAGCGACAATTCATTATCGTACAAAAACTTTCCAAAAGCGCCAAACAGCGATGCAATCGCGTTGCTCGCTGAAATTTGAACCGACTTCAGCATTGTTTCCTTATCAAATCCTGCAATCTTCGTGGTACTTCCGCCGATGTCGATTCCAACTACAATTCCCATTTTTTAATGTCCTTTTGCCTTTCAAGTAATAAAAACATTGTTAATTATATCACAGCACCTATCGATTGTCTACTTAATTTTGAAAGAAACAGTTGTTTTTAACCCATTTACATCCGTTACCACAAGCTTATAGGAGCCTTTCTTGGAAACTTTTTTACCGCTTGTAATCTTCTTGCCGTTCAAAGTTGCTTTAGAAATTCCGCAGTTATCCTTGAACTTAATCGTCTTGGCTCCGATATAAGTCTTTTTGTTCTTAACACCTGTAACAACTGGTTTTTTCGTATCTTTAATTGTGAATGTCACGCTCTTTTCATTGTCGTAATAATCGGATACTGTAACCGTGTATTTTCCGTTCTTCGTGAGCTTCTTCGTGATATCAAAGGAAGTTTCCTTTCCGTTGTTTTTTTGGTAAACACCGGTCTTGATTCCGCTTAAATCGTTTGCAGTGAATGTCACAGCCTTATTGTATGTGCTTCCGTTTTTCACTCCGCTTATCGTCGGAGCGTTCTCTTCTTTTGCTGTCGATACCATCATTTCCTGATTCTTGACAAAGTCCTTAAGCTCAAGTTCAAAAGTCGCGGTATATCCGTCTTCAGAAATCGTGCCGATGCTGCTTACTGCTGTAATTTTTTCCGGCATTTTCACAGTCATTACATATTTCATCAATTGACTCATATCTGCCCCGAGCGCTTTGTAGTAGGCTTCAGCTTCATCGTAGTCGGCTTGTGTCATTGATGCAGGCATGCAAATGCGGATTCCGTTTTCAGACACTATAACATTCTCATATCCCTCCGCTAAAGCTTCTTTCAAGTCTTTCAGTGACGCAAAATCAACACTTTGATGGAACTGATAGTATTCCTTTCCATCCTTTGTGATAACTTCTGGTTTATCCTCTCCGAAAACATCACTGTCAGTGCCGAAGCTCTCAAGGAAAAGATCATAGGGTTCCTTCTCTGCTTCAATCAAAGCTTCAACGGTTCCTGTTCCGTCAGCATTCAGCACGACGGTGCTTCCCATATACATGCATCCGCTCAAGCTAAAAATCAATACTACGCTGAAAATCATTGTAATTATTTTCTTCATTCTATTTTCCCCTTTCTGTTCTAACATTCTTTGCTTTTACAGTCTAATAAGTATACCATACTTTTTTGCCCTGTAAAAGCCCTTTCAACGTTATTATTTCTGCGCTGATTTACAAGATACCAGTCCGAGAAGCGACAAAATCAAAAAGAGCAGCAAGGCATAAAGCGGCATACGATCTCCCGTCTTTGGCACGTCTGTCGGAATCTGTGGTTTTATCGGCATATCCGGCTTTTTAGGCTTTTCCGGTCTTTTAGGTTTTTTCGGCTTTTGGGGTTTCTCTGGCTCTTCCGGAATGGTCGTCTTTTCATTTTCCACTTCTACCCGTGTAATCAGCTCAAGGGAGGTTCCGATATCAATCAGATGAAACTCGCTGTCGGCTTCATAGCCGGAAGGAGCCTTTACTTCCCGATAGAAGAACTTGCCCTTGCCGGATACTGAAACGCTGACAAGACCGTACTTTCCGGTAACAAGATTCTTTTCCAAAAGCTTTCTATCCGGAACATAGGTTGCGCCGTCATCGGAAAGTTTTGCGCTCCAAAGCTCAAATTCCGCTCCGGCAAGAGACTTTCTTGTTTCTTTATCCACCTTCTTTATTTCAACCTGATAGGAATGGCCGCCACCGCCGCCATCCGGAGGTCTTTGTACATTTGCAATCGTGAACTCATAAAGCGGCACGCCTTTGATGATGCGGAAGCTGTGATAATTGTTATCTTCTGCGATGTAGCCCGCTGGAGCCTGCACTTCACGCCAAAAATAGATTCCGTAAGGAAGCTCTGCAATGAATTCACCTTTTGCATCGGTTGTGTAAGTACCGAGCTTTTCGTCCGGCTCTACCGTCCACTCGCCGGATGGTTTTGCAGACCAGATTTCGAATTTTGCGCCGGAAAGTTTTTTGCTCGGGTCCTTCTTATCCACCTTGACAAATTTGACTTCCGGTACATGGTCGTTTTCCACCGCAAAGCTGTCGCGGTTATCGGAATTGAGCTTAATCATAATCTTGTCTGCGGAAGTGTCCTGTCTTCCGAGCGTGACATTCTTGGAAAACTCGAAGGTTTCCTTCGGATTGAAAGCACCCGTGGAAGTTACCGCAGAGTGAGCATCCTCGTTAAAGAGAAGGGAAAGCACATTTTCAATCTTTGCCGAAACCACGCCGTATTTATCCAGGCTCACGGTAACGACTGCGCCGGAGGCGGTATTAAGCACAACCTTATCCTTGGCATTTAAAACGATTTCGCCCGATGGGTCGAGCGTCTCCGTGACTGTCTTACCGCCCGAAGTGCGCTTAAAGGTTTCCTTGATGACATTCTGATTCAAATCATCCTTTACGGTAAGAACTGCGCTGTGTTTAAAGATCTGATTTCCCTTCGGCGTTAAGTTTCCGGTGGTTACATTGACGGAAGGCTCATGCGTAATCTTCGCATTCAGAATGACTGCCGCCTTGTCCGTTCCTGCGCCGGTTAAAGTAAACTCCGGTGTGTAGGTGGTAAGATCCTCACCTGCGATTGGCGTCCAAAGCTCTTCATAGCCTGCATAGTAGCCCGTATAGGTTCCTCTTGGGGTAAAGGTCTTTGTCACGCCATCAACCGTATAGTCATAGGTATTTCCCGACTCTCCGAGCTTTACCGAAAGCTCCTTGCCGTTTGGCAGCGTAATCTTCGTGTTATCGTCTTTTACGGTATCCACAAAGATTTCCGTATAGTCGGTATTTGCGGAGATTTTGATTTTGCCGTCTTCGCTTTCAAAATCGGTATCCAGCGGATAGACGCTTCCGTCAATGGTAATGGACGGCATCGGAAGTCTTGCTTCTACCATGATGATGGTTTTCACGCGGTTCTTTTCTTCCTGAACAAAGCGTCCGTAAATGCCGTCATGGCTGACATAGTTAAAGGTCGCATCATCGGAATAGTCTGCACCGTCCGCTTCGACAACCGCAAAGTGATATTTGATGTCGCTCAGCAGATAGTCCTGCGGCGCTTCGATTTCCTTAAGATAATACTTTCCTGCCGGAAGCTTCGTGTTTACAAGGATTTCTCCTCCGTCCTCATAGGTGATGGAAATGACATCCATGAGGGTATCCTTCTTGATGGATTTTGAGAAGATTTTCAAAACGCCGTCATGCTTTGCGGTGATTTCTTCTGCCGCATAAAGTCCGAACTTCACGACTTGTCCTTCCTTCGGCTTCTGATAGTCGTTTGACTTAAATGCGGTTTCAAATACCTTGGATAAATCAAGCTGCGCTTCATAGTATTTATTCTCAAAGGTATTCTTTCCCCAAATCAGCGGTGTGAACTGGTCTTGATACTTCAACTCCACAATCTGCTCTTTGCTGTCGTTTAAGTAGTTATCGTCTGCCGCAAGCTCGCGGAGAATATATTTTCCGAGCGGAAGGAGGTCTGAGACTGCCTTTCCGTTTTCGTCGGTTGTCAGCGTCTGAATCATGGTCGATGCCGTATAGCGATTGGTCTTATAGATATTATACAGGTCAAGTACGCCGACCCCGTTTCCGTTCTCGGTGTCTGCACAGTAAATATCCATTGTATAGCCGTCCGCAAAGACAAGGCGCAGTGCCTCCTCTTCTTTCTGATTGGTTGTAATTTCAATCGTGTAATAGGCTTCTTTTCCTGCTTCGGTTGTGTAATGCGCTTTTGCAATCACAAGCATACCGTTTGCAAGCCCTGTGTTCTGGTTGAACTCTACCTGCGGATTTTCCGGGGTCAAAAGGTCGTACCAGTTCAGATTCGTCAGTGCTTTGTTTCCTTCTGCGTCTGTCTTGACATAATTGAGGCTTGGAATGATTTCCTTATATCCGTGGTCTACCGCTGACTGCGGAAGCGTAATCGTGGTCTTGCACACGCCGCCGCGATAGAACATTTCTGCACGAATGCCATCCTCCCACTTGAAGTAAATCGGTGCTCTGATTGGAATGGTGCGGAAAGTTGTCCTGTCGCCGCTTGTTTCCTTTTCATAGCCGAGTCCGACTTCTGCCTGCTCGGAAATTCCGGAGTTCTGCTTTGTGATGTTCGTCGTCGCAACGCCTGTTTCCTTATCTACAGAGGAAGCAAGCGCAAAGCCGTCCCAGTTTAAGGTAAAGCCGTTTTCATCCTCCGGCTCCTGTGTGTATTCCACTTCGTAAACCTGCACGACTGCCTTTTTGAAGTTTCCCGCTGCATCGCATTCCTGCCATGCAGAAAGGTCAGAAAGAAGTACCCGTCTTACGATTTCTCCTGTAGCATCATCCGTCTTTTCTATCATAATATAGTGCGGATCTTCTTTCGGATTTCCGGTGAACGGAATGAGATTCCAGCCTTCCGGAATGGTATAAGATACATTTTCTACTCCGTTTTCATCCGCATTGACAAGCTTGTAAGCACTGTCAAACAGCTTAAAGTCGCCGCTTTCGTAGTAGCCGATAGCTGCGATTCTTACCTCGCCTGTGTCATTCATTTTGACAACGGCCGTGCCATTCAGTACACCCGGTTTCTCAAATACGCAGTTATTATCCCACTCGAAAATCGTTCTTGTCGCCTTATCTTCGACTGTCTTAAATACCGGAGGGGTATCAGTCGGACCATCGAACTTTCCGTCACCGTCTGCGTCCACGCCCGGTGTTACGACTTCCTGATGTGTGCCTGCGACCCTTTCCTCTTTTACAAGGTCTTTCTTGGTCAGCTTATACAGCGAATAGGTCTTGACTGCATAACGGTCAGGGCAGTACTTGGAAAAGTCCACCGCCTCATCGTTTCCAAAGAGGAAGTTATCATCCTTGTATTCCGTTCCGTCCGAGTACACAAGTTCCTTGCCGTCTGCTTCAAACACATAGGTTCTGTCATCCACCGACAAAGAAGATTTTCTCGACCAGTCGAGTTCTCCTGCGTCAATGAAAGAAGTAATCGGCTCTAAGATAGTATCTCCGGCGCTGCCTGTCATTTCTGTGGTCGGAATGTCTGCCGTAAAGCCGTTTTTCACAGAAGTGGTCTTTGTCACATTCACCTTCGTGACATTTCTGCCGCTTGCCTGATTCTGCAGCGTCACTTCCACATCCCAGCGATAGGTATAGGTGTTATCGCTCATTTCATAGGCATATTTATAGGTTGTATCTTTCTGCTCCGGGGAAAGGTAAAGCGTACGCTTCACATTTCCTTCGCTTGCCGCACGCTCAAGCATATACCAAAGCTGCGCGCCCGTTTCATGCTCATAGGAGCCTGTTTCGTAGTTTGCAGCGTTATATGTTTTCGGACTGACAAGCTTTCCAAAAAACGCTTTTACCGCCTCAACAATATTGGAAAGATGCGAAGACTTTTCCTTTGGAATGACAATTTCCTCATCTGTCTTGCTGTCGTAGGTCTTCGGACCTTCCGAGCCGTCGTTTAAGGTTTCATCCTTTGCGGCAAAGAGTCCGAAGACAGCGTTTTTCATATCCGCTACCATTTCAAAGACCGGGGTTAAAATCGTTCTTCCGTCCTTTTCCCTCTTTTCAAAGCCGACAAGGGCTTCCCCCTTTTTCTCAATTTCAATCTTTGCTTTGACATTGTTATTGATGACGCCCGTTACTTTATAGTATTTCGTGTACGGATACTGCGTCTTGTCATAGGACGGATCGTTTTCACTTGTCGTTCCGTCATATTCGACTTTCTGGAAGTAGTAGCCGTCTACATGGTCGTCCTGCTTGGTGACATCAAAGGTATAGCGGTTGGTTACCATTTCGGATAAGTTTTCAAAGGAATATTTATCCTTATCCTGATACTTCACCTTGTTTCCGTCCGCATCGTAGATACCAAACGCTTCAACCGTTGCGCCGTAGCCGTGTTTATCATAGTCTACCGTAAGCTGCCCTTCTTTGATGTATCCGAAGTTGTGATTTTTTGCCACGCCGTCTGCACCATACTCGCCGACATAGTAGCCTTCCGGAAGCAGCCATTCAAGGACTTCATATCTGCCGTAAGGAAGTTCATACGGGATGATGCACTCGCCGTTTTCATCAAGCTCGAAGGTATAGTTTTGGCTCTTGGCGTCAATCTGCTCTGCGTTTGGCAGGAAGCGGTTATAGATGCCCTTGACTTTGGTTCCGCTGTCGCCATAGCGCTTCTGATTTTCTTCGTCCGTATAGTCCGGATTTCCTTTATAGCGGATAAAGATTTTCGTGCTTTTCAGGCGCACAATCTTTCCGGTTTCGGAATCCACTTTTATGACCTTAATCTTATTGGACTTGATTTTATCGCGGATATTTCCGTCATAGCGGTTATTCCAGTAGTCGCCCGTTCCGTTTGAAACGGCGCCGATGTCGTTTGTGCCTTTCTTATCATAGCCGCCAAACAGCCCGGTATCGTTTACCCTGCCGCCGTTATTTCCGTTATGCTCCTGCACATCGACAAAGGCATGTTCGAGTACATACATCGGGTCATCCGCTGCCGTTTCGGTTACTTCATAGCGTCCAAACGGTAAGTCTTTAATTATCAGAACGCCGTTTGTGCCAACCTTAATCGGATGGTCTGCATCTACCACATAGCCGCCCGAATCACGGGATACGGTATACTCGTAGGTTCCGCCCGGAAGCACTTTCGGCGTACCGCTTACCAAATGAATATATTCGCTTCCCTCAAGTCCTCCGGTAACGAGTTTTACCGTCCACATGGATTTTTGCGAAATGTTTAAATCTGAGCTGCCAAGGTTACTGTCCTTAAACGGATTTTCTTTTTCATTGGATTTAATCAGCTGCAGCTCGCCACGGAAGCAGTCGTTTACGAAAGTTTCCAAGTCATATTCAAGGCAGTCGCCGTCTTGATTTAACGGATCGCCCCACGGGTCGGTCGTTGCACCAAGCTGATAGTTACTGCCGTCGCCTTTTGTTACATCATAGCCTACGGTGTATTCTATATCCGTCCATGGAAGCCAGTCACAGTCCAGACAATACTGACAGGTATCGTGCGTTTCTGCGTAGTAATGAACCTGATAGGTTCGCTCGCCTGCGTACTTATCCGGGTCAATGTATCTTCCTTCCGGTCGGTACTCGGTAATGCGGTAGTCTACCGTTACATCCCAGACACGCTTGGTCGGTGACTTCGGAGAGGTATGGCGGTAGCCGATGATATTTCCGTCCGAGTCATAGATTGGATGCGCGCAGCCTGTGAGGGTTCCGGACTCGGTGAGAAACTCCTCCAAATCGTCTTTTGTGACAAACGGCTGATCAAACAGATTCTGCTCATTCCCGTATTCATCCAGCGTAATCGTGTCAACGGTTTCCCATCCCTTTCCTGCGATGTTACGCTCTAAGGTATATGTTGCATTCAGGTGTGCATCGCCCATCGGCGTATGCTGCTCATCATCCCAGCCGCCGTTCTTATCAATCTTTTCTACCGGAAAACTGAAAGTCGGAAAGTAGTCTATCTCTGGCGGCATGCATCTTTCCCCGCTCGCTTCTTCCGATGGCGGGTTATTTGTCAACTTTAAGTAACCGGTTACCGGATCTTCAAGCCCAGAGATCATGCCCTGCGTATGTGCCTTTGTAGTTGCATGCTCCCAGTAGTAGAGCTGATAGAGGTTCTTATCTTCCTTAAACTTTTCCTCTGCCCTCTTTGCCGCAGCGCCGTTATGCTTTACCATGATGGTCTTATTTAAAACTTCTGCGCTTTTTACTATGATGGAATACTTCTTGTTTGCCTTATCATATTTCAGCTCTGCAAGGCTCTTTGCAATCTTCTTTTCGCTGCCGCTGCTTGTTTCTTCGGCAAGGTACAAATCGTCGCCGTAGCTTCCTGCCGCAACTTCGATGGTTACCGGATAGCTTTCGACTTCACCGAGCGCAATTTCTTTCGGCTTTTTCTTATCTATGCTTGCGATACTTGCGTCGAAATGTTCATACTTCTTGATTTCCTTTACCATGAAGTCGTAAATATCTTGTGCATTGCTGTTTAAGCAGTTATAGAAGTGTGTCTTTGGAATCTTCTTGGTTCTCGGGCCTTCAAAATAGCTTTGGTAGTACAAGTTATTTGCTTTCAAAGTAAAGTTCTTATCGGTACGCATTAACTGTCCGCACTCCCAGATGAGTGCCTGTGACGCAGCAATCCAAGCATTCATGCTGCCGCTTCCTTTATATCCGAGGTCGCGAAGTTCCTTCATGGTGGAACCTGTGGTCGGTGCAAACATCATAACGGTTTGCATGTTCTTTATGGACTGTTCCAAACCGTCCTTAATATATGCTTGCGCGTAATATGAGGTATCTCTATCATATGCTTTCAACTTGTCAGAACGCTGCACCACGCCATGCTCCACGCAGTAGACGAGTATGTCTTTCTTTCCGGTGGCAATCTCAAACTTGTGGATTTTTCCGCCGTCTCCATCTTCCACGCAAGGACCCACATCCAAATTGGCTTGTTTTGCGTCTTTCATTTTCGAGTTGTACCTTACCACATGAATTTCAACTGTCTTTCCCGACAGCTTGTTTCCGGTATCGGACTGCTTGAGCGTACCGGAGTAGCTTGCCGCAAATGCCGTATTATCATAGCCGAGTAAATTGGAAAATGGCATATAGGTAAATATTACTGCGATGGCAAGTAAAAGTGTGAATATTCTATGTCCTGTCGTTCTACTCATTTCCTTTCCCCCTTTTTGGACATTCCTATGGCAGTTTTCTCTGCCCTCTTCATAGTGATAACTTTCTCTGTGCGTACCCTTTGGTGAGGCTCTTGCCTCTTCACGCCTTCTTTTTCTTTCGCATTTGTTATAAAGCATTTTTCCCTCTCTTTCCACGAAAAAAAGACACTATGTCAGCCATAATGTCTTTTCGTTTTACTGTTCTTGTGTAGTTATATTCTTAAAAGCATACCAGAATCCATGTCTGGAAGTAGCTATCTGTACCGTCGTATGGAGAACCTAAGCCTCTCGGAGAGCCGTTCCGCATTTTACGAATGAAAAGGTATGCACTTTCGTTGCCACCGCCTGCGGTAACATCTTCGATGTAATCTTCATAGGACTTTGTTAAGTCGGCAATAACCGCTTCCGGAGTTGCGTAGCGTGAGAAGTAGTCTCTCTGCGAACCCACAATATAATATGTGCCGCCTTCTGGCTTGTAGCCCGGATATTCGCCTGCGGCTTCGTCCCATGCACCCTCTCTTTCGTCTGCCACAACGAAATTCGGGTAATTCTTCTTCGCCCATGTCTTTACATTTTCCTGTACGGTTTCAAAGATATAGTCGATGTTTTCTGCAGTGATTTTTTCTTTCGCAGTCTGTTCCTTAGACCACTTGCCATAGACTTTCTTGCCGCTTACTGTCTTATATGCTCTTACTCTGAACTTGTAGGTAGTATCGTCTTGCCAAATACCAATGCTTGCACGAGTTTTCGATGCGAACTTCTTCATATACTGTGCAACTGTGTACTTATTTTCAGTAAGATTTCCTTTTTTATCAGTTCCATAACGCCAAATATATCCTTTCTTTGTATAGGACTTGGTATTTCTTTTCAGCTCTGCTTTCGCATCTTTCAAGTGAGTTTCATAAGTGTAAAAATAGCAACGCTTATTTGTTCTATCTTCAGTTAAATTACTGTCCTTATCATAGTAGTAGTTCTTCCAACCACTCCATTTACCGTCACGCTTATAGTTAATCTGTGGTTCATAGCCGGTAGCCCCCTTTACTGCCGTCCATTCAAACGCAAGTCCGCTCGTACTCATCGGGTTTACCTCTTTGATACTGTGAGCTTCCGTATTTTCGTAAAAGCCGCACCCTACATATGTTATCTTCGGCGTACCGATGGTCACTTTCTTTGTGGTCTTAGTCGCCGCCGAGGCGAAGCTGACCGAAGTCAGTGCGACGGTGAGTGCTAATATCGTAGAAATGAGTTTCTTTTTCATTTTCATCTCCTTTCTCCCTCGTCTCGAGGTCTACTAAAATGATACATGATTGAAGTTAATTGTGCAAGAAGTTAGTGTGCGACTAAGTTCACTTGCTTGAATCGATTCGATGAATGAACTTTTTCATTTTACTACAGGGTATTTATATGATTATATTTTTTTGTTTTTATGACATCTTCGGGTAAGTGGTGTAGTATATAGAAAAAGGATTACCGCTTGTGGTAAGGCGGCTCCGTCAAAAGAATTGGACGAAAACCGTCAAACGCATTGTTTGGCGGTTTTTCCTTTCGGAAAGTGACGAAACCGCCCAGCAGATAATCCTTATTCTAACGAATAGTTTATTCTATTTTTTCCCTTTCTGCAAGTGCTTTATCCAAGCCACCATACCCGATAATTGCCATCTCCAAGGTCACGCGTCTATAGAATGCCCCTTGTTTCTTCATCTTCCCTTCCTCCTCTTAAATACCGTTTTAACGGTTGTTCCTTAATTACGGTGTGTTATCAATCATTTATGACAACTCCTGTATAATTTGCTTCAGCACACCCGGAGAATATATTTTTACTTCTTCCGTCTGATAATCTTTTAGATTTCGCGTAACGATTCCGTCTGCCTTTATTCGCTTTGCCGTTTCGAGCATAATAGCATCCTCGTAATCTTTCATATCCGAAATTAAGGCAAGTTTACAATCTGCACCTGTCGTATCAACAATATCGAATAGCTCCGTCATATTGCTGAGCAACTCACGCACAGCTTGTTCGTTTAAGCTCTTGCGTAAAAGGTAATAGATATCCGTCAGTGATTTTGCGGTGATGATTCCATTTATCTGTTGATTGGAAACAGCATACAAAAGATTGACAGCATCCTCACAAAATGGCTCGCGTTTTTGTAGAATATCCACTATTACACATGTATCGAATACAATGTTCATACTTTTTTCACCCTTTCATCTTTTGCCTCCTGTAGTGTAATGTCTGCCGGAATGACTCCTATCAAGGCTTCAGCCATCTGCATTCGATTTTTATTTGGGTTGCTGAGTTTTGCGATAACTTTTCCATTTTTGCTGATGTAAATATCTTCTTTGGCAGAGAGTGCCAAGTATTTCCCCATATTATTCTTGAATTCTGTCGCTGTAATTGACATACATTAACCCTCCTTTTCTTTAATTATATAGATATTATATTCCATTTCGCACATTTTATCAATAATTTTGAACGATTTTAAAGATATTTCGTTCGTTTTTTCGCCATCCCGCAAAATATCACTATGTTACAATCATCTATGATAGTGATAACGGCAAGAAAGGATGTAGATATTTGATGCGTCGCTCTTATAAACCAAACGATTTGTTTCGTCAATTCTGCGGCTCCAAAATCCGCTTAATTCACCGACTAACGGTTCCGGTTTTCCGATTCCGTTATTTCCGTTTCTGGAAACATCTTCGATGAGCCTGTTAATCTTTTTTAATGTCTTTCGGTCCTCTGTCTGCCAATATATATAATCCTGCCATGCATTTTCGGTCCATACCTTATTCATCTATTTCCTTCGCAAGCTCCTTTCTGACAACGCAGCCTGCTTCAAGCTGTGCTTTTGACTCCATCAGCCAATCGTAATTTTCTCTGCAGCCCAATAAATGCATATTTTCCAACATGTTATTGTAGGCACTTTCAGATATCATAATAATATTTCGATTCTCCTTTCTTGTAACAACTACGGTCTCATAGTCATCCGAAACTGTATCCATATATGCTTTTAAATTTTCACGCAATCCCGAATAATTTGTCGCAATCATTTTTATACCTCCATATAATTTAAGTACAATTTTTCGTACTTAAATTATATGAATTATTTTTGTAAATGTCAATACATTTATACACCCCCTCTCACATGAGCCCCTCTTTCCTGCACAAAAAAAGAGGACCGAAGTCCTCTCGTTTTTATGTTTGCCCTGCTCCCATATTTGGCAGTAAGCAAAGACCTTTATTTCTGCATTTTCCTCTGAATGAGCTTGATAATCTCAACGATTGGCATTACAAGGAATGCAAGTCCGAGTGCAATCGCATATTCCATGAAGCTTATGTGTTCGAATTCAAACGCTTCCGCAAGGAACGGCACATAGATTACCAAAGTCGTTGCCGCAAGGCTGGCAAGGGATGACCAGATTAAAGCTCTGTTCATGTATTTTATTCCAAACAGGCTTCCTCGCTGCGAACGCATATTGAAGCTGTGGAAAATTTCTGCCATGGAAAGCGTCAGGAACGCCATCGTCGTTCCGTCCGGGCTTGTCGTAATTTCCCATACGCCCGCTTCGATATAATGTCCCACGAAGTATGCCGCGAGTGTAAGCACGGTCAGAACAACGCCCTGATACATCATGTCTATGCCAAGACCACCGGCAAAGATACCGTCTGTTGTCTTACGCGGCTGTCGCTTCATAATGTCATCTTCCGGCCGTTCCATTCCGAGTGCAAGTGCAGGGAAGCAGTCTGTAATCAGGTTAATCCAAAGAAGGTGAACCGGCTGTAAAATTACAAAGCCAAGCATTGTAGCGGTAAATATGCTGAGCACTTCACTCATGTTCGAAGCGAGCAGGAACTGAATCGACTTGCGAATATTATCGTAGATTCTTCTGCCTTCTTCAACGGCTCCGACAATGGTTGCAAAGTTATCGTCCGCAAGAACCATGTCCGCAACATTCTTCGTTACATCTGTGCCTGTAATGCCCATGCCTACGCCGATATCTGCGGACTTGATGCTCGGTGCGTCGTTTACGCCGTCTCCGGTCATCGCCGTTACATAGCCTTTTTTCTTCCACATGTTCACAATGCGAACCTTATGCTCCGGCTGAACACGTGCATAGACGCTGATGTTTTCGATTTCCTTTTCGAAATCCTCATCGCTCAAGTCATTCAGCATTGCGCCGGTGATTGCGCGTCTGTCTCCGCCCAGAATACCAAGCTCTCTGCCGATTGCCGAAGCCGTATCGATATGGTCTCCGGTTATCATAATCGGACGAATACCCGCCTGATTACATTCTTCTATCGCCGCTTTCACTTCCGGTCTTACCGGGTCAATCATGCCTTCAAGGCCGATGTAGCAAAGGTCTTTTTCCACTCCCGCAGGCGAAATGTCGTCCGGCATTTCGTCATAGGTTTTGAAGGCTGCCATGAGAACACGCAGTGCCTTGTCAGCCATCTGCTTGTTTGCACCTGCGATTTCTCTTCTGTCTTCTTCGGTGAGTTCGCGGACTTTTCCGCCCTTTATAATCTTGGTACACTTCTTAAGGACTTCATCCGGAGCCCCTTTGGTGTACTGAATGATTTTTCCGTCGGAGACTCTTTTGTGCAGAGTTGACATCATTTTTCTGCTGCTGTCGAACGGAACCTCGGAAATTCTCGGCATTTCCTTTTCAAGCTCCGCTTTTTCAATTCCAACCTTGTGAGCATAATTTACAAGCGCACATTCGGTAGGCTCTCCGATTGCGGAGTCTTCACCTTTCTCGATTCTTGCATCACAGCAAAGAGCCATTGCTTCTGCCAAAAGACCGTCCTCAGCTTCTCCGCTGCTGCATTCAACAACAGTCATTTTATTCTGCGTAAGCGTTCCTGTTTTGTCGGAACAAATAATCTGTGCACATCCGAGCGTTTCAACCGCCGTGAGCTTTCTTATGATGGCGTTTCGTTTACTCATATTCGTAACGCCGATGGAAAGTACGATGGTTACAACCGCTGCAAGTCCTTCCGGTATTGCTGCAACGGCAAGGCTTACCGCGATCATGAAGGTGTTAAGCAAAACAGTTCCGTTAATGTCTCCCGCGCGCAGAAGGCTGACTGCAAAAATAACGACACAAATTGCAAGAACCAGAATCGTCAAAATCTTGCTGAGCTGCGTAAGCTTAATCTGCAAAGGAGTTTTTCCTTCCTGTGCCTGTGCAAGCGCATCTGCGATTTTACCCATTTCGGTGTTCATGCCGGTTCCGCAGATAACGGCCTTGCCTCTTCCGTAAACGACCGTGCTTCCCATGTACATCATGTTCTTACGGTCTCCGAGAGGGATGTCTTTCGCTTCTCCAAGGGAGAGAGGTTCACAGAACTTGCTTACAGGAACGCTTTCTCCCGTAAGTGCTGCTTCTTCAATCTTTAGGCTGTTGCTCTCGATAATTCTTCCATCTGCCGGAACGGCATCTCCGGCTTCCAGAATCACAATGTCCCCTACAACCAGTTCTTCGCTCTTTACAGTCTGAACTTTGCCGTCTCTGAGCACTTTGCTGGTTGCAGCCGCCATCTCCTGCAGAGCCTCGATTGCCTTTTCGGCCTTGCTTTCCTGATACATTCCCAGGATAGCGTTAATGACAACAACTGCCATAATTATGATAACATCCGCAAAGTTTTCACCCGCGTAGTATGAGGTGATTCCCGACACTGCCGCAGCTGCAATCAGCACGATAATCATCGGGTCTGCAAGCTGCGAGAGAAATCTTTTCAGCAGTGAATCTTTCTTGGCCTCTGCAAGCTTGTTCTTTCCGTTTTGCTGCAGTCTTTTTTCTGCCTCGCCTGCAGAAAGTCCGTTTTCATCCGAGCGGATATCTGCCATCGTTTCTTCAAGATTTTTTAAATAATACTGCATTTTCCCTCCTCCGGTAGTAAGTCAATAAAAAAGACTTCCACCATATATTTAGTATATACGGTAAAAGTCTTACTATTTAAGATATCAGCGAATCGGGTCTCCCCGATTGGGATGTCGCAAAATACCACGCATTTTCCGCGCCAGTTACTCCCTCTTACAATTTATATATTTTACTATACAGTATTATAAAATGTCAACATTCATTTACAAATTTTTGATAAAAATCATGTTAAGCTCCGTCTGAAATTTTAGAAGCATACTGAAAAGAATCAGAAGTGCTGTCGTTATTATCATGTTTTTCATCTTCCGTCTCCTCTTGTTTTTCTTTTATGTAAATTATCCCCTTTGTATGGTGAACGAGCTGATTTTCTTCCGGGCTGATTCCCAAAAACTCTGCAGCTCCAATGATATTGCGAATCGGAACCGACATTTCGTACTCGTTATCCGTTACCTGCACCGAAACTTCCGCCGCATCACAGCCCGCAGCAAAAGCCGCATTTTCCTTCAGCTTGCGCACATAGCTTTCTTTCATTTCCTCCTCACCGCTTTCTTCCATATCGATACGAAACTGTTTTACGGCATATTCCGTACCCATAATCCGCGTATACACTGTCTGGCTGACGACAAACTGCAGCAGAAAAACCGTCAAGAGAAAAATCGAAGCAAGGCCCGTAATCAAATCCTTCATCCGTATGCCTCCATGGTTTTTCGCATCGCTTCCGCACTCGCTGCCCGCAGACTTTCCTCTCCCGGACCGACCATAAGGTCAAAAATTACGCAGCCCAGCAAAATCATACCGACTAAAACAATCAATTGCTTCATGCTCCGCCCACCGCCTTTCTGAAGTCGATGGTGTCCATAATCGCGCTCGTTCCTTCATCCATAATATCCTCTGCCGCGGTTTTTAGCGAATTTTCATCCCCCAGGATGAGCGTGTTCACAATCAGTGCTCCAAGTAAAATCGTTCCGATGATAATAATTAAATTTTTCATTTTGTTCCTCTCTTCCTTTGTGTATTTTCTGCCTTCGCCTTAAGCTGTCCTGCCGAAGCTAAAAAACGGTTTTCAGCATGGTCAGGGTATCTAAAAAGACCGCCACGACCGCAAAATTAATCAAAAAAGCGAAGACGGTTGCCGTAGACCAGACGGTCGTCAGCACGCTGTTTCTCTGCGCAATTTTCATCGCCTGCGTCATGCGCTTTTCCGCCATCATATTTTGAAAGACCTCCATCTGCTCGACGAGCTGCTTTGGATTCGTCTTTTCGACCTTTGATAAGATTGCCGCGAAGTTTTTGCCCGCCTTCGTGCCAACTGCCTCCGCAAAATACGAAAACGCCTCTTCATCCCTGCCCTGCCTGTATAAAAGCAGCATTTCCCGATAAACCGGACGCAGTCGAAAAGCATTTTCCATCAGCATTCCGTAGATAAACTCCCCGGAAAACGGTTTTGAGCCGCTGACTATCGACAGGTTCTTCAGAGTCAGACAGCTGTCGTAAAGCTCAAGCTCCAAATTTTCTTTTTTCATATCCACCTCCTATAAATCAAGCTTTCCTTTGGAAATATAAACATACAGCAAAATTCCCACCGCATATAACAGGAGAGAAATCACAAGCCATGTCAGCCCCACCGTAGTGTGAAACTGATAAAGCAGATATTTCTTCCATGTGAGCCTGAAAAACGCAATTCCTCCAACAAGCGTCAGCAAATACGCAATCGGCGCGAGGTATTTCAGCATCAGCTTCGCTTCATTGTTTTCGCGTTTCACATACTCGTCAACCTTGCGCGCCATCGCTACCGCTCCTGCCAAATCGCTCAGCGCATATGTCACCTGCATTCCCCCGCTCAGCGCAAAATACAGATTTACCGCCAAAATATTCGCCCAAGAGGTGTTGATGGAAAGCCGGAATTCCTCCAAAAGACGCTTGATTTCGTCGGCACTTCCTGCCTCATTCAGACCTTTTGACAAATTAAAAAGAAGCCTCCTGCAGTTTGGGGCTTCCTCCATGCCGGCAGCACTGACCTCAATCGCGCGCTGCATATTAAAATAATGAATTTTGTAATTTTCCAGAAGTTCTGTCACGAGGATTTCCCCTTCCCGAGAGCTTTCCACACGGATAACCTGCAACTTCAGACGCAGTAAGATATACGGCAGCAGGCACAGAAAAAGTCCTGTCACAAGAACTAAGCCTTGCGCAACTCTTCCATACAGAAAAAGAATCGGAAGAGCTCCTGTGACTGCCGATACGGATAAAAATACTCTGCAGCGTGCTTCGCTTCCCTTTCCTGTCGTAATTCGCAGTAAAGTCTTGATATGCAGGAAAAACTTTTCCTGCCATGCCTCCGCGATGCCGCCCGTAAGCTCATTCAGCCACCGCTCGCAAAACAGAAATGCGCCGAGGAGAATGCCGCCAAACAATAGAATCTCAATCATGCACATCCTCCCTTCCCCGCATCGACGGATGATAATAGCGGGGATAAATCACACTTTTTCCGATGATCGGATTCCGCTCCGACAAATTGGTCAACTCTCTTTTCATCATTTTCGTTTCCTCCGGCCAAAGCCTTAATTTCTCTTCTTTATCTTCTCCCAAATGAAAATTCCAATTCCATTTCTTTTGCGCTGCGTCATACTCGCAGATTTTGTGAATGCTGACCACATCCTTCTCACTTTCGTAACAAAGCTCAGATATGGATTTCAGCACTTTTTTCGCGCGATTATCCTTCTGCTGGCTGAACTCAAACACATAATCAAAGCTTCCAAATACCTGCGCAATCAAGCTCTGCTCGTCACCGCCGTATACGCTTCGTATCTTGCTTGCAATCTTGTACGGAAGCGTCTTGATGTCTCCGCTGTGCACCGTCGCCTTGCAGCGTCCCGCTCCAATCGAAGCAAGCTCCAGCGCGAGCCGATAGCTTTGGGCATCTCGCATTTCCTCTAAAATCACATAGTCATTGTCGCCTCGGAGCAAAGATTTCGTAATCCCCGCAAGTTCTTCGCCGTCAGCGACTAACTGCATAATCGGCGCCTCCGGCATGATTTTTTCCCAAGGCGTTTCCGGGTCGGTGGAGATTGCAATTCCCTCCATCTGCGGACTTTCACAACGCTGCCAAACCTGTAAAAAGGTCGTTTTCCCTGACCGCACCGGTCCCGCAAACAAAACATTGAAGCCGATACAGACCATTTCACGAAAAAGCGGAACTGCCTCCTGTGGAATCGTTCCAAGCTCTGACAGATTTTCAAAGCTCAAATCCTGCAAAAGATACTTACGAAAAACCATAATATCTTCATTTGGTTTCGTCCGCAGGCCCGAGTAAATCGTAATCCGAATTCCGTTTGTCAGATACAATTCGTGAAACCCTCGTTCCATGCGCTCCTGCGGGCTGTTCATCAGAAACGCCCGTTTTAGCTGTTCCCTCCTTTCCTTTCCGATGCTCTGCGGCTGCAGGCACGGCTTGCCGTCAATCAGACAATATAGCCGGTCTCCGATCAGTTTTGCTGAGGAAGAATTTTTGTATACCTCTGTCTTGTCATAGACCCATGGAGAAAGCCCCGCTAAGCCATACAGCTCTGCGAAAACTCCCTCTATCAGGTTTTCATACCATCTCGGCACCTGTGCCTCCTCTAAATGTTCCTGCCTGATAATTTCCGCAATTCTTGTTTTATAATAATTCATCGCCTCCTCATATCCTAAAATTGCTGCCTTTTCAAGCTCTAACCTCTCCATCTTTTCAAAATCGTCGAAGTCCTTCCATTCGTAATCAAAACAGTCTTTTATCCGTCTGCAGGCTTCCTCAAAGCTGAGAAACCCGGTGTCTTCCTTTTTCTTCAGATACTCCATCATCCGCCTCCTTACGAATAAAGCAGCACGAACTTGTTGCCTTTTTCCGCCAGATTCCCAAGCAGCTTCGCCTGCGCCTCGTTGACGATAACCTCAACCAGACTGACGGGTGCGCTTCCGACAAGCCGCTCTTCATCGGAAGAACGGACTTCTTGATTGCTTCCGTCCCGCGCATAAGCGACAACTGCGTCGGTTATAATCCGACCCTTACAATAGAAAAAAGCTTTGTCGCCGCGCCTAAGCGTCTGCGGATAGGACTTCAGCCAGTCGTTTGGAATGGAAAGTACATATTTGCCGGTCTCCTCACCCACGCGAAATCGGCTTTCCTCAAAATATGCCACATACAGGGTTTCTCCTTTCGGAATGAACTGACGACATTCCAGTCCGATGACCTTTTCGTCATCTCCCTTTCGAAGCGACTCCTTCGGCGCATTTTCTACCTTTTTCGTTGTAAGCATTTCCGGGGAAATAATTGTGTTTGCGGCAGCGTCAGCACGAACTGTCAAAATTTCGTCATAGCCGATATTCTTTCTTCCCCAGAACTCCCAAAAGCCCAAAGCAACCAGCATTGTCCCAATCAGAATAAGTCCTGTTATTCTTTTTCTCATTCAAATCCCTCCTTTTGGTTACACTATTTTACAGTAATATAATACCACAGCCATTCCCTTCTTTCAGCACATTTTTTGAATTTTTTAAAAAATTTGTAAGTTTTTTGCAACATTGAACATAAGAACCTGTTGCCACTTCTTCCATGTGTTTAGATGCGCACCGTCCCCAAAGGTTAAATTTTCAACATTTTTTCGCCACAGGCCACCGCGGTATTTTTCCGGAATCGTGTCAAATGCAGTCTCCATTGCCAAAACTCTTGCCGATAACTGTGTAATTTTTATCGCGCGATTACCCGTTACATCGCTGATTTTACCTATGCCGGAAGCAAAATTCGACGCCTCTGCAACGCTGGCCGAAATGAGGTCTCGCTCCTCCATCAGATGCGCAAGTTCCTCCTTCATCCGCTTCAAATCTCTCAGTGCCCAGTAGGCCTGGCGATAGACAGGCTCTGGCATGAGATATGGTTTCATTTTTTTTTGCTGATAATCCTTCATATAAACTCTCCCTTCATTCTTTGCCACTATTATACAGGAAATTTTAGACTATCATTGTCCTATTTTGTAACATTTTGTCATTTCTGTATTAAATTTTGTATATTATGTCAAAATTATGCAAAAAAAGAGACCCTCATCCATACGATGAGAGCCTGAAAAACTCAAAACATTCTAAAGTTCTACATAATTTTTTTCAAAATAATCGGCGTGATAACAGTAGTCGCAATTACCACGATTACAATCGGTGGGAACATATCCGCGTCAATCAGACCGATGTCATAGCCCTTCTGTGCGACAATCAGCGCAACTTCGCCTCGGGAGATCATGCCGACGCCGACTTGAATGGCTTCCGAAGCAGTGAATCCGCAAACCTTTGCCCCGAGACCGCAACCGATAATCTTCGTTAAAATCGCAACAACAAGCAAAATCAGTGAAAAAGTCAGAAGTTCGTTGCTGAAGCCGTCAAGCGAAACCTTCAGTCCTACGCTCGCAAAGAAAATCGGCGAGAAGAACAGGTAGGACGGCGACGAAACCTTTTTGGCGATTTCATGCTTGATTTCATGTTGCGAAAGGAACAAACCAAGCAAATATGCACCGGTTATGTCCGCAATTCCGAAATATTCTTCAGATGCAAAAGCAACGATAAAACATGCCGCCACGACATAGGTCGTAATTCTGCGCTTGCCTTTGTTTGCATCTATAATTCCCTTGAAAGATTTGCATATATATGCAATCATAATCATCAAAGCGGCATAAAGCAGAATCTTAAGTAAAATGCTCACGATGGAAACGCTTTCATCCTTGAGGCTTATAACAATGGTAAGAACGATAATTCCCATAATATCGTCAATTACCGCTGCCCCTAAAATCGCATTGCCGACCTTGCTGTCGAGTTTTCCCATCTCTCTGAGTGCTTCAACTGTAATGCTAACGGATGTAGCAGTAAGGACAACGCCGATGAAAACAGCCTTTAAAATGCTGTCATAGCTTGTCTGACCCGACTCGAAATAAAAGTAATAGCAAGCAGTACCGCCGATTAACGGCACAATCACACCAATTGATGCAACAACAAAACATGCAACGCTGTTTTTTTTCAGCTGCTGCATATCTGTGTCCAAACCCGCAGTAAACATTAGAAGCACGACGCCGATTTCTGCTGTTTTCGCAATGAAATCAGTCTCTTCAATCAGCCCCAGACACGATGGCCCGATGATAATTCCGGCGAGCAGCGCCCCTACAACCTGCGGCATATTAACCTTATTGGTCATGTCTCCCAAAATCTTGGTTGTAAGCATGATAATGGCGATGCTTACAAAGAAAACATAGTTATCCATTTTGTCAATTCCTCCGGTAAATAATAAGATCAATATCAGGTATCACAATTGACTATTATAGACATGTTTCGATAAAATTTCAAGGGTAAAATCCGTTTTTCGGCATTAATCTAAACGAAATATGAACACCTCTTGCGGTTCTTTGCAGCTAAAGGACTTTATTCAGGAAATTCTTCGTTCTTTCTTCCTTCGGATGATCAAAAAGTTCAGATGGGGTTCCTTCCTCAACAATCGCACCGTCCGCCATGAAAATCACGCGGTCGGCAACTTCCCTCGCAAAACCCATTTCATGTGTTACAACGATCATCGTCATGCCTTCGTCCGCAAGCTCACGCATAACATCAAGCACTTCTCCGACCATTTCCGGGTCGAGCGCCGAAGTCGGCTCATCGAAAAGCATCACTTCCGGTTGCATCGCAAGCGCCCGCACAATCGCAATACGCTGTTTTTGACCGCCCGAAAGCATATTCGGAAATTCATCTTTTTTGTCGGCAAGACCTACACGCTCTAAAAGCTTCATCGCCTGCGCTTCGGCTTCCTCTTTACTTGCAAGCTTAAGTGTCACCGGCGCCATCATGATATTTTCGATGACTGTTTTATGCGGAAAGAGGTTGAAATGCTGGAATACCATCCCCATCTTCTGACGATGAACATTAATATCAATACCTTTCGATGCTAAATTCACACCTTCGAAATCGATTTCTCCCGAAGTCGGTTCTTCCAGCAGATTGAGGCTTCTGAGCATCGTCGATTTACCGGAACCGGAAGGTCCGATAATCGCAACAACCTCACCCTTTTTTATATCTAAATTGCAGTGGTTCAAAGCCACGACTTTGCCGCCGTTGTATTCTTTCACCAGGTCTTTGACCGAGATAATGCAGTTAGCGTTTGTCTCCACGACGCATCCTCCTTTCGATGTGCTCAATCACCTTCGATGTCGGGTAATTGATAATAAAGTAGATAAATGCAGCCAGCATATACGGTCCTACGGAAATATAGGTACCGCCGGCGATTGTCTGCGCGGTAAACATGATTTCACCCATACCGAGCATCATACAGATGGAGCTTTCCTTAATCATCGTAACCACTTCGTTTGCCAGCGCCGGAAGCACATTCTTGATTGCCTGCGGCAGAATGACAAGCCGCATGCTCTGCGACTGCGAAAGTCCGAGCGAACGCGCCGCTTCCATCTGACCGCTGTCTACCGCCAAAATACCCGCACGGAAGATTTCTGCAACATAGGCAGAGCTGTTCAGCGCCAAAGCTACAACACCCGGAATAAATCGCGTAGAATCAATAAATCCGAAAATCAGAAATTTCGGCACGATAATATAGTTAAAAACGCCGTAATAAATAATAATCAGCTGCACCAGCATCGGTGTCGAACGAAAGATCGCAATGTAAGCCCCCGAAAGCCACCGCACCGGTGTGTTTTTGCTGAGTCTCATCGTCGCTAAAAGCAGCGCCGGAAGCACCGCCAGCAGTACAGATACAACAGAAAGAATCAGGGTGTATTCCACACCCTGAATCACTGCATATCCATACTTTGGTAAAAACTTAAAGTTAAAAAACGCATATGCGGGTGTGTCTGTAAAAAGACTTTGCCACCAATCCCAAAACATAGATAAATTCCTTTCCACTAATCAGCAATTATTCATAAGCTACAGGCTTTTTTATTATTCAGCCATCTATTCCTCAGGTGTAACTTCCTGCATTACATCTGCAAGAGCTTCTGCATTTGCCTTGAACTCTTCAATCTTGTTTTCTTCCGTCAGCTTTGCAATCGCTTCGTTAATCTTAGGAAGCAGTCCCTTCGGGTCGCCCTTTGCAACCGCCACGCAAACCTCTGCGGAGGAGCCGAGCTCGTCAAATGTCATCGCTACAAGATCGTCATTGGTTGTTTGGTACTGCTGTGCTACGGAACCATCTACGAGGATTGCATCCACCTTTCCGTATGAAAGTTCTTTGATGAGGTCAAGTACGCTCTGAAGGGAAACAGCGTTTACATTTGGAATTGCTTCGACCATTTTCTGCTTCGTTGTTCCTGTCTGAGCACCGATTGTCTTTCCTTCAAAATCAGCATAGCTCTTATACTGGTCTGCATTTTCCTTCTTAACGAGGAAGTGCGGAGCAGGTTCTGTCAAGTAAGGGTCAGAGAAGTCAGCTGCTTCTTTTCTTTCGTCTGTTGCTTTGATATCTGCAAGTACGATGTCAAACTGTCCTTTTCCGAGTGCTGTGAGCAGATTGTTGAAGGACATGTTTTCCGTCTGAAGTTCTACGCCCATGTAATCTGCGATGTACTGTGCAACCTCTACATCGATACCGCCGTAAACCATTTCACCGTTTTCATCCGGATACATGAATTCAAATGGTGCATAGTCTGCAGATGTTCCGAATACAAGTGTTGTCATTTCATCGCCTTGACTGTCCGTATTCGCCTCGTTGCCACCGCAAGCGGTAAGCGTGCAGAGTGTTAAAATCATAATAAGTGATACTGCTAAAATTTTCTTAAGTGTTTTTGAGTTTTTCATTTTTTCTTCGTCCTTTCTAAATTTTTTTATCTTACCCTTATTTGGCAAAAACATGAACGTGTTCTTGTCAAATAAGGGTATCTGCATTTTCGTGCTGTTTTCTAACAACATGGTTAAATATACACTATAATGAATAAAAATGCAATAGGTTTTTCAAAAAAATATTAAAAAAATATTATTTTTTTCTTGATTATTGTTTTTTGACACAATTTGCAGGGCATTCGTGTATATTTTCATGCATAAAGTGTATATCTATGCATGTCATATTCAAGACCTTCATTTCCTGCATAAAAAAGCGGCCTCAAAGAGACCGCTTTCATAAAATCATAGAAATTTTATTTTGTTGTTGCGTCGTAAAGAGCTTCAGCGTTATCCCATTCTTTCATGATTTCAGGGATTACCTTGTAAAGGTCGCCTACGATAGCGTAGTCAGCAACTTCCATGATAGGAGCATCCGGATCCTTGTTGATCGCTACGATGCAGTTGGAAGTCTGCATACCAGCTAAGTGCTGAATTGCTCCGGAAATACCGCAAGCAAAGTAGATTTCAGGCTTAACAGTTGTACCTGTCTGGCCAACCTGGTGGGAGTGATCAATCCAGCCAGCGTCTACAGCTGCTCTGGAAGCACCTACAACACCGCCAACCTTATCAGCAAACTGCTTGATAAGTTCAAAACCGGAAGCATCACCAAGACCACGACCGCCGGAGCAGATGATCTTAGCGTCTGTTAAGGATACTAATTCCTTAGCGGACTTAACGATGTCTTTGATTTCGATTCTGATGTCAGAAGCCTTGATATCAGGTTTAACATTAACGATTTCACCCTTAGCTCCAACTTCTCTTTCCTGTTTCTGCATAACGCCAGGACGAACTGTGGACATCTGCGGTCTAGTCTTAGGGCAGATGATAGTAGCCATGAGGTTACCGCCGAATGCAGGACGAGTCTGCTTGATTCCTGTGGAAGGATCGTTAGGGTCTAATGTGGATGTATCTAATGTAGTGTTTGCTTTCGCGAATTCGATGTACTTGGAAACCTTAACATCAAGGTGAGTACAGTCAGCAGTAAGACCGGTGTTGCATCTTGCTGCGATACGAGGTGCGAAGTCACGACCGATGTGAGTTGCGCCGTAAAGAACGATTTCCGGCTTGTATTCATCGATTAACTGCTTCATAACCTTAGTGTATCCATCAGTTGTGAAGTTTTCAAGTAACGGATCCTGAACCATGTAAACCTTTTCAGCACCGTATTCGAAACATTCCTGAGCAAGGTGGTCGATGTTGTTACCGATTAATACTGCGCAGATCTGAGTATCTTCGCTGATGTCTTTTGCTAACTTCTTACCTTCGCCAAGTAATTCAAGTGCTACGTTCTGGATCTTTCCATGTCTCTGTTCTGCAAATACCCAAATGTGTTTGTAAGCGGAAAGGTCAACCTTTTCAGCTTCAGGAGCAGCTTCGATAGCATCAAATTTACATTTTGCGATACAAGCGTTACAGTTTGTACATTTGCCTTCATCTACGATTGCAAGTCTGTCTACGATCTTCAGAGCGTCGAACGGGCAAGCCTTAGCGCAGAGGGAACAGCCTTTACATTTATCATTTATAATTTTAATTGCCATTTTATCTTCCTCCTCCTATTAGATGATATGCTTACCCTTAAGCTGAATCAGTAAGTTCTTAGCCTGTTCGTTTTCAGAGTCGCCTGCGATAACCTGGCCAGGAGCCTTAGGAGCAGGTGTGAATGATCTGAATACGTTTGTCGGGGAAGCTTCAAGACCTACTTTAGTGAGGTCTACTTCGATATCTTTCGCGTTCCAGATTTTGATATCCTTTTCGCCGAAGATACCCTTCATGTTCATGTATCTAGGGTCATTTAATTCCTTGATAGCAGTTAACATGCAAGGAGTTTTGATTGCGATTAATTCGTAACCGTCTTCAAGCTGTCTCTTAACAGTGATGTCCTTAAGGTTGTCATCAATGTTGAATTCCTCAACATATGTAACCTGAGGAAGGTCTAACTTTTCAGCAATCTGCGGACCTACCTGAGCAGTATCTCCGTCGATAGCCTGACGACCTGCGAAGATTAAGTCTGCAGGGCCGTTTTCTTTTTCCCATTTCTTGATTGCAGCTTCAAGAGTGTTGGAAGTAGCCCATGTGTCGGAACCGCCAACTGCTCTGTCGGATACGAGGATACCTTCGTCAGCACCTTTTGCGATACATTCGAAAAGAAGATCTGTTGCCTGAGGAGGTCCCATTGAGATAACTGTAACAGTTACATCTTCATATTTGTCTTTTATTTTTAATGCTTCTTCGAGAGCGTTGTTATCATCGTGGTTAAGGATTGATGGAACACCGTCTCTGATTAATGTTCCTGTTTTAGGGTTAATTTTGATAACATTTGTATCAGGAACTTGCTTTGCGCATACGATAATCTTAAATGCCATTTGTTTCTCCTCCTACCTTATTTCTTGAAAGTTCTGCCAGCGATTACCATTCTCTGAACTTCGGAAGTACCTTCGTAGATTTCAGTAATCTTAGCGTCTCTCATCATTCTTTCAACCGGATAATCCTTAGTATATCCGTAACCGCCGTGGTACTGTACGCACTTAGTTGTTACAGCCATTGCAGTTTCAGCAGCATATAATTTAGCCATTGCAGCAGCTTCGCCGTAGTTGAGGTGTTTGTCCTTCATGTCAGCAGCTCTGTAAACTAAAAGTCTTGCAGCTTCGATTCTTGTCTTAAGGTCAGCCATTTCAAACTGAAGTGCCTGGAACTGAGAAAGCTTCTTGCCGAACTGTTTTCTTGCCTGCATGTATTCAACTGTTACGTCGAATGCGCCCTGAGCGATACCTAAAGCCTGAGAAGCGATACCGATACGGCCGCCGTCAAGTGTGCTCATAGCTACCTTGAATCCGTCGCCAACCTGGCCCAGGAGTCTGTCTTCAGGAATTACGCAGTTCTGGAAAATAAGTTCTGTAGTGGAAGATGCGCAGATACCCATCTTATCTTCTGTCTTACCGATGGAGAATCCTTCATCGCCTTTTTCTACGATGAATGCGGAAATTCCGTGGTTTCCTTTTTTCTTGTCTGTCATAGCCATTACTACGAAAACATCTGCATATCCACCGTTTGTGATGAATACCTTAGCGCCGTTGAGGATCCATTTTCCGTCAACGAGTTCTGCTCTTGTCTGCTGTCCGGATGCGTCTGTACCCGCGTTAGGTTCAGTTAAGCCGAAAGCACCAAGCTTCTTGCCGGAAAGTAAATCAGGGAGATATTTCATCTTCTGATCTTCATTACCCCAGTTAAAGATTGGCCAGCAGCACAATGAAGTATGAGCGGAACAGATAACGCCTGTGGATGCGCATACTCTGGATAACTCTTCTACAGTGATAGCATAGGAGATGTGGTCTCCGCCAGCTCCGCCGTACTGTGTAGGGAATGGGATTCCCAGTAAACCATACTTAGCCATTTTTTCTACTGTTTCAACAGGGAATCTGTGTTCCTTATCGATGTCAGCAGCTAAAGGTTCAACTTCGTTAGTGGCAAATTCTCTTACCATTTTTCTTACGAATTCTTGTTCCTTCGTCAGTTGAAAGTTCATTTAAATGCCTCCTTAAATTATTAATAACGACCTTTCCTTTTGCATAAGGCAGGGGTCTGTTTTTGACTTGTTAGCCCATGTTAAAAGCATAACAACATACACTACTATTAAAGCACTTTTTTTACAATCTTGCAAGGTATATTTTGCGATTTTCAGCGAAAATAATGTTTTTTAATCGGAACTTTACCAAATACAGAGAAGAAAGACAAAAAAAGTCGAAAACTCTGCTTATGTCATCGACTTTTGTAATGCTTTCAGTGTATTTTTTTCGATACGGCAGACCTGAACCTGCGAAATCCCCATAAGGTTCGCGACCTGCTGCTGCGTCATATCCTTAAAATAGCGCAGCACAATTACCTGCCTTTGCCGCGGCTGCAGCGCCGACAATCCCGTTTTCAAGTCAATCCGCGAGATTTCCGCATTTTCATTGTCCGTCCAAAGGCTTACTTTCTCGTATTCTTCGAAATTTTTCATTGCATCTGCCGCCTGAAGCGCCTCACAAGCACGCTCCTTTGACATCCCTGCCGCTGCCGCAAGTTCCGTAATTTTCGGCGAACGTCCGCACCCTGCGATAAAGTCGCTTTCAGCTTTGCGAACCGCATACGCATCCGCCTTCAGCGACCTGCTGACCTTGATTGCCCCGTGGTCACGAAGCTGTGAGCGGATTTCTCCTGTAATCATCGGAACCGCATAAGTGGAAAATGCCAGTCCCCGCGACTCATCGAAGCGCTGCGCCGCCTTAATCAGACCGATGTAGCCGATTTGAATCAAATCCTCTGCATCCTCACCGTACACGCGTGAAAGCTTCAGTGCAACTGATTTTACCAGACCGCCGTGCTTTTCGGCGAGCTGTTCCATATCAAAACTCATAGTATGTATCCAGCTTCTTAATCATGGTAACCGTCGTTCCTTTTCCGGGTTTGGAATCGACTTTTATCTTATCCATAAAACTTTCCATGACCGTAAAGCCCATTCCCGAACGCTCGTCTCCCGTATCCGTCGTAAACAGAGGCTCCATGGCGCGCGCTATGTTCTCAATTCCCACTCCGGTATCCTTTACCTTGATAATCAGCGTTGCCCCGGGCGCCGTCGCAAATTCCATCTCGACGATTCCCTCATGCTGTTCTTCTTCGGGATAGCCATGAATGACTGCATTGCTGAAAGCCTCCGAAACCGCTGTCTTTATTTCTGTCAATTCATCTACCGTAGGATCAAACTCCGATGCATAGGCAGCCGCTACCGAACGTGCCAGACTCTGATTGCGTAAATCCGCTTCCATCTGTACTTTGAATAATCTTTCCATCACGATGCTTCCTTTCCCTTAAAATACAAAATTGCTTCTTCTTTCGTGTCCATGTAATCCATCAGCGAAAAAATCCCTGCCATATTCAGAATATTTCTCACCGCCGCTGAACAGGAAACAATTGCAATCGCACCGTCCGTTTCATTCATTTTTCGATACCTTCCGAGCACCATACCGATTCCCGAACTGTCCATATACCTGACCTTGCTGAAATCAAAAACCAGATATTTCACAGCATGGCTTTCCATGGCCGCATCGATGTCTCCGCGTATCTGCGCTGCCGCATGATGGTCAAGTTCACCGAACAACTCTGCAATTAAAACATTGCCCGAGACGTTAAAAATCACTTCCACTTTGGCACCTCCTTCACTTCTCCCTTTATTATATATCCGGGAAGAGGTCTTGTCTTTAGGAGATTATGTCGTTTCGACACTACTTTTGTCGACGATTTCGTCCTCTGTTGGATTTATGCCTTTTGTTAGAATCCAGTTAATCCATTTTTTATAATATTTTCCTAAAACATGTGTGCCGTCGCCTGTGTATTTTGCTTTCAGATTTCCGGCTTTGCTGTCAAAAATTTCATTCACATCAATATAAAACGATGTCTTGTTGTCGGCATATTTCGACATTCTGCGATTCAGCTTGTTAATCCTTTTATTGTTAAAATATTTGTCACTGTCCGAACGCTTTTTTGCCACATGCAGGTTCGCCTCGATGAATAAAACCGCGTCAGGCTGCTTCTCTTTTATAAAAGAAACGAGGCTGCCATACTCCTCCATAACCCTGTCCATATTGTAGCCAAGCTCGTTTATACCAATCATCAGATAAATTTTTCCGTATTTATGCTCCGATAACAGTGTTTTCAAGGAAACCGTTCCGGCATCCTTCACCTTGATTTTCTTATCCCAGATATTAAATACACTCATGCCCGTGTCTGCGAAGAACGCAGCATTTCCTGCTTTTCCGTATTCGCTGAGTCCGACGGTTCTAGAATCTCCAATAAATAAAGCATCATCCAGATACTTTTTCTTCACCTCAGTGAAAGCAGCATCCTCTTTCGGCAAAGCGGGCTTAACCGTGCTTTTTTTATGTTCGACCGTATGTTTCTCCGTTTCCGGCGGGATATTTTTCGAAGCATTTTCCGGAAAAAGAGTCTTTACCGTAAAAAGCGTGAATCCTATCACGCAGCTTATCATAATCAAAATCGTAAAAGAGTATTTGCAAATATTTTTCATCTTCCCCTAAAGTCCTCTAAAATCTAAAATACATGAACGGGTCGCTCAGACCCAGATAAATCAGGTATACCGACGCCCAAAAAATCACAAACAAAACAACTGTTCCGAGCAGGTTGTCCTTTATCCTTGCAATCAGCCTCTCCGGAAGTGAAGTACTGAATACTGCGCACACAAACAGAAGAATCCCGTAAAGTTCTGCGAATTTCGCAAAATCTCCGGCGAAAACCGTCTCACTTCCACTGCCTGCGAAGTCAAACAGACGCGTAAGATAAAGCCCAATCTGACTTACATCATCAATTGCAAAAATCATCCACGAAAGCGGAATTAAAAACAGCATATACAGATGTCCCAAAATCCGTCTTCGCTCCATTATCTTTTTCAGGCCTGCCTTCTCGAGCGCAATTACAACGAATAAAAACAACCCCCAAAGGATGAAATTCAGTCCCGCGCCATGCCAGATTCCTGTCAGAATCCAGACGACAAAAAGGTTGAAATACACGCGCGGCATGCTGCGGCGGTTTCCTCCAAGGGGGATATAGACATATTCGCGGAACCAGCTTCCCAGCGTCATATGCCATCTGCGCCAGAATTCCGTCATGCTCACGGATTCATACGGATGGGTAAAGTTGTCCGGTGTTTCAAATCCAATCATTTTTGCGATTCCCGCTGCCATAAGCGAATAGCCGTAAAAGTCGAAATACAGCTCGAAACTGTATGCAAAAATTCCCATCCATGCGACAGGCGCCGAAATGCTGTCAAAGCCAATCGCTGCAATATCGTTCCAGCAGCTTCCGACGCGGTCGGCGAGCAGCATTTTAAAGCCTAATCCAATTGTAAACTGCTTCAGACCCTGATCGATATTTTCAAAGTTTGCCGGACGGGTTTTCAGTTCCTCTCTCATTTCCCGATATTTCTCAATCGGTCCGGAAATTACCTGTGGAAAAAAGGTCAGATATGCTCCAAAATCCACAAAAGCATGCGCCGCCGGCACTTCTTTTCGGTATACATCGACCAGATAAGAAATGCTTCGGAAGGTATAGAAACTGATTCCCAAAGGCATGAGCAGGTTTGAATATTTGAAAAGGCAGAGCCACGCCAGATTGCAGGCAATCCCTGCGCTCAGCAAAAGTCGCGGCAGCGAAGTTTTTTCTATCGCTTTTCCAATCCAAAAATTAACGACAACAGAAAAGAGCAGGAGACCGATATACTGCGGTCTGCTCCATGCTCCGAACATATAGAACACCATGCTTGCTGCGAAGAGGAACGCATTGCGTCCTGCAGCAGGCACGATAAAATAGATTACTAAGAATGACGGTAGAAATACAAACAAAAAATGTAAACTACTGAAACTCATTTCCCCAAAATACTCCTTTTTTTGCCATACTGTGTTGATTGTATTGATATGTCTAATCGGCCGTTTTTCTCCGTCTTATTTCGGCATGATATTGACAATTTCCTGTGATTTTACAGCGGCTTCGATCAGCGCTTCACAGTCGAGTTTGCTCTCTGATTCCAAAATTCTCGCAAGCTTTGGTTTCGTCGTCGGATGCTTCGGCAGGAATACCGTGCAGCAGTCCTCGTACGGCTGAATGGAAGTCTCGAAGGTTCCGATTTCTTCCGCCTTTGCCATGATGTCCACCTTGTCCATCGCAATCAGCGGACGCATTACCGGAAGGCTTACGCTTGCATCCGTAACGACAAGCGCTTCCGCCGTCTGGCTGGCAACCTGCCCGAGATTTTCCCCTGTAATCAGCATCTGGCATCCTGTGTCATTTGCAATTTTCTCTGCAATCCGCATCATAAATCTGCGTACAAGGATGGTCGTCTCTTCTTCCGGGCAATTCGCAACGATTGCCTCCTGAATCGGAAGCAGGTTGATTACATGCATTTTAAAGCGTCCGCAGTAAGATGCCACGATGGAAGCAAGGTCTTCCACCTTTTCCTGTGCTCTCTGGCTTGTATACGGATAGGAATGAAAATGCACCGCTTCAATCAGCATGCCGCGCTTCGCCATCATCCATGTGGCAACCGGGCTGTCGATTCCACCCGAAAGGAGCGTCAGCCCTTTTCCGTTTGTACCAAGCGGAAGGCCCCCGAATCCCGGGATTTTTCCTTCATAGATATAAGAACGGTCGTGACGCACATCCACATGCAGGAGCACATCCGGCTCGTGGACATCAACCTTCAGCACCTTGCAGCCGATTAAAACCTTGGCGCCGATAATGCGTCCGATTTCCGGCGATTTTACCGGGAAATTCTTGTCCGCACGCTTTGCTTCAACCTTGAATGTCTGTATGCCGCGCTCCGAAATGAGCATCTTCATGTATCTGACCGCTTCTTCGCCGATTGCATCAAGCTCCGAAGGCGCTTCTACCGCTTTGCTGATGGACGCTACACCGAAGACTTTCGAAATTTCTTTGATAACTGCATCGATGTCAATGTCCTTTTCCGCTCTGACGAAAATCAGGCCCTCGCTTCTTCTTACATCAATGCCGCGGAAACCCTTCAGATTGTTTCTGATCCTGTCCACGAGCATTCTTTCAAAATAAGGTTTGTTCATGCCCTTTAAGGCAACCTCGCCGCATCTGACGATTAAAATGTTTTGTTCGTTCATTTGATTCTCCTTACCGAACTATCGAATTCCTGAATTATCGAAAACTGCCAAGCCTGCGAAAACGCGCAACTGCAGCTTTTACCTTATCAGCCGTGCAATCCATTTCCTCTTCCGTGTTAAACTCACTGAAACTGAAACGAATCGCTCCTTCAATTTCCTTCGCGGACAGCCCCATCGCATTCAGCACATGGGAGCCCTTTGAGGAAGAATGATTGGAAGAACACGCCGAACCCGTGGAAACAAAGATTCCGTCCTGCTCGAGAGTATGCAGAAGCACCTCTCCGCGCGTTCCTAAAAATGAAATATTCAGCACGGATGGGCAGGTCTCCTCACCCTCCGGACTGTTTATGCGAATATCCTTGATTTCTGCGCGAATCTGTTCAAGCAGCCGCTTTCGCGCCGCGCTCATCTTGCTGATTCTCTCATCGAAATTCGTAAGTGCCAGCTCTGCTGCTTTGCCAAAGCCCACGATTCCCGGCGTATTTTCGGTGCCGGACCGCAGATGTCTTTCCTGTCCTCCGCCCAAAAGAAATGGCACAAGATTCAGACCTTTTTTCGCATAAAGCATCCCCATACCCTTCGGCCCGTGAATTTTGTGGGCGCTTGCCGACAAAAAATCCACGCCTTTATATTCTTTTTTCAGGTTCACGAGGATTTTTCCAAACGCCTGTACTGCATCCGTGTGCAGCCAAATGTCCGTTCCGTGTGTCCTGTTATATTCTTCTTTAAACCGTGCGATTTCCTCAATCGGCATAATCGTTCCGGTTTCATTATTGACTCCCATCACAGAAATCAAAATTGTATCATCGGTAACCGCATTTTTCAGCGACTCCATGTTCAGCCGGCACTGCTTGTCCACACCGATATACGCTACTTCAAAGCCCATGCTCTCCAGCTTTTTCGCAGGCTCAAGAATTGCAGGATGTTCCACTGCTGAAACGATAATCTTCTTTCCTCTTCGCTTCTTTGCCTGCGCGGCGCCCATTAAAACCGTATTGTCCGACTCAGTTCCACAGGAGGTAAAAAAGACCTCGTCTTCGCCTGCGCCCAGACTTTGTGCAAGGGTTCTTCTTGCATTTTTTACTTCTTTTTCTGCTTTCAGCCCCAAAGAATGCAGGGACGAAGGATTTCCGAAGTTCTCGCGCATCGCGCAGCTCATAACATCTGTCACTTCATCGTACTGCCTTGTGGTAGCGCTGTTATCTAAATAAACTAACATAGTTCTTCCTCTTCTTCCAGTCTTCCGGTAAAAATATTCATCCATTTTTTTGAGAAATACCGGTAATAGCAAATTACAATCTTCACAGCATCGGCTATCGCCACGACCGCCATTGCCCAGTGCAGCGGCAGATTGAACACAAGTACGCTGATATACGCCAGCGGAATCTGCGCGCCCACATTAAATCCCACATCGACATACATACAGAACATCGTATCGCCGCCCGGACGGAAAATTGCGCAAATCATCATATACGAAAGCATTTTCGGTGTCATCGCAATTGCGTACACCAGCAAAGCCTTCATCAGCATTTCCGTCGTTTCCGGCTCGAAATTATAGATATTTGCGATTGGTTCCCGCATCAATATAATCGCGGCAGTCATCACAACATTCAGGCACCATGTAATCTTTAAAATGTTTCGGCTGTACTGATAAGTAAGCTTCTTTTTTCCCTGTCCGAGGACTTCGCCGAGCAGAACCGCAGAAGCATTGCCCAGTCCGAAGTATACGGTCTGGAAAAAGTCTGTAACTGTCATGGCAACCTGCGATACCGCAAATGCTGCTGCGCTGATTTTTCCGTATGCCGCAAAGATGCAGGAAACGGAGACCGCCCAAAGCCCTTCAGTTAAGATTACCGGAATTGCGGTTTTCATCACGCCCGTAAAAAGCTCTCTCGAATAGGAAAGCATCTCGCCCAGCTTTGCCTTTAGTGGATATTCTTTGCGAAGATATACCGAAAGATGCATCGCTATGCATTCTGCAACTCTGGCAATCAGCGTTGCGATTGCCGCCCCTTCCACGCCGAGCTTGGGAAATCCGAAGTTTCCGTAAATCAAGAGATAGTTAAACAGGATATTCAGAAGGATTGCCCCGCCGTTGATAATCGTCGGCACCTTAACATCCTGAATCGCCCTCGAATTATAGGAAATTACGAAGGTCAAGCCTGCAAAAATATATGTAAAGCACGCAATGTGCAGATATTTCGTACCAAGTTCGATTACCTCGGGTTCGTCCGCAAAAAGCCCGATTAAAAACGGAGCTGCAAAGTATACGAAGATAATCGCCGGAACCGCAAGCACTACACAAACCGTATAGTCGATTCCTATAATTTTTCTCAGGCTTACTAAATCCCGGATTCCCCAGTACTGCACCGCATGAACTGCCGCGCCGCTGAATACACCGAAAAGTACAACGCCGAAGATGAAATAAATCTGGTTCGCTGCACCTACCGCTGCCAAAGCATTTTCTCCGACCTTGCCGACCATAATGGTATCTGCAAGATTAAGAGTTACCGCTATGACCTGCTGAATCACCATCGGAATGCCGACAATTGTCAGTTTCTTATAAAATTGCCTGTTCACGGTTTTTAAATTGTTCAGATTTTCTCCACCCATAATTACCTCTCAAAGACACAAATATGGAGGCAGAAAAATTCTGCCCCCAAACCGGATAAACATTTTCCCTGCAAATGACCGTCATGCGCTATTTCGCATAGTCAATCGCTCTGGTCTCTCTGACCACATTAACCTTAATCTGTCCCGGATATTCAAGTTCTGATTCGATTTTTTTCGAAATTTCTCTGGCAAGAAATACAATCTCTTCATCATTGACATCCTCAGGCTTCGCAATAATTCGAATTTCTCTGCCCGCCTGAATCGCAAAGGATTTTTCAACTCCCGGAGTCGTGTTTGCAATCTCCTCAAGCTTTTCGAGTCTCTTGATATATGCATCAAGAGTTTCTCTTCTTGCTCCCGGTCTTGCGGCCGAAAGTGCGTCAGCAGCAGCAATCAGTACAGCTTCCATGTTCTTAGGCTCGTAGTCTCCATGGTGTGCCGCCATACCGTTGATAACCGCTTCGGATTCCTTATATTTTCTGAGAATTTCAATACCGATGTCAACATGCGTACCCTCGTACTCGTGGTCGAGTGCTTTACCGATATCGTGAAGCAGACCTGCTCTTTTCGCAAGCTTAACATCCAGCCCGAGTTCACCTGCCATTAAACCTGCAAGCTGTGCTACCTCAACGGAATGCTTGAGCACATTCTGACCGTAGGATGTCCGATATTTCAATCTTCCTAAAATCTTCACAAGTTCAGGATGTAAATTATGAATTCCAACCTCGAAGGTAGCCTGTTCACCTTCTTCTTTAATAATAGCGTTGACTTCCTTGGTTGCTTTTTCAACCATTTCTTCAATTCTGGCAGGATGAATACGACCGTCCACAATCAACTTTTCGAGCGCAATTCTTGCAATCTCTCTTCTCACCGGGTCAAAACCGGATAAAATAACAGCTTCCGGCGTATCATCGATAATCAAGTCTACACCTGTAAGCGTCTCGATTGCGCGGATGTTTCTTCCCTCACGACCGATAATACGGCCTTTCATTTCATCGCTCGGAAGTGAAACTACCGATACAGTACTCTCAGCAACATGATCCGCCGCACATCTCTGTATGGCATTTGTAATGATGTATTTTGCCTTCTTGTCAGCCTCTTCCTTCGCCTTACTTTCAATGTCCTTAATCATAATGGAAGCCTCATGTCTGACTTCCTTTTCTGTATTGGCAAGCAGAATTGCCTTCGCTTCGTCAACAGTATAACCGGAGATTCTCTCCAGTTCTTCCATCTGTTTGGCGATAACTCCATCCAAATCCTTCTGCTTGTTTATCAATGCCTGTTCTTTTTTTGTAATGCTATCTTCTTTCTTTTCAATATTTTCAATCTTCTTATCGAGTGACTCCTCTTTCTGGATCATTCTGCGTTCTGAGCGCTGAATTTCGGAACGTCTTTCTCTCGCATCTCTTTCCGCTTCGCTCCTGATTCTGTGCGCTTCTTCCTTCGCCTCCAGAATAGCCTCTTTTTTCATGTTCTCGGATTTATTTTCTGCATCTAAAATTAAATTCTTGGCTTTCTGTTCTGCGCTTCCAATCGCTTTTTCACCAACATTCTTTCGATATATATATCCGATTAACGCACCTACTGCCAAAGCAATAACTGCGATTACAATTTTTATAATAATTTCTGTCACTTCAACACCTCCATTTCCTTTTATTTTTTCTGTATTTCATTCGTTTTTTATAAAATTAAAAATGCATTACATAATTAAAACTTGATATATCCATACAATATATATTATAATGTTTAAATGAACAAAATGTCAAGGTAGAGAAAGGCAAGAAATGAACAAAATTTTTAATCCGCTTAAAAATGTGGACAAATTCATACTTATCATCGTTGCTTTACTGGGTATTTTGAGCCTTGTCATGCTCGAAAGTACCGTTTACGACGAAGGATTGGTTCTTTTCAGCAAAGCCGGAAGACCTGTCTGGATACAGGCGGTCGCATATTTTTTAGGTTTCGGAGTTTTGCTGTTTATCCAGCAGTTCGACTACCGCTTTTTCAGCGGGCTTGAAAAATACCTTTATATCGCTTCGATTGCGCTGCTTCTGACTGTTTACATCCCGGGACTGGGTGTAACGCAGTTTGGCTCGCGCGCCTGGATTACGCTTGGAATTACGACCCTGCAGCCATCGGAATTCGTCAAAATCCTGTTCGTTCTGCTCATGGCAGGCTATCTGTCGGAGCACAGGGATGAACTCAACAATTTCGTCGGTGTCATCAAGGCACTTTTGTATGCGGCGCCGATTATCGTCATCGTTTTAAAGGAAGACCTCGGAAGCGCACTTGTTTACATGGTTATGTGGGTCTTCATGGTATTCTTCGCAGGCATCGACTATAAGATTTTCTTTCAGTCAATTTTAGTCTGCCTTGCGGCAATCCCGGTTGTATACAAGTTTTTAGATGATTATCAAAAAGAACGAATCGAAGCCTTCCTTCACCCGGAAAACCTCAGTCTTTCGGGAAACTATCAGGTATGGCAGTCAAAGGTTGCCATCGGCTCCGGCGGTTTAACGGGAAAAGGTCTTTTCAGAGGAACGCAGAAGGGTCTGGATTTCATACCGGTACAGCAGTCCGACTTCATCTATTCGGTTGTTGTCGAAGAGCTTGGCTTCATCGGAGGCGCAGTTGTCGTCGCGCTTTACGCTTTCCTTATGATACGCTTCACGAAAATCATCCGCGACTCTGTAGATTTATACGGCGCGCTGATTGTAATCGGCTTTACCGGAATGTTCTTATTCCAGGTATTCGAAAATATCGCAATGACGATGGGTCTGATGCCGGTAACCGGAATCACGCTTCCACTTCTTTCCGGCGGCGGAACATCGGTAATCGCCAGCATGATTTCCATCGGAATCATCGTCAATGTCGGCGTGAACAGTAAGGCCATCAATTTCTAAAACAAAACGGGCGTCTTTATGGCGTCCGTTTCGTTTATCGTCTTATTCTATTATTCTCTGTGTTTTATAGTTCTTCCACCCGCTGCGCAATCTTGCGGAAGTTCTCGGCAATATATGTATTCTCCTTAAATACCACCGGAAGTCCGAGATTCGTCGAAATATGAATGTTTTCGTCTTCACGAATCAGACCGATGACACGGTTTCTTATGCCTCTGGTCACATCCTCCATGCTCGGCGCGAGCCCTGCATTCATGAGCTTCAGATTGATTTTATTGATGACATAATAGATATTCTGCATTCCCTTATCTCTCAGCACACTCGTAACGAGCTCGCTGTCCCTGACGGAAGAAATTTCGGGATTGATAACCACGATAACCTCCTCAGCTCCGCCCAGCACCATGTCTAGTCCGTCATCGATACCCGCAGCTGCATCCAGAATAATATAATCATATTTTTCTGAAAGCTTATCACAAAGGACTTTTACATGCATCGGAGTGAGGTTTCCCTCATCCTTTCTCGGAGATGCTGCCATGAAAGAAAGTCCCGGGAAGGTTTTATCTTTAATGATTGCCTGACGAATCCTGCAAAGTCCGTTCATGACATCGTTTACATCATAAACGACCCGGTTTTCGAGACCGAGGTATAAATCCAGATTTCTAAGGCCTGTATCCATATCAATTAAAATTGTCTGCTTTCCCAGCTTGCTCAATGTTGCGCCTAAATTTGCCGCAAACATCGTTTTGCCGGTTCCGCCTTTGCCTGAAACAATGGCAATTGTCTTTCCCATAGCATTCTCCCAATGTATTTATTAGTTCATCTTATTTGAAAAATCAATCTTTTTCGTTTTTGTATCCACTTGCAGATATTCCCCAATCACTTCTCTTACAACCGGAGCAGCGCTGTAGGACATGCCGCCCTGGACAAGCAGAGCAACCACGGCAATCTTCGGATTGTCCGCAGGCGCCATCGCCACTGTCCATGCGAAGTGGTCATAGGTATCCTTGTATTGGTCAATCTTGCCCTGCGTCACAGTTCTGCCGCTCACGGAAATCAGAGCCGCATCCACAGTATCGTTTTCCGTTGGATAAGTCGTCGGATCCTTTTTCATCAGGCGGTTCATTTCCTTCTGAACCTGACTCCATGAAATTCCCGGAGCGATGCTTCCCAGATGGTTTTTAACATAAGTCACTTCATCCTTCGGATTAATATAGCCGTCTCTTTCGGCGGTTCCTGTTTTTCCGGCAACCTCAATCGGGAATCCGGCGAAGGTGCCCGCCAAAGTACCTCTCTTCGCTACGAGTCTCATACCTTCAATAACATGCTTCAAATCTGAGCTGTCAACCTTGACCTGATAAGGTTCGTCTTTTTTCGTCAGTCCCTCACCTTCAATTCCCTTAACGATGCTGACCTGATTACGCTTTCCGTCATTTCCGAGCGTTGCAATATAATTCGCAAGCTGAAGCGGCGTATAAGCATTGTCACCCTGTCCGATGGAAATGTTGAATGCGTCACCGGTTCCCCATTCTGCCTGATTGAAATAGGAATATTTGCAGACATCCGTAAGCGTTTCAATCTTCGACCTTTTAACAGTCGTCTGTTCTGTAATCCGTTTGATAATGACATCTCTGTCCGGATTTTCTTCCATCCAGCTTGTAATTGTATCAATTTCAGCGCGGAATTTCTCGTCGTCCGAAGTCGTCGATTTCGGCCAGTACTTATTTCCGCTGTAATATAATGCGCTCCAAAGCGAATTTTTCATGGACTGCAGCTTTCTTTCCTTCGAAGCAAGCGGCGTTGTCACCTCATAGAGCTCGATTCCGGTTTTTTGTCCGAGTCCGAATTCCTTGGCAACCTTCATAATCTTTTCGATGCTGATGCCCTTACCCTTGTATCCTAAAGAAGATTTATTATTCCAGTCAATGCCGGTACCGATACAGTAGAAATAGTAGTTGCAGGAGTTCTGAATACCGACTGCCAGCGTTTCATATCCGTGCGAACCAAGTCCGCTGTTATAATTACTGCAGCCGAACTTTCTTCCGCCAAGCTCAATATAGTTTCCGTCATAAATTCTTCTGTTCGGATCCAAACCACACTGAAGCGCCGCAACAGCGGTAATCGGCTTAAATGTCGAACCCGGCTGCACTGCACTGCTCGTGGCAATGTTATATAATGGCGTCGGCGCAAGCGGATCTCGCGGATTCGTGCTCTGTACCGATGCCCAGTCCTTCGTCGAAATACCCTCAGCAAACAGATTCGGATCAAAATCCGGATAGCTTGCCATCGCAAGCACATCTCCGGTTTCAACATCGATTGCTACAACTGCGCCCGATTTACAGTTTGCATATTTACGCATCGTGCGATTTCCGTACTTGCTCTTAAAAATACCGCCGGTCTGTACAGCCTTGATACAGTTTTTCAGGCTCTTTTCCGCAACCTTCTGCAGGTCAGCGTCAATCGTAAGATAAACATCCTTTCCCGCAACAGGCTCAGTCTCACTGATCGTTTCAATATAGTCACCTGCACTGTTTACGAGAATGCTCTTCACGCCATCGGTTCCACGCAGTTTATCTTCCATGCTCGCTTCAATTCCGTCCTTGCCGATTAAATCGTCGCTGCTGTAGCCCTTTTCCGTTACATACTCTTCATACTGCGCGTCCGAAATGCTTCCCATATATCCGAGTGCATGGGAAAGCAGCTTGCCGTTCGGATAGTATCTTACTGTTTCCGAGGCAATCTCTACACCCTTCAGTACATCGCCCATTTCTTCGATGTAGGCAACCGTTTCATCGCTCACATCGGAAGCAATCGTACTGGAACGATATTTGTTATAACCGATATTTTTTATTTCTTCGCGCACGACAAAAATCTTTCTGGCTTCTTTATCGGAAAGACTCTCATCAATGCTGTATTTTTCACGCAATGCACGGAACGCTTCCTCCGCGCTTAAATCCGTTCTTTTTGTGCTTTTGCCCTCTTCATCCTTTTCCGTCACATAAAGGTCGTATTTGCTGATAAAGCTTTCCTTCTTCGAGTCATAGGAATAGGTCATGCTTTTGGTAATAATCGGGGGCCACACGCCATATGTCTCCTGCAATTCGTTGACTGCCTCAAAGCGGTCGAGTTTCGGATCGATTTCGTACTTTTGTCTCAATTTATTCAGTGCCTCTTCCGGTGTGGCATCCTTAGACAACCCGAGCGACTTCAGCCATTTTTTCTTGTCCGAATCATAGGTATAATAGAATTTTCCTTTTTTATTGATTTTAATTGGAAAATTATCTACATATTCATCGCCGTTTTTCTCCAAAAGTTTCACGAGCGAATAGCAGGACTGATTGATTTCCTCCGTCTGCATTCCGCTGACATTGAAGGTTACAGTAAAAATCTGCTTGTTTCCCGCAAGCAGTCTTCCGTACCGGTCTAAAATTTCTCCACGCGGCGCCGAAGTTACGACTTCCTTGGTGTTCTGGCTCTGCGCAGCCTCCGCCCATTTTTCCTCCTGCATGACAGTCAGTACAAAAAGCCTTATGCAAAGCAAAAGCATAAGGATTGATACCAGTACGATTATTTGATAATATCTGGAACCAAGTAGTTTTTTGTTCATTTGAAATACCTGTCTCTGCGGTGTCTTACCGCTTTTCTTATTAAAATCAAATAGATTAAAGTAACAACTGCAAAAGAATAAAGAAATACCCCCGGCAAGTGTTTTATAACATAAACAAAGCCGATAGGATTTCCGGACATATGGAAAAGTCCCCAGTTTAATCCATAATAAAGCACTATGGAAACTGCAGAAACAACCCACATGTTCACAATATTTTCAATATTCGCGTATTCTCTCAATATCAAAATAAGGATTGCAACCAGCACCAGCGAAATTGCCGTCGGTCCGATGACACTGCTGTAGCAGATGTCATAAAGCACGCCGAATACTGCACCAAAAACGACACCGTACATCTCATTCTCATAGAGAAACGAAAGTACCACAACCATGCAAAGTATCAAATTAGGCGTATATCCCACAATGCCAATCAGGTTCAGCAGAGATGTCTGTACGAAAAACGCCACTAAAAACAATAGCCCTGCTTTCCAGTACTTCATATTCATAAAATCACCGAAACCTTTTCCAAATTTTTAAAATTCACAGCAGGCTCTACTGTGATTTCTTTCAGCAGTGTGTTGCTGTTATATGCCACATCCTTGACATTTCCGATCTCCAATCCTTCCGGATAGGTCCCAAGTCCCGATGTGATGATAATATCTCCCTGCGATACGAGTGACTCGCTGTCAAGCATATAGCCGCTGATTTCGCCAAGGGAATTTCCTTCCACAACGCCAAGCTGTTTCGTATCTCTGGCAAGCTTGAAGCTGACCTTGCTGTCATCATCAATGATGGCGACAACCTTCGACCAGCCTTTTCCGGTATCCTGAATCTTTCCAATCAGCCCCATGCCGTTTACAACTGCGTCTCCGACTTCCACGCCGCTTTCACTTCCAATGTTAATCGTAAAAACATTCGTCCAGTTAGAGCCGTCCAGAGAAGTAACATCCGCAGATACAAGCTTGAATTTTTTCTTCGTATAGTCAAAGTTCAGAACATCTGCCAGTTCTTCCAGCTGGTCAAGCTGTTCTCTTTCAATTTTCGCTTCTGCAAGCTGACGGCGCAGATCCGTATTTTCCTCCTGCAAATCTTCGATTTCCTTCTGGAGCTTTTTATAAGAAAAAATCCCTGTTACATTCTTCCTAATCACTCCCGCAACTGCCGAAAGACCTCCTGAAACCGTATTCGTCCCCTTGTTCACGGCATCCGTCGCTACATTATCATTCCCGTTTCCGGTCAAGGAAACAACAAAGATAACGACAAGTGCAAGCAAAATCGCAAGCAGGGCCGATATTAATTTATGTTCTCTGATCCATCTCATAATTTTCTATCTCTTTTTACCGTTCTGCGCATAAACCTTCAGTTTCTCGATATCTTCAAGACTCATTCCGGTTCCTACAGCAACCGCCTCAAAAGCGTTGTCCGCTACAGCAACACTCATCTCAGTTCTCTTCGTAATCAGTTTATCCAAATTGTGGATTTTTCCGCCGCCGCCGGAAAGCATCATTCCGCGCTCTGCAATGTCCGCTGCAATTTCAGGCGGTGCTTTTTCAATCGTTGTTTTTACGGCATCCACAATAATATCCAAGGATTCCTGAAGAGCAATCATCATGTCCTTATTCGTTACCGTTAAAGTCTTCGGAAGACCTGAAATGATATCTCTTCCTCTCGCGCTCATCGTCTGGATAATTTCATTTCCGTTTTCATCTTCATCCATACAAGCGCATCCGATGTTAATTTTCAGGGTCTCCGCTGTATGTTCACCAATCAGGAGTGCATGTCTTTTTCTCATATATTGAATGATGGCTTCGTTCATCTTATCACCAGCATGCCTGATCGAGGTGCTGGTTACAACACCGCCCAGTGCGATAATTGCCACATCCGTCGTGCCGCCGCCGATGTCTGCAATCATGCAGCCGTTTGTTCCGTCAACCGGCATTCCCGCGCCGATTGCCGCTGCCATCGGTTCTTCCAGAATGAAAACTTCGGTTGCGCCCATCTGTCTCACGATTTCCTCAACCGCTCTTTTTTCTACTTCCGTAACACCGCTCGGTACGCCTACCACAACTCGGAAATTGCGGATTCTCTTCACCTTCAGCGCAGTCTCCAGAAAAGATTTCAGCATGTCTGCAGTTCTGTCAAAATCGGAAATAACACCGTCCTGAAGTGGTCTTACAACGGAGATGCTTGCCGGAGCCTTTCCGAGCATCGCTTTCGCCGCGTGACCGACTGCCAAAGTCTTGCCGTCTCTGTTTTCAACTGCGATAACCGATGGCTCGTTCAGCACGATTCCGCTTCCCTTGATGAAAATCAACGTATTCGCGGTTCCTAAATCAATTCCCATATCCTTAGCTTTAAATAAACTGCACATTTTCATACCTCCATTATGTCTCTGTCGATTCTATTTTTGCGAAAACCATCCGTTTCGCCTATATATCCATCAGCGCCGCTATGCTCGTATAGCATCCTTCTCCGATTACGATATGATCTATCACACGAATTCCCAATAATCTGCCGCATTCCACAAGTCTTTTCGTCGTATCAAGGTCGTCTTTGCTCGGGGTTGGATCGCCGCTGGGATGATTGTGCACGAAAATGACCGCAGCAGCGCTCTTCTTCACCGCCTGACAAAATGCTTCCCGCGGATGCACCGGCGCTGAAGTCAGCTCTCCCACGGAAATCAGTTCCGTAGACATAATTTCGCCCTTTGCGTTCAAAAGCAGTGCCTTGAATTTTTCCTTCTTTTCATAGCGCATTTCTTCCAGGAAAAGATTTGCAGCATCGCATGACTGATGGATGGATATTCTTTTTTCTTTCGGTCTGGTGGCAATTCTCTTTCCCAGCTCGATTCCTGCCAAAATGCGAGCCGCTTTAAAACTGCCGACGCCGTTTACCTGCGTCAACTCTTGAATGGAGCTTTCTGCCAAGCGGGAAATGCCTCTTTGGTCTGCGGAAATAATTTCCTCCGCCAGTCCGATTGCTGATTTTTCCCGGGTTCCCGAACCCAGAAGCACAGCAAGCAGTTCCGTATTTGACAAGGCGTCCGTGCCTTTCAGCATAGCTTTTTCCACAGGTCTTTCCTCCTGCGGAAGCATTTTTATTTTCATAACAAACTCTCCCTTTTGTATTTTTCAAAAGTGAGAAATCCATTTTCAAAATACACCTTACCCATTTTATCAGAACACATTATATTAAAAAATTATAGCATTTTTTTGATAATAGTACAAGCATTCAAAGCGTAATATTTTGTGTTTTTTCGGTCATAATACTAACGAAAAGGAGGCGATAGCTATGGAACACAATTGTAATCAGACAATCAGATGCACGGTTGATAAGTGCAGACATCACGAAGGGATGAAAAATCTTTGCTCTCTGGACGCCATTACGGTAGGTACTCACGAGGCAAACCCGACACAGATTGAATGCACAGACTGCTTATCTTTTGAAAATAAATAAGCCGAGTCTCTGAGAAGATCCCCCTCGGAAAATAGGTACGGGCACTTTTTACGGTTGCCAAGCACCTTGCCGGATTTTTTCGCATATAGATAAAATCAAAAGAGGGGGTTACATATATGAGCAGTTCTTTTCCCAATCCACTGACTGAAAAAGAAGAACAACACTATGTTGAATTGCTGGCAGAAAACGATACGGATGCTCGTACAGTGCTCATAGAGCGAAACTTGCGTTTGGTAGCCCATATTGCCAAAAAATACATAGGACCGAATACGAATCAGGACGATCTGATTTCCATCGGAACCATCGGACTGATTAAAGCTGTCAATACATATTCTGCAGGCAAGTCCACGCGCCTTGCCACCTACGCCGCAAAATGCATCGAAAACGAAATTTTGATGAGTATCCGCGCTTCAAAGCGTCTGAGCCGCGAGGTTTCCCTGAGCCTTCCCATCGGAACGGATAAAGATGGAAATGAAATCAGTCTGAATGATATTTTAGGCACGGACACAGACGAAATCATCGATTCCATCAGCTTAAAAATACAGGTGGGAAAGCTTTATCAGGCAATCGACCGCGTTCTGTCGCCACGTGAAAAAGCAGTCATCGTCGCTCGCTACGGACTGGACGGAAATGAGCCGCGGCCGCAGCGTGAAATCGCTTCTTCTCTGAATATCAGCCGCTCGTATGTCTCGAGAATTGAGAAAAAGGCTTTGGAAAAACTCAAGCGCACCCTTGAGTTTCAGGGCGCAGGCCCGGAAGGATCCGCCCCGCCGCGTCCGCCTGCAGAATGAGCGTAGAGCGCGGCGCAAAATTTCGGAAATTATAAGCGTTGTAATGTTCTTTCAGCAGTCTGCCGAGCTCACAGTCAAGAGTCTTCATTTCGTACACTGTATAACGTGAAGACTCTTTTGTTATGTCACGGGCCTGCTCAGCGGCAAGCAGGCTCGCCAGAGCGCTATCAGCTTTCTCTTTTTCGATAATGCAGTAATATTGATATCCCTCGTCCAGACCAATAACCGGCATTTCATACTGCGCATGTGCGGCCTGCGTAAAAGCGTCGTGACAGGCAAGCTGGATGTAAGCAAGCCGCGAAAGAAGGAGCAGAATCATCACGAAAAAGAGCGCCATCGCAAATTCCATCCGCTTCCTGAAACCAGAAAAAAGCGTGTTCTCTTCCATCTGCATTCTCTTTTCTCTCCGTCCCATAAAAATACCTCCCGCAGGTTCATTTTCCCCGCCGGAGGTTTCGTTTATGCAATTTTATATATTCTTTCTTCGATTTTACGAGATTTTTTCACAGATATAGCTGACAACCTCGTCAATACTCATGTTTGTGCTGTCGATTTCTTCTGCATCGTCTGACCTTCGAAGCGGCGTAACCTCGCGGGTAGAATCGTTCAAATCGCGCTGCCGAAGCTTTTCCAAAACCTCTTCAAAGCTCTGGGCTTCTCCTTTTTCAGCCAGCTCCTTATAGCGGCGCATCGCCCGTTCCTCGTCGTTTGCCGTCAGGAAAAACTTATACGGTGCACCCTTTAAAACGACGGTTCCGATGTCTCTGCCGTCCATAATCACGCTTTTAGCACGCCCCATCTTCTGCTGAAGCTGCACGAGCTTTCTGCGCACGGAGGCGAATGCCGAACAGTCGGAAGCTGCCTTGGAAATTTCCTCGGTCCGAATCAGTCCGCTCACATCTTCGCCGTCCAGATAAACCTTTCCCTTGGAAAAGTCAATGTCGGTGTCCTCAAGCATAGCAAGAAGCCTGTCGTCTTCTTTCATCGGAATCCCGAGCCTCTTCATTTTGAGACCGACTGCCCGATACATCGCGCCGGTGTCAATATAGTCAATTCCAAGTCTTGCCGCAACCGCTTTGGCGATAGTTGATTTCCCGGCACCGCTCGGTCCGTCGATTGCAATTTGAAAAATTTTATCCGTCATTTATCTGTTTCCTGCTTTCCGATTAGTTTTTCGATTTCTTTTATAAAGGTATTCACATCCGTAAACTGCCTGTATACGGACGCAAAACGAACATACGCAACCTCGTCGACCTTTTTCAGTTCTTCCATAACGAGCTCGCCGATATAGTTGCTGTCGACTTCCTTTTCCATCAAATTATTCAGCGTCTTTTCGATTTCATCAACCATAGCCTCCATCTGCGTCATGGTGACCGGACGCTTTTCGCAGGCCTTAACGATGCCGTTGAGCACCTTGCTGCGGTCAAAGACCTCTCGCCGCGAATCCTTCTTGGCTACCATTAAAATCGTTTCTTCCACCTTTTCATAGGTCGTAAATCTTTTTCCGCACTTATCGCATCCGCGTCTTCTTCGGATAGCATGTCCCTCTTCCGTCGGACGGGAATCGATTACCTTCGTGTCGGGGCTTTCGCAAAACGGGCACTTCATATTCTGTGTCTCCTCTTTCAAATCATATACAGTTTTATTATACTACAACGGTTCTTCCATGTCCACAAGTATCACATCATCGCCGACGGTTTTCACCCGCTCCCAGTTAATCAGCACATCGTTTTCGCCTTTGTTAAACCAGCCGAAGAGTCCTCGCTCAGACGGGATCACGATTCCTTCTATCGTTCCCTTTTCCAGATTCACCTCAATGTCACTGACAAATCCGAGGCTCCTTCCGTCGAAAATATTAATCACTTCTTTGTTTTTCAGTTTGTCCGTACTCAGCATTTGTATTCCTCCCCTTTGTTTGTAGTAGAATATATGCCTGCCCTGAGGAAAATATGCCATAAAAAACGAACCGCTGCCAATTGGCTCTTGCGGTCCGCTGTCGCACATTATTTCTTTGCTGCAATTCTGTCGTAAATCTTATCCAGCGATGCGTCAAGCAGCATGGACACCTTTAATCCGTAGCTGTTGTAAGTAGCCGCATATTCCTCGGCTGTTGCTCCGTATGTGCTCTCAAAAGCATCCTCAGAGTCAACGCCTGCCATGGAGAGGAGATTGTCGATGACTTCCTTCTGCGTGTAGGAAATATCTTCTTTTTCTGCCATCGCATAAGCAATCATCTTGTATTTTGCCATTTCTTCTGCATAAATATCAAGCTGTTCTTTAAACTCGTCCTCGGTTACCTTCAAAGTATCTTCAAGGAATGTCGCCCATTCAACATTGTTCTTTTCGCAGTAATTGCGGTAAGTGGTCTCGCAAAGATCCATTTCAAACTGCTTAATCTCGTCCGGAATGCTCTTTACTTCTGCTTTTTCCACGATGTCATTGAAAAGTGTAACCTTTGCGCTGCTTTCCTGATCGCTGTATTCCTGTTCTTCCAGCTCTTTCTTTACCAGTTCTTTATACTCGTCCACGGTTTTGGCTTCGCTGTTTGCCTTAACGAAATCGTCGTTGAGCGTTGCAGGTTCTTTGACCTTTTTATTCAGAACCTTTACTTCAAAGGTAACATCCTTTCCCGAAAGTTCTTCGTTATTCTTATACGGATCCGGGAACTGAAGCTTCAAAGTCTTGGTTTCTCCTATCTTAGCGCCGTAGAGACCTTCTTCGAACCCGTCGATCATGCTGCCGCTGCCAAGTGTTAAAGGATAAGAATCGCTCTGCATTCCGCTGTCTGTCGTACCATCAGCCAGCGTGCCTTTGAAGGAAATGGTAACATCATCACCCTTTTCCACGGTTCCGCTTGTAACTTCCTTGGTTTCCCCTGCAGATGCCAGTCTGCTGTCGATTTCCGCATTCAGCTTGTTGTCTGTGATATTCACCTTGATTTCATCTACGGAGAATTCATCATAGTCCGGAAGCGTTACCAGTTCGCTTAAATCAGTCTGCGTATAAACATCTCCGTCATCGGAGGAACCGCACCCGGAAAGAAGCGCCATGCTGAAGCACAGGCTTGCCGCCAGTAAAACTGTTAAAAATTTTTTCATCTCAAAACTTCCTTTCATTTTTCTTTTTGTCACTTTCACATTGTCCTTGCAGTATCTACCTTGATACTGCCGGATGCAATTTTCTTCGCCAGGCCACTGACTTCTTTCTTCGTGTCGTCATCTACCATCTGCTTGGAATCTGCGCCGCCGTATGCGATGGAAATATAGCCGTCTTCCATTCCGACCAGCCAGTTCGTGCCGCCGTTCCAGATTTCATCTTCGATATAGGACTTTACAACATCATAGATCGTGCTTCCGATATCCTTTTTCATCGAGCAGATGATGACATCATCGTACTCCGGTGCCGAGATTTTCTGGTCCTGGTCAACGCCGATTGCATAGAATCCGCCTTCCTTCGCAGCCCGGAAAACTCCGTTTCCGCTGTTGCCCGCAACCTGGAAGATGACATCAGCGCCCTTGGCATAGAGTTCTTCTGCCGCTAATTTTCCCTTTTCAGGGCTCTCATAATCTCCGGTGTAGGTTTTATAAACCTGAATGCCTGCATTTGCATACTTGGCACCCTGCTCATAACCCACGATAAAGTCATTGATTACGCTGGAATCCTCTCCGCCTACAACGCCGACTGCATTGGTCTGCGACATCTTCGCTGCGATATATCCGGCAAGGAAGGAGCCTTCGTTCTGCTCATAGGTGATGCAGAGAATGTTCGGGCATTCCTCGATTCCGTCTACAACATTGTCTACCCAGATAAATTTCACATCCGGATTTTCCGCTGCGACTTCCTTGATTTCACTGAATTCCCATCCGATAGGAACCACGAAATCGTTTTCCGCAGCCGCAGTCATCATATTCTGTTTATAGTTTTCGTTATTGCATTCAATCGTACTTACTTTCACTCCTAAATCTTCCTTAAGCCGCTCTGCGCCTTCTTTCGCAGAATCGTTGAAAGATTTATCTCCAAACTCGGAAGGCACCACTACGCACAGCGACAGATTTTCACCGTCAGCATTGCCGTCCTTGTTGCAGCCAACCAACGCAAAAATCGCCAGAAGCAGAGCTGCAGCAAGCAAAAGTGCTAGACTTTTCTTCATGTTTTTTCCTCCATTGTCATAAGAAACAAGTTTCACAATCGTAGATTATACCACTTTTTTGGTTTCTATGCAAGTTTCAGAGGTTCTGCAGATACTTCCGGCGAACTATTCATACCCCGTATTCGTCTATTTTCTCACATTTTTAAGCAATGTGAAGATTTTTTCACAAAGCTATTTTACACGATGTTCCGCGTCGCAGTAAGCGCAGCGGTAAACTTTCTTTTCCCTGTCAACCAGACGGAAGGTATGTACGATTTCCTGCTCGATACTTGTAATGCATCTCGGGTTTTTGCATCTTACTACATTTTTAAGGGTCTGCGGAAGCTCTAAGTGTAGTTTCTTTTCCAGCTTTCCGTCTTTCACGTGATTTACAGTGATATTGCTGTCGATATAACCCAGAACATCTAAGTCCAGTTCGATGCTTTCATCGATTTTAATGATATCCTTCTTTCCGTATTTGGAGCTGGAAACATTCTGAATAACCGCTACGCAGTTGTCAATCTTGTCGAGTCCCAAAAGTTCGTAAACCATCATGCTCTTTCCTGCCTTGATATGGTCCAGTACGATTCCGTTTTTTACGCCGTCTATGTTCATTTTTTCCTCCCTGTTTTCATCTTCATTAACTTTAAACTCTCTGAATTTTGTAATTTCCCTGCGCGCTATGCTCTCTTGATGCCGAGCAGGAAGAGAATGAGCGCCATGCGGATGTGCTTTCCGCAAAGTGCCTGGAAGAAGTAACATGCGCGTGGGTCGTCATCCACTTCAACTGAAATTTCGTTTACTCTCGGCAGCGGATGCATGATTGTCAAATCTTTCTTTGCAGGCTGCAGCTTTTCAAGATTCAGGATATAGCTGTCTTTCAGTCTCACATAGTCTTCTTCGTTGAAGAAACGCTCTCTCTGCACTCTGGTCATGTACAGGATGTCAAGCTGCGGCATTGCCTCTTCCAAAGTCTCCACTTCCGTCCATTCTGCGCCTGCCGCATCCATCTTTTCCTTTACATAATCCGGCACCTGAAGCTCCTGCGGTGAAATCAGCACGAATTTGATGCCTTCGTAGCGGAGCATTGCCTCGATGAGGGAGTGAACAGTACGACCGAATTTCAGGTCTCCGCAAAGCCCGATGGTCATATGATCCAGACGGCCTTTCTTTCTCTTAATCGTCAAAAGGTCGGTCAAAGTCTGTGTCGGGTGGAAATGTCCGCCGTCGCCGCCGTTGATAATCGGAACTGTCGTGCGCTGTGCCGCAACAATCGGCGCGCCCTCCTTCGGGTGACGCATTGCGATGATGTCCGCATAGCAGCCGACCGTGCGAATCGTATCGCTTACGCTCTCGCCCTTTGCCGCGGAGCTGGAGCTTGCTTCGGAGAATCCCAGAACACTTCCGCCGAGCTCGAGCATTGCGGCCTCAAAGCTGAGTCTGGTTCTGGTACTTGGCTCAAAGAACAGTGTTGCAAGTTTTTTATGCGCGCAGATATCCTCATATTCCGCGTGATTTTCAACGATGTCATCTGCAACCGCAATCAGCTCGTCGATTTCTTCTACAGTTAAGTCGGTGATGTTAATCAGGTTTCTGATTTCTTTCATTATTTGTCTCCTTTCATCCAGCCCTCATCGGAAGGGTTGTCTCTGAACTTTAAAATTTTTGCTTTTTCGTCTTGTTTGATATATCCGCTTTCTGCCGCGATTTCCACCAAAGCGTCCAAATCGCAGAGGCTCACATTTTTCACCTCGTTTTCCGCAAGGCGCTCAAGGCCTTTCTTCATGCCGTATGTAAAAATGCTGGCGATTCCAAGGACTTCCGCTCCCGCTTCCCGAAGCACCTTCACGGTATCAACAGCGGAACCTGCGGTCGAAATCAAATCCTCGACAACGACCACTTTTTGGCCCGGCAAAAGCTTTCCTTCGATTTGGTTGGTGCGTCCGTGATCCTTTGCGGAGCCTCTGACATAGCCCATCGGAAGGTCCATCAGATGCGCGGTAATCGCCGCGTGCGCGATTCCTGCCGTGCTGGTTCCCATCAGAACCTCGCACTGCGGGTAGTTTTCTCTAATTACTTCTGCAAGTCCGTTTTCCACCATGGTACGCACATCCGGTGCTGTCAGCGTCAGACGGTTGTCGCAGTAAATCGGGCTTTTAATTCCGCTCGCCCATGTGAACGGCTCTTCCGGTCTGAGAAAAACCGCCTCGATAGAAAGCAGACCCTTTGCAATTTCCTGTTTAAAATCCATACTAATCTCCTCCTTTGTCCTTAACATGCCTGTAACTTACAATTTCATTTTCGCCGTTTCGCTGCTTCTGCCCTCAGCCGACAAACTCGCTGACGCAGCGTCTGTAGGCTGCCACAGGGTCTTCTGCCTGCGTAATCGGGCGTCCGACCACGATATAGTCCGAGCCGATTTCCTTTGCCCGCTGCGGGGTCGTTACGCGCACCTGATCGCCTGCATCGCCGTCCGCAAAGCGCACGCCCGGTGTTACCGTCAGGAAGCCTTCTCCGCAAAGATCATGCACCCGCTCCGCTTCCAGCGGCGAACATACCACGCCGTCAAGCCCTGCTTTTTTCGCATTTGCCGCATAATGGTCGACCACCTCTTCCAGAGGCTTTTCAATCAGTAAATCCTTTTCCATCCGCTCCTGGTCGGTGGAGGTAAGCTGGGTAACCGCAATCAGCAAAGGTCTCGTGCCGTCTTCTCTTGTCAGGCCTTCGAGTGCCGCCTCCATCATCGCAATCGTGCCTGCCGCATGAAGATTGCACATATCGACATCCAGCCCTGAAAGAACTTTCATCGCCTTTTTCACGGTGTTCGGAATGTCGTGCAGCTTCAAGTCCAGGAAAATTTTATGCCCGCGCTCCTTGATTTTCTTCACAATCTGCGGTCCCTCCGCATAGTAAAGCTCCATGCCGATTTTGACATATGGCTTTTCTTCGGTGAATTTGTCCAGAAATGCCAGCGTTTCCTCTGCCGAAGCAAAGTCGCAGGCGATAATTACATCTTTTCCCATTAATGTGCACCTCCTATGATTTCTTTTAAACTTGTAATTCCGTATTTTTTACATGTAGTTGGTAATTCTTCGATAATTTTTTTGCAGATAAACGGTTCGGTCAGGTTTGCCGCTCCGATTTCCACTGCATGCGCTCCGGCAAGCATCATTTCGATGACTTCCTCGGCACTTGAAACGCCGCCCATCCCGACAACCGGAATCTTTACCGCATCGTAGACCTGCCACACCATACGCAGCGCCACCGGGAGAATCGCATGACCCGAAAACCCGCCCATTTTATTCGCGATGACCGGGTGCTTCGTCCGCAGATCAATTCGCATTCCGAGCAGTGTGTTAATCAGGCTGATTCCGTCTGCGCCGGCGTCTTCGCAGGCTTTCGCAATTTCCGCAATATCCGTCACATTCGGGGAAAGTTTCAGCAGTATCGGCTTCTTCGTCATCTTCCTGACTTCCCTCGTGACCTCTGCCGCCGCCTGTGGACAGGTTCCGAACGCCATGCCGCCGCCATGCACATTCGGGCAGCTGATGTTGATTTCGTACCATCCAATCTGTCGGCTCGCCGCTTCGTCCGCCTCAAGCTTTTCGACCGTCTTCGCATAATCGCTCACGGAAAATCCGCTGACATTTGCCATCACAGGCTTATGAAAAATCTCCGCCAGTGCGGGAAGTTCCTCGCTGATGACCTTCTCCACACCCGGGTTTTGCAGGCCGACCGCGTTAATCATGCCGTCCGGGCACTCCGCAATCCGCGGCGTCGGGTTGCCGAAGCGCGGCTCCAGGGTCGTTCCTTTGAATGAAAAGGTTCCCAGACAGTTTATATCGTAAAGTTCGTTAAATTCTCTTCCGTAGCCGAAAGTGCCGCTCGCCGGAATCACCGGATTGTCAAGGCGGATTCCGCAAAGCTCGGTGGAAATATCCGCTTCCGCAGCACCTGTAGTTTTCCTTTCTCTATCTACCATATGATTTCCTCTCTTTCCAAAACCGGACCTTCCTTGCAGATTCTCTTATTTCCGTATTTCGTCATGCAGGAGCAGCCCATGCAGGCACCGAATCCGCACCCCATCCGTTCTTCAAAACTGAGCTGCCCTGAGGTTTTCGCCTCTGCGTCAATTGCCTTCAGCATGGCTTCCGGTCCGCAGGCATAGAAGTAGCTGTAGGTAAGAGCCTTCATCACATCGGTTACGAAGCCTTTCGTGCCGGCCGTGCCGTCTACAGTCGTGAGAAAAACTTCAGCTCCGAGTTTTTCAAATTCCACTTTGTAGAAAATTTCGTCCTTCGTATTAAAGCCCAAAATGACCTTCGCTTCGCATTCCGGATTTTGCTCCTTGAGCTGCCGGAGCAGTCCGTACAGCGGCGGAACCCCTGCACCGCCTCCGATTAAGAGCGGCATATTTCCCGCCTTTGCGGTATCATATCCGTTTCCGAGGCCCGTCAGCACGTCCAGACGCTGCCCCTGCCGCATCTGCGACATTTCCTGTGTTCCGGCTCCGACGGTCTTATATATAATCTTTATCGTATTTTCGTCATAATCACAGACGGAAATCGGTCTCCGCAGGAAAAATCCCTCGAGCTTGATGTTGACAAACTGTCCCGGTCTTTCACAGGCGGAGGTGTCGCCTTCCAGCGTCATTTCCCATACATTACCCGTTAATGCTCTGTTTTCTGCAATCCGATATGTATTCTGCTTCATTTTTTGTCCTCCCAAACCGTCTTTCCGCCGAGTAGATTCAGCACGCATTTTCCGCAAACCTGCCACCCCGCAAACGGTGTCGCTCTTCCCATTGAAAGGAAGTTTTCCGGGCAGATTTCGTAGCTTTCGGCAATATTCCACACCGCCCAGTCGCCTGCCTCTTCCGCCGCCGGAAGTCCGAACCTGCGTCTCGGTGCTTCCGCCATCAATTCGACCAACCGCTCAAGCGGCAGAATCCCGCTCTTTACAAGCTCCGTATAGAGCACCGGAAAAGCAGTTTCCAGTCCTACGATTCCCATCGCACTATCCGCAAGCCCCTTTGCTTTTTCTTCTTCACTATGCGGCGCATGGTCGGTCGCAATCATATCGATGGTTCCGTCGAGAATCCCTTTTCTGAGCGCCTCACGGTCTTTCTCGCTTCGAATCGGCGGATTCATCTTGAATCTTCCGTCCTCCTGCAAATCCTCGTCCGTAAAAATCAGGTAATGCGGCGCGGTTTCGCAGGTGACATCCACTCCTCTCGCCTTGGCCTCGGCGATGATTTCCACACTCTCCTTCGTGGAAATGTGGCAGACATGGTATTTGCATCTGGTCTCTTCTGCCAGCTTTAAATCCCGCTGTATCGGCTTCCATTCGCTTTCGGAAGAAATCCCCTTATGTCCGTGTCTCTTCGCATAAGCTCCGTCGTGGATATAGCCGCCGTTTCTCAAGCGGAGATCCTCGCAATGCGCTGCGATGAGAAGGTTATGGTTTCTTGCAGCTTCCATCGCCTTCCTCATCAGGTCAGGGTCGTTCAGTCCCACACCGTCATCGCTGAATCCGATGACAAACGGTGCCATCTGTTCAAGCTCCGCAAGCTCCCTGCCCTGTTCGCCCTTCGTAATTGCTCCGTAGGGTCTGACATCGATGCAGGCATTTTTTTCGATTAAATCGAGCTGCACTTTGAGGTTTTCGAGCGTATCGGGCACCGGATTCAGATTCGGCATCGCAAAGATGTGTCCGTATCCTGAAGCTGCCGCTGCGCGGCTTCCGCTTGCTATGGTTTCCTTATAAAAAAATCCCGGCTCTCGCAAATGTACATGTACATCCACAAAAGAAGGGATTATCAAAAACGATTCATCGGAGAAATCACCAAACTCGTTCTTATATCTGTCTTTAAAACGCTCTGCGAAATATTTTTTCATTGCCAATCCTCCGTTTTCTGATTTTTTTCATGCTCCGGTACACTCCGGCATTTTCCGGTGTCAACTCGCCTTTTGGCATAAAAAAATCCTGCCCTCCGGCAAGATTACGGTCATACATAACACACCAACGCAAGCACCTATTCTGAGGGCTTCCGCTGTTTGTCTTCCTATGTCCATCTTGCCGACATCTCTGTATCGTGCTTAAAGATTTCTTTCGCTAATTATTTTAGCATATGGAGCAGGGATGTGTCAAGGAGGATTTTAAGGTGTGATGTCATTTCAGAAAATCATTTATTTTCAAAGCCGCCAAACACAACGCTTGACGGCTTTTCGTATCATTGAATTATGAATTTTCCCTATTTCATCGCTTCCTCAATCGCAACCGCAACTGCGACAGTCGCACCGACCATCGGGTTGTTGCCCATGCCGACATAGCCCATCATGGCTACATGCGCCGGTACGGAGGATGAGCCTGCAAACTGCGCATCAGAATGCATTCTTCCCATCGTGTCGGTCATGCCATAGGATGCAGGACCTGCCGCCATGTTGTCCGGGTGCAGGGTTCTTCCTGTGCCGCCGCCGCTGGCAACGGAGAAATATTTCCTGCCCTGCTCCGTGCATTCCTTCTTATAGGTTCCTGCAACCGGGTGCTGGAAGCGGGTCGGATTCGTCGAATTTCCTGTGATGGAAACATCCACGCCCTCTTTATGCATAATCGCAACGCCCTCACGCACATCATCGGCGCCATAGCAGCGAACTTCTGCGCGCTCGCCCTTCGAGTACGGGATTTCTTTAACGACCGTCAACTCTCCTGTATAATAGTCAAACTGCGTCTGCACATAGGTAAAACCGTTGATTCTGGAAATAATCTGCGCAGCATCCTTTCCCAGACCGTTTAAGATAACCCGCAAAGGTTTTTTGCGGACTTTGTTGGCGGATTTCGCAATGCCGATTGCTCCTTCTGCGGCTGCAAACGATTCGTGACCTGCCAGGAATGCGAAACATTCGGTTTCCTCACTTAAAAGCATCGCTGCCAGATTTCCGTGGCCGAGGCCAACTTTTCTGTCTTCAGCTACAGAGCCCGGAAGGCAGAATGCCTGAAGGCCCTCGCCAATAGCCTTAGCTGCCTCATTCGCCTTGCGGCAGTCTTTTTTCAGCGCAATCGCTGCGCCTGCGACATAGGCCCAGCAGACATCCTCAAAACAGATTGGCTGGATGTCCTTTGCGATTTTATATGGGTCGATGCCCTTCTCTTCACAGATTGCCTGCGCTTCCTCAAGGGAAGCGATACCGTATGCGGAAAGCGCCGCATTGATTTTTTCTATTTTTCTGTCGTAATTTTCAAATGTAATCATGCAAACGCCTCCTTATTCCTCACGCGGGTCGATGGTCTTCTCCGCTTCGTCGAATCTTCCGTACTTGCCGCTCGCCTTTTCTATCGCCTCAAGCGGATCGATTCCCGCTTTGATGGCATCCATCATTTTTCCCATATTTACATATTTATAGCCGATGATATTTCCCTCTTCATCCAGACCGATTTCGGTTATGCAGCCCTCTGCGAGCTCCAGATATCTCGGTCCCTTTGCCTTCGTGGAGTAAATCGTTCCCACCTGGCTTCTGGTTCCTTTACCGAGGTCCTCAAGACCTGCGCCGACTGCAAGACCGCCTTCCGAAAAAGCCGACTGGCTTCTGCCGTATACAATCTGCAGGAAAAGTTCCCGCATCGCGGTGTTGATTGCGTCGCATACGAGGTCCGTGTTCAGCGCTTCCAAAAGCGTCTTTCCAATCAAAATTTCTCCCGCCATCGCTGCTGAATGCGTCATGCCGGAGCATCCGATTGTCTCTACCAGAGCTTCTTCAATAATGCCGTCCTTCACATTCAGCGTCAGCTTGCAGGCACCCTGCTGCGGTGCGCACCAGCCGACACCGTGCGTCAGTCCGGAAATATCGCTGATTTCCTTTACCTGCGTCCATTTTCCTTCCTGCGGAATCGGTGCAGGGCCGTGATATGCGCCTTTATTTACCGGACACATATTTTCAACTTCTTTTGTATATATCATTTTGTCCTCCTATCAGGTTCACTTACATATATAATGTTATGTTATCATGTTTCCGGCAAGATTTCAATGCAAGTATTTTGCTTATTTTTTGGAAAAGCGGAAGTTTTTCTTGTATTTCGCATTGGGAAAACGGAAAACTCCCTTAGCCGCCACAGCCTCGGGAGTTTAATCTACACAAATTTTCTCATATATTTCAAAGCGTTTTTTTCCAGTCTGCTGACCTGTGCCTGGCTGATGGAAATTTCCTCGGCAACCTCCATCTGCGTCTTCCCCTCAAAGAAACGCATATTCAGGATATGTCTTTCCCGCGGTGAAAGCTTCTTCATCGCTTCCGAAAGCGACAGGTTTTCAATCCATTTGACATCCGTATTCTTGTTGTCCTGCACCTGGTCCATGACATAAATTGCATCGCCGTCATCGTGGAAAACCGGCTCATAGAGCGACATCGGTTCCTGTATGGACTCCAGCGCCATCACTACATCCTCACGCTTTGCTTCCATCGCTTTGGCAATTTCGGCAACCGTCGGCTCGCGCAAAAGTTCTGCGGAAAGCACTTCCTTGGTCTGCAGGGCCTTATATGCCAGATCGCGCATCGAGCGCGACACCCGAATCGAATTGTTGTCACGAAGATACCTTCGGATTTCCCCGATAATCATCGGCACGGCATAGGTCGAAAACTTGACGCCGTGACTCGTATCAAAATTATCGAGTGCTTTGATCAGTCCGATACAGCCGACCTGAAACAGATCGTCGGGATTTTCGCCCCGGTTTGAAAATCTTTGAATCACGCTCAGCACCAATCTGAGGTTTCCTTTGATAAATTCATCCCTGAGAGCTTTATCCCCTGCCTGTATCTTCTCAATCATTTCCATCATCTCGCCGTCTTTGTAAAGAGGCAGTTTGGCAGTATTCACGCCGCATATTTCAACCTTGCTTACCATAGTCCATACACCATTCCTTTTTGTTTTAGTTATGTACCGTGTCGGCGTCTTGCATACCTGCCAATTAAGACCATCGGGCGTGCAGCCCGCGGCATCTGTCCGGAGCTTTTACCCCAGCTTTTTTATTTCCCTCTGCAGTCTGGTGATAATCCGCTTTTCCAGCCTTGATATGTAAGATTGTGAAATTCCAAGTTTGTCGGCGACCTCTTTCTGCGTCATTTCCTTGCCGCTTTTCAGTCCGAACCGCATCTCCATCAGCTCCTTTTCGCGCGGCGCGAGCTTTGCCATCGCTCCGTACAAGAGCTTGCGGTTGACCTCCTCCTCCAGTCTGTGGTAGACAACATCGTTGTCCGTTCCCAAAATATCACTGAGCAGAAGTTCATTCCCGTCCCAGTCCACATTCAGCGGCTCATCCAGACTCACCTCGCTTTTCAGCTTCGTACTTCTGCGCAAATACATCAGAATCTCGTTTTCAATGCAGCGCGACGCATAAGTCGCAAGCTTGATGTTCTTATCAACTTTAAAGGTGTTGACTGCCTTAATCAGACCGATAGTGCCGATGGAAATCAAGTCCTCGACATTTACGCCCGCATTCTCGAATTTCTTCGCGATGTAAACGACCAGTCTGAGATTATGCTCTATCAAAATGCTTCTGGCATCCATGCTTCCCTTCGCATACTCCTCCAGCATATGCGCCTCTTCCTCGCGGCTGAGCGGCGGCGGCAGGACATCGCTGCCGCCGATATAAAACACGCCCGGTTTTCCGCCTTTTATATGCACATAGAACCAAAGCACACATTTGTTTTTCAGATTATTGAAAAATTTATGTAATTCTTTCATCCGAAAGCCCCCTGTCTAAAAAATCTCTTCCTAAAAGCACATCGCTGTCCGCAAAATTTCCCTCATAAAACGCAAGCACCGCTCCCTTGACTTCTTTCCCCTCAAAAGAAATGTTATCGCTGCGGATTCCTTCCAGCATCCCATTTTTCGCCCCCGGTCCCGAAAAAGGAATCACGACATAGCGCTTATCGATTCTCCCTCGTGCGGCAGGCAGTTTCTCTGCCGCCTTTTTTCCAATCAGAACCACGGGTTTTCCGCTGATTGGCTCTTTCAAGTAATTTCCCGAATCAATCATAGCGCTGAAAGCCAAACTTTCTTCTGCCATTTTCACATGAAGCGTACCGCAAAGCGTCCTTCTGAGCCGCACGCTGCGCACAAGCCTGACTGTCCAATAGGAAAAGCCGAATGCGAGAATGCCGAAGCATAGAAGCTTGATATAAGTCAGGGGCGGCATATACAGCGCGCCGCTGCCCGAAACTGCCGGAACCTGCTGCCATAGCAGCAGCGCCATCGTGCCCCCTCCGCTCAGGAAAGTCATCGCTAAAAAAAGTCCCGCTTGCCGCAGCAGCTGTCGGAAGCCCTTCGCACCGAGACCCAGCGCACAAACACCAGCACAGATTACAAGCCTCAGAAGCACGGCAGCAAGTCCCGAAATCGGTAAAAAAATCAGAAAGCCCGCCGCTCCGCAGAGCATCGCCCCACATACAATCCGCAGCTTGGAAATCTGCGTCCCGAAAGTCCATGCTGTCAGCAGCAGCAAAAGCGCTCCGGTTATAAAATTTTCCGCAAAAAGATATTCCCCGTAAATAATCACTTGCTCTTCCTCACAAACCTATCTTACACCGCCCGCCTCACGAAAATTGTCGAAATCTGCGGCAGAAAAAAATAAAACTTTCCCTGCAAAATAAAGAATTTGACAAGTGTCTCGACATCACTTTATACTTATTAATAATAAGATTCAAAACTGAAGGGGATTACATTATTTCTATGAAAGCAACACTCAAACCGATTTTGCGGTTTATCAAACCATACCGCATGCATCTTGCTGTCATCATTGCCGTTTTGGCGGCGGATGTCGGCGGCTCCCTGCTGGTACCGACCATTACGGCGAATATGATTAACCATGCCGTCGGCGGCGGCACGATGGAGAGAATTGTAGCAGACGGCATTTTAATGCTGCTGATTTCACTTGTATCAGGCGCTCTGACCTTGCTGGGAAGCTGGCTTTCCGCAAGAGTTTCGGCAAACCTCGGCAGAGACCTGCGCTGCTCCCTCTATGATAAATCTCTCGCTTTTTCGGGCACGGATTTTGAAAGCTTCGGAACCGCTTCAATGATTACAAGAACGCTGAACGACATCAACGTCATCCAGCAGGCGTTTATCAACTTCGTGCAGATGGTGCTTCCGGTTCCGATTATGTGCGTTTTGGGCATCGCGTTTTCCTTTGCAATCAGCCGGAAAATGGGCTTTTTAGTCTTGGGCGCCACCATATTTATCATGCTTGTCGCCCTGCTGATTATGCGAAAGGCAGCTCCCATCTTCGAGAAGCTGCAGAAATTCCTTGACCGCATGAATGTCGTGCTTCGGGAAAATTTGACAGGTGTGCGGGTTATCCGTGCATTTAACAAGCAGCAGCCCGAAACAAAAAGAATGAAGAAAACCTTCTCGGATTATGCGGAGGCTTCCATCAAAGCAAACCGTCTGTTTGCGGGCCTGGACTGCCTGGCAACGGTTTTAATTAATTTTTGCATCGTTGCAATTTTATATCTGGGCGCCGGCGATGTCGGCGCAGGCCACATGGAAATCGGGGATATTACTGCGGTCACTGAATACGCCATCTGGATTCTTTTCTATGTTATGATGGCTCAAATGGTCATTTTGCTGATCCCAAGGGCACTGACCTGTCTTCGCCGCGTGGAAGCGGTTCTGATGCTGGAGCCTGAAATTCAGGACGGTGACAAGCTGACGGAATCTCAAGCACAGCAAGGCGCATCAGAGGATGAAAAAACGGTGGTTCGCTTTGATCATGCCTCCTTCCGCTTTTCGGACGCCGACGAAGAGACACTGTACGATATCAGCTTCACCTGCAGACGAGGTGAAACCACGGCAGTTATCGGAGGTACCGGAAGCGGAAAATCCACCCTCGTCAAGCTTCTCCTTCGTTTTCACGATGTGACGGAAGGAAGGATTTGGCTCGGCTTGCAGGATATTCGCAGTCTTTCTCAGGAAAATCTCCGCAGCCGCATTGCCTATGTGCCGCAAAAAGCATGGCTCTTCTCCGGAACGATTGCAGAAAATCTCCGCTACGGAAACGCGGAGGCTTCCGATGAGGAACTGCGCCATGCGCTCAAGGTTGCACAGTCTGATTTTGTCTTTGATCTTCCGAAAGGTCTGGAATCCCCGGTTGCGCAGGGCGGAACCAATTTTTCGGGCGGTCAGAAGCAAAGACTTTCGATTGCCCGCGCATTGGCGAAAAAAGCGGATTTATTCGTATTTGACGACAGCTTTTCAGCTCTTGACTTCAAGACGGACGCGGCACTGCGTCATGCGCTTGCGGATGAAACCAAGGATGCTGCTGTCCTGATTATCGCCCAGCGCGTCAGCACAATCCGTCATGCAGACCAGATTCTGGTTTTGGATGAAGGACGGCTTGCCGGCCTCGGCACACATGAGGAACTGATGGACAGCTGCGAAATCTACCGCGACATCGCGAATTCTCAGATGAAAGGAAGTGAGCAGTATGCAGGAAAATAAAACACAGACGAAAGATACGGTTCGTCGCTTTCTCCGCTCGATGGGAAAGCAAAAAATGCGGCTGCTTATCGTGCTCTTTTCCGTTGCAGCCTACACCGTTTTTAATATTCTGGCGCCGCTTTACAGCGCAAGCGCCGTTGACTTAATCTGGAACCGAATCAAGGAAGTCCGCGCTGCGGGCGAAGCCTTCCATCTCACATGGGCGGACGGCGGCGAGCAGATTCTGATTCTCCTGCTGATTTATGCGGCAGCCGGAATCTTCTATATATTACAAAATTTCCTGATGGCAAGCTTTGCAGAGCGTTTAAGCTGCCAAATTCGAAGCGAGCTTTCCGAAAAGCTGCATCGCCTGCCGCTCGCATATTACGATCGGAATCAGGCGGGCGAGGTGATGAGTCATATCACCAATGACCTCGATAAAGTATCCGAAGCCCTGCAAACGGGCATGATTCGTCTCTTTGTCGCAGTCGGCACGGTAATCGGCTCCATCGTGATGATGCTGCGTTTCAGCGTGCTTCTGACCTTTGTCTTTTTAGGTTTTACCGCTCTTTCGATTTTCCTGACAAGCCGCATTGCTGAAAAAACACTGCGCTTTGCTACGGAACGGCAGGAAGCGGTCGGCAGACTCAACGGACTGGTCGAGGAATCCTACAGCGGCCGTATGGTAATCAAAGCCTTTAATTATGAGGAGCAAAGTTCGCAGAAGGTGCACGAAGCAGCAGAACAGCTTGCGCGTACCTCCGAAAAGACAGACTTCGTGATGTACGCAGTCAACCCGGGAATCCGCCTTGTCAATCGCGCCGGCATGGTTGTAATTGCAATTCTCGGCGCCCGCATGCTGCTGACAGGAAGCATGACGCCCGGCGTCTTTCAGGCATTCTTCCAGTATGTCAATCAGGCGGGAGAGCCGATTACCGAGCTTTCCTATATGATTAACTCCATGCAGTCGGCGCTCGCCTCTATGACGCGTGTATACGAAATGATGGATGAAGAAGAAATGCCGCCTTCGCCAAGTGTAGAGGAAAGGGCAGAGAGCTCAGCTATGACAGACAATGCGACAAGCACCGACGAAGCACAGGGAAAAATCGTGTTCTCCCATGTGCGTTTCGGCTATACGCCGGAAAAGATGCTCATGCACGATGTTTCCTTTGAAACGCTCCCGGGTCAAAAAATCGCGATTGTCGGCAGTACCGGTGCCGGCAAAACGACGCTTGTCAATCTGCTGATGCGCTTTTACGACGCAAATGACGGCAAAATTCTTCTTGACGGTCTGGACACCCTCTCGATGAGCCGAGAGGAACTGCGCAGCCGCTTCGGCATGGTGCTTCAGGACACATGGCTGTTTGAAGGTACAATTGCAGAAAACATCGCTTACGGAAAGCCCGATGCAAGCCGCGAGAAAATTGTGGCAGCAGCAAAGGCTGCCCGTGCAGATTTCTTTGTCCGCACGCTGCCGCAGGGCTATGACACAGTGCTCACGAACGACGCAGAAAATATTTCTGTCGGACAGCGCCAGCTTCTGACCATCGCGCGCATCTTTCTCTGTGACCCGTCGATTTTGATTCTCGACGAAGCGACCTCCTCGGTCGATACCCGTACAGAAATGGAAATCGGCAAAGCGATGAATGCGCTTATGCACGGCAGAACCAGCTTCGTTATCGCCCATCGTCTTTCTACGATTGTCGACGCAGATTTGATTTTAGTCATGGCAGACGGCAACATTATCGAGCAGGGAAATCACAAACAGCTCCTCGCCGCAGATGGTGCCTATGCTAAGCTGTATAACAGTCAGTTCGCATAATTCACATAAAATGATAGGCTGCCGTATTGGCAGCCTATCGGATTCTGATATAGCTTTTTTTATTTCGACTCTCTCTTTTTACGCGGAAAACGCCGATCGGTATAATCTGCTTGCTGTCCATGACCGCCATAACCGCTTCGATATTGCTGTTTCGAAGATAAAGCCCCGTCCCGCATGATCTGACAAGCTCGGGCGGCAGCTTTTTCATGGTAGAGCGAATACCGCTCTCCTCAAGCATATCCTGGGCATATGCCGCTTTGTAAAAAGATGAAAATGACAGAATATATTCCTGTTCCACTTGATTTACCTCCTCTTTCGCATGTAACAACCCGCTTGGATTTTCTCCGTTCAGGCTTTTTTCCAACCTGTGACTTTTCTCATCGCAAGCTCTTTGAAGCTTGCCTTTTCAACGCCCTTCTCTGCTAAAACAGGATAACTGCCAACTTCTTTTCCGCCTTTGTATACAACCATTTCGCCGACCTTATCGCCTGCCGCAAGCGGCAGCGGTACATTTTTATCCAGCTTGATTTCGCTCGTCACCGAATCCTTCTCACCCTTTGCCGCAAGCGCTGTCATCTTTTCGCCCGCTACAAGGCGCACCATCTCGGGCGTTCCCCTTGCAATCCGCATTTCGCCGACAACATCGCCTTTTTCGGCAGCGACAACTGTCTCATAGTTGGCGAATCCGTAGTCGAACAGTTTCGCAACCTGCGCGTTTCGGATTTTGGAAGTCCGGCAGCCGAGCGCGACTGCAATCAGATGCGTGTCATCGCGTGTCGCCGATGCGCTGAGGCAGAAGCCTGCATCACTTGTGAAGCCGGTCTTGATGCCGTTGCAGCCCGGATAGGCTTTGATCAGCTTGTTGGTGTTTGTCAGTCCGAATTCCTTCTCTTTGCCCGGAAGGCCCACGGTTATCGTGCTCTGCCAGGTGGTGAACCACTTGTGTGTTTCCTCGAAGGCATAGAGTTTCTTCGACATGACTGCTATATCATATGCGCTGGAATAGTGATCTGCTACAGGAAGTCCGTTCGTATTGACAAAATGCGTGTCGACCATCCCCAGTTCCTTCGCGCGGGCGTTCATGCGCTCCACGAAAATTTCTTCGCTGCCTGCCACATATTCGGCAAGCGCCACACAGCCGTCGTTGGCAGACGCCATCGCAACGCCTTCCATCAGTTCGCGCACCGGATGCGTTTCACCAACCTCCATGTACATCTGACTACCTCCCATGGAAGCGGCGCGTTCCGAAATCGTAACTTCATCGTCAAGGGTGATTTTGCCGTTTTCCACGGACTCCATCACGAGCAGCATCGTCATGACCTTCGTTACGGACGCAAGCGGCAGCTCCTTATGTGCATCCTGCTGAAACAGCACCTCTCCGCTCTCCGCGTCAATCAGAACCGCGCCCTTGGCTTCGACGCTGAAGGCTGCCTGCGGTCCTTTATCGCGGCTCGGCACATCGTTTACGGTTTCGACTTCAATCGGCTCCTGCCTCGGCAGCTTTTCTCCTAATCGTGAAAGTCCAACGAATCCGCAGAGAATCAGGCTTACCCCCACAAGACTCGATACTATCTTTTTCCACATAAAAAAGCCTCACCCTTTCACCTTTAGTGGTAAAGTATATGAGGCTTTTGTTTTAAATATAACTTTTAGTTTATTCCGCAGTCGGACCAATCTGTGCCCTGCCGCTCTTATGCTTGTCCAAATAAAACAGATAGTCTAAAAACTTTCTGTTTTCACTTTCTATGTCCTCCTGCGTTACGCCACGGGCGAGGAATAATTCTTCATGCAGAACCCACGAGTCCGTACTGAAGAAGCCTGATTCTTTTTCGATGGTAAGCGTAATCTCATTTGAATCACATTGTGCGGAATATAGCCGCTCACTTTTGGAATTTTCCAAAATAAGGAACGAAATCGGTGAAAACCCAACCCCTTCAGGGCAGTTTGCTTCATAATTTTCCTTAAAAAATTGTAGTTCCAAACCATCAACAATTCTTTCTTTGTAATCAAAATTCTCGTCCAAATACTGTTCTAAGAGATTGTAATTATACGATTTGGGTTCCACTTTTCCTCTGTATCTTCTAAGCAACTCCTGATTCAAGTCTGCTTCCGGATTTTTATGCAAAATACCGATTGCCGGGTTTCCCATTTCCTTTACCTCTCAAATATCTAATCCTGATTTAGTAAATCAAGATTAGGCTTTTCATATCTGCACAGATTACAGCCCGATAATTTCCTTAATCAGTTTCGGTCTTTCAACCTTTTCCTGTGATATTTCAAAGGCTTTGCGTGCCTCTTCCATCGCATTGTCGAGTTTCGCAGGATCGTTGCCGTAGAAGGTTGCCAGGATGTCGCCCTTGCTTACCGCATCGCCGACTTTCTTGTGCACATAGATGCCTGCGGAAAGGTCGATGGTGTCTTCCTTCGTTGCTCTTCCGGCTCCGGTGTGCTGCGAAGCAAGACCGATGCATCTTGCCGCAATCCTTGCAACGAAGCCGTCTGTTTCTGCCTTAAGCTCCAGCTTGTGCGCTGCCTGAGGGAAGAGGGAGTAGTCCTCAACGACTGCCGGGTTTCCGCCCTGTGCCGTCACGAATTTTCTAAACTGTTCAAGCCCTTTACCGCTCCTTAGCGCATCTTCTGCCATATCGTGTCCCTGCTCAGGCGTTTCTGCCTTGCCGCCGAGGTAAATCATAATGCCTGCCAGCTTCTCCGCAAGCTCGGTGATGTCCTCCGGTCCGTGGCCTTTCAGCGTTTCAATTGCTTCTATAACTTCAAGTGCATTGCCGACTGCACAGCCGAGCGGCTGTCCCATCTCGGTAATCGCCGCAACGGTTCTTCTTCCTGCATTGCAGCCGATGTCAACCATTAAATCCGCAAGCGTAACGGCATCTTCGAGGTTCTCCATGAACGCACCGTCGCCGACCTTGACATCAAGCACGATTGCGTCGCTTCCCGCTGCAAGTTTTTTGCTCATAATCGAGGAAGCGATCAGACCAAAGTTGTCAACGGTTGCCGTAACATCTCTGAGCGCATAGAGTTTCTTGTCGGCAGGCGTAATGTGCGCCGTCTGGCCGATTACCGCCATTCCGATTGTATTTACCTGATTCAGGAATTCCTCCGGTTCCAGCGATGTGCGGAATCCCGGAATGGATTCCATCTTGTCCACGGTTCCACCCGTAAAGCCGAGTCCGCGTCCGCTCATTTTCGCAATCGGAACGCCGCACGCGGATGCCAGAGGTGCCACAATCAGCGTGGTCTTATCGCCGACTCCGCCGGTCGAATGCTTATCTACTTTCACGCCTTTAATCGGAGAAAGGTCGATGGTATCTCCAGAATAGCGCATGGCGTTCGTAAGCCGGAAGGTTTCCTCCCGGTCGAGGCCCTTAAAAAAGATTGCCATTAAAAGCGCCGACGCCTGATAGTCGGGAATATCTCCCGCAACGTAGCCTTTGATAAAATACTCGATTTCGTCTTTTGAAAGCTTGCCGCCTTCTCTTTTCTTATAGATGATGTCATTCATATTGTAACTCATAATGTCTCACCTGTTTTCTATTTTATAATTAAATCCTTGAATCCTGTTCCCACCGAATTGTGTCCGACTTCCAGAAGGTCGCATACCGTCGCGCCGATGTCCGCAAAAGAGTTTCTGATGCCAAGGTTTACGCCTTCACGGCACTCTTTTCCGTATACAATCAGAGGAATATATTCTCTAGTATGATCGGTTCCCGGCGCGGTCGGGTCGTTTCCGTGATCCGCGCAGATCATCAGCACATCCTCCGGTCCCATCGCTTCCATGATTTCCGGAAGTCTTGCGTCGAATTCTTCAATTGCCCTGCCGTAGCCGATTGGATCTCTTCTGTGACCGTACTTTGAGTCGAAGTCGACGAGGTTTGTAAATATAAATCCCTCAAATCCCATGTTAATCGCTTCAATCGTTTTGTCCACGCCGTCCATATTGCTTGTCGTATGAACCGATTCCACGAGGCCTTTCATATTGAAAATATCACCGATTTTACCGACGCCGTACACCATCTTTCCGGCGTTTTTCACCGCATCCAGAATCGTGTCCGCCGGCGGAGTCACGGAGTAGTCTCTGCGGTCAGAGGTTCTCTCGCGCTTGCCCTCCGCGTTGATGATATACGGTCTTGCGATAACTCTTCCGCATGCCCAGTCGCCAACCAAAAGTTTTCTTGCGGTTTCGCAGATTTCATACAGTCTTTCCAGCGGAATTATCGCTGTGTTTGCCGCAATCTGAAAAACGCTGTCCGCCGATGTATACACAATCGGCTTTCCGGTCGCCTCGTGCTCCGGTCCGAGCTTTTCTATAATTTCCGTGCCGCTTGCCGGGTAATTTCCCAGACAGCCGACGCCGATTTCCTTTTCAAATGCTTCCATGAATTCCTTCGGGAATCCGTTCGGATAAGTCTTAAACGGAACATCCGTCCGCAGCCCCGCGATTTCCCAGTGTCCCGTGGTCGTGTCCTTGCCTTTGGAAAGCTCAGCCAGCTTTCCGAAGCAGCCTTTCGTCTCTGAAACCGCAATTTTGCCGTCCAGAACACCATCTATATTCCCCCATCCGAGTGACAACAGATTCGGGATATTGAGCCCGCCGTTCTTCTCCCAAATATGTCCAAAGGTGTCACAGCCTTTATCGCCATAGTCGGCAGCGTCCGGCATCTGTCCCACACCCAAACTGTCAGTAACCACCAAAATCACTTTTTTCATATCTGTACCTCCTCAGGTTTTGCCTGCAAATAATCGAGCGATACCAGACGATATTCCACGCCGTTATATACGCCCTTCAGTCCGTTCGGAAAAATATCCTTTCCGTGAAGATGTCCATACACGCATTTTTTCACGCCATACTCCTCCATCAGCCTCGTAAAATCCGATGCCTGATGCTTGTCATTCGTTGGGGGATAATGCAGCACCCCGATGATTTCAGAAGTGCCCTGCTTCCTCGCTTCTTCCAGCGACATCCGAAGCCTCGCAGCTTCACGGTTATAGATTTTACGGTCGTGTTCCGAAAATCCATCCGTGCCCGGGCATATCCAACCGCGGCTTCCGCAAATCGCAATTTTTCTGTCGTCTTCCGTGATATACGCTTTGCACTGCATGAAATTCATCGTGCCGTCATCATACAAATTATTGAGCTTTCCCGCAGACTGCCACCAAAGATCGTGATTTCCCTTGAAAAAAACTTTTTTCCCGGGCAAAGCATGCACCCAGTCAAGGTCCGCCATCGCCTCTTCGAGCCGCAGTCCCCACGAAACATCGCCGCAGACGATTACAAGATCCTCATCCGCGACTGTCTCAATCCAGTTTTTATGCAGTTTTTCCGCATGACCGACCCACTCTCCCCCGAAAATATCCATCGGTTTTTCCACCTTCTCGCCGAAGGAAAGGTGCAAGTCACCAATCGCAAAAATCTTCATACTTATTTATACCCCTTATATCTCCGTTATATCGGAAATGTCCAGAACTTCCTCACTCTCCGGCGCAGAAAGACTCTCTACGCCGCGCAGTTTTCTCTCGATTGCGCGCGTCCTCGTCCCGATAAGCTTTTCCAAATCCTCATCTGCCATTCTGAGACGCTTCCTTGCGCTGTCCAAAACCTTTCCGAAGGTTCCGAACTCTGTCTTTACCGCTCCGAGCACTTCCCAGACCTCGCTGGAATGCTTCTGAATCGCCAGCGTTTTAAAGCCCATCTGAAGGCTGTTTAAAAGTGCCGCCATTGTCGTCGGTCCCGCGATATTTACCTTATATTCTCTCTGGAGAACATCTAAAAGCCCTCTGCGCACAACCTCCGCGTAAAGCCCCTCAAAAGGCAGGAACATGATGCCAAAGTCCGTCGTATACGGCGGCTCGATGTACTTCGTGTGAATATCCTTTGCTTCGGACTTGATAACCCTTTCAAGGTTTTTCGCCGCTTCTTCGATTGCCGCCGCATCGCCAAGCTCATAAGCATCCACAAGCCTGCTGTAAGAATCCGCAGGGAATTTTGCGTCAATCGGAAGCCAGACCGTTCGTTCATCGTCGCCCGGAAGCTTAACCGCAAACTCAACCCGGTCTGCACCCGTCGATTTCGTAATTACATTTTCCTCATACTGCTCCGGTGAAAGGATTTGCTCTAAAATCGCTCCGAGCTGCACCTCGCCGAGAATGCCTCTGGTCTTGACATTGGAAAGAACCTTTTTTAAATCACCGACGCCGACCGCCAGATTCTGCATTTCGCCGAGACCCTTGTATACCTGTTCCAGTCTGTCGTTTACCAGCTTGAAGGACTGCGTGATGCGGTCTTCCAAGGTTTTCTGCAGCTTCTCGTCAACAGTCTTTCGCATTTCCTCCAGCTGACGATTGTTGTCGTTTGTCAGCTCTCCGATTTTCTTTTCCATACTCAGACGGATATTTTCGAGCTTCTGTTCGTTTTCGAGCGCCATCTGAGAAAAACGCGTATTGATGTCTGCAAGACGCTTATCCAAATTATCTGCGCTGTCCTTCTGATTCCTTGAAATCAGTTCGCCGAACATCTGAAGAGAGTTCTGCGTCTGCTGAATCATATCGCGGTTTGCCTGTCTGATTTCCTGAAGCTGCCTCTCCGTATTCTGCGTATCCGCTTTCATCTCGGAAAGCTGTTTTCCGAGCCCTCCTGCCCGCATCATCGCAGCAGCTGCCAGCACCGCTGTAAGCAGACAAAGAATAATAACTATGTATAGCAATGTTGTTTCCGTCATATTTTTTCCTTTCCCTCCGCTACGGCTTTGGCATATTCCGGATCGGTCTCAAGTTTCAGTTCTTTATATGCCTTTTCAAGCGCTTCTACGTCACGACCCGCAGAATTCATGCTCGCTTGAAGCGCGACAAAAATATCTTTTAACTCTTGGGATGTGATTTCCTCACGCCGTTCTTTACGATTTTGGAATCCATAAAAATCCGCATTTCTTTTACAGAGTTTCGCAAAACTTTTCTGGCTTTGATTAAAGCACTCTCTAAGGTAAACAGCCTTCCTGTCATCCTCTGGAATTTCAATGTTTTCCATGCTGAGAATTTCTGCCGCATTTTGAAAATCATTATATGCCTGTATATATTCATCAAAATTCTTTTTCTTAAATGGCATAAATTTCTTCAAATATCCGGCTGCTTCACTGTTCTTCACACCATAAGGCATTACTACATGCAGAAAAAATTTATCCACCACTTCATATAACTGGTCCGCATATGCCATTGCATTTTCCTCCTTCATATAGGTACTTGTATTGTACCACACCTTTTTCGTAAAAAAAAGAGTACACCCAAAATTCGCGCAAAGAAACAAAACACCCTGCCGAATCTATGTTCGTGCAAGGGTGCGTTTCGTTTCTGATATAAATACTTTTCCCGTATTATTTATAAGCCTTCTTAGCTGTTTCGCAAAGTGCAGCGAATGCCGGTGCATCATAGATAGCCATTTCGGAAAGCATCTTTCTGTTGATTTCGATGCCTGCCTTCTTAAGGCCGTCCATCAGTCTGCTGTAGCTGATGTCGTTCATTCTTGCAGCAGCGTTGATTCTTGCAATCCACATCTGTCTGTACTGTCTCTTCTTTAACTTTCTGCCTACATATGCAGATCTTAAGGATCTCATAACTGCAGGGTTCGCAGCTCTGAATACTTTGCTCTTAGCACCGTAGAAACCCTTCGCCAATTTTAATACTTTCTTATGTCTCTTATGCGCATTAACGCCTTTTTTTACTCTTGCCATTTTTCTTACCTCCGTAATTTCAAACTATTTTGCCATAGATCTGAGCATTCTCTTTAAGTCTGCGCTGGTTAAAACAGTAGCTTTTCTTAAGCCTCTTTTTCTCTTTGCATTCTTCTTAGTAAGAATATGGCTCTTGTATGCCTTATTTCTCTTAATCTTGCCGGATCCTGTTAATTTAAGTCTTTTGCATGCTCCTCTATGGGATTTCATCTTATTCTTTGCCATGATGATTTTTCCTCCTAAAATTATTTGTCGCCCTTAGGTCCAAGTACCATTGTCAGGCTTCTGCCTTCAAACAAAGGCTTCTTCTCTATTACGCCTACTTCGGAAACGATGTCCGCAAAAGTTTTCATCACATCCATGCCGCGGGCGGAATAATCCTTTTCTCTGCCTCTGAATCTCAGACTTACCTTGACTTTATCTCCATCTTTAAGGAATTTCGAAGCTGTATTTGCCTTTACCTGAATGTCGTGGTCCTCGATAAAGGTGCTCAGTCTGATTTCCTTTACCTGTGTAACCTTCTGTTTCTTCTTGGCTTCTTTTTCTTTCTTTTGAAGTTCATAACGATATTTACCGTAATCCAGTATCTTGCAGACCGGCGGGTTGGCGTTCGGTGAAATGTTGACGAGGTCGAGTTTCTTCTCTCCTGCCAAGTCCAATGCCTTTTCCGTCGGCATAATGCCAAGCATTGTTCCGTCTGAATCGATGACTCTTACTTCCTTATCACGAATTTCTTCGTTGATTAAATTTTCCTTGCTAATGGTGCACCTCCTGAAATTATAAAAGCGGATACTTGAAGTATCCGCTCAAAGAATACGCCTCGCAATGCCGCAGGCATACTAATTTCACTGTATCAACCCATGTCGGTGACTTGACCTCATAGGTGAGAAGCGGATAACTTCTTCTTCATTACTGAAATAGTATACCTTAGAGAACGCTTTCTGTCAACTGTTATTTCCCAAACTTTTTAAAAACGAACAAAATCTTTTTTCAGAACATCCGTTTACTTTTTGTTCGCATTGTGCTATACTGTCCGTAAGAAAAAAAGTTAGGAGAAGGAAGGACTATGCTGAAAGATCGTGAACAGAAAATTTTAGACTATATGAAATCAGAAATCAAAACGAAAGGCTATCCGCCTACCGTTCGTGAAATCTGTGGTGCACTTGGAATTAAATCAACCTCTACCGTACATAAAGACATTGAAAGCCTGGTGCGTCAAGGCTATCTGAAAAAAGACCCTTCTAAGCCGCGTGCTTTAATGGTGGTTGATCCGTCCGAGAAAGGCGGCCATACCCCTGCGGCATATGGCAGTTCTGCCGTTTCCGACGATTTTGCAGGCGGCGGAAGTGCTGTGAGCGATGTGGTTGAGGTTCCGATTGTAGGAAGAGTCGCTGCCGGCACTCCAATCACTGCAGTCGAAAACATCGAAGGCTCCTTCCCGATTCCGTCCGGATATGCGGCTAACGGCATAAACTATATGCTCCGCGTTCGCGGCGAGAGTATGATTGAAGCCGGGATTATGGATGGAGATTTGATTCTCGTTCAGCAGACCGTCGATGTGCATAACGGCGAAATCGTGGTTGCGATGATTGACGGATTTGAAAGTGAAGCAACGGTTAAGACATTCTATAAGGAAGCCGATCACATCAGACTGCAGCCGGAGAACCACACGATGAGTCCGATTATCGTAAAAGATGTAAACATTCTCGGTAAGGTCAGAGGTGTGTTCCGGTATTTCAATTAGTGCATATAAAAATAAAGATTGTATTTAAAAAGGTTGTACTCTTAAGTGTCATTGCTTAAATGTACAACCTTTTTTCATGGAATTCGGGTGGCTTTTACAATGCAATTACAAGCGGCACCCCGAATGAACACACAAGTGATGTCAAAAGCCCGTTGCAGAATCCGTATACGATGGTATCCTGTCTGCAGGATCTTTCAATGATTGGCATGCATACATCCATCGAAGCAATTCCCGGAACGGTTGTCGCCTCAAGATAACCGAATTTCTGTGCGAAAAGCGGAATTCCGATAATTCCGATTGTTTCTCTGATTACATTATGCAGGAACGAAACCGCGCTTGCGATTACATACCCCGCCTCCGCTATGATTCCGGGCGCATAGGTATACCAGCCGAATCCCCAGGAAATCGCCAGTGCCTCTTTCACACTGAATTCCGTTATCATTGAAAATACAACTCCCGCAAAGGATGTTCCGAGAATCAGCATTATCGGAACGATCAGAACCTTTATGCCGGTTTCTTTCAGTTTGGATATAACCGTTCCGTCCAGCCCAAGACTGAGACCTACGAATCCTACCATTATGCTCAGACCCACTACAATTGCGTTGGAGGTCGCCGTATCGAAAACCTCATATTTACCGGCAAATATCCGCCTGATTGCAAAAAAGCCGATAAGCATTGCAATCACAACATCGATCGCGATGTACAGCGTCGTTTTCAAGTTTTCACTTGCCTTTGAGGCTTCTTCCTTTTCAAGAAATTCCTCGACTTCCGCCATTGCCGGTGTACTGTCATTTGAATGGGCAGCAGCAATGCTGTCTCCGTATTTGTCAATCTTCATTATTTTACGCATAATCGTAACAAAAAGCAGACTGAACACAATTGTAAGTACGCTGATGACGACAGCCTGAATTCCGATCGTGCCGAGATTTGATATGATCTGCTCGTTTGATCCCATTCGAATTCCCATTATGAATACGATGAAATACATCATGCCGGTAAGTCCTTGATTCACTGGAGCTTCAAGCTTTTCTCTCCTGCTTCTGAGCTTGGATGCTATAATATAACAGCCAATCATTACCGTATAATACCATACTATTAAGAACATAATCTTCACCCTTAAAAAATACCGCCTTCGGAAAGCGGCGTATTACTTTTTATGCGTCAAATCACTCCCATAATGGGAATCAAAAAAAGTTTTCGAATATTTTTCGAGTTTCCAGTCCGGAACTTTACATTTTTCGCACGGCTTAACCGCCCATTTGTTTCGCAGCCATCTGGCCGCTCTGGAATTTCTGGAGTTGTAGACCTGAAAGGACTTTCCGCAATGCGTCGTTATAATCGCATAATTTCCGTGCTTTTCGATTTCACGGATTCCGTGCAGAACGCCCTCGCGGGATGGCCACAGTTTCATTTTATCGAGCAAAATGAACAGCTCCACATTTTTTCTGTAATATCGTTTCTTACTGTCTGACATATATACTGCCTCACTGAAAAAAAATGGCGAGGTGCCCGGGAGTTTCACCCGGCTGTATAGATTTAGAGTCTATGCGATCCATCCGATCCGCACCCCACATCATGAAAACAACTGCCTATAAAACCGCATCTCCCAGCATTACAGCAGTGCCTATTTCTAGGTTATCATAAACTGCGTTTTTTGCAAGCATTATTTTTGCTTTTTCGTCTAAAGAACACGGAACTCCGGGACTCGCATAAAGTGAAGACGCTGAAATCTCATCAGCACGAAGCCACCGTCCTTCATTCGTGAAGTCCAAAATATATTTGTAATTTTTTATTTCATCTCTACTCGAAAGCAAGTCAAAATCAGCACCTTCAAGCGCGGTTTCCTCCTTGTCGTAAACACAGAATGAAAGATTCCTTGCTTTTAAGATTTTTACCGCTTCTTTTCCTACGATTCCATGACCGATAACTAAAATCGTTTCTTCCGCCATCGTTTTTCCCTTGCGTCTCATCATTTTTTCTAAAACTGAAATGTAACCAAGCGCGGTGCAGTAGTTATTGTCCGCTGCACGATTTTCTGCGATATTTAAAGCCAAATAGCGCGTATCATCAGCAAAGAACAAAATGCTGCATCCCTTTCCGTATGCCTCGTAAATACCGTCCACATCTGTATGCTCGGTTACCAGCGCACGAAAGCCCATGGATGCGATAATCGCCGCCACTGCTTCCGCAAAATCACCGATAATGCCTTCTCCCTGCGTAATCGGAACGACACCGACAAGAACTTCCTTTCGAAGCGTTTTCATCTTTTCCTCGGAAGCATTAAAGATTCCGGCAGCAAGACCGCTTAAATCAACGCCTGTCCGCTCCTTCAAGTTTCGATTATATTCTGTCATGCCATCCAGCATGGGGCTTACCCACTCAGTAACCAGTCTCGTCATCGTTTCATCCTCTTTTAAATATTTAACGGCTGTCCATCAATAAAGGAAATGCTTCTTCCATAGCGTTTAATCGTTTTGCTTTTGCTCATAGCCATAGCAAGTCTTTCTACGCCAAAGCCGATTCCGACCCAAGTGTCGAAAACGCCCCACTGCTTATCCAGAAAATGTGGGCCGTAGGAGCCGGAAGCAACCTCGATTCCGTCGATTTCGATGTCAACCGTGCTTCCGTATACCGTCGATTCCTCAACAACTAATTCGTAGTCCTCAATTCCGAGTGCTGCCATCGCGGAATGTGCCATCTCCTTGAGAGCTTCCACCTGTTTACCGTCCTCGATAACACCAAGCTCCACACAGTTCAGCATGGTGAACTCGTTCATGTGCTTGGCTCCTTGCGACTCCTTTCGGAAGCAGGAGCCGATTTCAAAAATTTTCACAGGCTCATTCGTGATTCTCTTTAGTTCGCGCATCATAACATACAGGTTTGGCGCGAGCATCGGACGCAGGCAGCGTTTTCTGTCCAGCCAAAAAACCTGTTCAGAAAGGTGATGAAACTCGTCGATTGTCATTTTTTCAAGCATTTGACGAGTGATGATCGTCGGCGTGCTGACCTTCGTGTAGCCGTCGCGTATCAGCCAGTCCTGAAGTTTTCGTGATACTTCCTCGGTAAAGGTTATTTTTCTGTCCTCTACTAAATCTTTCAGTCTCTCACGGGCAGCCTTCGCCATGGAAGTCTCTATCTTACGAAACTCGGCATTACGTGCCTCGGTTGTATCAAATTCCATATCTAAAATGTCCGGAGCCGCATCAAGTTCTGCCAGACGCTCCCGCTGTGTTACCGTAAACTTTTCCATAGAATCTCCTGCTTTCTTATTTTCGGTTTCGATGCTCATATGCCTATTTTGTCAGCTTCTCAAGGCTCTCTTTCAGCGCCTGACGCTTTTTCTCAAGCGCTTTGATATCATCCGCCCAATTTACAAAAATACCCTTAAATGACTCGTTTTCAGAGACAAAATCCGAAATTACCACATCGGATTCAAAGATATTTTTTCGCACCGACAAAGCTTTTGCACTTGCCATCGAATGTTCACCTTCTCGCATAAGTCTGCCGTCTTTTATCTGATAATGCTCATAAGCGCAATATTTTCTTTCACCCTTCTTTTCATGGCGGAACTCGCCGTACAATGCAATATCTGCAAGCTCTGCGAAAAGATTATTGCCTGAGGAATAATAAACCGCAATCGGCGTCTGACTCGGGATTCTTGCGTCAATTTCGAGTACCTTCAGACCTCTTCCGTCATCAATGACCTCAACATCCATAATACCTTTCAGATTCAAAAGCCGTGCAATTTTTTCTCCGATTTCAGCAAACTCCCGCTCTTTTTCCTCACCGATTTCACACGGTGCTGTCACCATACAGCAATCATACACATCGTCCATGTGAATCTGTGTAATTTCATAAGTACGGTAATCTCTGCCGTTTCCGATGACTTCAATCGAAAACGACGGTCCTTCCAGATATTCCTGAGCAATCCAGTTTTCCGGATTCTCGCACTGCGCCATGAAGGCTTCGACCTCTTCACGCGTCTGCACCAGTCTGACTCCCGCCGAACCGCTCTCCCCTGATGGTTTAATGATATACGGCGGCTCCCCTTGCGGGTAATAGACGGGTGCCGGAACTCCGTTTTCATGAAAGAGCTTGTCCGATAAAATTTTGGAACTTGAAACCGCATAAGCATCGAAATCGAAGGCAAGCTTTAACCCTTCTCTTTCCGAAATTTTTCGGATGGCCTCGAGAACCTCGCTGTTTTCATTTGCGGGCAGGACGAAATCCGCCCGTTTTAACGCTTCGATTACCTGTGCATCTTCAGCGATAATGTCGCCGCACACAAACTCGTCGCAAAATCCGGAAGCCGGAACTTCCGGGTTCTTATCAATCAGAATACTTTCGATTCCCGCAAGTGCTGCTAAATACACCGCTTCCGTACCCTGAAGTTTTCCGCCTACAATTGCAGCTTTCATAGTTTTACACTCCGATATATTCTTTATATTCTTCCCGTGTTGCCACGCGAAGACCCATTCTTCCCAAAATCACTTTCGCCTCTGCAACGGTTCTTCCACCCTCGTCGACATCCAGCGTATTATGCGCAACGCCCATGAATCCGGATTTCGGCGGAATAATGGATGTAATGAGATTTGCGCCGGCATTGATTCTGTCCTCAAGACCATCAATTCCGTCTACATCCAGAGATGCCGGAATCAACGCCTTCGGATACAGGATACGCATTAAAGCGATAATTTTCAGTTCCAGCATTCTGTCCGGTGTCGAGCAGCCTTCCATCGGACTTCCTTCCTGCGGAACAAAGCTCATAACTCTTACCTGCTGTGCACCGATTTTGCCCATAATTTCAAGGGACTCAGCAATGTCCTCTGTTGTCTCACCAACTCCTGCCAAAAGTCCTTCTTCAATCTTCATGCCGATTTCGCGAGCATAGAGCTTCGCATGCATTCTCTCGTCATAGCTTTGATTCACTCTAAGCTTTTCAAACAGCTTACGGTTATGCGTTTCCTGATAGACGGCATACCAGTCTGCCCCCGCCGCTTTCAATTTGTCAATGACTGCATCGGAAACCACACCCGGTGAAATCATAATCGGCGTGTCATATTCGTTCTTAATGGTACGAATAATCTCTGCAACTGTCTCAAATTCTTCCGCATGGTATTTCGGATCTTCTCCCATCGTAAGGTCAATCAAATTGACGCCGGAGTCAATCAATGCCTTGGATGTCGCAAGAATCTCTTCCTTGGACTTCCGGTAGCGCTCAATATCGTTGGATTTTCTGTAATAACAGAAATTGCAGTTGTTTCTGCAATAGGTCGTAAAGTATACGAACCCATATGCAAAAATCTTGTTTCCTTGATTTTCTCTTCGGATTTCTCTCGCTTTCGCAAAGAGACGCGCAATTTCTTCTCCGTCCTCGGTTTCGAGGAGCCGAACGATTTCCTTTTTCGTCATTAGAATCTCATTCCTTTCAAATATTCATCCTGGAAATTCTTTTTTTCAGCCAAATCAATATGTTCAACTATTTCCGATACACGAACGGTTTCTTCTTCGCTCTTCCTTGAGAGAAGCACCATTGCCGCTCCCACGCCTGCCGAATTGCCAATCGCCTTTATGCGTTCAAGTTCCACACGCGGCAGAAGTCCCATATTCACCGCGCTTTCGTTACGTATATAATTTCCGAAAGCTCCTGCTACGCTCACCTTTTCAATTTCTTCTTTCGCAAGACCGATTTCTTCCATCATAATTGAAATCCCGGCAGAAATTGCTGCCTTCGCAAGCTGAACCTCACGCACATCTTTCTGCGTTATGTATACATTTTCTTCCGGGCGTTCGCCTCTAAAAAGCACAAAATCATTACCGTTTGAATCTTCGCTTTCTTCAATATGCGCAAGAAGCTTTTCTGAAATGCCTTTTTTCGCTAAACGCTCTCTGCCAAGAAGTCTTCCTGACTTATCGACAATGCCCGTCCGGATCAGTTCACCGACAGCGTCGATAATACCCGAGCCACAGATTCCGATTGGCTTCGTACCGCCGATAACGCTGATTTTTACACCAGCATCATCTAAGTAAACGCGCTCGATTGCCCCCGCAGCCGCACGCATTCCGTATTTAATCGAGCTTCCTTCAAACGCCGGACCCGCCGCCGTAGAACATGCTGTAATCTTGCCCTTCGCGGAAAGAACAATTTCGCCGTTTGTTCCGATATCGATAAACAAATGCCCCGTATCCATCTCCATCAAATCCGTCGTTATAATACCTGCCGTAATATCCGAGCCTACATGTCCCGCAATGTTCGGCACGACGATGACCTGCGCATCCGCGCTTCCGTGCAAGCCTGTTTTTTCACAATCTGTTTTAACTTCACCCGTAAATGCAGGCGCAAACGGCGCAACTGCGAGAGAAGAAGGATCTATATTCAGGAACAGGTGGCTCATTGTCGTATTGCCAACAACCGCATACTTCTTCACCTGATTGATTTCATAATGATTCTTTTCACAGAAAGCATCAACTGCGGTATTAATCGCACCGATGACTTTTGCGTGCAGAATGCCGCATCCGCCCTCGTTTTCTGTTGCAAATGAAATTCTGGAAATAACATCGGCACCATACGCGCCCTGCGGATTTGTCATAGCGTCTACATCCAGCATTGCACCTGTTTGAAGATTCCAAAAGCTTACCACAACCGTGGTTGTTCCGATATCGACTGCTACACCGAGAGCATCCTTTTCTCCACAGTCAGCAGCAAAACCTTCCGGAAGGTGAATCAGTTTTTTCTTTCTGGATGCCGTCGTATCAGTTTCCGGCACTTCAATAACCGCATCGGACTTTAAAATGCTTGCGCAGGCAAGCACCCAGCCGCCTTTTACCTCTGCCTCAGAAAGCTGATAATGTGTATGCATTCCCTCCGGCATTGCAGTTTCCCCGGAAATTACTTTTACCTTGCATTTTCCGCAAGTACCTTTTCCTGCACAGTTTCCGTCTATATTGACACCGTTTTTTACTGCTGCTTCCAAAATCGTTTGATTTTCAGCAATTTCACATTCGATTCCCTGCGGCAAAAACTTTATCTTCATTTTAGCCTTCCTCCCTTTGCTGTCTGAGTCTGCAAAATTCGCATCCTTTGGAATTGCCCCGGCACTTCATGCATTCGACTTCCGCCTCAATTCCCGGCTGATTATAAACGAAGAAGAAGCCCATGCAGCTCTTCTGTGGAATAATCAGACCGCTGTCCTTCACTCTGATTCCGATTTGCTCTCCGTCGATAATCTTCATAATAGACTTCGACTCGGATACCGGCATGCCAAAATATCCCGGTCCGAATTCACAGGAAAGATAGACCTTTTCATCTCCAAAGGTTTCCTTCATATCCGTCTCGACTTTTTCATGAAGCAGGCTCATGGAAGAGTCCACGTAATTCGTTCCCCATATGTCCGCATACAGGAAATCCATAATATTTTCTTCACTGGAAAAATAACATTCTCCGACCGTTAACCCATAGAAGTAGATTCCGACAACTGCCTCACGCGGAATCTGTGCGAGATACGGAAAAGTCAAAACCTCCCCGTTTACTTCGATTCGATCCTCCTTTAATGCCGTCGCATCGCAAAAAGAGAGCATAGCTCTGATTTCGATTCCATCAATACCATCCTCTCTGACTTTTTCTCCCATTTTCATCATTCTTTGGTGTTTAGACTTTTGCAAATCAAAACCACAGGTCTTGATAAACCGTTGTTCGGCTTCGCTGTAGGCATCACTTTCGTTAAACTTGAATAAATGCTGTCTCATTTCTTTTCACCTTTTTTTATTCTTTTCGCTCTTTCTTCAATCAGGGAAATCGCAACTCTGACTGCATCTACAGCATCCTCGCTGTAGGCATCTGCTCCGATTTTTTTCGCCCACCGCTGCGTACACGGTGCGCCTCCCACCATTGTAATGAAAGAAGCTCGTTCTCCTGTTTCATTCAAAAGCTTTTCCAGCTTTTTCTGTTCCGACATCGTCGATGTCAGCAGCGCGCTGGTTCCGATAATATCTGCATGGTAGCGCTTCGCCTCTTCCAAAATTTTCTCGACCGGAACTTCATTTCCTAAGTCGATTACCTGAAATCCGGCAGATTTTAAGGTCGAAGCCACGATACCCTTTCCTATGTCATGTACATCACCGGCTACCGTTGCAAGCACAACAGTGCCTCTATTTATGAACGGAATTTCCCCGTTTTTTTCATCATCAAGCTGGAGAATATCCAAAATACTGCCCGTTACACTTTTCATAACTTCTGCGGCATAGATAAGCTCCGGCAAAGAAATAACTCCTTTATCAAAATTATTTCCGAGTTCGTCGTTTCCTGCCCCAAATCCGTTTATAAGCAAATCTAAAAGATCCAATCCCTCATTCTGAGCGGCTTCAACAAGATCAAGAGCTTTCTCTTCATCAGCATCTACTATGGATTTTTTTGCTTTTTCAAAAATTTCCTGTTTGTCCAAGACTCTTCCTCCCGTATGTAGAACAAATTAAGAGCACTTTGTCAATGCACTCTTTTTTTTATTCTAACATACTTTTGTCGAAATGTCTCATGATTTCTGTTTTTTCTGTGCATTGTATTTTTTGTTATGAAAAAATCTTATGAATAAATAAAGCTTTCATTATATTATAGGGGAAACACTAATTGTTTAATGTTTCCCCTCCTAAACTGTTTCAGTGCCAAATAGCTTTCTCGTGACTGCATCCCCTGCTCCTCGCTGAGTCTGTCCGCACAATAATCGTATTCGGCTTCTCTGTACCAAGTTTAAAGCTTTCGTGGAAAATAATCAGCTCCTCGCCCGATTATTTAAGTCCCGCTCTTTCTTTGAATCTTTCTACAGAGTTAATCTTGATTCCGAGAACTTCAGCGATTCTGAACTTAGCAGCCATACCGTTGTTTTCTTCCTTGCAAGGTTCAACATGAGTAAGACCAAGTCCAAGGTCAGTTCTCTTATCTGTCATTGTAACGATATCATATAAATCTTCTACCGTTACGCCAAGCTTTTCAGCAACATAAGCTTTTGCTTCGTCGATTTTCATCTTTTCCGCAAGCTGCATACGTAATACCATATCTCCGGCAGTACGAACGCCGCCCATACCGGCACAAATAGCGTGAGTTGCTTCAGCTCCGAGAGGGTCACCTACGCCTACCTAGAATCCGTCGACTTTGCCGATTTCAACGAGCGCTTTGTCCGCTCTTGAGGCAACGTCGCTTGGCATATTCTCTACCATAGGGATACCACATACACCCATACCTACGTCTGCGTGTACCGGAATTTCAGCTACATCTGTACAAGCCTTGATGAATGTAATTACTCTTGCAATGTTCCATGGGAAGGACTTATTGCAGTTTGTATTTACAACAGCACCGAAAATGCTTGCGCCTGCCTTTTCAGCAAGTTTAACCTGCTTATGCGGATATAAACCTGCAAGACGAACGCCGTCATATTTCAGCTTGCCATGCATACCTAATACGAATTCGCCGGCCATACCGATTTCAACTCCCATATCCGGGAATCTCTTCTTGATTTCCTCAGTAGCCTTTAATGCTACCAAGAAGTCAGCATCGCCTGCGGCACCGGATGTATCAAGGTTGATACCGTCAGCACCTACATCGTAAACCTGTTCTGCTACAAACAGAATATCTTTGACCGCATGTTCAACTGCCTCTTCCTGCGCAGCTAAAGACTCTTTAATCTTTCCTTCCGGAAGGAGCATAGCCCAGTTGTCAACAGGACCGTCCGGTTTCGTATAGAAACCGAGGTTTGGCATAGCACCGTAGAATAACGGCATTGTGCTTATATTGAGAGCCTGCTTTAAAGCACCCGCTTCTCTCTTAGCAACACCCTTTGCTGTCTTATAGTTGTAGTCTGTGTTGCCGACATCTACGGAATCACATCCCAGACATCTTTCATATACAAGTACTTCTACTTCCTTTGGTACCGGAAGCTGACTCTTTACGTTAATTTTATAACCACCGGAGTCGTTTGTGAGAACAATCTGTTTGCCCGGATCTACACCGACAACTGTTCCCGGCATTGTGATGATGTCATATAACTTTTCAAAGTCTTCATCTGAAAGCGGATCAATTTTTCCTCTCAGAACAGCATCATCAATTCCCTCTCTCATATCAGCTCTGATTTCCGCTTCTGTCATGTAGACCGGGGAACCGTCGCCCATACGAGTAAAGAATTTCTTTTCTTCGCTCATTGTTGTCTCCTTTCAACTTTTATATCTACCGTCACGGACGGTAATGATAACGTTTTCATTCAAAGAATTAGATTTCCTTTTTTGCTTTGAACTTCGCAAGTTCTTCTGCTTCTTCTTCACCTTCGACTACGATGTCATGAATCCTCTTCTTAACATCCTCAGGCAGCGGTGTAACTTCGTAGTTTTCCAGAATATTTCTTGCTTGTTCATTTGCAACCTGGTCAATTCTCTTGGCACCTGCTTTTTCCCAGCTTTCTCTCATTTTTCTATTGATGAGATTCGTTGTGGAAAGTTCCTGGCGCATGTATTTCATGGTATGCTTCTGAGACAGGAAATTGCCGCAAGGTCCTACTGCTTTAATTACATCCAAAGCAAGCGTGTCTTTATTTACAGGGATACCCTGAAGAATTCTCCTCGTCATCTTCACGATTTCCTGGTCGATAAGAAGCTGCTCATAGCTCATTGTCATACCCATTTCCAACATACCCATACCGTAAATAACATTGCTTCCTGTTATTGCCGGAAGAAGGTTTGTCATTGTTTTTTCATGGCCAAGCTGTTCATCAAGACATTTGCTGTCCCCCTATGTTCCGCCTACATTTGTCGGAATTCCGTAGTAGTGTCCAATCTGACCGACTGCAGCTCCGCACATAGCGTGTTCCGGAGCTCCTACCGGAGACTGTGCAGTCTTCATGTCCATAATTGTTGTGGATGTTCCGTACAAAATCGGATTTCCTTTATTAACAAGCTGTGCCAACACGATTCCACCGAGGATTTCAGCATTCGTACATACCAATGTGCCTGCTAAAGTTGCCGGAGTAGTTCCTCCGCAAAGTCCCATTGACAAAATGTCAATCGGAAGACCGTGTTCAGCGGAAAGCTTGATAATGCTTGTTTCGTTTTCATTGATTTCCAGTGGGCTGTTCGGGCAGGCACCCATCGTGATGATTGGTCTTTCTCTTAACTTATCATAGCCACCCTGAATTGCCGCCGCCATGTCGATGAATCTCTGCGTATTTTTTACGCCTTCAAGGTCATGCGCGAAGTTTTTGGTTAAGTTATTCAGAACCGCTTCCGCTTCATGAAGAGACCTTACTTTTTGATTTACATCGCCTGCCGTAACCGCAATGGAGAATACATCGCATGCTTCCATCGCATCGCAGAAACGAGCAACATCACATAAATCCTTCTTCGTAGATTCTCTTACTTCCCCTGTGTACGGGTCAATAATGAATACGCCTGTACCGAAGTTCTTATAAGCAACTTTCTTGCCTCCGACAACTACATCATTCTTCGGATCTCTGCCGCATAAAGTAAATTCTTCCGGACAAGCTTCAATGGAGTCGATTACCAGATTTTTAGGGAACTTAACTCGATCGTTCTCATAGTCAACCTCGCAGCCTGCTCCTGCATAAATATCCAATGCATCCTTGCCATGAATCTGGAGTCCATAGTCTTCCATGAGTTCCAGCGAGGATTCGTGGATTGCATCTAAGTCTTCATTTCGAAGCACACAATAACCGTAAATATCGGTTTCGTGTTTAAATTTTTTTCCCATTTAGAACACCTCATTTATTCTTGAAAAAAGCTTTAAGTTTTTAATTTTTTTAAATATCAACTTATTTGTTAGCTACCCAGTCAAGAATAAAGTTTACTGTATCGGATGCGTCTTCGCAGTATGCGTCCGCACCGATTTTTTCAGCCCAACGGTTTGTTACAGGCGCTCCGCCTACCATTGTCTTAACCTTATCTCTGATCCCTGCTTCTTTCAGAGCATCTTCAACATCTTTCTGTACTGTCATTGTAGTCGTAAGAAGTGCACTGCTTCCTACGAAGTCTGCGTTGTGTTCGATTGCAGCGTCAGCAAAGTTCTTAGCAGGAACTTCTCTTCCGAGGTCGATAACTTCAACGCCGTTTGTCTTAACCAGAGATGCTACGATACCTTTACCGATGTCGTGTACATCACCTTCAACTGTACCGATAACAAGTGTGCCGTTCTTCTGTGCAGCGGACATGTCCATCTTGCCTTCGATTTCAGCACTTACTGTCTTCATTACTTCTGTAGCAAAAATAAGTTCCGGAAGGAAAATTTCTCCCATGCCAAAGAGATCTCCTAATTCTTTCATTCCTGCACTGTAGCCGTTGCTCAGTAACTCAACAAGGTCAACTCCTTCAGCTTCTGCGTTTGCAAGTGCCTCCAGCGCCATATCCTCATCAGCTTCAACGATTGACTGCTTTGCAGCTTCCATGATTGCTTCCTTACTCATCCTTTACCTCCGTTTTTTCTTTTCATCCTTTAAATTTTAGTTGTTTGATTTTTCGAAAGAAAATCTTTCATAGATAATGTCTTTACATACATTCTACCCGTACCATGTGCAAAGCGTATATACGATTTTTTAGATTTTTTAGAAAAAATTTTGGGTGAAACTTGGTACTTTATCATATTGTGTTCTTGAATTTAGCATGCTATAATGGAAATGAAAATTTTTATAAGTTTTAGAATTATATTTATTTATCGTGGTGTAGAAATGAAAAATTTTGTTATTCCGAGCTTGGACAGGCCTAATTTAAAGAATCCTTCGGTGTTGTCCAATTATTTAAATCAATCACTGGAAGCCTTTTCCGATATAACGGGGGTTCCCATTACCTTTTTCGGAACTGACGACCGGGTTGTGTCTGAATTTAATGTAAACAATAAAATTTGCAGCATCTTTCAGGTCTATACGCAGCCGGACAGTCCTTGTCGAAAGAACCTGACATCGGCAGGCCAGTTTTCTTCCCGCTTAGGAGAACCTTACATATTTTTATGTAAAGCAGGACTGACCAATATTGCAACCCCTTTAATTCTGGACGGGGAATTTGCAGGCTACTTTATCGCAGGCCCGATTGTCATGGGTGAGCTTCGCAGCAGTACCTCCAAGAAGTTTTCTTCTATGAATACGCTCAGCGATGTTTCTCTCAAAATGGCGGAAATGTTTGCGAATAAGATGCATGTATTTCTGCCTAATCAGGTATCAGAGCTTGCTTTGCTCCTTCACAACTGCATTATAACTGCAGTTGCAGGCAATAACGATTATAATAAAATCCGTACGCAGAACGAAAAGCAGAATCAAATCAATGCCGATATCCAGCGTTATAAAAAGAGTCGGACGAAAATCGAATATCCATATGCACTGGAAAACGAAATCGTCGAATGCATCGTTTCCGGAAGCTATCCGCGGGCAAAGGAACTGTTTTCAGAACTTTTGAACGATTTTTCGATTATGGAAACCGGCAGCATGGATGGAATTCGAACGAAAGTTATTTGGTTTTTTGCGATTGTCATTCGTACCGTCAACGAAAGCGGCAGTAATTTCAGTGACTCTATCGATCTCGACTTGGATATTATGAACCGGATTTGCGATGCCGAGACTTACGAACAGCTTCTTGGCGTGTCTCTATTTTTGATAGAAACAATTTCAAAAAACAGCATGCGATCGGTTTACAGCGGAAATTCACAGATTGTCGCAAGTGCGCTGCAGTTTATCAGCAAAAACTTCAAGGAAAAAATTTCACTGAAGGATATTGAAGCAAACCTTCATGTCAACTCGTCCTATTTTTCAACATTATTTAAGAATGAAATGGGCATTACATTTACAGACTACTTGAATTCGCTGAAAATCGACTATGCCTGCACACTGCTGATAAACTCGAATATGAGCATTATCGATATTTCACTTTCGGCAGGTTTTGACGATCAAAGCTATTTCACCAAGGTTTTCCGAAAAGCCAAAGGAATTACACCGAAACAGTATCGCGCCAACCACAGTAAACACGAAGACGATGACACTGCCGAACAGGAATAAAAGTGTCTTCCTATATAAAATGTAAGAAGTATAACAAAAATAATCCTAAAAAGTATAAACTAAATATTAGTAAAGAAGTACTTTGAGGTGTTAAAATGGTATTATAATTATATCGCTTTTTTAGCGGAAACGGAGGAGAACATGGTAAAACAGTTATATCCAAGAATAGAAATCAATTTGAAGTATCTGACGGAAAATGTGGCGACTGTTGTAAAACAGTGCGGCGAAAAAGGCATTAAAATCGCAGGGGTTATGAAGGGAACAACCGGAATTCCGGAATGTTCGAAGTGCTTTGAAGACGGCGGTGCCGCTTTCATCGCATCTTCCAGACTGGAACAGCTTGAAGATGCCAAAGATTTTGGCATCAAGCTTCCTCGCCTGCTTCTGAGAGTTCCGATGCTCAGCGAAATTCCTGAAGTCATCCGAATTACAGATGTCAGCCTGAACAGCGAAATTGAAGTTTTGAAGGCACTGAATGAAGAAGCCGACAAGCAGGGAAAGAAACATAAAGTTATCATCATGGCTGACCTCGGTGACCTTCGCGAAGGTTTTTGGGATAAAGACGAAATGGTTGAGGTTGCTGTTGAAGTCGAAAACAATATGGACAACCTGATTTTAGGCGGTGTAGGCACGAACCTCGGCTGCTACGGTTCCATTGAAGCTACCGCTGATAAGCTTCAGGAACTGGTCGATATCGCGGAAAAAATTGAAGCAAAAATCGGAAGAGAGCTTGAATACATTTCCGGAGGCGCAACAACAAGCCTTCCTCGTATCTTCAACGACGACATGCCTAAGAGAATCAACCTGCTGAGAGTCGGTGAAGGTATTCTCTTGGCAAGAGACCTTGATGTATTCTATGGTTATGATATGAGCAATATGCATCAGGATGTTTACACTATGAAAGCAGAAGTTATCGAAGTCAAAACGAAACCTTCTCATCCGGTCGGTTCCATTACAATCGATGCCTTCGGTCACAAGCCGGTTTATGTAGATCGCGGAATGAGAAAACGCGCACTGCTGGGTATCGGTAAGGTTGATTACGGCAGCATCGACGAAATCTTCCCGAAAGACAAAGGCGTGGAAGTGATCGGTGCATCCAGTGACCACACGATCCTCGATATCGAAGATGCGGAAAGAGATATCAAAGTTGGAGATATCCTCTCATTTGGAATCAACTACGCTTCCATCGTATATCTGACAAACTGCAGAAACGTACAGGTTGTGTTCGTATAGAGAATCTATCTAACAAAAGAGGCTGATAACAGCCTCTTTTTATTGATTTTTACACATAAATTCTTTCCACGCGCGTCCCAATGGTTCCAAATAGATATTCAAATGTGTTCCCACAGAACTGCTCCATTTCCCAAGTTGTGATTCTTTCATTACCATCTTTTCCAATCAAAATTGCTTTTTGTCCAATCCTGCAGGGAATTCCTGTAACATCCGCAAAGGACTGATCCATGCAGCATCCAAGAAATCTCGTTTTTACACCTGAAATAAGAACCGGTCCCTGATCTCGCATCCACTTGGGATAGAATCCATCTGCGAATCCAATGGAAAGTGTCGCAATCTTCATCGGTTCGGTAACTCGAAACGAACGATTATATCCGATACTTTCGCCCGGGTAAACTTCATGAATATTCGTAATATAGGCTCCGATTTCTATAGGCTCCACAAGCCCAATCGGTTCCCTTCCATCCTCCATGGCAACATGTCCGAGGATGGAAGAGCAAGAACGTATATGAGTTCCATAGGCCTCTTTAAACCACGCCGTTGCCGCCGAGTTACAGCAGTGAATGTAAGAAAGCTGAATGCCTCGTCTCCTTATCTGTTCAACAGCTCTTTTGAATTCTTCAAACTGTTGAATCGCAAATGGTTCGTAATAGCCTTCAGTTGAAGTGGCAAAATGTGTATAAACTCCTACAATTTCAATTGTCTCCAATTTCTCAATAAAATCCAAAAGTTCATCAAGCGTTTTGCCTCCGCGAACGCCAAGACGATTCATCCCGGTCTCAATTTTAATATGCACCTTAATTTTTTTTCCGGCTTTAAAAGCGATGTTGTGTAAACACTTCGCAGTCAAAGCTTCAAAAAGATTCATCTGCAAATCATACTTTACCACCGCCTCAAGTAAATGAAGTGGAACTCCTCCTATAACCAAGAGTTCACTTTTCACTCCTGCCAAGCGAAGTTCGACAGCCTCATAGACTGCGGCATTGGCAATCAGCCTTGCCCCACATCTTTCTTCAAAAAGTTTTGCCATCGGAACGAGCCCGTATCCATAGCAGTTTCCTTTTATTACTGGAATGATCCCAACATCCTTTCCAATATACTCTTGAACCTTTTGGAAATTTGTAACTACTGTGTCGGTGTCTATCTTCATATAAGAGTTAAAATACTGATTCATCTTGCACCCCACATCCTCTTTCGTTTTGATGCTGACTCAGCTATTTATGCTTCCATTTCGCGTCTTGCAGCTTCCTGCTCAGCCTCGCGCTGCTCAAGCATCTTTTCATATTCTTCGTCTGTCATCTTTTCAATTGTAAATCCTGTAAAGCCGTAGATGATGGAAATAATCGGGCAGACATAGTTTACAATCGCATATTTTGCATACTGTGCAGTCGGAATTCCAAGGAAGCCCGTCATGGTTGCACCGCAGACATTCCACGGAATCAGCGGTGAAGTCAGGGTTGCGGAGTCTTCCAGACATCTGGACAGATTCTTTGCTTTCAGCTTTCTGTCTTCAAATGCAGTCTTATACATTCTGCCCGGAAGAATGATTGCCAGATACTGGTCCGCACAGAGCAGGTTGATAAATAAGCAGGTGAAGATGGTTGCCATAACAAGCAGTCCGTTCGTCTTTGCAACTTTGAGAATCTTTTCTACGATGGAGCCAAGCATTCCCGTCGCTTCCAAAACACCTGCAAAGGACATGGAGCACAATACAATGGATACCGTCCAAAGCATTCCGTCAAATCCGCCGCCGCCGACAACATCGGCAACTGTATAGCCGTTTGTCAAATCGATTCCTGCGCTTGAAGATTCATAGCCATAATGCATGATGCTGAAAAAGTCAACGAATTTAATGCCTTGAACCGTTCCCATGCAGATCATACCCATAAGAACGCCTACGAACATGGATGGCAGTGCCGGAACTTTCAGGATAACAGCTACCAGAAGGAAGATAACCGGAAGCATCAGAAGCGGACTAACTGTAAATTCATCCATAATTGCATTCTGCAGGGTGTCTTTCATTTCCATTTCTATGTTTCCGGAAGGGGCTGCACTTCTGCCCAAAATGAAATATGCAATCATAGCAATAATGTAAGTTGGTGTTACTGTGTAGACCATATGCCTGATATGTTCAAAAAGATTCGAACCGGAAACTGCAGGAGCCATATTTGTGGTATCGCTCATCGGAGACATTTTATCACCGAAGTATGCTCCTGCCACAACTGCGCCAGCTGTCATTGCCGGGTTAACACCCAGACCGATAGAGATACCGATCATTGCCACACCTATCGTCCCTGCCGTAGTATAGGAAGATCCGATAATCAAAGAAATAAACGAACAAAGTAAGCAAGCTGTAACTAAGAAGATCGATGGGTTGATAATGTTTAATCCATAGTAAATCATGGAAGGAATAATTCCGCCGGCTTTCCATGTTGCAACCAGAATGCCGACTGTCAACAGAATCAGATTTGCCTGCATGGAACGATTAATTCCTTGAATCATACCTTTTTCCATCACGCTCCATTTCCATCCGTTTAACTTTCCGACAAGTGCAACTACTGCGGCGGAAAGAAACATCGGCATGTGCGCTTCCCCATAAGAGAAGAAAATAGAATAACAAATACTGCCTAAAGCGAATGCGACGCAGATCAAAACCTGCCACATTGGTACCCTTCTACCCATAGCATTACCTTTTCCTTTCTTGAATGATATGAAGATATAGTTTCTTTATGAAAAAAGCTTTTGTCCGTTTATTGCCGGATTATGCCTCATCATACTTTGTAATTAAATCCTTTGCCGTTTGCTCCGTAAGTCTCGCATCAATACAGACTTCTACGAAAGCTTTATCAAGGGCTTCTCTTCGTTCTTCGGAAAGTGGGCATATCGTCTTTTTACTGATATCTGCCACATAGGCTCTTGCCTTGTCCATGATGTCCGGTCTGCCTTCTTTTATCCAGGCCGCGCGTTCCTGATAATTCATTGTGATATTGCTGTAATTTTGTTCTTTTTTATAATTCTTCAGCGTGTGTTTTTTATTCATAAAGTTGCCGCCGGAACCGGTTTCGAGCAAAAGTTCGGCTGCCAGCGAGGTTTCATCGAAGTGAATTCCGTTTTCAAGATGCTTCAGTGTTCCGATAAAGTCATTATCGATAACCATTTTTTCAATACTCATTTCAGCGATAACATTCAGACCGCCTGCTCCCGACACATTTGAAATACCCTCAAGCATCGCCATAAGTCCACTTCTTGCAGTCTCGCTTCCCGCTTGATAATCCACGATTTTTGAATCGGACATCGCTGCGTAGGTATGTACCGGAAGCCCGTAGAATTTACCCATCTGCGCATAACCTGCGGTTACCATGCTACATTCCATCGCTTCCATCGGTGTATACATCGTTTTCATATTGAAAATACAAGGTGCCCCGCCGTATACGACAGGATGTCCCGGTTTCGCAGTCTGTGCAAGCACCAGTCCGCCGAGAAGTTCTACCGTATGCTGCAAAATACAGCCGGCAAGCGTAACCGGACCCGTTGCGCCTGCAATCTGCGCAGATATCAATTCAATTGGAATGTCCATGTTTGCACAATCAATGATATTTCTGGCACCGATGTGCGACCATTTCAGCGGAGAAGTTACACAGATATCGAAAATGGTATACGGTTTTTTCCGTACATTTTCCTCGCTTCCCAATACAGCTTTTAAAAGCTTAAAGGTTCTCAGCACGCCTTCTGCATCTGTAGCACCGCCGATAATCGGTTTAATTGAGTTTTGCATTTCCGTATAGTATAAGTATTGACTTCCCAGTTCTCCAGGAGCTTCTTCGCACACGATAGAGGATGAGACGAAATCAATATGCGGAAGACTCTGTGCAACCTTCGTCAGCAGCTTCAAATCTTTCACTCCCGACAAACGAACGGTCTGCCCATCCGACTCAAGAATGTTCCCTGCGCTGCTCCCCGGATTAAATCGCGTCTTTCCGTCTCCGAATGTGCAGTAGAAGTTTCCTTCCCTGTCATAAAGGTCAAAGGTTGCCGGCGCGGACCTAATGCACTTTTCAACCAATGCCCTCGGAATCTTGACTTTTTGGGTTTCATGCTCGACTTCACATCCCGCTTTTTCCAGCAATTTCAATGCTTCGTCATACGCAAAAATCATGCCTAAGTTCTCAAGGACATACAGCGCCGTTTCGTGTATTTCCTTGACTTGCTCTTCCGACATGATTTTAAACTGCATACTTTCGTCAAACTTAAACTTCTTCATCTTTTCACCTATAACCCTCTCTTTTATTTTTTTACTTTGAGTTAATGCCTATAGATCGAAAATTTGGGAGCACAGTTCACACGCTGTGCTCCCTGATATACGAAAATATAATTATTAAGTTGTAATCTTTCGTGCTTTTTGTGTTCTTCTTTATTATATCCTAATGTTTCTTCCTTGATTTTGCAGCCGCATATCTTTTTTCGGACTCCATCTGCTCTTCTTCCGTATAGAAGTCACTGCCGAGCTTTGGATTCATCTTTTTCGCAAGCTGCATCACACCGCTTGCATCTGCGGCTTTCATTCTGAAATTTCTGATTGTAACATCTTTTGCTATCAAAAGAATTACATCCGGTCTTGCCTTGAGGTAGTCGGGTTTCATCGATGTAATGTCTTTCCAGTCCCAATGGCTCACCGATTTTATCCCTAAGAGATAATATTTGATGTCGATTCCCTCCTCTGAAATCACTTGTTCCTTCTTAAAGAAGATTGCTAACATCAGGATTGTCAGTACAATCAGATAGAAATACTGTCCCCTGATTAATTCCACATAGAAAAGAACTCCACCGGTAATCAGCATTGCAATTTCAAACCACAACTCTCGTTTGCGTACTATACCCTTATACTGCATTGCAAGACCTTCTTTCTTTTTTCAAAATTATAATGATTTGTAAACGCCCTCTGCTCTGAGTCTTTCGAGATTTTCGAGTGCTTTTTCGTGTGCGTCGTCAGGAGCGCCTGCTGCTTTGCCCTTCTTAAGCTTTCCGAAGAATGTAGTATGCGACCCGTCCGCATAAAGGATATTTCCGTTCCAAGCTGCGGTTACGATAGCGACTACCGGATTGATCAGGTTCATAAAGCAGAACGGAAGGTAAGTAAGCGTATCTATACCGAGCATTCTGGAATGATATGCGCCGCAGCTCGTCCACGGCACAAGCGGTGAATAGAGCGTTCCGCCGTCTTCCATGCTTCTTGAAAGAAGATTTCTGCCAAGACCCAGATCGTCATATTTTTCCTTGTACATACTTGCCGGAATAATCAGTCCCAGGTACTGGTCACACATCGTTGTGATACAGAACATGGATGTCAGGATTGTTACTGTTATCATCTGGAATGGCGTCTTAACTTTCTTCATCAACGCACCGAGAACGGATTCAACAGCTCCGATTTTGAAATAAACACCGCCGAATGCAATTGCGATGATGGCAACATTGATTGTCCACATCATGCTGTCCATACCGCCGCGGTTTACGAGCGTGTCACAAAGCTCATTTCCTGTTTCGGCAGAGAATCCATAATGAACCATCGTGATGCAGTCACTGAAGCCTGCTCCCTGGAAGATTACTGCAAACACACATCCGATTGCAGACAGAAGCAGTACTGCCGGAATCGGTGACATCTGAATTGCAGCAAATAATATAATCATTAAAATAGGTAAAAGAAGAAGCGGACTCATGTGCGGATAGGTCGCTTCAATCGCATTGCAGAGTTCTTCTGCGATTGTCGGGTCGTATTTTCCCTCTCCGCCGACTGATAAAACCGTAAAAATAACCAACGCGATAAGTAAACTCGGGAATGTTGTTGTAACCATAGCTCTTACATGGTCGAACAAGCCTGTCTGAGCCGAAGCCGCAGCAAGGTTTGTAGAATCGGAGAGCGGTGAGAATTTATCGCCGCAGCATCCGCCGGAAAGAATGGCCCCTGCCACAAGACCCGGTGCAACTCCCATAGTTGTTCCGATCGTCATAAACGCTATACCGAGTGTCGCACTTACAGTATAAGCAGACCCTAAGGAAAGTCCTACCGCAGCGCAAAGAATCGTTACCGCAGGAAGGAATACTGCAGGAGTCAAGATTTTAAGTCCGTAGTATACCAGGGAAGGAATGGTTCCCGCCCATTCAAACGAACCTACAAGACATCCTACGAAAATCAAGATAAATAATGCCTCCAGCGACTGGCTGATAGAATCAAAGCCCGCCGCGAGCATATCCTTAAGTTTCTGACCGCATGCCTTACCTACAAACATTGCGGTTACGGCTGCAAGCAAAACAGGAACGTGAGGATCCTGACCCCAGTCCAAAACATAGTTCAAAATCATAAGCGTAAGCAATACGATAATCGGCAGTAATGCTTCGAACTTGTTTGGAAGGCGAATCTCTCTTGTCATTTTTTCTGACATAATGATACCTCCTAAAAAAAGTAAATAAAAAATAAGTAAACATTCCGCAAGGGGGTATGCATGGAATGTTTACCTCCTGCAGAGTTTACTTAATTATAGCTTGTCATATTTTTAGAATTCTAATATTATTTTTAGAATTCTTGGTAAAAAATTAGCCAAGGCTCTGAAATTTATTATATTTTATACCAGTGTCGAAACAGCCTCTGCCGTTACAACCGTAAGAACAAAGACCGAATTGCCGCCCTTGTTCACCTGGTAAAAGTCTTCATCTACGCTGATTTTAACCTTTATATCACCTCTTGCGCCCATGCGAACAGCCTTTTCCTTAACAGCCTCTTCCGCCTGTATTTTAGCGTGTTTTAGGGCTTCGTCATAGTCGCTGAATCCTATAAATCCGTCCGACCCCATCAGGCAGAATTCAGCTCCGAGCTGTCTGTTCATATTTGGCTCAATTCGGACTGTATAGCTGCAGGAAATGCTGCCGGCGGCTGCTCCGATTGCATTTGCCACTTTTCCTTTTTCCGGTATGATTGCTTTGGTACCTAAAATATTTGCCACTTCATCTAAAAATATTCCCGTTGGGCCGCCGACGCCAATCAAAGCTGAATTCGTCTGCATACCTGCATTGATAAATTTATTATCCGCTTGGCGCGTTTTATAAATCAGACGCGTCAGCTTATAAAGATTAGCCTCTTCCTCTTCATCAAGCTCTTTTCCGATTTCATGCTTCATCAAAATGCGAACCAGATTTCCGTACAGCCTGCTTCTTACCATATTGTATACACGTTCACAAACGTCCTCTGCTTCCTCAAGACCGGTCGCCATCTGCAAATAGCTCACGCCCAGGCGAGACGCCTCAACAGAAAAGTCCGTATAATCGCCGCGAAGATGCATAATATCCGTCGGTGTAATGCCCGCACGCATGATAATGCCTTCATTTTCGAGGCGCTGCATCTTGAAAACAAATGGACTTGCTCCGGCTGCGGCAGCCGCCGATTCAAAGGAAAGCGGACCGGCTTCCAGCGCTTCTATCAGCGCTCTTTCTTTTGAAAAGTAAGCACTCATATCCTCCGGTTTATTTACAAGCACGAAAAATTCGTGCGCAGGATAACTATAGCACTGCCGCCGCGTAATCAGCGCCCGCAGCTCGGCTAAAACATCCGGATAGCTGTCTGCAAGCATACACAGCGGAATCATGCGTCTCTCATCGAGATACATAATGCCGTTCTTGTATTTAACGCCGCTGTCCCCGCCGAGCGCAAAGGTATCAATCGAAATTCCTTTTACCATCGTCGCCCAGTTTCCGATTCGTATGCCGGAAAGCGAAGATACGGTTTTGCCGTTCTGCATTAAAGCGATGTCGCTTGTCGTTCCGCCCATGTCAATAATCATCGCATCTTCAGCCTTAGCAAGCTCCATCGCACCGATTACGCTTGCCGCAGGTCCGCACAGCAGTGTTTCAACAGGCCGCTTCTTCGCATATTCCCTCGACATCACACTCCCGTCGCTTTTTACGATGACCATAGGCAGATCAATTCCCATTTCTTCCAAAGATTTCTCAATTGCGTCGAAGAAACTGTCCATAACGGGCAAAAGCCTTGCATTAAGCAAGGCTGTAGCTCCTCTTTTCTGGACATTGATTTCCTGATACAGATCATATCCTCTGACGCAGCTTACCCCGAGGTGTTCTTTTAGGATTTTTTCTGCGGTAAGTTCATATTCACCTGCATTGTATTTCGGATTTATCTGTACAATTGCGACACTGTCATAACCTTTAAATTTATCAAGGTCATCGATGAACTTTTCCCAAGGAGGGATTTTCAGTTCAGGCTCTTTTTCTTCGGGATTTCCCGGCAGGAAATAGATTTCTTCGGATTTCGGAAGTCCGTAAACGCCCTGCATCCTGTCAACAACCTTCGGATTGACTCCAATCATAATCAGCTTCGCGCGTCCGCCCTTATTTTCAACGCACGCATTGGTTGCAAGCGTTGTGGAAAGCGAGATATAGGAAGCTTTTTTAACGGCTTCGGCGTCGAGTCCCCGAAGCGCTTTTAAAATACCGATTTTTAAGTCAGTCTTGGTCGTGAGCGTCTTCGCCGACGATAATACGCTGCGGCTTTCCGTATCATATACAACCGCATCCGTACAAGTTCCGCCGGTGTCAATGCCAATTCCTATCATTTTTATTTATCTCCGTATTTTCCGTAAGTTTTTGCTTCGTTTACGATGAGTTTTGCCAGATCGAAGTTCAGTGCGGACGGATATTCACAGCCCGTTGCGAGAATGAAGCCACCGTCTTTTGCGAGTGCGTCAATCTGCTTATGACATTCTTCCTTAACCTGATCTTCTGTAGCAGCAAGCAGCCAGCCCGGTTCGATTAAACCAATGAAGGTTGTCTGATCGCCATATGTTGCTTTCATTTCTTCTAATGTCTTGCAATCAGGCGGAAGGTGGTCAAGCGAGAACGCGATTGGGTGCATTCTTGCAATCTGTTCCTTAAGATAGATTCCGTCGCCGCAGTTATGAACCATAACTTCTGCACCGTGTTCTCTTACTGTCTTTGCGAGGTCTTCAACCAGCGGACCTTCAACCTTATCCCACATCTTCGGGCTTAAGATTGTCTTGGACGAATATAAAGTATCGAACATGATTGCCGAGCACCCTGCTTCGATTAAAGCGATGGAGAATTCTTTCAATGTTTCTGTGATATTGTGAAGAGCCTGGTTCATCTTGTCAGGGCATTTAATCATATCATAGAACATCTGCTCCTGTCCTCTCATCATGGAAAGAATACCCAGAGGTCCGAATACGAAACCTACGATTGGCTTTTCCTGTCCTCTTGCTTCATAAAGGAGTCTTGCAAGTTCGATGTGTTCACTCATTCTTGGAGTTTCTCTCGGGTTGAGGATTTCAACCTTATCATAGTCGTCAGCACTCTTCAGCACACGATCGTCCATATCCGGGTGAGCTGCATTCTTTGCGCTGTAAACTACCTTCTGTCCCCAGTCAGCAGCTTCTACGGAAAGGTCAACTAATGTACAAATACAGTCAACGCCGATTTCGTCTGTAGCTTTAATGATGGATTCTGCGCAAAGCTTAGGGTCTTTCGACCATTCTTCGTATGTAGCGCCTGTTGTCTGCATGGAAACGCTGTTAATCAGCGGGTATACAGGAACATGGTCTGCCTCTTTATGGTTTAATGCTGCCATTACTCTTTCAATTGAATTCATATCTATGTCCTCCTATTATCTTCTGCTTAAATTATAAATTGCACTTTTCCCTAAGCGCTTGAATGTACTTCGGGTTGGAGCCGCAGCATCCGCCGATGTACTTCACGCCCGGAATGTTCGCAGCCTTCGCGATGTCCTCTGCAAAGACCTCAAAATCAAACTGGCTTCCGCCTTCCAAAGTCGGTTTCCCGGCATTCGGTTTGAAAATCAAAGGAATCTCTGTCTTTTCGGAGAATTCCTGAATAACCGGGAGTGCCAGCTCAGGTCCTACAGAGCAGTTCATGCCTACTGCGTCCGGTTTAAACTCTTTCAGACCTTCAAGAATCTTGTCAATCGAGTTGCCCATCATGGTTCTTGCACCTTTTCCCGGGGCACTCTTGACGAAGCTGAAGGAACAAAACAGCGGAATGTCATGTTTTCTTGCAATTTTTGCCGCAATCTGCATCATTTTCAAATCCATGAAAGTCTGCAGGAAAATAACATCCGGTTTTCCTTTCACACCAACTTCAATTTGCTCGGTAAAGATTTCTTCCGCCTCAGCGTCCGAAATATTTCCGAATGGCTTCAAAAGCCCTGTGAGTGGTCCTACGGACAATGCAATCTTCGCATCGGTTCCATCGAGTGCGTCGTGCGCAATATCCATAGCAGAAGATACGATTTGCTCCACCGTGTATCCGGATTCCGCAACACTTGGTCCGTTAGCACTGAATGTGTTCGCCAGTATAATCTTCGAGCCGGCATCGTAATACTCTTTTATGAGCTCGGAAACGATTTCAGGTTTTTCTACATTATATCTCCATACAGGAACTTTATCTTCTGCTTTTTCCCAAAGACTGGTGCCTACCGCGCCGTCCAACAGAACTAAATCTTTATTCATATCTTCTTTACACTCCTCTCTTAAAACATTGCAAGACATTATCTACTATTAGACTACATCTACTACTCTGTTTTCGATATGATTTTTTGAATTCAATTTGGTATTTTTTTTAGTACATTTTCGAAGTTTAGTGAGGACACTTCAAATATTTTTACTACGAACTATATTATATCACTTTTTTTTAGCCTATTTTGTTATTTTTATTATTTTTTATGGTATTTTTTTTACCCGCAAAATTTTTCCTCAAATTGCCATATTTTTTCTTGACTTTCTTTCTGCTTTGTCTTAAAATGTATCGAAGAGAAAAGAACATCTTTAAATCGGTACAGAGAGACCGGCAAGATTTACATAAGAATTCCTTTATTTGTATGTGCGTGCGCGCAGAAGTGCATGCATCCGAATAACGGGGATTGGTTTCGTGAGGTCTTGCCGTGTGGGCAGGGCTTTTTTTCATGCCATAGCGACTTTGCTGCAGCCAGACTGCCAAATGCGCACAACCACGCAGACCTCAGAATCTTAGATGTTCCTTCTGAAAATTTACAGTTATATTCAAGGAGGATAAAAATGAATAGTCATCAGCCAATTTACAACGCTCGCGAGCTCGGCACAGGCAAGACCATGATTTTAGGTCTTCAGCACATGTTTGCAATGTTCGGAGCAACCGTACTCGTTCCAATCATCACAGGACTCAGCATTTCCGCAACACTTTTGTTTGCAGGTCTTGCCACTCTGTTTATGCATTTCGTAACCAATCACAAGGTTCCGGTATTCCTCGGTTCCTCGTTCGCTTTCCTCGGCGGCTACGCCGCGGTTAAGGAAGCCGGCGTTGCAGACGGAATGACAGAAAGCGTGGCTCTCACCTATGCATGTGTTGGTGTTGCCTGCGCGGGTCTTCTTTATCTCGTACTTTCTGCAGTATGCAAAGCATGCGGCTCATCCAATGTCATGAAATACTTCCCTCCGGTAGTTACCGGTCCGATTATCATCGCAATCGGCTTAAACCTTGCACCGTCTGCAATCAACAACTGCGGTACAAACTGGTGGATTGCTCTCGTTGCAATCGTAGTTGTAATCGTATGCAACATCTGGGGCAAAGGCATGATTAAGATCATCCCGATTCTGCTCGGCGTTATCGCATCTTACGTTGTTGCGGCAGTTACCGGAAACGTAGATTTCACACTTGTGAAAGAAGCTGACTGGCTCGGCATTCCGGTTATCTGGGAAAACACAGGACTTTCCGTATTCACAAACGGCAATACAAACTGGGGTATGGTCATCACTTCCATCATCACCATCGTTCCGATTGCATTCGCAACTATGATGGAACACGTTGGCGACATCTCCGCAATCAGCGGCACGGTTGGCAAAAACTTCATTAAAGACCCGGGACTTCACAGAACTTTAATCGGTGACGGCGTGGGAACTACAATTGCAGCTCTCTTCGGTGCTCCGGCAAACACAACTTACGGTGAAAACACAGGCGTGCTTGCACTTACAAAGGTTTACGACCCGTTCGTAATTAAACTTGCTGCAATCTATGCAATCCTGCTTTCCTTCTGTCCGAAGTTTGCGGCAATCATCGAGGTAATGCCGTCCGCAACCATCGGCGGTGTTTCCATCATCCTTTACGGAATGATTTCCGCAATCGGTGTAAGAAACGTTGTAGAAAACAAGACAAACTTCCAGGAATCCAGAAACGTTATCGTTGCTGCTATCATCCTTGGTCTTGCAGTAGGAATCAACTTCTCCGAAGCAGGTGGCATTCCAATCGTAATCGGAAGCATCACAATCAATATGACAGGGCTTGCGGTTGCATCCATCGTCGGCATCCTGCTGAACGCAGTTCTTCCGGGCAAAGATTACCACTTCGCTGAAGAACCGGATGAAACACTTGCTTCCTCACTCGGAAAATACTGATTGTTGTCACATCATTCGGCCGTCGGCGTTCCGGCGGCCTTTTTTCAATAACGGAGGTTTTTTATGAATACAAAATCCGAACTTATGAACGCTGCGGACATGCAGCGCGCACTCAAACGTATCTCACATCAGATTTTGGAGCGCAATCACGGTGCGGAAAATCTGGTGCTGCTCGGCATCCGCCGCAGGGGTGTTCCGCTGGCAAAGGTTCTGGCAGAGAATATCAAGGCAATCGAAGGGGCAGAGGTTCCTGTAGGCGAGCTTGATATCACGCTCTATCGCGACGATTTAACAGAAATTCAGCCGGACCCTGTCATAAACAACAGCTTCGTACCTTTCGACATCACTGGGAAAATCGTAATCCTGGTTGACGATGTTCTCTATACCGGGCGTACCGCACGCGCAGCGCTGGATGCGACATCTGCCTGCGGCAGAGCTGCCGGAATTCAGCTTGCGGTTCTGGTTGATCGCGGACATCGCGAGCTTCCGATTCGCGCCGATTATGTAGGAAAGAATGTTCCTACCTCTAAATCCGAAGTTGTCGCCGTAAAAGTTTATGAAATCGACGGCGAAGCTTCCGTTAATTTAATAAAAACAAATTAAGAATTCCTTCTTTGGTTTCGGACATTTTGTCTATTTCGAATTTTGGACCCATAATTGGTTCAACTCATTGCCGTAAAATCTCATTTTCGGTTCAAAATTAAACCATTTTTGGTTCGAGCTATGAGAAAAACCTTTTTAAAATCGCTTAATTTCGTATTTTTTTAAATTTTATTCGGTTTTTGGACAGTTGGCACGCTTCTTGCTATATATAACAGCACAAAAGAAAAAATGACAACAGGATTGACTGACAAGAAAAATATTTATTAGAATTAAACGGAGGTATGAAAATGATTACAAAGAAAGATTTTTTAGACTATGCTTTTGAAAGTGCTATCACATCCATGAACTACAACGCTCTGCAGGCTATGAAAGGCGATATCGCAGAGGAAGTTATTGCAACAGGCATGCAGGCATATGCAAAAGACCAGGGCTTAACATTTACAGATGATGAAATCCACGCAACTATCGTTGCCGGAATCGAAACTTTAAACCAGGCAGGCGCAGACTTTACTCTGCAGACTTGGTCCATGCCTAGATAAGAATAATTACGGTGCAATTTATGCACCGGCTATAAAAAAGTTAACAATTTAAGTCCTCCTTTTTAGGAGCGTGCTCTAAATTAAGTTAAATAAAAGAATGAATGAAGACGGAAAAAGGAGCGTTTAATGCGCCCCTTTTTTCGTTGTTTTCTTTTTTACATATTATATTAAAATATTAAAGATTATGTTTGATTTTTTTTCTTGCCAGCGTTGTCTGCGGAAGATTCAAAAACTCAGCTGCCTTTCGAGTGGTTCCTTCTTTCTTCAGAGCATACTCAATCAGTTTTTTCTCCTGTCTTTCCATGATGTCGTTAAAGTCCAAAGACTCTTCACGCCTGAATTCTTTGCGAATATCAATAACGCTTTCGTCATAAACATTCTCATTCAGTAAATCATCCACCAAATCTGACTCAATTAAATTTCCTCTTGCAGAAATATATAGACGGTGGACCGTGTTTTCAAGTTCTCTGACATTTCCGGGCCAATGATATTCTTCAAGTTTCCGGTAAGCACCGGGGCTGAATTTCTTTTCAATTCCGTATTTTTGGCTGTAATGCTGCAAAAACGCTTCTGCAAGGCAGTAAACATCTTCCTTTCTTTTTCTAAGCGGAGGGATTTCAATCTGACAGATATTCAGTCTGTAAAAAAGATCCTCTCTGAATTTTCCCTCATCCACCAGTTTCTTCAAAGGAACATTGTTGGCACAAACGACACGCACATTTACATGTTTTGCCTGCGTGCCGCCCACACGATAAAAAGTGTTCTCCTGAAGCACACGCAAAAGTTTGGACTGCATAGCCAATGGAAGCGACCCAATTTCATCAAGAAACAAGGTTCCGTTGTTTGCAAGTTCGAAGTAGCCTTCCTTTCCGGTATTTGCTGCACCGGTAAACGAGCCTTTTTCATAGCCGAAAAATTCTGACTCTGCAAGATTTTCCTGAATCGTCGCGCAGTTGATTTTAATACATGGCTTCGACTTTCTCGGACTGTTTTGATGAATCAAGTCGAAAATTCTTTCTTTTCCGACGCCCGTCTCTCCCTGAATAATTACATTGCAGTCATATTTGGCAACATTTAAAACATCCGCAACCAAATCCGCTGTCACCGGGCTCATATACAGGAACCCGTCTATTTGCTGAGTAACAGCTGCACTGTGCCCCTTCTCGGATTTTATCGTCACTTTTCGTTTTCGGTTGTTTTGCTCGAAATATTCATCCAGCTTCGCAAAAAACGGTTCCGCATCGCGAACGAGTTCAACCGCAATGCGATAAGTATTATCATAAATACTGTCAAGGGCATAACTGGTTACATCCTTTTTCCCCAGACTTTCTACAATCAGCATTGCCTGCGAATAGTTGTTGTCAATATTTGTATGACAAATCAGTCCGCCTTGCCTTACCATAAGCGCTGCAACGCTTTCGCAGTTTTTTATATCCTCCAGATTGATGATGACATCCATCAAATTCTCTTCCTTATCAGCAGCAATCTTTTTCGCCGTCTCGACGGGATTGCTCATCGTATCAAAATAGATATGCTCGACCAGGGGACTCAGCAATTTTTTAAGATTTTTCTCGTTCATGCAGGAAGTACAGGTACATCCGGTCTCCACCAAAAGTGAAATCGATACATTCGGTACGCAGTTCTTCATCATCTGTGCATACAATCCGACTTCGACCAAACTCACTCCGATAATCAATGCTTTCTCTATTGTCATTTCCTCTGCCAGACGACTGATTCCATAAAAGCTTCCCTCTTCATCAAGTGCTCTGCGAAGGTATTTCTTTCGGTTTTCCGGAATACCCTCACACTTTTCCAAAATAGAAGTTTCGAAGCAGATTGCATATCCTTTGCACTTTATCTGTGCACAGTCATAGTCAACCTCTTCAATTTCTTCAATGTAAACCGGAATTCCGGTCATCGTGCTTAGAGACGCTACATAGTCGCCGACCCGAATATCAGGGCGCGTCCAATCCTCTGAAACAGCTTCCACTGTTCCGGTAAAAATTGCACCGCTGCCTGTATAAGGATTATGAAGTTTGCCTCTCTCTTTGACAAATTTCAAAAACTTCTGTTTCATTTTTTCATCATTATGCTCACATATGCAGCAAATCTGGCACATGCTGTCCCGTTCGACTGTAATATAGTCGATTGCAATTCGAATTTCCTTGGAACGCAGTTCTCTGGAATTATCAATCTTCCATGCGGTCACAGGAAGACTTCCCTTCGGCTCAATTACCCGTTCCGCGCCAAAATTCTTCATAACTCACTCTCCCATTTGTCTTTTTTCGACATTATTCTTCATAATTATATCAATTTCCCACAACATCGTCAAGCATTCAGCACCATTTTTGGCTCAATATTTAATGAAATGCACCGTTTTCGGTTCACTTTTTCGTAAAATTTACAAGATATTTTGCTTTTTTTCAACGTTTCTTTGCATTTTCTTAGCTTGGCACGAATTTTGCTGTGAACTATATCGCAATTAAATTTTATACTTTATTTACAGAAAGGAAAAGAAAGAAATGAATTTTCTGAAAGCATTTGTTAAGTTCGTTCCGGTATTCGTTCTGGCAGGCCTGATGATTTCCGGACAGGACGCACTGATTGCAGCCGCAATTGCAGCAATAGCAGCTATCATCGTTGCTCGCCTCGTATGCGGCTTCAAATTACAGGAATGTATCGATTCCGCTATGTCCAGCGTATCTAACATCCTGATTGCATTATTTATCTTAATGTTCGCTTACGCGATGGCAAGCTTATTCATGTCTACAGGCGTAGGCGCAGCAGTTGTAAACATCGCGCTGAAAGCCGGCATCACAGGCAAGAGCGTTGCATTCATCGGTATTCTTTGTACTGCGGTTCTTTCCGTAGCAACCGGTTCTTCCTGGGGCACATTCGCAGCATGTGCGCCGATTTTCTTATGGCTGAACGAAATCGTAGGCGGTAATCTTTACCTTACAGTCTGCGCAATCGCAGGCGGTGCCTGCTTCGGTGACAACATCGGTCTTATCTCCGATACCACTATCGTATCTTCCGGTATCCAGGGTGTACAGGTTGTAGACAGAATCAGACACCAGGGTGTCTGGTCCGTAATGTGTCTGGCACTCGCTTGCATCTGCTTCCTCGTTGCGGGAATGACAATGGGTCTTCCGGGCGAAGCAGTTGATGGTTCTCATGTTGTAAACCAGATTACGGATGATGTATGGGCATTCCTCGCAGAAGAAAGACCTGCTGCAGTTGCACTGCTCGAGCAGGTGCGTGACGGCGTAGCTCTTTACATGGTTATTCCGCTCATCCTCGTTATTGTACTTGCAATTCTCGGACTGAACACATTCATCTGTATCGGTTCCGGTATCATTTCTTCCTATGTACTCGGAATCTTTGCAGGTACTGTAGGTACTTTCCAGGATTTCCTCGACGAAGTTATGGCCGGTTTCGCGGATGCAGGTGCTTGGGTAGTTGTAATGATGATGTGGGTTGCTGCTTTCGGCGGTATCATGCAGAAGATGGACGCGTTCGCTCCGCTTGCTGCTCTTGTTGTAAAGCTGTCCAAGAAGGTAAGACATCTGCTTGGTTGGAACGCGGTTCTCTGCTTACTCGGAAACGCTGCTTTATCCGATGAAATGGCTCAGATTGTAACGATGGGTCCGGTTATCAAGCAGATTGCAGAAGAAAACATCGAAGCTGAAAGCGAAGAAGCTATGTACAAGATTAAACTGAGAAACGCTACATTCGGAGACGCTATGGGCGTATTCGGTTCCCAGCTCATTCCATGGCATGTATACCTTGCATTCTATGTAGGTATCGCTACCGGCGTATATCCGCTTCAGACACTCGTTCCGTTAGACTTCTTAAGATACAACTTCATGGCGTACATCGCAGTTGGTTCTCTTCTCCTCCTGACATTCACAGGTTGGGACAGATTCATTCCACTGTTCAAGCTCCCGCAGGAACCGGTTGTAAGATTAAAGAAGCACGCAAAGCAGGACTAATCTTTGCAATAGAATCATAACATATAATATCAGTTTATAACTTCAAATTAATTGCATAATAAATGCTCCCTTGCATACGCGCGGGAGCATTTTTATTGCTGTTTTTTTTTGTTCGCTGCAGCTATTCTTTATGCTATTTAAACCAATGCAGCGACTCCATAGGTTGCAGCCGTCACAATGATTGCCGCCGTCAGCACTCCTACTGCAATCGCTGGGAATGCCCGTTTCAGCTGCATATCCAGCATTGCTGCAATCAGCGCACCTGTCCACGCTCCCGTTCCCGGAAGCGGAATTGCCACGAAAAGCATCAAACCCCAAAATTCATATTTCAGAACCTTGTCTTTTTTCTTATCGGCCTTCGCTTCGAGTTTTGCTACAATATTCGCAAGCCGTTGGCTCTTGCTCTGCATCCATTTAAATATTTTTCTTATGAAAACGATGATAAACGGAATGGGCAGTAAATTTCCCATAATCGCCGCCGCTAAAACGGCCTGAATATTCAGCCCTGCAATCACGCCCGCAGGAATTGCGGCTCGAAGCTCGAGCACCGGAACCATCGCAATCAGAAAAGTCATCGCGAAGTTCCCGGCTGTGGTTCCCCAAAATGAAATCATCTTTCTTCCTCACTTCCGGCCGCTTTTACTGCCGCCTGTGCAGCTGCAAGTTTTGTCGTCGGTACTTTAACCGGAGCGCAGGACAGATAATTCATCCCGATTTTATGACAAAACTCAATGGAACGCGGGTCGGATGCCTGCTCTCCGCAAATTCCAAGTTTCAGTCTCGGATGCGCGCGCTTGCCCGTAACTGCCGCCAGTTCCACCAGTCTGCCGACACCATCGAGATCCAGCGTACGGAACGGATTTTCATATAAGATTCCTTTCTCGACATAGGTATCAATAATCATGCCGGTATCTTCCCTTGAGAGCCCGTAAACCATCTGTGTGAGGTCATTTGTCCCGAAAGAAAAGAAATCGGATTCCTGCGCGATTTTATCCGCTGTAAGGGCAGCCCTCGGTGTCTCTATCATCGTTCCAATGAGGTACTCCATTTCCTCGCCGGATGCCTTGATGCAGCTTTCCGCCGCAGCTTTGACCACAGTCTTTACCATGCGCAGTTCTTCCAGTGTGCTTACCATCGGAATTAAGATTTCCGGTACGATGTCTGCCCCAATTTCGCTGCGAACCTCAAGTGCCGCTTCGATAACTGCCTCGGTCTGTGCCTCCGCAATTTTCGGCATCGCAAGTTCGAGCCTGCATCCACGGTTTCCGAGCATCGGGTTTTCTTCCTCCATCGGCAGAATATCATTAATCGGCAGGTCTAAAAGCCTGATTGTGACCGGACGTTCCCCCATAATGCGGTAAATTTCTTTAAAGTTTTCTTTTTGCATTTCTTTCAGCTGTGCGTTGATGCTCCGGCGTTCTTCCTCATCTTCCGAAAGCAGCATCCTGCGTACCATCCGCATTTTTTCCTCGTCGAAAAACATATTTTCCGTTCGACAAAGCCCTACGCCTTCTGCGCCGAAATCAAGAGCCTGTTGAGTTTGTTTCGCATCATCGGCATTCGCCCGCACCTTCAGTTCTCTGACCTCGTCGACCCATTCCATAAGTTTGGAAAAATAAGCGCGAAGCTCCGGTGCATCATCCAGCGCGCATCTGCCCTTATGCATTTGCAAAAGTTCCTGCAAGTCTTCTGTCTGCAAGCGCAGAATCGCCTCTTTTTCCGTGATGATTTCTTCGTTTGTCATGTCGACCGCCATCTTCAAGGCGGCCGCCGGAGTCCGCTCTGCAGTCTCCGTCAGAAGAATATACAGCTTGCTTTCATCAATGGTAAACTGCACGGTCTGCACATCTTTAAAATGCGTTTCCAAAATTCGCGTAATCTTTACGAGGTTTTCGTAAGACTTCGGAAAGTGCTCTGTCATGCGGGCAATATCCTGCGCTTCTTCCATGCGCTGCGAAAGTTCGTTGCCCTGTGCGTTCGTTAAAAACTTTCCTGAGAGTCTGTTTTCTCCGCTGATGCATTCTCTGGTAGAGACAATGCCGACCGCAGAATCCTCGCCGGAATTGCCGAAAACCATCGCCTGCACGCTTACAGCCGCTCCGTTTGCTTCCACGCCATACTCTGCATCAAAAAATCGATTTTTTTTGCGGTATTCGGAAGCTTTCGAGCTTTCCCATGAATCGAAGGAGTCGCAAATCGCTTCTAAAAGCTGTTCTTTTGCATCTGCAGGCGTCTCTGCGTTCATCCCCAGATTCAGAATCGTTTCTGCAAGCCCCGGCATCGCGGCTGCCGCTCCGGTACGCACCGAAACAAACAGAGGATTTTCCTCTCCGCCGAAAACTTTTCCTGTGACATCCTCTAATTCAGCTGTTTTATTAAAAATTTCCTCGGCAATTTCCGCCGGAAGCACGCGTCCGTTTTCAAAATAGCGACGGCAGGCTTCCGTCGTGACAGTAAAGCCGAAAGGCACCGGTAGGCCGCTCTGCATCATTTCCGCAAGTGCCGCGCCTTTAGTGCCGAGAAGGCTCCGCATTTCTTCGGAGCCTTCGTTAAATGAATATACAAATTGTTTCATGCTTCTCCATTTCCCGTGACTAGAAGACCAATCTCTCCTCGATGTATGAACGAACTTCGCTTACAGGAATTCTTACCTGCTCCATCGTATCTCTGTCACGAATCGTTACGCATCCGTCTGTCTCTGTATCGAAGTCAACGCAGATGCTGAACGGCGTACCGATTTCGTCTTCTCTTCTGTATCTCTTGCCGATAGAGCCTGCTGCATCGTAGTCAACCATGAAGTACTTGGACAGTTCTTCGTGAATCGGTTCTGCAATCGGCGCGAGCTTTTTCGCAAGCGGAAGCACGGCCGCCTTGAATGGTGCGAGTGCCGGATGGAATTTCATTACCACACGCACATCTTCCTTGCCGTTTGCATCGGTAAGAACCTCTTCCGTATAAGCGTTGCAAAGGAATGCAAGTACGCTTCTTTCCACACCGAGCGACGGTTCGATTACATATGGAATGTAATGCTCGTTCTTATCCTGATCGAAATAGCTTAAATCCTGTCCGGATGTGTTCTGATGCTGCGTCAGGTCATAATCCGTACGGTCTGCAATGCCCCAGAGTTCGCCCCAGCCGAACGGGAACTTAAACTCGAAGTCTGTCGTTGCCTTGGAATAGAAGGAGAGCTCCTCAGGACTATGGTCACGCAGTCTGAGATTTTCGTCCTTGATGCCTAAGGAAAGCAGCCAGTTGTGGCAGAAGCTTCTCCAGTAGTCAAACCATTCTAAGTCCGTATCCGGTTCGCAAAAGAATTCCAGCTCCATCTGCTCGAATTCACGCACACGGAAGATAAAGTTGCCCGGCGTGATTTCGTTACGGAAAGACTTTCCGATCTGTCCGATACCGAACGGAACCTTCTTACGGGAAGTTCTCAGTACATTTTTAAAGTTTACGAAAATGCCCTGTGCAGTTTCCGGACGCAGATAAAGCTCAGATTTTGAGTCTTCGGTTACGCCCTGGAAAGTCTTAAACATCAGGTTGAACTGACGGATGCCCGTGAAATCGGATTTACCGCAGTCCGGACATGGAATGTTATGTTCAGCGATGTATTTTTCCAAATCTTCATTGCTCCAGCCGTCTACGACGATTTCCGGCATATTGTTTGCCGCATGGAAATCTTCAATCAGCTTATCCGCTCTGAATCTGGATTTACAGGATTTGCAGTCTACCAGCGGGTCGGAGAATCCTCCCACGTGACCGGAAGCCACCCATGTCTGCGGATTCATAAGAATCGCCGCATCGAGTCCGACATTGTACTTGGATTCCTGCACGAATTTTCTCCACCATGCGTTCTTAACATTCTTTTTCAGCTCAGCGCCCAGAGGACCGTAGTCCCATGTGTTCGCAAGACCGCCGTATATTTCCGAACCCGGATATACAAACCCTCTGTTTTTGCAAAGGGCTACCACTTTTTCCATTGTTGCTTCTCTGTTTACATCGCTCATTCTAAAAAACCTACCTATTCTTTCGTTATTTTATTCTTCCGGAGTTGTTTCTTCCGGTTTTTCGTCTGCTTCTGCTGCAGGGGCTTCTTCTGCTGCCGGAGTCTCAGCGGTTTCCGCCGCCTGCGATTCACTCTCTTCGGCATCTGCTTTCTTCTTGCCGAACAGTCCCCAAAAGCCGCCGCTTTTTTCCTTTACTTTTTCTGCCGCTTCGGCTGCTGCTTCTGCCGCGCTTTCAAGCACTTCGCCTGCTTTTTCGCAGATGTCGCTTGCTGCTTCGCTGACTGCGTCAGCGATGTCGTCTGCTGCTTCTTCCGCTTCTTCCGCTGCATTTTCTTTCTTAGCTTTAAATTCGCTGTATTTATCGGCAGCCGCATCCTTCAGCGTGTTGTATGCGCCCACTCCCTTTTCCATAACATCGTTCATCACTTCCGGTGCTTTTTCCTTCACGCTGTTTACCACGCCTGTACCTTTTTCCAGCACACCGTCGAATACCACCGAGCCTTTTTCCTTCATGTCACCGGCAAAGCCCTCTGCGCGCTTGCTGATGTCGATTACCTTGCCGTCTGTCGTCGTAAGCTCCACTCTGCACTTAAATCCTACCGTTGCGATTGCCGCCGCGATAACCCCCCACGGAGCAACGATGGCTCCCACAACGCCGACATTCACCGGAATATTGACGATTGTTTCATCGCCCTTTTTTACGGCAATTTTGGAAATATTCCCTTTCTTTACGAGTTCTTTGATTTTATCCATTGTCTCGCCTACGAATTCGTTTGTCTTGCCGCTTTTCTTGATGTCAACCGTTTCTTCGATTGCGATAATTGCATCGACAACACTGCCGTCCGCTGCTTCCAGAGCGTCCTTGGCTTCCTTGTAAGATACGCCTGTTCTGTCTTTCACCAGTTCGATTTTTTCCAATGTGATTTCCATTACAATACCTCCTGTTATTTTTGAATTATATCGGTTCCGTGACGGAAAACCCCTCACTTTTCAATTTTCCTATGTCAAAATGATAAGCCAGCCAGCTTTTCATAATGCCGTTTAATTTTTTTAAGATTGCGTCGTCCAGCGCGATTTTTTCAAACGCGGAAAACGGCTCTTTCCGAAAGTATTTTAATATATCTACTATACCAAAATTTACACGATAAATCAATGCTTCATTCGTGTTACTTTCTTCAAAAGTTTTCACGCATTTCTCACAAATTATGCCGCCTTCCGATACGCTGAAAAAATGTCCTCCCGCAGAGCCTCCGCAGCAGACGCATTCATCCAGAACCGGCATGGTTCCCAGCGCATCGAGAAGCTTGACGATATACGCCATAACCAGCGTGTCCTGCTTCTTCTGCCTCTTTTCGAGAGCCTCCATGAACGACAGCAAAAGTTTGAAAACTCCGGGCTGAGGCAGTCCTTCGGTCAGAAGTTTTTCGGTCAGCTCCAAAACATAGGAGGCCGCCATGTACTTATCCAGATCCTCGCCGAAGCTGTAATAGCTTTTCAGCACCTGCCCACTGTTCATATTATAGCTGTCTCTGCCTTTAAAAAGCTCATACTTTCCGTAGGTATACGGACGAATTGCCAGTGCTGACTTGCTTTTTCCGCCCTCCGCCGCGCTGCTCCCGACGCTGATTTTGCCGAATTTGCGTGAGAAAAGCAGCACCATGCGCCTGCCGCCCGCAGCCTTCACCTGCCGAAGGACGATGCCCTCCGTATCCGTTATCATTGGTTCAGCTCCTTATATCCGAAATTCGACAGAGCGAAATCCGAGTCGCGCCAGTTTTCCTTGACTTTGACCCAAAGCTCCAAAAAGACCTTCGTGCCCAGAAGCGCTTCGATTTCAAGCCGCGCGCTCTTGCCGATTCCTTTCAGCTTCTTTCCCTCTTTGCCGATGATAATGCCCTTATGCGATTTCCGCTCGCAGTAAATCACCGCGCCGATTTTCGTAATGTTCTTTTCTTCCGCATAGCTTTCAATCTCGACCGCCACACCGTGCGGCACCTCGTCCTGCAGATACAGCAGCAGCTTTTCGCGGATAATTTCGCTGACGATGAAACGCTCCGGATGGTCTGTAATCATATCCTCCGGGAAATACATCGGTCCCTCTTCCAAAAATTCCTCAATGCGCGAAAGCAGCGTCTTCACATTCTTTCCTTCGAGTGCAGAGGTTCCGAGCACATCGTCGAAAACGCCCATTTGGCTGTATTCCTCGTAAATCCCGCGGAACTCCTCTGGATCCATGCGGTCGATTTTGTTAATAATCAAAAGCTTCGGTGTCTTTACTTCCTTCAGCATTTCCAGAATGTATTTGTCCCCGGGACCTCTTCCGAGCGGCTCATCCACCAGAAACAGGATGACATCCACCTCTTTAAAAGTATTGATTGCCGATTCGGTCATAAAGCTTCCGAGCTTGCTGTGCGGCTTGTGAATGCCCGGCGTGTCGATGAAAACCATCTGTACGCCTTTGTCATAATCTCCCTCCGGAATGTCCGTATAGATGCCTCGAATCGTGTTTCGGGTCGTCTGCGGCTTGTCCGTGGTTATTGCGATTTTCTCCCCGAGAATCGCGTTCAGCAGCGTCGATTTGCCGACATTCGGTCTGCCGATAATTCCGATAAATCCTGTTCTCATTAAAGCCTGAATCCCTCCGGTAATATTTCATCCATCGTGTAAACTCTGAGGCTTTCCTCATCGTCTCCTGTGATAATTTTAAAGTCGTCGTCACAAAATTCCTTCATAAACTGCCTGCAGATACCGCAAGGCCATGCCTCTCCATCCTCGCAGACAATTGCAATCGCCTCAAACTCGCTTTCTCCCTCGGAAATTGCTTTGACAAACGCCGTTCTTTCTGCGCAAATCGTAGCCCCGAAGGAAGAGTTTTCAACATTGCAGCCCGTATAAACTTCCCCTTCTTTGGTCAAAAGCGCCGCGCCGACTCTGAATTTTGAAAACGGAGCATAGGCTCTCGGCAGCATTTCCTTTGCTTTTTCGTATAAGTCTCTGTACATCATTTCAATCCCTCCTGACGCATAAGTCCGATCTGTTCCATGATTTCTTCCTCGCGCTGTCTCATCACCTTTTTTTCGTCCTCTTCCATATGGTCGTAGCCCAAAAGGTGCAAAACGCTGTGAGTGAAGAGATAAACCAGCTCTCTTTCAAAGGAATGTCCGAATTCCTCCGCCTGTTCTTCCGCCTTTTCCCGGCAGATCACAACATCGCCGAGGCAGATTTCCCCGACTTCCGGAATTTCCTCTTCCAAATCTTCAAACTGCGGAAACGAAAGCACATCCGTGGGTCTGTCCACCCCGCGGTACTCCCGGTTCAGCTCGTGTATCTCGTCAAGCCCGACGAAGGTAACGCTCAGCTCGCACCGCTGCTTGTCCAGATTCAGCAGATTTTCCGATTCCACGGCATATTCCGCCGCCTCGGTCATCTTCTCCAAAAGCGCTTCCGAAACGACATGTCCCTCTTCAAAATAAATATTCATTACTCCTGCATTTCCTCCGGATATTTCTTATAATACTGCTCATAAGCGTTGATGATTTTTCTTACCAGTTCGTGTCTTACCACATCGGTGTCCTTCAGATAGCACACATCGATGTCCCTGACATTCTTCAAAACCCGAAGCGCCTCAACCAGCCCGGATTTCTTTCCCCGAGGCAGGTCGATCTGCGTTACATCGCCCGTAACCACAACCTTCGAGCCAAAGCCCATACGGGTCAGAAACATCTTCATCTGCTCCCTTGTGGTGTTCTGCGCCTCATCCAGTATAATAAACGAATTGTCAAGCGTCCTTCCTCTCATATACGCAAGCGGAACGACCTCGATGACTTCCTTTTCTTTCAGCTTCAGCGCCGCATCCCTTCCCAGCACATCATAGAGCGCATCGTAAAGCGGACGGAGATACGGGTCAACCTTATCCTGCAGGTCTCCCGGCAAAAATCCCAGTCTTTCCCCGGCTTCCACCGCAGGTCTTGCCAGAATTATTTTCTGCACTTCTTTGTTCTTATACGCGTTTATCGCCATTGCCACGGCAATATAGGTCTTGCCGGTTCCGGCAGGCCCGACGCCGAAAACAATGTCCTTTTCGCGGATGCTGTTTACATACTGCTTCTGCCCCAGCGTCTTGGGCTTGAGCGGTTTTCCTTTATGCGTAAAGCAGATAACATCCTTGCTGACGCGGCTTTCCTTGTACGAAACGCCTTCGCTGTCAAGGGCGATAATATACTGCACTTTTTGTTTGTCCAGAACCTCGCCTCCCGCCAAAACGCTCATCATCTCATCCAGTATTTTTCCCGCGCGGTCAAGTGCCGCTTCCTCGTCTCCCTTCAAAGTCAAAGCGTCGTCTCGCTGAAAAATTTCGACTCCCGTCGCTTCCTTTATCATATCTAAGTTGACATCCAAATTCCCGAAAAGTTCGCGTCTGTCAATCTCCTCTGTGATCTGAATTTTCCTGTCCAACTACTGTCTCCTGTTCTTTGGTTATTTCGCGGCGGACTTCCAAAGTCACACCTATTTCTATTATATTTTCTTTTGGCGTAAAATTCAAACTTTTATTTAAAATTTCTGCATTTTCCGGAAGATTTTCTTTCGCCCAGAGTCGGATTTGCTGCTCCGCCTTGGCTTTTATCTCTTCCGGCGTACGCTCCGTCTTGTTTTCGATGATAATTTTCTCGTTTTCTCCGCCCTGCGCGCTTTCTTCTGCGAACTCTTCTGCGTTCTCATCCTGCAGGCCGCGGGCGTTTTCCTTATAGCGTTCCTGCGCAAAATTCAAGCGGTACGGAACCCGCGCCCAGACTTCGCCCTGCGCCTTCACATAGTATTCCTTCGCATCACCCTCTTCAAAAGTCGTCGGCTCAATCGGAATGCAGCCTCCGATTAAAACCTGCCCCTTTTTCACATAATCGCCCGCTTCCACGCGCTCCTCGCCCCAAAGCGGCTGCACGCTCTCCACATATCCGGATTTTTCGGCGACCAAATCGATATAGGTGATTTTCTTTCCTGTGTCTTCCGCATCGTCCGTATCTTCTGCATCGCCGTCTGCATCCGTCCTGCTCGTATCCCTTAAATCGTCGGTTTCCGAAATGTCCAGATACACCGCCGTTCCGTCGTAAACGAGCTTCACCCATGTAATCTCCGGAAAGGTGTCATAAAGCGTTTTTCGCGCCTTTTCCCACTCGATGTCAGGTCTCCACGCCCCCTCGTAAATTCCGGACTCGGACAGGCATTTTCGCAGGCTTTCCTCGGGAATCGCCTTGTAGCCATCGACGATGACGGTGCTGATGAGAAGCGAGCGCGTGAAAATAACCGCCGCTGCCAGTGCGATTCCCAGCAGCACGAAAGGCTGCCTGCGGATTTTTTTCAGCCCGCATTCCGGCCCCTTTTCCTGCAAAACCGTAATTTTATAGAGGGATTTTGCGAGTTTCTTCAGCTTCTTTAAATCGCTTGCTGCAATCCATACGGTGATTTCCGTCTCCGAAAGCACACAGATCCGGCGCATGAAGATTCGTTTGCGAAAAGCCATGTTAAGCAGCTTGTCTGCTTTGAAGCCTTCAATCCGAAGCTGCAGGCGGCACCTATAAAAATTCAATTCTTTGCAGCGTTCCCTCAACGACCATTCTCCCTTCGCTTATCTCCCTCAGCACAAAATTTTCCCCCACGACCGTCACATACCTTCGGTCATTTTTTACCGTAACCGCTGTCTGCGTAATCATGGTAATTTCTTTGAAGCTTTCCACTATCACATAATTTTCGACTGCCGTCACGCGCGGCTTGCGAAAGTCCAAGTCATATTCCATCTCAGCAAGCAATCTCATCGTGCTTCCACCTACTTCCCTGCTCCTTGCGCGTATGCTATTTTTCATTTTATGTGCAGAGCTTTTGATTTATTGCATTTTTTTCATAAAAATCCTTGCGAAAACGACGAAAAAAGTGTATAATACTTTCGTTATAGGCAGCCGGGCTGCTTTCGGCTTAATTATTTCATGTAAGTCAGGAGGTGAATTGGAATATGGCACAAGTTATCGTAAGAGAAAACGAAAGTTTGGAATCCGCTCTTAAGAGATTCAAGAGATCCTGCGCCAGAGACGGCGTTATGAGCGAACTCAGAAAAAGAGAACATTACGAAAAACCAAGCGTAAAGAGAAAGAAAAAATCTGAAGCCGCTAGAAAAAAGGCTAAGAAATACTAATACATTCGCAGTCATTTCTTACCTGAGATACGACCCTTAGAGGCTTCGTGAATCGAGGTGAATAAAAATGGCAATAAAAGAAAAGTTGATGGCTGATTTTAAGGAAGCTATGAAAGCGCACGACGAAATCGCCAAAAACACAATCAGTTTCGCTCGCGCGGCAATCAAGCAATACGAGGTTGACCACCGTGAAGAACTGGATGATGACGGCATTGCAGCAATTTTATCGAAACAGGTTAAAATGAGAAAAGATGCCCTCGCTGATTTTGAAAAAGCCGGAAGAACCGATTTAATCGATTCCTATAAATCAGAGATTGAAATACTGAAAAGATACCTGCCGGAACAGCTTTCCGACAAGAAGATTCGTGAAATCATCGAAGGAACCGCGTCTGAATTAGGTATTGAAGGCGGCATGCAGAACATGGGAAAACTCATGGGGCCTGTGATGGCGAAAGTCAAAGGCCTTGCTGACGGAAACCAGGTTAAGCAGCTCGTCCAGGAATTTCTGAAAAAATAACCGAAAAAAATTGCGTCCTTGAATCCTGCGATTCAAGGACGCTTTTTTCTTGGGGCGGAGGCGGTGCTCAGAGCACTTATATCTTGTAGGTCGGTCGCTTATATTTTGGCTGCGCTCCCTTACCTCCGCGCCGCAGAGTGCTTACATTTCTTGGAAAAATGTATATTTACATACCAAACTTCATTTTTTCGCTGCTTGGCATGTAAAAAAATACAGTAAATGTAAAAGCTGATTTTTTTATTGGCTCACGTGCTGGGTATAAATAAAGCAGAAAAAATTCCGCCATTTGCAAACGTTGAAATTTCAACGCTTGTATCATCGTGTAGAATTGTATTTTTAATAGAACATTGTGGGAAGCAGAGTCTCTGTATTAAATTGGAAAAAAAGACACGCGAACTGTCTTAAAAATATCAAATGGAATGTAAATATACATTGCGACCGCTTTTCTGCAAGAAACAGGCTACAATGGAAACCCCGCTGGATAGGTCTCAAGCTACTGCAGCGGTGTGGTGCGGATGATTATAAGACGCGCCCATATCGGCAGATATCCGTTCAAAAATACAGAAATGCTGTTTCCGCTTTCTTCCCAAAAATACAGCACTTGTATTTCTCCCCGCAATCGAAAACAGTAACGCGTTTGCACCGAACAGCTCACATCTGCCTCTGCCTCTGTAAGATCCAAATTCGGATAGAGTTTTGCGATTTCTTTCTGCGCAGTTTTTTCCGCAAGCCGAAATCCTGTCGTGCTGTCAAAATTCGCAAAATACAAACGATTAACGCTGACTAAAACCGCAATCAGCAGTACCGCTGCTATACAGATTTTCCAAAATTTTTTCATGACGTTCTCACCTCTCGATTTCTTCAACGGGCAAATGTATTAAAACCAATATGTCTTTCCCTTATGCTGCTACATCATTTTAGCTTCCAGCTTAGCTTTTCTGCAAGAAATCGGCTAAAGTGCTTTATGAGAATTAAAACATTCGGGATGTTTATTATTAAAAACAACTTCGCAGATTCTATAATATATTCCTCGCGGGACAGCGGATAAGTTGTAATTGCTTCATCTCTTATATCACTTTGAAAAAATTCCGTTGTCGTTGAATGCGGTATTAAAAAAATCAAATAGATTGCTACCGCTGCAATCGAGGCGATTAGTATGAACAACATTATTTTTTTCTCAGATATTTTTCTTTTGTGTTTTTCCATTATTTCCTGTAACCCCCTTTCCCTCTTCGGCAGAATGAAAGCCCTATTTGCGGACACACTGTCGAATAAAATATACTTGAAACACCATCCAAGTACAAAGCATTACCGCAAAGCCAATCCAGAAAGTCGGAAGCGCTGCCGAAAGGCTCACTCCCATATCCGGTGCATCGCCTGTAATGCTGCACGGCCAGTAAAAGAACGCATATACATAGATGCCCAGCAGCGAAAACAAGGCAGCTTCTGCAAGTATGATATTTCCTATTTTGTTGGTTTTCCATTGAAATAAATACAGCGCAATGATGATAAGCGGAACCCACGCATAGAGCAGTGAATCCATCCCCCAATAATATCCCATTACTTTCGGATTAAACGAGAACCATGGCAGTGCCACCATGGCAAGCGCACTGATTACGCACAGAAGTTTTAAAGGTCTTTTCCATTTCGTGTTTTCCAAAATAATCCCCTCCTTGCTAAAGCCTATGATAGTTGATTAAAGTAGTCATTATCAAGAATCGTACTGCTGATTTCATCACTCGCAGCTATTTTGATTTTCTTGTTTTTGGCAAATTGTTCAACCTTATTATGGATTACAGCCAAAGGGGCTTCATATTTCTCGTGATATTCCCAATATTCATCCTCTGTCAAACCCATACCTTCGCAAAGAGCTTTTATCAATGCCTTTCCCTCTTCGGTAGAATGAAAGCCTTCTTTGTTTGTTTCGACATATGCTCTAATTTCTTCGTCTGTCGGTATTAAGGAATTTTTCTCCGCAAATTCTCTTTCCCAGACTTCTTTTTTTATTGATTCCCATGCCTCTTCTTTTGGATTTTCATATTCCAGTGGACTGGATTTGTAAGACGCATACCTTACATCAAAATATGCTTTGCTTATTTTCGTCCCTAATACTTCCCCCATAGCATCTTGGGCATCTGCACTCAGTAAACTCTTTACCGATGACTGCATATTTTCTCCGATGCCCCTGAATTCATTTTCTCCTTGTACCGGACGCAATTTTGAATATGCAAAAACACCGCTTGCCGACAAACACATACAAATTATGAGTACTGTTAATACTTTTTTCTTTCTCATTTTCTTACCTCCCCCACGGCTTTCTGCCGAAAATTTTCCCCTTCTATACACTAAAACCGACGAAAGGGTGATTTGGGGACAAGAAATTCAAAATATTTTTTGTATTTTTTTTAGTACACTTTACTGTATACTTTCGGCAATCGCGAAAAGTTCATCGAACGAAATGTTGGTAGAAATGATATACAGTGAAATTCCATCACTCCATATAATAAACGGTGCCTCTCCTTCGGTTATCGCATAACCTTTAAACCCATTTATTTCTATCTGCGTGAAGCTTTCATCATCATTGTCTATGCTGAGACCCATAGTTTCTGATATTCCTGTTTGGTGATATTGAATCGTTTTTCCGTTCTTTTCGTCAGTATATTCAATTTCCTGAATATCTCCTTCACGGAATGTTACTTCCCGCGTGTAGCTGTCAGGCACAACAGGCTCCTTGAAAGTAAACAAATCCTCAGTGTTGGGGTTTTCAAGCTCAAATGTCACATCCAGCGTGCCTTGTTTTTCGTTGTTTTCTTCGTTCCAGATAATAATATAGTGTACCGCGCACGCCGCCAATGCCATTAAGAGCACTAAAACAAGGGCAAATACAGCCACCCTTCGGAAGCGGAAATTGGTTTCTTTCCGCTCCGCTCGCTGTTCTTTGCCCTGTATGTGGTCAAACCGACGAATCATGCGCTTCATTTTCCGCTCAAACTGCGGCGAAAACTCATAATCAAAGGAAAGTTCTTCGGGATCCGGTATGGATGCATATCTTCGCTCCAAGGCTTCTGCCAAAACACTCTGAAATTCTGCACCGTTCATTTCGTCTCGCCCTCTTTCATCTTGTTTTGAAACAAAACGCGCGCACGCTGCAATCGTTTTTTTGCCGCTTCCGTGGAGATTTCCCCAATCGCTGCGATTTCCGCTGTGCTGCATCCATAGATTGCCGACAGCGTCAAAACATCCGCCGCCCAGTCCGGCAGACTGTCCACGGTTCGCATGATTTCTTTTCGCAGAACTTCATCCGAGGTTTCATCAAATCCCGACGAGAGATTTTCCCAATAGGAATCCGAGGCTTCCGCCATATCGCTCCCTGCGAAGTCTTCCGTAAAACTCTGTGTCTTAGGACCTCGGTTTTCTTTTTCGAGAATGCTGCGCGCAGTGTTCCTAACTATAATAACCACGAAATTCTTCGTTCGGGGACAATTAATTTCTCCGATTTTGTGAAAATTTTTTATTATCTTCAGAAATGCTTCGTGCACGGCGTCTTCCGCGAGATGGCTGTCACCTAGAATGTGATTTGCAATCCAGTACATCAGCCTTTTATACTGATAATAAAGCCGTTCAAATTTTTCCTGTTCGGTCTGCGTATCGAGAAGCTGTAAATAGAGCTGTATCATTTTGCTATCTGCCCCGCGTATATTCTACTCCTGTACCGGGAACGGCGGCCAGCCCATCGGTTTGCCGCCGATGATGTGGAAGTGAATGTGCTTTACCGTCTGGAAAGCGTCGTCGCCGTTGTTGCTTACAACTCTGTAGCCGTTTTCGAGCCCCTGGCTCTTCGCAATCTCACCGATTTTGCACATGATGTGTCCCATCAGCTCGTGATCCTCCGGCTTAACATCGTCCAAGCATGCGATGTGCTTTTTCGGAATAACCAGCACATGCACCGGGCCCTGCGGGTCTAAATCTTTAAACGCAATAATCTTATCGTCCTCGTAAACGATGGTTGACGGAATCTCATGATTCGCTATCATACAAAATACACAATCTGCCATTATAATATTTCTCCTTTCATACCGTCTTTATATGGTTCTAAAAGCTTAACTTTTTGGAAACTGTTTAAATGCTCCTCGCCGCCGTCCGCATACACTTTGATGTAATTTTCGGTGTAGCCGCTGAGGACTGTGCCCGCTTTCGAGGCATCGACCTCTGCCGGCACAGCGTTTCGAGACAACTCCGCCTCTTCCTGCTCGAAGAGAACCGTCCGCACTTCGCCTGCCGAGCTTTCGAAGAATCTCCGAGTTACCTCTTCTGCCTTTTCCATCAGGCGGTTTACGCGTTTATTTTTCGTCTCGCCGTCAATCTGGTTCCTCATCTCGTATGCCGCCGTGCCTTCGCGCCTGGAATAGCGGAATGCGTGGACTTTGAGGAAGTCAGCTTCCTCGGTCATGCGAAGGCTGTCTTCAAAGTCCTCTTCGGTTTCACCCGGAAATCCGCAGATGATGTCTGTCGTCACGCCGTAATGGGCATCGCAGTCCTTCAGCACACGGACAATGTCCAGATAGTCCTGCCTGCTGTAATGGCGGTTCATCGCCGCAAGCACGCTGTCGCTTCCACTCTGAATCGAAAGGTGCAGATGCGGGCAGAGCTTCTCGTAGCGCATGAGCCTCTTCACATATTCGGCATTGACTACCGTCGGCTCGAGAGAACTGAGCCTGATGCGGAATTCCCCGTTCAAGGCGTTAATCCGGCTGATGATGATTTCGATTCCGTGCATGCCGAGTGCTTTTTCTTCGTCCGTAAGCGGATACGGGAAGTTTTCCTCCGTGCCGTAAAGTGCCGTGTTGATTCCCGTCAGGACAACCTCTCGGAAGCCTTTGCTGATTAAAACCTTGACCTCCTCCAAAATTTCCTCCGGGTTGCGGCTTCTGACGGCTCCCCGTGCAAACGGAATCAGGCAGTAGGAGCAGAACCGATTGCACCCTTCCTGAATCTTGACATAAGCGCGCGTGCGCGAATCCATCGAAGTGATGATGCCTTTGTCGTGGTAGGATGTCAGAGCGTCGTACTCCAAAATGTGCTTTTGTTTTTTATGGTCATGCAGATATTCTTCCACATAGCCTGCTAAATTGTTCTTTTCGCCTGTTCCTGCTACAATATCGACTTCCGGCAGAGCCTCAAGTTCCTCGGGCTTGACCTGCGCGTAACAGCCTGTTACGGCAACCACTGCGTCCGGGCACTGCTTTTTCATGCGCCGGATATACTGACGCGATTTGCGGTCTGCAAGGTTCGTAACCGTGCAGGTATTTATAATGTATACATCGGCTGCTTCCTCTTCCCCTACGATTTCATAGCCGCGGGCAGCAAACTGCTCCTTCATGGCCTCCGTTTCGTACTGGTTGACTTTGCAGCCCAGTGTATGAAATGCTGCTTTCATGTGTTTTATTTTAATTCCTTCCATGCAATTTACGCGGTAAATAAATCCACAATTATTATACTAAAATTCCGCTTAAAAGTCTATGGGATTTTAGGCCGCGGCATCGCTCCGAGGCACGACTGCGAAGTTCCAAAAACAGGGAAACACCGCCTCCGGTTCAGGATGCAGGGTTTAGATTTCCGCACCGCAAAGTCCCGTGGCGGTATTTCCTTTTAAAACTTATAATCTATTTAATCGCTTCGAAGGCGGTATCAAGCGCCGCAATCAGGTCGTCCGCATCTTCAATGCCGATGGAAAGACGGATTGTCGTTTCCTTGATTCCCTGCTCAGCCAGCTCTTCCGGTGTAAGCTGCGCGTGCGTCGTGCTTGCCGGATGAATTACCAGTGACTTTACATCTGCAACATTCGCAAGGAGCGAGAAGATTGGCAGATTGTCGATGAATTTTTGCGCATCGGCTGCGCTGCCCTTAATATCAAAGGTAAAGATTGAGCCTGCGCCGCTTGGGAAATATCTTTCATAGAGCGCATGGCTCGGATCGTTTGGAAGGGACGGATGGTGAACCGCCTCAACCTGCGGATGGTCGTTCAGATATTCCACGATTTTAAGAGCATTCGACACATGCTGCTTTACTCTGAGCGAAAGCGTTTCCAGTCCCTGCAGGAAGATGAAAGCATGGAACGGAGAAAGTGTTGCGCCGGTATCTCTCAAAAGAATTGCTCTGATATAGGTTGCAAATGCTGCCGGGCCTGCTGCCTCAGCAAACGAAACGCCGTGATAGCTCGGATTCGGGTCGGAAATCCAAGGATACTTTCCGGAAGCCTTCCAGTCAAAAGTACCGCCGTCCACAATCACGCCGCCAATCGCAGTTCCGTGACCGCCGATGAATTTGGTCGCGGAATGCACGACAATGTCTGCGCCGTGTTCAATCGGACGAATCAGATAAGGTGTCGCGAAGGTCGAGTCGATGACCAGCGGAATGCCGTGCTTATGTGCAACCTCTGCAACTGCTTCGATGTCGATGATATTGGAATTCGGGTTGCCGAGGGTTTCGATGAAGATTGCTTTCGTGTTTTCCTGAATGGCAGCCTCGAATGCGCCTTCTTCTTCCGGATCAACGAAAGTTGCCGTAATGCCAGAGGAAAGCGGAAGCGTATGTGCCAAAAGGTTGTAAGTTCCGCCGTAGATGGTCTTGGAAGCTACGATATGTTCGCCGCTGCGTGCGAGCGCGCCGATTGTATAATTGATGGCTGCTGCACCGGATGCGGTTGCTAAAGCGGCTGCGCCGCCTTCCAATGCCGCGATTCTCTGCTCGAAAATGTCCTGCGTCGGATTTGTGAGTCTTCCGTAGATATTGCCTGCGTCCTTCAGGCTGAAACGGTCTGCCGCATGCTGTGCATTATGGAACACATAGGATGTGCTTGCATAGATTGGAACCGCTCTTGCGTCCGTTACCGGGTCTGCCTGTTCCTGTCCGATATGTAACTGCTTTGTTTCAAAGCTCCAGTTTCTTGAATCTCTAATATCTGCCATTTTCATTTCCTCCTATATATCTTCGTTTTTATTTTCTGTATTTATTCTCTGAGGTTGTCCCTCTCTGTATCTTATGTGCCTATTATAATTGATGAGGGGTTCTTTGTCCAATACACCAATTGAATATCCGGTTATAGATTTATTCTATATCTAACCTATCATTATAGTAGGCTTTATACAGGTCATAAGGCGTAATCTGGTAAACATAATAGTTGAGCCAGTTGGAAAACAGCAGGTTCGCGCAGCTTCTCCAAGTTGCCTTCGGCGCTTTGGACGGGTCGTCACTCGGGAAATAATTCTCCGGAACGCAGGTGTTCTCATCTTTTTTGATGTCCCTGAAGTATTCGTTTGAAAGCGTGTTCGGGTCATATTCCGGATGTCCCGTCACGAAAATGCGGCTGTTTTCTTTGTCCAGAATCAGGAAAGCTCCTGCCTTGTCCGACTCCGCCATAATTTTGAGTTCCTCGTGCTTTTTGACATCCTCGGTTTTAACGCCCGTGTGTCTGGAATGCGGCACATAGAAAACATCGTCAAAGCCTCTGACAATTTCCTCATCATCCGAAAGCAGCTCGTGCCGGAAGACTCCCGAAAGCTTCTTATCAAAATCATATTTCTCAATTCCGTAATGGTAGTAAAGGCCTGCCTGCGCCGCCCAGCAGATAAACATTGCCGAGGTTACATGGGTTTTGCTCCACTCCATGATATCCGTAATTTCGTCCCAGTAGTCGACATCCTCAAACTCCAGTTTTTCCACCGGGGCGCCCGTAATAATCATGCCGTCGAAATAGTCGTGCTTGATTTCCGAATAGGACTTATAGAATTTTTGGAGGTAAACATCCGTCGAATTCTTGTACTCATGGGAATCCATACGGATGAATGTAATTTCCACCTGCAGCGGTGAGTTGGAAAGCAGTCTCAAAAGCTGCAGCTCCGCAGACTCCTTTTCCGGCATAATGTTGACAACCGCGATTTTCAGCTGTCTGATATCCTGACTTGCCGCACGGTCTTCCGCCATGACGAAGATATTCTCTTCGTTCAGCTTTTGCACCACCGGCATTTGTTCGTTAATTCTGATTGGCATTTCTGTTGTTCTCCTTTCCGCTCCTAATTATATCGTGTTTTTTGTGAATTGCCAATAGTTTTTCAAAATATTTCACGCCATTTTCACTGTTTTTTTGTTTATTATAACAAATCACCTATCTCCTTGGCATACTTTCTATTTCTGCAGCATAGCATTTACGGAAGAGGCTCTGACTCTTCGGATTGGAGTGTCCTTATGAAAAAAACGGATTTTTTTCTTATCATCTTTCTTGTTTTTTTGATGGTGTCCGGCATTGCCTGCGGAATCAGTTCCTGCATGGGAAGCAAAATCCCCGTCTTTTCCGACGGCAGCATCCGTTTTACCGTCTCCGCGCCTTCCCGTCTTCTTTTAGACAAACGCGAAACGCTGGAAATACCGATTATCATGTATCACGGCATTACGGAAAATGGAAGAAGCGAGAGCGAATATTTCATAAGTCAAAGCCGCTTTGAAAGCGATTTAAAATGGTATAAAGATAACGGTTTTACCACGGTTCTGCCCTCGCAGCTCATCGCTTACGCAGAAAACGGCGCGAAACTGCCTGAAAAGCCCATACTTCTGACCTTTGACGACGGCTACTGCAATAATTATCTCTACGCTTATCCGCTGCTCGAAAAGTATGGCATGAAGGCAGTCATTTCGCTTATCGGTGCCGATTCGGAAATTTCATCTGATGATATTTACCGTGTCCCTTCAAGCTGCAATCTGTCATGGGGCGAGGTCGCCGTCATGGCAAAATCGGGTCTCGTCGAGTTCGGAAACCACACCTACAACCTGCACCAAATAGCAGACGGGCGCAAAGGTGCCGACCAGAAAAAAGGAGAGTCCCTTTCCGATTATCATGCGATTCTCTCTGCGGATTTGACACAAAATCAGGAAAAAATCGAGCAGGCGGCAGGAAAAGCCCCGCTTCTGTTTGCATGGCCCTACGGCGCTTACCCGCAGGATAAAAATGCCGATGAGGTTTTGAAAAGTCTGGGCCTGAAGCTCTCGGTCAACTCCTACCAGCGCATGGCGCATATCACGCAGGGAGATCCGGAAAGCCTTTACGGACTGGGAAGATACCTGCGCACGCCTGATTTCCGTCTCGAAAAGATACTTGAGGATTCCGCGGTTTTATGATATGATTACAACATAAAACACAAGACAAAGGAGGTATACCAATGGTACCGGGAAGAAAAGAAAGAGGCAGCGTAGATGTTACGGTTAATGTAGATGTTTCCAAAATTGTAAGAAATGTGGCAGTTGCAGGGGTGTTAATTGTCGGAATTATTTTCGGATGCAGCACATATAAAAAGCTTCTTGACTGGGAAAGCTGCGAATGCGACTGCGACTTTGATGAAGAATGAAAAAATCGGAACCAAAGGAAATGGTTCCGATTTTTTTCAGTATGAAAGTTATATATCTTTTAGTTTTAATAGGTCTTTTGCGTATTTAATGCTGCGGATTCGATTCGTGAATACGGCGGAGGATTTCCTCCTCCATCGCTTCCATTTCCTTCGCATTGCCGCTGTGGCAGGCACCTGCCATCGCACAGCTCTGACATCCGCATCCGCAGGAATTCTTTCCTGCTTTTTTATTTTTTATCAGCCGGATAGAGATTGCGGTTACAACTGCCGCAAGCAATAATCCGACAACAATTGTTCCTAAATTATCAATCATCCAACTCATTTTTCTACCTCTTATTTCGCTTCTTTATAAGGTCTTACCAGGTTGTAAATGATTACACCGATAACAGCGATTGCTGCGATTAAACCGATGATATTCATATTTCCTTCGAATGCCTGACCGATCTGGTTGATAACGAGTGCGATGCAGTATGCAAATCCGCACTGGTAACCGATTGCAAACCAAGTCCACTTCGCATTGTTCATTTCACGCTTGATCGCACCGATTGCCGCGAAGCATGGAGCACAAAGCAGGTTGAATACGAGGAATGCATATCCGCTTACCGGTGTGAATACAGTTCCGAGTGTTGCATAAACATCTCCTGCTGCTCCGTAAAGGATACCCATCGTGCCAACGATGTTTTCCTTTGCAACCAGTCCTGTGATGGATGCAACCGTTGCTTCCCAGGTTCCGAATCCGAGTGGTGCGAAGATCCAGCAGATTGCGCCTCCGATAGCCGCTAAGATGGACTGATCAAGTTCGTCTTCTGCCAGCATACGGAATCCTTCGTCTGTGAAACCGAAGTAGGATGTGAACCATACTGCGATTGTGGAAAGCAGGATGATTGTTCCGGCTTTCTTAATGAAGGACCAGCCGCGTTCCCACATGGAGCGGAGAACATTTCCAAGTGTCGGCATATGGTATGCAGGAAGTTCCATTACGAACGGTGCAGGATCTCCTGCGAATCTCTTTGTCTTCTTCAGCATGATGCCGGAGATGATGATAGCTGCCATACCTACGAAATATGCACTTGTAGCTACCCATGCGCTGCCGCCGAAGATTGCTCCGGCGATCATTCCGATGAACGGAACTTTTGCTCCGCAAGGGATGAAGGTTGTTGTCATAATTGTCATACGACGGTCACGTTCGTTTTCGATTGTACGCGATGCCATGATTCCCGGGATGCCGCATCCTGTACCGATTAACATCGGGATGAAGGATTTACCGGAAAGACCGAACTTACGGAAGATACGGTCGAGTACGAAAGCGATACGAGCCATGTATCCGCATGCTTCAAGGAATGCAAGAAGCAGGAAGAGTACGAGCATCTGCGGAACGAATCCGAGAACTGCACCGACTCCGGCTACGATACCGTCGAGGATTAAACCGGACAGCCATTCTGCTGTGCCTGCTGCTTCAAGCGCATTTCCGAGGAGTACCGGGATGCCCGGAACCCAAATACCGTATGTGGAAGTATCCGGTGCGCCGTAAGCTTCTTTATAGCTTGTGTTCAGGAACTCTGCCATCGCTGCTTCGAAGTCAGCCTTCGTTACGCCGTCTATGGTTTCGACAGCAAGAGTTTCTTCATCTTCTACTTCATAAGATACGCTTGCGTCTGCCGGAACGGCTGCGTCAAGCTGTTCGAGAGCAGCCTTTGCTGCTGCGTCATCGTAAGTTTCGCTTTCCATGTCGAGTGCTTCTGCGATGCTGTCGTTACCATATGCATCAGCAAATGCGCCGAGAATCAGGTCGGTATCGCCGTACTGCTTTGCAGCCTTTTCGTACTGTGCGGTTCCGTTTCCGAACAGATGCCAGCCGTCTCCGAAGAGTCCGTCATTCGCCCAGTCCGTTGCGGATGCACCGACGGTAACCATGGAAATATAGTAAACGAGGAACATTATTACCGCGAAAATCGGAAGTCCGAGCCATCTGTTGGTTACGATTTTGTCGATTTTATCGGAGTTTGAAAGTCCTCCCGCATTTTTCTTCTTATAGCAGGCTTTGATAATTGAACTTATGTATAAATATCTTTCATTTGTGATGATGGATTCCGCATCGTCATCCATTTCTGTTTCAGCAGCCTTGATGTCATTTTCGATGTGTGCCATGATATCTGCGGGAATGTTCAACTTCTCAAGAACTTTTTCGTCACGTTCAAAGATTTTGATTGCGTACCATCTCTGCTGTTCTTCCGCAAGATCGTGGATTGCAGCTTCTTCAATGTGTGCGATTGCGTGTTCTACCACGCCGGAGAATGTATGCATCGGAATGGTCTTCGCATTTTCTGCCGCGTCGATTGCCGCTTCTGCCGCTTCCATGATGCCTTTATTCTTCAAAGCGGAGATTTCCACGACTTTACAGCCAAGCTGGCGGGAAAGTTCTGCGGTATTAATCTTATCGCCGTTCTTTTCTACGATGTCCATCATGTTGATTGCGATAACAACCGGGATTCCAAGCTCGGTGAGCTGCGTTGTCAGATAAAGGTTTCTTTCGAGGTTCGTACCGTCGATGATGTTTAGGATTGCGTCCGGACGTTCATCGATCAGGTAGTTTCTTGCAACAACTTCCTCCAATGTATACGGGGAAAGAGAATAGATTCCCGGAAGGTCGGTAATCACAACATTTTCATGTTTCTTTAATTTACCTTCTTTTTTTTCAACGGTTACGCCGGGCCAGTTTCCCACGAACTGATTGGAACCGGTTAAAGCATTGAATAATGTCGTCTTTCCTGAGTTCGGGTTTCCTGCCAGAGCAATTCTGATTTTTTTCTCGCTCATTTTATTCATCTCCCTCCACTTCGATCATTTCGGCATCGGCTTTTCTGATGGAAAGCTCATAGCCTCTTACAGTAAGCTCAATGGGGTCGCCTAAAGGTGCAACTTTTCTTACATGCACCGCCGTGCCTTTTGTAATTCCCATATCCATGATTCTGCGCTTGGTCGCGCCTTCGCCGTGAAGTCTTTTTACCACTGCGTCTTCTCCGACTTTTACTTCTTTCAATGTTTTCATTATTTCAATTCCTTTCTGAATGAGTTTATATCATGCTATACCATGATTTTCTGTGCCATCTCGTGACTGATTGCGACACGGGATTCTTTGACATTTACAATCAGGTTTCCGCCGAGCGCGTTCACGATGGTGACATCGCCGCCTACCACGAAGCCCAGATTTTCTAAATGTTTCTTTACTTCGGGACTTCCGCCAATCTTTTTAATGACGCTGGTTTCACCCCGTTCTGATAAGGTTAAAGGCATCATATTTTCCCTCCATTCCTGCACTCTTGAGGTTAGCTCGCACTAACTTCTCGGCTATTTTAAAGGTTAGCTTCCACTAACCTGTTCAACAAAATTTAGGTTAGCTTCCACTAACCTTTTTGCTTTAAGCAAGGTTAGCTCTCGCTAACCACAGCAATACTATACTATTTAGTCCTTTCTTTGTCAACACTTTTTTTAAAAATTTTATGAAGATTTTTCTATTTTTTTCATCGAAATTTCAACGCTTGAAAAACAGGTTTCTTTGTGCTAACATAGAGGTAGCTTTTAATTGGAGGTGCTTTATGGCAATACAGGAATCCGGTGAAATGTATCTGGAGACAATTTTGGTTTTATCGAAAAAACACCCGACGGTGCGTGCCATCGATGTGAGCGAGGAAATGGGCTTCAGCAAGCCGAGCGTCAGCCGTGCCTTAGGTATTCTGAAAAACGACGGCTATGTCATTTCGGATGCAAACGGCTATCTGACTTTGACTGAGTCCGGAAGGGAAATTGCCGAAAAGATTTATGAGCGCCATACATTGATTTCACAGTTTTTAATCAATTTAGGAGTCGACCCTGCTGTCGCAGCGGAAGATGCCTGCAAAATGGAACACCATATCAGCGATCAGTCTTTCGAGGCATTGAAACGCCACGCGAAGATGTACGCAAAATAATTTCGCCAAAAATAAATTTAACGCGCCCGCACTTGGACGCGTCTTTTATTTGAAACAAGTGTAAAGTTTCTTCTACAATTCCATTTCATACATAATCATCGCAAGTGCCGCGAGCCCTGCCGTTTCCGTCCTGAGAATTATTTTCCCGAGGGAAACAAGCTGCACTGCGCCATCGGCCGCTTTCGTAAGCTTTTCGATTTCCTTCTCGCTGAATCCGCCTTCCGGGCCGATAAGAACCGCAATTCTCGGCGCTTTGCCGTTGGAACCCACTTGATTTTCCTGCGCGGCAAATTCCCGCAGACAATCCTTCATCGTGCGGTTTTCTTCATTTTCGTACGGACAGATTACCAAGTCGTAATCGGCTGCAAGCTCCTTCAAAACCTCTGCGAATAAAAGCGGCTGTCTGACTTCGGGAATCATCCCACGCTTGCACTGCTTGACCGCTTCATCGCTGATTTTCTGCCAGCGTGAAAGCTTCTTGCCGAACTGACCTTTATCGACCACGACGGTACGCTCCATGAAGGTCGGAATGATTGTATCCACCCCCATCTCAACGGTTTTCTGAATAATGACCTCCATCTTGGAGGCCTTGGGAATGCCCTGATAAAGGCTCACGCGCACGCGCGGCTCCCTCGCAAATTTTTGTTTATCCAGAATGCGCAGCGTCACGCTGTCTGCGTCTATTCCGGCAATCTCCGTTTCATATTCCCAGTCCATGCCGTCCGAAATTACAACCGCATCTCCGATTTTTGCCCGCAAAACCTTGGTCAAGTGCCGAATGTCCTCAGACTTGTCCAAATAAATATTTGCCCCGCAGACCGCATCAGGCTCCACAAAAAATTTAATCATACTTTGCTCCCTCTAAAGCTTTTTAAAGCTTTTTAAAACCTCCTAAAGCTTTGCAACGATGGCACACCACATACCGTCCTCTTTAACTTCCAATATCTTAAATCCGAGCGCACGCATCGTATCTGCAACCAAAACTTCCTTTTCCGTCAGTATTCCCGAGGAAATATACAGACCTCCCGGTAAAAGATGTCCGGCCACGTCCTCACTGAGCATCATTACCAAATCAGCCATGAGGTTTGCAACTATGACATCCGCTTTGAAATCAATGCCCTGCGTAAGGTCTCCGTACTGCGCCTTCGCCACATCGCCGACACCATTGAGCGCGATATTTTCCTTCGCGATTTCAACCGCAGTCGGGTCGATTTCCACGCCTAAAACCTCTGACGCCCCCAAAAGTGCGCCTGCAATTGACAAAATTCCCGAGCCGCAGCCCACATCCAGCACGCGCATGCCCGGCTTTACATATTCCTCCATCAGACGGATGCAAAGCGATGTCGTCTCGTGCGTGCCTGTGCCGAAAGCCATGCCCGGGTCGATTTCAATGACCTTTTCGCCTTCTGCCGGCTCATATTCCTCCCATGTCGGCTTCACGACAATGGTATCGCCGATTTTTGATGGTTTGAAATAGGCCTTCCAGTTGTCCTTCCACTGACTGTCATCCTCGACAGAAATATCTACGCTTAGGCTTCCAAGATCCGTGTCTTCGCCAAAAATTCCTGCTTCTGCCTGAATTTTCAAAGTCTCCACAGCAACCTGAAGCTTCTCTAAAAGCGCTCTTCCTGCCTCATCGTCCTCAAGAAAAACCGTAACCTTCGGCTTTTCGTTTTCAAGCTCCAAAACACTTTGATCTATATAGTCCCAGTCATATTCATTCTTTTTGTTCAGAAGATCTGCGATATCCGCGGGGTCCTCTACCACCGTATCTGTAATCCCGACGGCTAAAAGCGCCGAAACCACAGGCTCAATGCCCGCGCGATTCACATTGATGTCTGCCTGAATATATTTCATTTCCATTGTCCTCCATTTTCCCAAAATCCCCTTTCTGCGCGCTCTGGCGCAAAACACTATTTCATTATACACTATTTCCCGATAATGTGGTATACTTTTCCTGACGATACTTTCGATTCTTAGCGGCGGGAGGTGCCTCGTGAAAAAGAACAAAAACTATTTTACGACCGGCGAATTTGCCAAACTTTTTAATGTGAAAAAACAAACGCTTTTCCATTACGACGAATGTGGGATTTTTAAGCCGGACATCATCGGTGAAAACGGCTATCGCTATTACTCTTATACGCAGCTTGAAACTTTTGCGATTATCCGCACGCTGCGCGATCTTGGCGTTCACATCAACGAAATCAAGCTGCATATGGACAACCGCTCGCCGGAAGCGCTCATTCGGCTTCTGGAATCTAAAAAAACTGAGATTGCTCAAAAAATCGATGACCTGACGCGTGCCGGGATTTATATCGACCGGAAGATTGAAGAGACAAAGGAAGGTCTGCATGCGCCGCTCGATGAAATCGTTTTCGAAAATTCCCCGGATGAATACCTGATAACAACGGACTATAAAGGCGCTGACGACGAAAAGGCCATCACGGAAGCGGTCGGCGAGCATTTCGCGTTCTGCCAAAAGCGTAACCTCTGCAGTGCTTATCCTATCGGCGCGATTATTCCGCGCTCCTCTGTCACAGAGTCAGGCTACAAATACAGCCAGTTTTATACAGTCGTGCATCCTTCGGAAATTGACAAAGTCAAGGCGGACGGTCTTACGCTCGACCGCGGTGGACGCTGCCTTGCCGTCTATGACAAACATGGCTATGAAAATATCTTTGCAAACTGCCGCAAACTCATCGACTATGCCGCAAAAAATAACCTAACCCTCGGCGACAAATTCTACGAGGATGTGATTCTCGACGATTTGTCAACCGAAGGTTACTATAATTATCTTGTGAAGCTGTCAGTCAATATTGAGGGCTAAACATCGCTTCTGTCAACATACTTCGTATGCAGGAGCTGATGCGCGCGCATGCCGCCTGCAAAGCCCAGATATTCTTTATACAGTTTCTTAATTGCAGGATTGTTATGAGCCTTGCGCACGAATTTTTCACGGTCGCCGTGATAAAGTGCCTGGGCTCTTTTTTCTTTGAAATCAATCCAGTTGCGCACATCGGAAACCTGAAGCGGCTGCCCTCCGCCGTTGATGCACCCGCCCGGGCAGGCCATGATTTCGATGAAATCGAATTTTTCCCCGGCTTTGACGCGCTCGATGAGCTTTCTTGCATTGCCGAGTCCGTGTGCCACTGCCGCCCGAATCTTCAAATCAAGAATTTCCACTTCGGCAATCTTTATTCCGTCTTCGATTCCGCGCACCTGTACATAGTCGATAGCGTCGGAGCTTGTTCCGTTGAGGATATCGCACACCGTCCGGAGTGCAGCTTCCATAACGCCTCCCGTAGTTCCGAATATGAGACCGGCACCGGTCGAAAACCCGAGCGGATCGTCAAACTGCCCCTCGCCGAGGGCGTTAAACTCGATACCCAGCGATTTGATCATTCTGGCGAGTTCTCTGGTCGTAATTACATGGTCAACATCCGAAAGTCCGTTCACGGAAAGTTCCGGGCGTTTTGCCTCGAACTTCTTTGCCGTGCAAGGCATGACGGAAACAACCACTATTTTGGCCGGATTGATTCCGTTCTTTTCCGCAAAATAACTCTTGATTACAGCTCCCATCATCTGCTGCGGGGATTTGCAAGTGGAAAGGTTCGGGATCATTTCCGGGTAATTGTGTTCGCAGAACTTAATCCAGCCCGGCGAGCAGGACGTTATGAGCGGAAGCACTCCGCCGCCCCGGATTCTGTCGATAAGTTCAGTGCCCTCTTCCATGATGGTAAGGTCGGCTGCCGTATCGGTGTCAAATACCTTGTCAAAGCCCACCATGCGGAGTGCGGAAACCATCTTGCCCGTCACATCGGTTCCGATCGGATTTCCGAATTCTTCGCCCAGTGCTGCTCTCACTGCAGGTGCTGTCTGAACAACGACATACTTGTCGGGATCATAAATCGCATCCCATACCTCGTCAATGCTTCTGTGCTCCTGAAGCGCACCGGTCGGGCATACATTGATGCACTGACCGCAGTTTACGCAGATCGTATTATCAAGACTGCGGTTTTCCGGGGTGCCTATAATCGTATTAAATCCCCTGTTTATTGCATTTATCGCTCCGACTGTCTGGATATCGTTGCAAATGCTCACGCATCTTCTGCAAAGCACGCAGCGGTTCGGATCCCTCTGAATCGAAATTCCGTCATCGATTGCAAGCGGGAGGTCAACCGTAAGCGGCTCCTGATATCTCCTGTAATTTTCAAAGTTTGCATCCAGTGTATCCGCAAGATTCTGCAGTTCGCAGGAATTGGTTCTTGTGCAGCTCTGGCATCTTGCAGGGTGATTGGAAAGAATCAGTTCCAAGTTCTTCTTGCGGATTTTCATAATCTCCGGTGTATGTGTTTTTACCTTCATTCCGTCCTTTACCGGATATACGCATGCAGCCTGAAGACTTCTTACGCCTTCCACTTCCACCAGACACATTCTGCAGCATCCGATTTCGCTCACATCTTTCAGGAAGCAGAGGGTCGGAATGTGAATGTTTATTTCTTTTGCAGCTTCAAGAACCGTATAGCTAGCCGGCACATATACCTGAATGCCGTCAATTGTAACATGTACTTTACTCATTTTCGTCCTCCTCCTTAAGCGTTCTTCATGATGGATTTGAACGGACATCTTGCCATGCAGACACCGCACTTGATACATTTATCCTGATTGATAACATAAGCCTGTTCCTTGCTTCCGCTGATTGCACCCACAGGGCAGTTCTTCGCACAGATTCCGCAGCGTTTGCAGAGCTCGTCGGCGATGATAAAGCGAAGCATCGAAATACATACACCTGCCGGACATTTCTTGTCCCTTACGTGAGCGATGTACTCGTCCTTAAAGTATTTCATTGTGGAAAGAATCGGGTTCGGTGCCGACTGGCCCAGTCCGCAAAGCGATGCACGTTTGACCGTATTTGCCATGCTCTCGAGTTCATCGAGGTCTTCCATTGAACCTTTTCCTTCCGTAATTCTTGTCAAAATTTCAAGCATGCGCTTGGTTCCGATTCTGCACGGAGGACATTTTCCGCAGGATTCGTCCACCGTGAATTCAAGGAAAAACTTTGCAATGTCGACCATGCACGTATCTTCGTCCATGACGATCATTCCGCCAGAGCCCATCATGGAACCCAGCTGCGTCAGCGAATCATAGTCAAGCGATGTATCAAGATGTTCTGCCGGAATGCATCCGCCGGAAGGACCGCCTGTCTGTGCGGCTTTGAATTTTTTCTCTCCCGGAATGCCGCCGCCGATATCGTAAATCACTTCGCGGAGTGTCGTCCCCATTGGGATTTCAACCAGCCCGGAATTGTTAATCTTGCCTCCGAGCGCGAATACCTTGGTTCCGGTTGACCTTTCGATTCCGATGCCTCTGAACCAGTCCGCCCCATTTATGATGAGCTGCGGGATGTTCGCAAAAGTTTCTACATTATTAAGCACCGTTGGCTTGCCAAAGAGCCCTTTCTCTGCCGATGAAGGCGGTTTCGGTCTCGGCTCGCCTCGGTTTCCTTCGATGGAAATCATAAGTGCCGTGGATTCTCCGCACACAAAAGCTCCTGCGCCCAGACGAATCTCAAGTCGGAACGAAAACCCTTTTCCTAAGATATTATCACCGAGCAGCCCGTATTCTTCTGCTTGCGCAATTGCTTTTTTGAGTCTTTTCACCGCTGTCGGGTATTCCGCACGGACATAGATATATCCCTCGTGTGCGCCGATGGCATAGGCAGTGATGATCATGGCTTCAATTACGGAGTGCGGGTCGTCTTCTAGAATGGATCTGTCCATAAAAGCACCCGGGTCGCCTTCGTCGGCATTGCAGCACACAATCTTGTCGGGTACCATCTGCTTTGCAGCCGCTTCCCACTTTCTGCCTGCCGGGAATCCGCCGCCGCCTCTGCCTCGGATTCCTGATTTCTTTACAATATCAATTACATCCTCAGGCTCCATGCCGTTGAGAACTTTAATGAGCGCAGCATAACCACCAGCTGCAATATATTCGTCTATGTTTTCAGGGTCGATGCGGCCGCAGTTCTTGAGTGCGATTCTCTGCTGCTTGGAGAAAAACGCCTTTTCGTTCTTGGAAACAAGTCGTTCGACAGGTTTTCCTCCTCTAATATGACTTTCCCAGATTTCTTCAACATCTTCAGGCTGTACTTTCGCATACATGATGTTTTCCGGCTGAATTACAATAATCGGGCCGTCGGAGCAAAGTCCGAAACATCCGGTTCTGACCGTACACACCTCTTCGCACATGTTGTCACGCTCTGCAAGTTCCCGGAATTTTTCGAGCAGCCTTCCCGAGCCGGACGAATGGCAGCCCGCACCGCCGCATGTCATTATATGAATTCTCGCCCCCGCAAAATCGGTCATTCCGAATCTTGCTCCGATTTCGTTCAGCGTGTTTTCGCGTATTTTTTCAATCTCAGCAATGGTTTTCACAGACATTTATTTCACCTCCATCGCTTCATATTTATCGATGATGCCGTCGATGTCCTCAGGCACAAGTTTCCCGTACACTTCCTCGTTTATCGTCACGACAGGTGCAAGGCTGCATGCACCGATGCATCTGCAGGAATCCAAGGAAAACAATCCGTCGTCCGTACATTCTCCGACGTCAATGGAAAGGCGTTCTTTCAGCTTGTCGAGAATTTCAGCCGCACCTTTGACATAACAAGCCGTCCCGAGACAAACGCTGACTCTGTACTTTCCCTTCGGATTCAATGAAAATTGCGAATAAAAGGTTACCACTCCGTAAACCTTGGCAACCGGAATGTTCAGCCCGTCGGCAATGATTTTCTGCACCTCAAAAGGCAGGTATCCATAAAGATCCTGTGCCTCATGCAGCACCGGAATCAGTGCGCCGGGTGTCTCTTTATATTTTTCGATAATTTCTTCGAGTTCTTCCCTCATCGGAATCTGATTTTCGCAGCACATATCCTGTAATTTCTCCTTTTCTGAATTGTTTGCTAATATTTTATCATACCCTTGCGCTTATAGCTATCAAAAAAATGCTACGCTTTTTAAAAACTAAAAAAAAAACACTCGAAAATAGCGATTTTTTTCTTGCAAAATTCGTCGACATGTGGTAAAGTAAGTAAGGTGCTTTTCGGAGCTATGAATTTTGGTTATACCGTTAGGCATTGAACAGCATATTATTTGGAGGATTGACCGAGTGGCTAAGGAGCTTGATTGGAAATCAAGTAAGGTGTAACAGCCCCGTGGGTTCGAGTCCCATGTCCTCCGCCATAAACAGAATGACACCCTTTTGGGTGTCATTTGATTTTTAGTGCGCCGCCGGGCGCACTAAAAAAGCGCTTTCCCATCGGTGCAGCGGTGAGAAAGCACTTTTTGCATATCGTTCTTATTTTTTGAAATACTCCCACTTGGATTATCTTGCAAATGCGTAGCCGTTTCCTTCGTCTACCATCAGTGTCAGTACACTGTTGTCTTCCAGTACATAAGCGTACAGAACGGAACCGTCCTCAAAGTTTACCACACCTGTCCATGAACCGTCCGCCTGGATCTCTGCTGCGTTATCTAAGGTTGCAGGATCGATTTCTTCCCAAGTGCAAGCGCTGTCTGTACCATCAGCAGTCAGTGTACAGGTGCCGTCTTCGTTGAATACTGCGCTGATTGCGCCGCTTTCCAGTTCAGAGGTTTCGCCATCCTGCATGATGTGTGTTGCATTCCAGGTACCTACGATAGTCGGTGCTGCCGGAGTATCTACATCACCGCCGCAGCCGGTTGCAAAGAGAGTCATAGCAACTAATAAAACAAGTACTAATAAAACACCAAATTTACGATTTTTCATGATTCTTTCTCCTATCTTTTCTACATTTTGTATGAGAACTTTTCATTCGTTCATTGCTGATTCTACTACAAAGGCAAAGGAATTACAATAGTTGCGGAACGACAGAGCATATAGAGCGCTGAAAAATCGTTTTTATGTTTTTTACCATGTCAACGAAAACTCGACAAACTCCGGTGTTTCCGGCTTGCCGATAATCGGCTCTTTTTTATCAAGTGTGGAAAGCTGCGACATTTCATCGGCTGACAATGTAAAATCGAACAATTCGAAATTCTCTTTGATGTGTTCTGGCTTAGTGCTTCTGATTCCTTCGCCCACTGCCTTTTCGTTGCCGTAGGCTTCCGCTGTATCGATCATCCGATAGCCGCTTTGAATAGCCGTCGCAACTGCTTCGTTGCAGATTTCTCCTCCCAACATAAAAGTGCCTAAACCGACAAGCGGCATTTGAATGCCATTATTCAAAGTTAAAAATTCCATTATTCCGTCCTCCGTTTTCATATTGCACAGACATTCGGTCTATGCTATAATCATTCTAACAAGTTCGAGTAACACGAAGTCAAGAAACATTTTAAAATTTTCGGAGGGCACAATGTACTATACAATCAAACAGATGGCGGAGATGTTCGGCGTAACGGAACACACCCTGCGTTTTTATACCGATGAGGGACTTCTGCCCTGCGAACGGGACGGCGGAAACCGCCGGATATTCAATGAGGAATCTGTCAACTGGATGCAGGGTATTAAATGCCTGAAAGGCTGTGGTGCGTCCATTGAAGATATTCGGGAATATTGTCGGCTGTGTCTGCTGGAAGAATCGGAGGAAAATCTGCGGGCAAGGTATGCGATTATTCTTAAGCAGCGCGAAGAAGCCTATAAGCGAGTTGAAGAAACAAAAGCGACAGTAAGATATATGGACGAAAAGGTTGCACATTACGAGGCGATTCTTGCCGGGCTTGCGCCTGATGATACCAATCCGAAAAACTGGACGGCAAAAAATCGTCCGAAACACGAAATGGAGGAAAAGGGATGAATCGACGTAATTTGCCGCATTGGAAACGGCGCTTGACCAAATACCTGTGCACGGACATCGCGGATTTGTTGAACAGCAAGGCAGCACTATGAAAAACTGGGATCGAAAGTGATATAGGCGCGCCGATAAAACTTTATCAATCTTTCAAACATCCCACAGGAACAACATACACTCCGTCCTTCCTGCGGTACGGATAATCCCCCGTGCCTGTCAAAATCATAAGGAATGACGGAACTTTCATTTTGTCTGTATCGATTTTGGTCTCCATAGCTTTCAAAGCATTTGCGCCTTCCTCTATGAGTTTATCTCCGCCGAGTTTTATTTCAATCAAGCCATATCTGCCATTTCTCAAATGAACAACAGCATCGCATTCGAGCCCATCTTTATCGCGATAATGATACACCTGTCCGCCGAGCGCATCTGCAAATACCCGAAGATCTCTGATACAAAGAGTCTCAAAAAGGAATCCGAAGGTTCGCAAGTCATTAAGTAAATCCTGCGGGCCTATTCCCAAGGCTGCCGCTGCAATGGAAGGGTCTGTATAGTATCGAGTGTCTGATGAACGAATCGCTGTTTTTGAACGCAGGTTAGGATTCCACGCAGGCATATCTTCCACAACAAAAATTTTGCGAAGCGCGTTAATATAGGAAGCCACGGTCTCCTCGCTTATGGATACTTCATCATTTGCGGAGATATCCTCCGCGAGCACGGTATTTGGTACCTGTCCTCCTTGATTTCGGGCATAGGAAAGCATGAGTCTGCGGACTCTCTCCGGATTTTTCTGTACATTATCCGCTCTGTTAATGTCAGAACGCACAACTGCATCAAAATAATCCCGTGCCTGATCCAAAGCAATCTCATCGCGCATATCTACCGCCTGCGGCCACCCGCCCCGACACACCAGAAACGCCAGACGGTCAATTGTAATACTCGATTCTCCATCGATAATTTCCTTGCCGTCAAACAACTCCTTCAAGCTGACTTCACCGGTCGAATCGCCCGATTCATACAAACTCATCGTCCTCATCGTCAGCCACGTGAAACGCCCGGTACCCGAGTGCGTAATTTCCTTCGTGTCAGCAGGGACGGCCGAACCTGTCAGTACAAACTGACCAAGCTCATCACGATGGTCAACCTCAAAGCGTATCGCATCCCACAATTTCGGCGCAAGCTGCCATTCGTCAATCAGCCTCGGTGTCTCGCCTTTCAAAAGACGTTTCGGATTCAGTTCGGACATGGAAATATTTTGTTCTTTCTTTTCCGGATCATCCATATATAAAATACTTGCGGCAACCTGCTCTGCGGTGGTCGTTTTACCGCACCACTTAGGTCCTTCAATAAGGACGGCGCCCTTTCCTTCAAGTTTTCTTTTCAAGATATCATCGGCAATTCTTTTTCTGTATTCCCTCATCAAATCCACCTCAAATTCATCATTTGTCTATAGTATACACGCTATTTGCAAAAAATACTACATTTTTCCGACGATTGGCGAAATATTTTTCCGATGATTGGCGGATTTTTATTCCGACGATTGGCGAATCCTCATCCTTCCTGCCGCATCGCGTCTTCCAGATAAGTTCTTCTCACATAGAGCTGGCATGCAAAAGCATTGCAGGCATTCCACAAGAGCTGCCGCGGGTCGCTTGCATTTTCTTCTCTTTCCATCGTTGTGCGGTGAAAGGCATGGCTCACCGCTGCCTCCGCCTTTTCGCAAAACTCGTCATAGGCTGCTTCTGAATCGGTGTGGCCTAATGACAGCCGAATCAGATAGCCGATTTCCTCAATGGAGTACACCGGTTTAAGGATTGCAATTACAAATAGGGACGCTACGGTCACCCTGTCGTACTTTCTGCGAACCGGCGGCTTGATAAAATGCAGTTTGACGTAATTGTTAATCATCGTCTTTGTTAAGACCTTTCCTTCTTCATTTCCCAGGTAAGCACCCAGCCATTCCTCCAGCAGGGAAAGCACCTGCTCCAGATACAGCGGCATTGCAGGCAGCTGCTGCCAGCGCGGCAGACGGAAATTTTCCAAACTTCTTTCTTTTTTCATATAATACATTCCTTCCTGCGTTCTGTATTTCTCAGTTTCCTCTTTCTTGCGTTTATTCTACACTGTTTTTTTAGTTTTTACAACAATATTTTGCGGTTATAATAACTATATATCGTCACATCTATTGACTTTTCATGAAAATCGGTATATCATAGTTATCGAAACTATATAATATATAGTTTATAACCACTTTGAGATAAAAATAACAAAACCATATAGAATAAGGAGAATACATTTTGATTAGAATCGGAGAGTTAAAAAAAGTTTTTACACCGGTGCGCCACGAGAATCTGCGTGCGCTTCTTCGCTACAGTGCGAAGGAGTTTTGCGGTGATGATGCATTTATTATAAAAACAAAAAAAGGAAAAGAAGTCTCCTATGAGCACATTTCTTTCGCTGCATTTTACGAACGGGTGAATTTGCTGGGGACTGCGCTCATGCTCCGCGGTATGCAGGGAAAGCGCATAGCTATCATCGGAAAGAACCGGGAGGAATGGCTGGAAAGTTACTTTGCAGTGCTGGGGGGTCTGGGCATCTGCGTACCGCTGGACAAGGGGCTTCCCTACAAAGAATTAAAATCTTCCCTCATAAGAAGCCGCGCGGACGTGCTCATTTTCGATACGGCGCATGAGGATTTAGTCTGCAAGCTGAAAGCGGACGGGGGCAGCGGAGTAAATGAGTTTATCTGCATGGAAGAACTCGAAGGATTTCCAAGCATCCCGCAGCTTCGAAAGGAAGCCGCAGAAGGCGGTGCCGAGGTTTTAAAGAAATACGAAAACCTGCCTATCGACGCAAAGGCGATGTCCATCATCCTCTTCACCTCAGGGACCACCTCAATGGCGAAGGCTGTCATGCTGTCGCATTACAATATCGTTGAAAATGTCTATGCTGCGCAGTTTTGTGAAGACATCCGGCGCGGCGATGTGAATATGGCTTTCCTGCCGTATCACCACACCTTCGGCTGCACCGGGCAGATTGTCATGCTTGCCGCAGGCGCTGCAACCGCATACTGTGACGGACTGAAATACCTGCAGAAAAACATGGTGGAATACAAGGTTTCCGTCTTTTTCTGCGTGCCGCTGCTGATTGAATCGATTTACAAAAAAATCATGCTGACCGTAAAGAAAGAAGGTCTGGAGGGAAAAGTAAAGTTCGGTCTGAAGCTCTCAAAGCTGCTTATGAAATTTGGCATCGATGTGCGCAGAAAGCTCTTTAAGCAGATTTTGCAGCAGCTTGGCGGTAATCTCCGTCTGGTTATCAGCGGTGCTTCCGCTATCGACCCTCAGGCGGTTGAAGGCTTCAATCAATTCGGAATTACAGCGGTACAAGGCTATGGCATGACCGAAGCCGCTCCGATGCTGGCGGCTGAAGACTCCGCCGAACGCTGTCCCGGCTCAATTGGAAAAGCCTTTCCGGGGATTGAACTTGCCATCGACGAGCCGAATGCAGATGGCATCGGCGAGCTGATTGCGCGTGGTCCCAATATCATGTCCGGCTATTACGAAAACCCGGAAGAGACCGAAAAGGTGCTTGCCGGCGGCTGGCTTCACACCGGAGATTTAGCCTACGTGAACGAGAATGGTTTCGTATTCATCTGCGGACGGAAAAAGAACGTTATCGTTTTGAAAAATGGGAAGAATGTCTATCCGGAAGAGCTTGAACAGCTCATCAGCAATCTGCCTTATGTGGAAGAAAACATGGTTTTCGGACAGCCGCGCCACGAAAACGGCGATGAAAAGGATTTAGCGCTCTGTGCGAAGATTGTATACAAGCCATCTTATATGAAAGAAATTCTTGGACTTTCTTCCGCTGACGAGATTGAGTCGCAGATCCGCCGGGACATCGACCAAATCAACAAGCAGCTTCCATCTTATAAGCAAATCTTCCGTCTCATAGTTACCGACCTGCCGATGATTAAAACCACTACCGGCAAGGTAAAGCGCTATGAGGAAGCAAAAAGCCTGTAAGTATTGGATAACCAAGACCTACAGGCATGCAAAGCAAATTATTTTTTCGTAATAAACAAAATTTCCGGGGCAGAATCCGGCTGGTTCAGCATATCGGTACGAACACAGTGGAAAGCCCGCTTGTCAAGCAGTGCAGCCCATGCAAGCACGGCCTCGCGCTCTGCTTTTCCGGCAGGATGTCCCGGATACATCGTTACACATAAAAGACCGTTTACACGCAGCAGGCTGAGCGAGCTTGCCAACGCAGAAAGTGTCGTCTCGGCATCGGTCGTAATATTCTTATCGCCGCTCGGCAAATATCCAAGATTGAACACGATGACCGCAATTTCTTCGGAAATATCCTTCGCCATATTCGCATGGCTGTCGCAGAAAAGCCGGGCTTTATCGGCAAGCCCATGTGCTTCAAGCAGCGCGGCAGTTTGGGAAATGGCGGATTGCTGAATGTCAAACCCATATACCCTATCGCAGCTTTCCGCAAGCCAGAGGGTGTCGTTTCCGTTTCCGCAGGTCGCATCTACAGCAATCAGCGGCGCTGCTTCTTCAGAGCAGCAGTTTCTGAATTCATCGATATAGTTTTGGCAGATCGCACGCGCGATTGCGGTTGTGTTTCTGAGTAAATTGTTCATTTTTCTCCTTTATAAAACGCCTAAAAGGGGCTTTGGAAAGCCCCTTCTCACTAATCCCATCTGTAGTCTTTATCGTAATCGTAAATCGCTCCCGTGCGGGCATTGATTTCGAATTCATACTCGTAATTGCCTGCATAGAACTCGATTTCATAGATGCGTACACCGTCATCATAGTCAAGTTCCGTTTTTACAAACTGCGCATTGGATGCACTGACACCTGCTCTGTCGAGGGCAATCTGCTTTGCTTTAGCAAGTCCGATATAGCCGGAGGTCGAGGAGGACGAGGAAGAACTCTTTGTCTTTACCTTGATGTCCTCAAAATCGCCGTAGTACTTGTATCCCAAAGCTTCCGTCACAGCGCGAACTTTAAACTTGTAATAAGTCCCCGAGGAAAGACCTGTCACCTTGTAGCTCGTCTTGGAGGTCGTAATCAGTCTTTTCCAGCTTCCTGTGTTGGAATTGTATTTATAAACCTGATACTTATCCGCTCTTCTTACCTGATTCCAGCTCAGCGTAACACTTGTTTTCGTCTTGGAAGATGCGCGGAGGTAATCGACATCCCTCGGCGCCGTTGCCGTAGTGAATTCCTTTGAAAATTCGCCTGTCTGCGTGCCCTGTACCGCTCTTACTTTAAATTTGTAAGTGCTTGCTGATAACAAGTCTTCAATTTCCGCATGCGCATCACGGGTTCTTTCTGCCAAAAGCCATTCGCCCGAAGTGCTCGAATAACGATAAACTTCATAGCCTTCCGCTCCAGAAACGGAGTTCCAAACGAGGGTCAGCTCGTCATCGTCTCGGTCAACCGTCTGAAGCCCTGTAGGGGCGGTAAGCGCCGAAGTGCTTGTTGCTGAGGCGAAGCTTGCCGAAGTGAAAATAAGGCAAGCCGTCAGCACAATCGCCAAAGCGGCGGTTCCAAAATTCGTTCTGTTTTCATTCCATATCTTTTTCATAATGTTTCATCCCCTTTTCCTAAATTTTCTGTTTGATTCTATGTCTAAATCATACACGTCGAAAATTAAAAGAAAATTAAAATTTTTATTTTTTTATTGAGGGAAGAAAACTTCGTTTCGCTTTCTTTATACCGGTACGGTCCAGCCGCGTTTATCTTCGATTTCGCCGGTCTGGATGCCGTAGAGTTCATCGTAAAGCTTCTGGGAAAGCTCACCGATTTGCCCATTATTAATTACAAGTTTTTTGTCGTCCCAGTAAAGCTCGCCTACAGGAGAAATAACTGCAGCGGTTCCGGTTGCGAAAACTTCTTCGAGCTTGCCTTCTTCTCCTGCTTTGAAAATTTCGTCAATCGTGAAGCGGGTTTCATTGACTTTGTAGCCCCATTCCTTCATAACTTCAATCATGGACGCTCTCGTAATGCCCGGAAGGATTGTTCCGATTAAGGACGAAGTGTAGATTTCACCGTCAATTTTGAAGAATGCGTTGGAAGTTCCGATTTCTTCTACATACTTCTTTTCCTTCGCATCGAGCCAGAGAACCTGGTCGAATCCCATGTCGTGCGCTTTCTTTTCTGCAATCATTGCTGCTGCATAGTTTCCGCCGATTTTTGCGAAGCCTGTGCCGCCCATTGCGGAGCGTATATATTCATCTTCAACATAAATCTTGGTCGGAGCCAGTCCGTTTTCATAGTAAGGACCTACCGGGCTCAGGATGATGATGAACAGATAGTTATCGGAGGCGGAAACATCCAGCTTCGGCTGTGTCGCGATGATGAACGGACGAATGTACAAGGCAGTGTTTTCCTTCTGCGGAATCCAGTCTCTGTCCACATCGACAACCGCTTTCACCGCATCAACGAAAAGTTCTTCGTCAATCTGCGGCATGCACATTCTTTGGTTCGTGTTGTTTGTTCTCTTCGCATTCATGTCCGGTCTGAAAAGCTGTACCTTTCCTTCTTTGGTCTTGTAAGCCTTCAGGCCTTCAAACATTTCCTGACCATAATGGAATACCGTGCATGCAGGGTCAAGCTCAAGCGGAGCGTAAGGCACAATTCTGCCATCATGCCAGCCCTTCTCCGGGGTATAATCCATCAAAAACATATGGTCTGTAAAGGTTCTGCCGAATTTCAGATTATCCGGATCCGGCTTTGCCTTTGGATTTTTCGTCAATGTAACGCTGAATTTATTGCTCATATTTCTGTCCTCCCTTTTTACTTCAAAACAGCTCCGGTATTTGCGGAGGATACGAGGCGTCCGTATCTTTCCAGCCAGCCGCCTTTTACCTTCGGTTCCGGTTTTACATAGGATTTTTTGCGTTCCTCAAATTCTTCATCGGAAACACGAACGCTGATTTTATATTCCGGTATGTTGATGTCGATCATATCGCCTTCGCGCACCAGTCCGATTAAGCCGCCGTCTGCAGCTTCCGGGCTGACGTGTCCGATGGAAGCGCCGCGGCTTGCGCCACTGAATCTGCCGTCGGTAATCAAAGCGACTGTCTTGTCAAGACCCATGCCTGCAAGCGCACTGGTCGGATTCAGCATTTCACGCATACCGGGGCCGCCCTTCGGGCCTTCGTAGCGAATGACCACGACCTCGCCGTCCTTAATGCTGCCTGCATAGATTGCACTGATTGCATCTTCTTCGCTGTCAAAAACTCTCGCAGGTCCCGAATGAACAAGCATTTCCGGTGCTACTGCGCTGCGTTTTACCACACATCCGTCTTTGGCGATGTTTCCCCAAAGAATTGCGATTCCGCCTGTTTCACTGTACGGATTGCCGATTGGACGGATTGCGCCCTCATTGCGAATCACTCTGCCCTCGATATTTTCTCCGACGGTCTTTCCTGTTACTGTCGGCAGGCTCGTGTCAATCAGGCCCTTCGAAGCTAACTGCGCCATAACAGCAGGTACGCCGCCCGCGTTGTCAAGGTCGTGCATATGCGTGCCGCCTGCCGGAGCCAGATGGCAGAGGTTCGGCGTCACGCTGCTGATTTCGTTAAATATATTCAAGTTAAGTTCTACGCCTGCCTCATGGGCAATCGCCAAAAGATGCAGCACGCTGTTGGAAGAACAGCCGAGCGCCATATCGCAGGCAATCGCATTGCGAATCGATTTTTCGTTGATAATATCGCGTGCAGTTACCCCCTTTTCGATTAAATCCATGATTGCCATGCCGGCATGTTTCGCAAGCATGATTCGCTTGGAGGAAACCGCCGGAATACTGCCGTTTCCCGGAAGCGCGATGCCGATTGCTTCGCACAGACAGTTCATGCTGTTTGCCGTATACATACCGGAGCAGGAACCGCAGCCCGGGCATACATTCTGCTCGTATTCTTTCAGACCCTCATCATCGATCATTCCCGCCTTTCTGGCGCCTACTGCTTCAAACATCTTGGAAAGGCTTGTTTCTACGCCTCCAACCAGTCCGGACATCATCGGTCCGCCGGAGCATACTACCGCAGGAATATCCATTCTGCAGGCTGCCATTACCATGCCTGGGACGATTTTATCGCAGTTCGGTACCAGTACCGCTCCATCGAAAGCATGCGCCGTAACCATCGTCTCAACGCTGTCCGCAATCAATTCGCGGCTTGCCAGCGAATATTTCATGCCGATATGTCCCATCGCAATTCCGTCACATACGCCGATGGCAGGAACCATAATCGGCGTGCCGCCTGCCATTCTCACTCCGGCTTTTACGGCCTCTGTGATTTTGTCTAAATGCATATGTCCCGGAACGATTTCACTGTGAGCGGAAACGACCGCAATCAGCGGTCTTTCCAGCTCTTCTTCCGTATATCCCATCGCATAGAAAAGGCTTCTCATCGGGGCTTTTTCCACGCCTTCCGTTACAAGTTTACTTCTGGTCTTCATCTGTTTTCTCCGTCTTCTTTTCTCTGACTATTTCTTCAGCCAGCTCATCATCTTTCTCAGTTCAGCACCTGTTTTGCAAAGCAGATGGGAAGCTTCTTTCTTTCTCGTTGCGAGGAATCTTGCCTTGCCGCCTGCATTGAATTCCTGAATGAATTCGCTTGCAAAAGTACCGTCCTGTATTTCTTCCAGAACTTTCTTCATTGCTTTTCTTGTATCTTCTGTGATGATTCTCTTTCCTGTTCTGTAGTCACCGTATTCAGCAGTGTTGGAGATGGAGTATCTCATCTTGTCGAAGCCGCCTTCGTTAATCAGGTCAACGATGAGCTTCATTTCGTGGATGCATTCAAAATATGCCATTTCCGGCTCATATCCCGCTTCAACCAGCGTATCAAATCCTGCTTTCATCAGTTCGCAAACGCCGCCGCAAAGAACTGCCTGTTCACCGAAAAGGTCGGTTTCCGTTTCTTCCTTGAAGGTTGTTTCCAGAATGCCTGCTCTGCCTGCGCCGATGCCGCTTGCATATGCCAGCGCATAATCCTTTGCCTTGCCGGAAGCGTCCTGATATACAGCGATTAAGCTCGGAACGCCTTTGCCTTCTACATACTGGCTTCTTACCGTGTGTCCCGGTCCCTTCGGTGCGATCATGATAACATCAAGGTCTTTGGAAGGAATAATCTGATTGAAATGGATGTTAAATCCATGTGCAAATGCTAAAACATTGCCCGGCTTCATGTGCTTTTCAACCTGTTCTTTATAAATCTTTGCCTGAAGCTCGTCCGGTGTCAGCATCATTACAATGTCGCCTGCTTCTGCTGCTTCTTCAATTCCCATTACCTTTAAGCCTGCTGCTTCTGCCTTTGCAGTATGCGCAGAACCCGGTCTTAAACCAACTACTACGTTGGCGCCGCTGTCCTTGAGGTTCATTGCATGCGCATGTCCCTGGCTTCCGAATCCTAAAATTGCTACTGTCTTTCCGTCGAGCATTGCAAAGTTACAGTCTGAATCATAATACTTGTTAATCATTTTTTTGTCTCCTTTTCTCTTTTGTCTTTGCTTTTTTACATCTTTTGCATATTTATTTTTCAATACCGGTTACGCCGGTTCTGCAAATATCAATAATATTATATTCGCCGAGCATTGCCAAGAAAGCATTGAGTTTTTCGGGACTCCCTGTCAGTTCCAGCACCATCTCCGACTGCGTCAGGTTGATGATTTTCGCCCGGTAAATGTCTACAATTTCTTTAATTTCGCTGCGGACATTTTTGTCTGCAGCAACTTTCACCATCAAAAGCTCGCGGAAAAAACTCTCGCTGCTTCCTAAAGTTTTAATGCTTCTGACAACCTCCAGCTTTTCCGTCTGCGCCACAATCTGATTCAGCGTCAGATGATCTCCCTCGAACACAATTGTAATTCGGGAAATTGCCGGGTCATTCGTCGCCGAAACGGTCAGGGAGTCGATGTTGAATCCTCTTCTGCCATACAGGCTTACAACCCTGGTCAGTACATTCGCCTTATTATCCACATAAATGCTGACTACTTCTTTCTTCATTCTGCTCCCCCTTCCTGCTCAAAAATCATATCATCGATGGTTTTTCCGTTTGGAATCATCGGAAGAACCTTATCCGTCTTGGCAATCCGGCAGTCAATCCACACTGGGCCGTCCGCCTTCTGCGCTTTCTGGTAGGCCTCTGCGAATTCTTCCATAGTCTCTACGCGATAGCCTACGCCTCCGAAGGCCTCAATCAGTTTGACGAAATCGGTCTTTCTTTCCGGAACGGTATTGGAGTAGCGCTGTCCGTAAAAGGAAGTCTGCCACTGGTAAACCATGCCCAAAACCGTGTTGTTGAAAATAACCGTTATAATCGGCAGGTTATTGGAAACCGCCGTGCAGGCTTCATTGAGGTTCATATGGAAAGAGCCGTCGCCTGTCAGATGCACCACGCGTTTATCCGGATTTCCCATCTGCGCGCCGATTGCCGCTCCGTATCCGAAGCCCATCGTTCCAAGGCCTCCGCTCGTGATAAAATTTCTCGGCTTGGTCTGCTTGATGTACTGTGCCGCCCACATCTGATGCTGACCGACATCGGTTACGAATACCGTCTCTTTATCGCTGTTTTCGCACATGGATTCAATCATTTCCTGCGGATTCAGCATTCCGTGCGCATCGCGGATTTTGGTCGGATGTTCGTTTTGCCATGCCTGTATCTGTGCAATCCATTCCCCGTGCTGATTTTCTTCCACATGAGGAAGCAGTTCCTTTAAAGCCTTTCCGCAGTCACAGACAATGGAGTCCGTAACCGCCACATTTTTACCGATTTCGCTCTTATCGATATCGATTTGCAAAATCTTTGCTCCCTTCGCGAATTCATCCGGCTTCAGCGCAACTCTGTCGCTGAAACGCGAACCGAGGGTCAAAATCAAATCCGCCTCTGAAATGCATTTATTCGCTGCATAAGAACCATGCATACCCAAAAGTCCCAGATAATGCGGTTCTTCTTCCGGAAGCGCTCCAAGTCCCATCAGAGTAGAAACAACCGGAATATCGGCTTTCTTTGCCATTGCCAAAACTTCCGCTTCACAGCCTGAAGCGATTACGCCGCCGCCGATTTGGATTACCGGCTTCTTCGCCCGATTTAAAAGCCGCGCAAATTTTTCAATCGTCTTATTTCTCTCCGCAGTTTCCGTTTCGACCGTCTGTGGAGGCTCCGTGCTGTACGGTTCCGCAGGTTCGTAATCCACGATTGCCTGCGTAACATCCTTCGTAATATCTACAAGCACCGGACCCTTTCGTCCGCTGTTTGCAATACGGAACGCATTTCTGAGCGCGTCTGCCAAATCTTCCTTGTTATTTACGAAATAATTGTGTTTCGTAATCGGAAAAGTAACTCCCGTAATGCAAATCTCCTGAAAAGCATCACGCCCAATCAGGTGATTTGCCACATTTGCGGTTATGAAAACCGTAGGCACGCTGTCCATGTATGCGGTAGCGATTCCGGTTACTAAATTCGTCGCTCCCGGTCCGCTCGTTGCGAAAGCCACCCCGGTCTTTCCGGTCGACCTTGCATAACCGTCGGCTGCATGCGCCGCTCCCTGCTCGTGAGCAGTCAAAACATGATGAATCTTGTCGCTGTACTTGTATAACTCATCGTATAAGTATAAAGCGGTTCCTCCCGGATAACCGAAAACGGTATCCACACCATGTTCCAAAAGAATTTTCATAACTGCTTCTGCACCTGTCATCTTCATCTTGTCTCGTTCTCCATTCCTTTTATATAATCGATAAACTGCCTTGCGCTTCTGCCCGAGACGCCGCCGTGGCGAATTTCCCACTTCGTTGCCTCTGCATGAAGTTCTTCTGTGCTGCACTGAATCCCCTCCCGAGAGGCGAGTGCGTCAATAATACGGTGATATTCTTCCTTCGTCGGTTTTCCGTAGTAAATCTGCATTCCGAACCGATCTGCCAGACTTCGCTTTTCCTCGAGAGAATCACTGCGGAAAATCTCTCCGGTATGCTCTTCGTCTCTTCGGTCGTTCCATGTTTCCTTGATGAAATGTCTGCGGTTAGAAGTCGCATAAATCAGTACATTCTCAGGTCTGGGTTCCAGTCCGCCCTCAATCACCGCTTTCAAATATTTATATTCTGTCTCGAAATCTTCAAAGGACAAATCATCCATATAAATTAAAAATCTGTAATTTCTGTCCCGTATCTTCGAAATGATATCCGGCAGCCACTGCATCTGGTGCCGATAAACCTGAATAATTCTCAGTCCGTCTTCTCCGTATTGATTGAGCAAAGCCCTTATACTCGTGCTTTTCCCCGTGCCGCCGTCTCCGTAAAGCAAAACATTATTCGCAGGTTTTCTCTGCAAAAAAGCTTCGGTGTTTGCGGTCAGCATCTGCTTCTGAACTTCATAGCCGATTAAGTCCTCAAGCTTCTCGTTTCCGAGCTTTCGAACCGGTATAAGCTGCAGTCTGCCGTCTTTTTCTGCTGCGGTGAACGCTTTGTGCATTCCGAAAGTTCCCACACCGTTTTCATTATAGAAGCGGCAGATTTCTTCGTAAAATGCTTCATCGTCTGCTGCGTTCTCAAGCCTTGCTTTTAACTCTTCCGTTAGGTTTTCTTGCACGTCATGCTGTCTCAGTTGATAGTCCATGATTTCTGCAATCAGTTCTGCCCCGGCTTTTCCGCTTACCTCTCCGAAATCAAAGCCGAAAAGCTTTCTTAAAACAGTGCAGTCATGCTTTGAAAAAAAGTCTTTTTCTCTGCTTGGGAAATCTGCTTCCGGCCTTTTTCGTTCCTCCCGAAGCGAAAAGGCGTTCTCATTGAAAGCGATGTAATATGCCACACAGCTTTTCCAGAGGTTTCCGCGAAAGCCATGACGCTCCGTCATTTCAAGCACAAATTTCACGAAGCGGTTTGCTGCCCGGTGCCGCAGGCTTTCGTCTGCCGCATCGACAACGTCTGCTGCCTCGAAGAGCACGCGGCTGTCGTCGTTTTTCTTAAAAATCAATAACTCATTCAATAAACTCTGCATTTTTTAATTCTGTCTCACTTTCTCCGCTATCAGGCTGCCCATTTCGGAAGTGCTTGCAGGCGTGCTGCCTGCCTGTGCAATGTCTGCAGTGCGCGCTCCATCTTTTAAAACAGCTTTGACTGCGTTTTCGATTGCGTCTGCTTCCTTCGCAAGCCCTAAGGTGTAGCGAAGCATCATACCAACGGAAAGAATCGTCGCAATCGGATTTGCCTTTCCCGTGCCTGCGATGTCAGGCGCTGAGCCGTGCACCGGCTCGTACATGCCGAATGCGCCTTCCGCAAGGCTTGCTGACGGAAGCATTCCGATGGAGCCTGTAATCATGCTCGCTTCGTCTGAGAGAATATCGCCGAAAATATTGCTTGTCACGATGACATCAAACTGCTTTGGATTGTATACAAGCTGCATTGCAGCGTTGTCGACATAAAAGTTTTCGAGCGAAACCTGCGGATATCTTTCTGCCACGCGTGCAACGGTCTTTCTCCAAAGCCTTGAGCTTTCCAGTACGTTTGCTTTGTCCACGCTGGTTACTTTCTTGTTTCTCTTCATCGCCATCTCGAAAGCAATTTCTGCGACGCGCTCAACTTCTTTTTCCGAATACTGCTCGACATCGTAAGCAGCCTTGCCCATGTCTTCCGTCTCCTTGACTCCACGCTCGCCGAAATAAATGCCGCCTGTCAGTTCTCTTACAACCAGAAGGTCAAGTCCGCCTTCCACCTTTTCCGGCTTCAGTGGGCAGGCATCCTTCAGCTCGTCAAACATGATGGCAGGTCTGAGATTTGCAAAGAGTCCTAACTCCTTTCGAAGTCCTAAAAGCGCTCTTTCCGGTCTTTCCTCACCCGGGAGGCTGTCCCATTTCGGTCCGCCGACCGCACCGAGCAGTACCGCATCCGCAGCCTTGGCTTTTTCTACGGTTTCCTCCGGCAGACATTTCCCACAGGCATCGATGGCATCACCGCCCGCTCTCAGATATTCATATTTAAAATCTTGTCCATACTTTTCACCGACGGCGTTCAGCACCTTAATTGCTTCGTCCACAACCTCGGGTCCGATTCCATCGCCTTTAATTACTGCTATTTTATATTCCATTTTTCAATTCCTTTCGTAAATGCCCTACATCAGAACACTGATGAGCTGCGGTGTATAGCCTTCCTCCGTCAATGCCCTGCAAATCTGCTCCTTATGATCTGTACCGAATGCCTCGATGGTAATTTTCAGTTCCACCGCTGCAGTACGATTGGTCGTAACGAATTGGTTGTGCTCCAGCTTGATGACATTTCCGTTCTGCGCTGCGATAATCGAAGCGACTCTTACGAGTTCGCCCGGCTTGTCCGGAAGGAGCACGGATACTGTGAAGATTCGGTTTCTCTTGATGAGTCCGAGCTGCACTACCGAAGACATCGTTATGATGTCCATATTGCCGCCGGAAAGAACCGAAACGATTTTCTTATCCTTTACATTCAGGTGTTTCAGCGCTGCTACCGTCAAAAGGCCTGAGTTTTCAACGATGAGCTTGTGGTTTTCCACGATGTCAAGGAAGGCAACAATCAGCTCGTCATCCTCGACTGTGATGACATCATCCAGCCCTTTTTGAAGATACGGGAAGATTTTTTTGCCCGGCGTCTTAACCGCCGTGCCGTCTGCAATCGTCGATACGCTCGGAAGCGTCACAGGCTTTCCTGCCTTCAAAGATTCCTGCAGGCAGTTTGCGCCCGCCGGTTCCACACCGATGACTTTGATTTTCGGATTTAAAAGCTTTGCCAGTGTGCTGACGCCTGCCGCAAGTCCGCCGCCTCCGACCGGAACCAGAATGTAATCGACCGTCGGCAGTTCCTTTATAATCTCCATTGCAATCGTTCCCTGTCCGGTCGCTACCGCCGGATCATCAAACGGATGGATGAAGGTATATCCGTTTTCTTCCGCAAGCTTTGCCGCATAAGCTGCAGCCTCATCGTATACATTTCCGTAGAGTACAACTTCGGCTCCATAGCTTTTCGTTCTGTCCACCTTCATCAGCGGAGTCGTCGTCGGCATTACGATAACAGCCTTGTAGCCGTACGCCTTTGCCGCATAAGCCACGCCCTGCGCATGATTTCCGGCAGATGCGGTAATCAATCCTCTCGCGCGTTCTTCATCCGTCAGCGTGCTGATTTTGTAATATGCGCCTCGAAGCTTATAGGCTCCTGTTTTCTGCAGGTTTTCCGGCTTCAAATAAACCTTGTTGCCGCTCTGCTCGCTGAGGAAATCGCTGTATATCAGTTCCGTTTTTATTGCCGCCTTCTTAACCTGTTCAACGGCCTCTTCAAAGTCTTTTAGTGTAAGCATCCGTTTTCTCCAATTCTTTTTCTATTCTCTATTTCAGGGAGTTGAGCAGCCCGCCCTTCTTTATGATATGATCGATAAATTCCGGGAAAGGCATCGCCTTATATTCCTTGTTTTTCGTTATATCCGTAATTACGCCTGTCTCGAAGTCCACGCTGACCTCGTCTCCCGCCTCGATTTCCTCGGCAGCCTCCGGGCATTCCATAATCGCCAGTCCGATATTGATGGCGTTGCGGTAAAAAATTCTTGCGAAGGATTTTGCGATTACGCAGGAGATTCCGCACTCCTTAATCGCAATCGGCGCGTGTTCTCTGGAAGATCCGCATCCGAAGTTCAGACCGCCTACCATGATGTCTCCCGCCTTCGCATTTTTATAAAAATCTTCATCGACCGGCTCCATGCAGTGCGCCGCAAGCTCTTTGCTGTCTGCCGTGTTCAGGTAACGCGCCGGAATAATGATGTCCGTGTCGATGTTATCGCCGTATTTAAAAACGTTTCCCTGTGCTTTCATCTACATTACCTCCTTCGGATCGCTGATTCTGCCTGTGACTGCGGAAGCTGCCGCAACCGCCGGATTTGCCAGATAAACTTCGGAAAGGTTATGACCCATTCTTCCGATAAAGTTGCGGTTTGTTGTTGCTACGCAGCGTTCGTGCTCCGCCAGAATTCCCATATAGCCGCCCAGGCAGGGGCCGCAGGTCGGTGTGGATACCGCACATCCTGCATCGATGAAAATGTCCAGATAGCCGCGTTTCATGCATTCCTTATAAATGCTCTGGGTTGCCGGGATGACGATGCATCTGACATCCTTTGCGACTTTTTTGCCCTTCAAAATCTCCGCCGCGGTTCTCATATCCTCAAGTCGGCCGTTCGTGCAGGAGCCGATGACAACCTGATCGATTTTTACATTTCCCACCTCGTCAATCGTCTTGGTGTTTTCCGGCAGATGCGGAAAGGCTACGGTTGGCTTCAGTTTGGAAAGGTCGATGGTAATCGTCTGCTCGTATTCCGCGTCCTCATCCGGCGCGAAGATTTTATATTCACGGTTTACTCTGCCATACATATAGCTCTTGGTAATTTCATCTACCATGAAAATTCCGTTCTTCGCTCCGGCCTCAATCGCCATATTGGAAATGCAGAGTCTGTCGTCCATGGAAAGCGACTTCAGCCCCGCTCCCATAAATTCAAGCGATTTATACAGAGCACCGTCCACGCCGATTTCACCGATTAAGTGCAGAATCACATCTTTGCCGGATACATATTTCTGCAGCTCGCCTTTGAGCTCTACTTTAATCGCGGACGGTACCTTAAACCATGCTTTTCCGGTTGCCATGCCGGCTGCCATGTCGGTGCTTCCCACCCCTGTGGAAAAAGCACCGAGTGCTCCGTAAGTACAGGTATGCGAGTCTGCACCGATGATGCATTCGCCTGCAGCGACCAGTCCGAGTTCCGGAAGCAAAGCGTGTTCAATTCCGACATTTCCGACATCGAAGAAATTGTCGATGTCAAATTTTCTCGCGAAAGTTCTCGTCTGCTTGCATTGCTGCGCCGCCTTGATGTCCTTATTCGGCGTGAAGTGGTCCATGACCAGCGAAATTTTTGATTTATCGAAGACTTCCTCAAATCCGGCCTTTTCAAATTCGTTGATTGCGACCGGCGATGTAATGTCATTTCCCAAAACCATGTCCAGCCTTGCTTCAATCAGCTGCCCCGGTTTGACTTCTGCCAGACCCGCATGGTCTGCCAAAATTTTTTGTGTCATTGTCATGCTCATATATCTACCTCTTATATCTTTTCTCTTCGTGGTTTCGCTTTTTTAGCTTTCCACTTCTTGATTCTGCGCTGTGAATCCGCGGTTGATTGTTGACATCAATGCGTTAATCGATGCATAGATGATATCGTTGTGAATGCCCACACCCCAGTAGGTCTTGCCGTTCTTATCCGACATTGCGACATAAGCGGCTGCTCTGGAGTTGGATTCGGATTCGAGTGCGTGTTCCTCGTAGGTTACGAAATCGCATTCAATCTTATATGGGCCTTTGCGAAGGGCGTTCATGACAGCATCCAGACGACCGTTGCCCTTGCCTTCCAGCGTGTACTCTTTTCCATCTATGATTGTTATGATATCCGCTTCCATGCCGTTGTCTCCCAAAGATTCCGAATGCGGAAGCTTTTTAAAGGAAGCATCCTTCAATTTGAATCTGTCATCTCTGTTTACATATTCCTTCGTGAAGATTTCCAAAACCTTGGAAGGTGTCAGTTCCTTATGCGCCACATCGGAAACATGCTTCATCAGATAACCGATTTCTTCGCGCATCGCCGTTGGAATGCGGTATCCGTAGTTCGTCTCCAGTATATATGCCACACCGCCCTTGCCTGACTGGCTGTTGATACGGATGACATCCGCTTCATATTCGCGGTTGATATCATGCGGATCGATTGGGATGTACGGCACGTTCCATTTATCCGGTTCGTGCTCTTCTCTGTAGTGCATGCCTTTGGCAATCGCATCCTGGTGAGAACCGGAAAAGGCTGCAAACACAAGCTTTCCGCCGTACGGCTGTCTCGGAGGAACTTTCATGTCCGTAAACTTTTCGTACATTTCCACGATGTGTGGCAAGTCCGAAAAATCAAGTTTCGGGTCAACGCCATGCGAGTAGAGGTTCATCGCAACGGTCACAACATCCGCGTTTCCCGTTCTTTCTCCGTTTCCGAACAAAGTTCCTTCGATTCGATCAGCTCCCGCGAGCATTCCCAGCTCGCAGTCCGCAACGCCGGTTCCTCTGTCATTATGCGGATGCAGTGAAACGACTACATTTTCTCTGTCATTCAGATGCTTGCTCATATATTCAATCTGGGAAGCATATACATGCGGCATCGACATGGATACGGTTGCCGGAAGGTTGATGATAACCTTTCTCTCTGCTCTCGGCTTCCATACATCGATGACTGCATTGCAGATTTCCAGCGCGTAATCTATTTCGGTTCCCGTAAAGCTTTCCGGTGAATACTCAAGCATGAAATGCGTGTCCGGCATTGCCTGCGCGTAACGGTCAATCAGCTCTGCACCGAAGACCGCGATCTGCTTGATTTCCTCTTTGCTTTTCTTAAATACCTGCGTGCGCTGTGCCACGGATGTGGAGTTATATAAATGTACAATTACATTTTTCGCTCCGTCTATCGCCTCAAATGTTTTCTTTATGATGTGCTCTCTGGACTGTGTCAGCACCTGTATGGTCACATCGTCAGGAATTAAGTTGTCATCTATTAATTTTCTCAGAAATTCATATTCGGTTTCGGAAGCTGCGGGAAATCCCACTTCGATTTCCTTAAACCCGATATCGCATAGCAGTCGGAAGAACTCTAGTTTTTCGTCAAGACTCATCGGAACAACCAGTGCCTGGTTTCCGTCTCTCAAGTCTACGCTGCACCAGATTGATGCCTTTTCGATGTGGTCTTTTTTCACCCACTCAATGGATTCTTCCGGCGGCATGAAATATCCAATGCTGTACTTGGTGTAATTTTTCATGCCGACTTCTCTGCGATTTGTTTCTGTCGTCATTTTTTTGTGTCCTTTCTTCTGTATGCTTATAATAAAAAAACCTTGCATCTACCGAAGCGATAGAAGCAAGGTTAATTTAACAACAACAATAATTTATCCTTACTCGGTTTCACGGCAGAATATCAGTTTCAAATTTTCAGATTTGATAATAATGACGAGGACGAGTAGGATAATAATGTTCATCATGTCTGATATTCTTCCTTTCTAAAAAATTTCTAAAAACTTTATGTATCTATGTTACTGCTGCTCAAAGAAAAAGTCAAGTGTATTTTCATAATTTTTTCTATATTTTTATTTGTTTTTTTGTTAAAACAAACAAATCACTTCTTCCTTCTCTTTTTTGGTCTGCAACTTATTGTAGAATTTTATAACATATAGTATAATATTTATAATTTTTACAAACATTTTTGAAGAATAAAATGATAAAATAAAGATAAGGAGGAAAATCTTATGGCATTAACCGTTCGCGATTTGATGAAACTGCAGTGTTTCAACCATATGGAATTAATTGCCGGAGAGAAAGGTCTCAGCAACAAAGTCTGCGGTATGGGGATTTTGGACTATGAACTGATGCCGGAATACATTGATGAGTTTTTACCGACCTTTACCCCCGGAGACTTTGTGCTTTGCAGTTTTCTTTACCAGTATTGCTGCAACAGGCCTGAGGAAATTCTGCCGATGATAAAAGCTCTCGAAGGCTACGGTGCTGCCGGAATCGGCTGGAAAGACATACTTTACCCGGAGCTGCCACAGGAAGTTTTAGACTTTGCAAATGAAAACGATTTCCCGATTTTTCGTTTCAGCAAGGATGTTTACTACGAAAACATCACTTTCGAGATTTCCGATGCGCTGCAGACGGATGACCGGAATCTCTTGACTTCCGACAATATAGCCGATATGATTCTGGGAACGATGCCGAAAAACCGCATCTATACGATTGCGAAAAATCTTTCCATATCGTTTAAGGAGATGTGCCGCGTGGTTTTCCTTACCAGAGAGAATGAAGAATTTCAAAGCAACATCTCCCGTTACTGCAAAAACTTCTATCTGAACCGCACGCTTGGCGATAAGGCGATGATTGCGCCATATAAAGACGGAATGTTTCTGATACTCACTGCTTCAAAGGATGAAGAAAAGTCCTTCGACATCATTTTAAAAGAAATTTTAGAGTATTTGGATATTTCCGAGCCGTTTTACTGCTGCGCAAGCCGTATCCATAAGCCTTTTGAAAATCTGGATAAATGCTTCAAAGAAAGCTACAATACCTATTTGGCATCGCTTGCGGAGGAAAAGAATTTTGACAGCTATGATAAACTGGGTGTTTACGAGATTCTGGTCGGTGACTTCAATTCCTCGGAAATGGAAGAATATATGAGGCGATATATTTTGCCAATCAAGGACAAGCCGGATTACCTTGAGGCTGCAGCCGCCGTTGTGAAGAACGGGGGCGATATTGCAAAAGCGGCGGATTTGTTCGGCTGTCATCAAAATACGATAAGATACAAACTGTCTCGGATGCGTGAGCTTACCGGTACGCCGGAGGAGACTGAAAATGATTTTTATATGAATCTTTCGCTTGCCTTGCGGATTTACCGCCTGCGTCAGGTCGAAAAGTAGAAAGGAGCTTATATGAATAAAAAAATGAGAGCAAATCTTCTGCTTCTTTTAGCGGCTATGCTCTGGGGGGCATCGTTCGTATCCCAGGTAAGCGGCATGGAGCATGTCGGTCCGATCACCTTCCAGGGGATTCGACTGATGTGTGCAGCCATCGTGCTTGTTCCGGTTGTGCTGATTATGAATAAGGGCAAAGGTCCTTTGTTTGCGCCGGAAAAGAAAGAAGAAAACAAAAAAACCCTGTTTGGCGGCATTTGCTGCGGCATAGCTCTGCTTATCGCCGGTCTGCTTCAGCAGTTCGGCTGCGTTTTCACCACAGCCGGTAAAGCGGCTTTCATCACGACGCTGTATGTTGTAGTTGTACCGATTCTCAGCCTTTTTCTTCGCAAAAAAGTCAGACCGATTATGTGGCTGTGCGTCGTACTCGGTGTCAGCGGTCTTTACCTTCTGGCAATGCCAAACGGTTTTGGCAGCGTTTCCAAGGGGGACTTCTTCGTAATGCTGTGTGCGATAGCTTTCGCAGTACATATCATGGTCTGTGACCATTTCGTCGCAAAGTATGATGGAGTGAAACTTTCGTTTATCCAGTTCCTTACTGCGGGAATTCTCGGCTGTATTCTGATGTTTATCTTTGAAACACCAAACCTCGATGATATCTTTGCGTGTGCACTTCCGATTCTGTATGCAGGCTGCATTTCCGGTGGTGCCGGCTACACGCTTCAGATTGTGGCTCAGCGTGATGCAGAGCCAACCGTCGCATCCCTGCTCCTCAGCCTTGAGTCTGTCTTTGGGGTAGTCTTCGGCGCACTTCTTCTCCATGAAGTTATGAGCGGCAGAGAAATCATCGGCTGCTGTACGATTTTCGCGGCGGTTATCATTTCCAATCTGCCGGAAAAACAAGTAAAGTTAAAAGATGTATATTAAAGTATAAATTTTGCTAAATCTCTGAAGCCGCTGCTTTGAGCCAAACCTGTTCTTCGGTGCTGAGCAGCGGCTTCAGAGTGTCGTAAACACGGGCATGGTACGCGTTCAGCCATGCTTTTTCTGTTTCCGTCAAAAGCTCCGGCAGAATCGCCTCCCGTTCAAACGGGCAGAAGGTGATTGTCTCAAATTCATATCTGCCATCTTTACGCTCTGTGCAAAGAATCTCATTTTCAAGTCTTATCCCGAACTTGTTTTCAATATATACGCCCGGTTCATTGCTCGTAATCATGCCCGGCAGGATATAGCTGTTTTTTCCCCTTGGGCTGATTGTATTCGGTCCCTCGTGCACACTCAGCATATGACCCACTCCATGCCCTGTTCCATGCTTAAAATCAAGGCCTTCTGCATGAAGCGGTTTTCTCGCAGCCGCATCCAGCTGCGCTCCTGTGGTATCGGCATCGAATTCCGCTGTCGCAAGAGCGATATGCGCTTTTAAGACCGCCGTATAACAGTGCTTCATTTCCTTTGTCAAAGGTCCGAGCGCGATTGTCCGGGTGATGTCTGTAGTACCGTCTTCGTACTGCCCGCCCGAATCCACGAGCAGGAATCCCTCGGGTTTCAGCTGCACATTTGTCTGCGGCGCTGCCTCGTAATGGATAATCGCTCCGTGCGGTCCGTATCCTGCAATCGTATCGAAACTGAGATCATATGCGCCCTGTTTCCTGCGTTCTTCCCAAAGATAATCTGCCGCCGATATTTCCGTTATTGCTTCTTTGCTTACATTCTCTTTCAGCCATTTCATAAATTTCACCTCGGCCGCACCGTCCCTGATGTGCGCCTGTTTGGTGCATGCAATTTCAGTGGAATTCTTGATTGCTTTCATCCGCATTGCGGGGTCGGTGCATTTAATGCTCTCGCACACGTTCGGAATTGACTCTGCAAGTCTGTAACTGATCGTGTTTCCATCATACATCACGCTTTTGGCATCAAGCAGTTTAAGCTCATCAAAAATTGCTTCATACGGCTTAATTTCAATACCATCGTTAAATAGCGATTTTACTTTTTCTGTGCGATTCAGAAGATATATCGTCGCTCTTTCCCGTTCAATCAATGCGAAGGCATAAAAAACCGGAGTATGCAGAACATCGCTTCCCCTCAGATTGAAAAGCCACGCGATTTCCTCAAGGGAAGTTATGATATTCGCCTCTGCACCCGCTTTTCGCATTTCTTCCCGCACGCGTGAAAGCTTGCTCTCTGCACTTTCTCCTGTCACGCCAAGACCCAAAGGATAGATTTCGGAAGCCATAAGTTCCGGTCTTTCCGCCCAGATTTCGCCTGCGAGATCAAGCTCCGCTTCCACATTGAAATGTTCTTTGATCTTTTCGCCAAATTTTGCAGAGACAATGCGGCCGTCAAATCCAACCGTCTGCGCTTTGCCGCTTGTCAGTCTTTGCCGCAGCCACTCGGTAATTTCAGGAACATCCGGTTCGCCTTCACGCATCAGCATAATTTCGCTTCCCACAAGCTCGCTCTCTGCCTGAAGAAAATATCTTCCGTCGGTCCATAATGCCGCTGCATCTTCCGTCACAACAAGCGTTCCTGCAGAGCCCGTAAAGCCCGACACAAACTCCCTGCATTTAAAATAATCGTTTACATATTCTGAGCCGTGAAAATCGGTTGTCGGAATGATATAAGCATCTGTTTTTTTCTCGCGCATCTTTTCGCGCAGATCTTCAATTTGTTTTCTCATTGTGTCTCCTTGCTTTGTACCAATTCACCCAGCGTTGTTTCTGCCCAGCTGTAATTATTCAGGTAACTGCCTTTAAATAACTGCCGGTATTCTTCTTTTCCACTCAAATAGTCAAACAAATCACACTGTACACGTTCCGGCACAATGCGTCTTTTTCCGTCGACTGTCTCAATTACATCCATAATTCCATATTCCTGCAGTGTGTTTTTCAGGCGCAGTGCTACTTTTCTGTAGCGTGCCAATAACACAGGGCTAAGCAGCTCGTCCTCCCACAAAAATGAAATCGCTTCCTCGGAAGAAACGAAACCGCCTCTCCGGTCAACAAGAAGCGCAAACAGTTCCTTCGCCTTTTTATTCCGAAAAGCAAGTGCTCTGTTTTCTACAAAAACGTCAAAATATCCAAAAGCCCGTATGAGTACCTTTGGTTCGTTTTCCTTCCTGTTTTCTTCTATTTGTTCTTTTGCGGAGTCTCTCTCATGGTAGAGCATTACATAACGCGAAGAAGCACTGTTTGGATTTTTCTGTGAACAAATTGCCTTGATACACCTTTCACCGCCCGTCGCATAGTCAAAGTAAACAAACTCGGCTTCGCCGAGCCGCAGCAGCTTCTCAAACTCAGCATAGGAAGCCTTGCTCTTTGCGATAAACCGCTCAACAGGTGTCTGCATATGCATCATCTGCTCCCATTCCTCTTTCGTGCACCCGAAAAAATCGCAAACATTCTCGCTGAGATGCATCGGAATCACCATCCCACTCTCCGTAATTTCGAAAGCAGCAAGCCCGTCTGTAAAATGCGTGACGATTTCCTGCATATTCTCTTTGAGAGAGGTATTCTCTTCTCTCAAAATATCTGTCTGCGCAAAATCCGGAATTTTTCTTATGCAATATAGACTTGTCGAATCATCTATATTGAAAAACACCCCACTGTTCCATTGCCATCCGCCTTCTTGCTGCTGCGTGCGGTATAGAATCTGAGGCGGTTTTTCTCTGCTGCTTTTCTCTGTCTGCCACATGGCTCCGCGAAAGAATTCCCTGACACGTTCCAAATCACGTTCATCCACATGCCCAAATACACAGCTTTCCGTCGATTCCTCCAAATGAATCGGGAGGCTGCCTATCTGCTTCCGTTCATCTTCATCCTTGCTGTACACGCATTTTACCGTTCTCGCACCGAAATCACACTCGAAAATTCGATCATAAACCTCAGAAATCGCTTTTAGATAACGTCGAATTTCGCGCTCTCTTCTTCTGCGGTGTCGATTGGTGATGTCCATACAGACACTTTGGAACTCCTCGTTTCCGTCTTCGTTCACGCTCTTGGTTACCCAGCCGAATACATAGGCACGCGTACCATCACACCTTTGTAATGTGATTTCACCTGCCACGGGTGCGCCTGCCACACGTACACGTCCCAGGTAAGCAGCAAATCTTCGCCTCTCCTCAATGGGAATCATCAAAAAAATATTATCGAGATACAGTTCTGTCATATCTTCACGGTTATCCGCCTCTCTCCTCGGAAAAGCCAGAATTTCTTTCATTTTTTGATTCATATAAGTGATTTTGGGCTGTTTCTCACAGGTATACTTCAAAAATCCGCATGGAATCGTTTCGTTGAGAAACTTCATCTCGTGATTTTGTTTGATGAGATCCGTAATATCCGTCAAAATCGAATCACACATCATCTGCCCTTCACTGTTTCGATAGGAAACTGCCTGATCCCGAACATACAGGACTTCTCCGTCAGTCTTCAAAATTCGATACTCACTCGTCAGACTCTGCTCCTTGTGTTTTAACTTGTCCAAAAAGTCTTCATATGCAAGGCGGTCTGCGGGATGAAGAATTTCCACATAGGCATTTTCCTTTTGAGCAAAAAAATCTTCTTCAGTGATTCCTACCATTCTGCAAAAGTTTTCGCTCACATAGCAGATATGTGCCGGTTCATCCAGTATATAACGATGAAAACCGCTGATGCCGCGGCTTAGTATCATCTCTGCATCTTTCATTTTCATATCCCCCGTTCCCCTGACTTCACTCTCATTATACTGGATAGAATCAGCTCTGGCAAGAGTAATAAACGGTATCGGCAATCAACTTGATTTTCTCTGAATCCGCTTCACTTGTCAAACGCCCGAGCAGCGTTGTTCATTCTTACGAATTTTTCCACTGATTGTCTTCGGCATCTCATCTGTGAATTCAATTATGCGAATCCACTTGTATTCGGCGAGCCGGTGATTGCAGAAGCTTTTAATTTCCTGTGCAAGTTGTTCATCCGCTGCCCAGCTCTTTCCGGGCACAATAAAGGCTTTAATGGCCTGCCCACGCAAGGAGTCCTTTACTCCGATTACACTGCATTCCACAACAGCGGGATGCTCCATCAGAATATTCTCAATTTCGTAAGGTCCAACGCGAAATCCTCCGGTCTTGATGATATCATCAAAGCGTCCATGAAACCGATAGCGTCCGTTTTCATCCATGTAGGCAGCATCCCCCGTATGATAAACACCGCCGCGCCACATATAGCGATACTGCTCGTCATTATTGAGATAGCCCGTAAAAATGCCCGGCTGCCTCTCATTTTCCGGCGGAACAATCACGATTTCCCCGATCTCGCCCGGCGCAACCGGATTGCCACACCGATCCTGCAGACGAATATTATAAAACGGCGATGGTCTTCCCATCGCGCCTGCCTCCGCCTCATCACCCTTGAAGTTTGCCAGCAGAAGCGTTGTTTCCGTCTGCCCATATCCTTCACAGAGCGTCAGTCCCGTGCTTTTCGTAAACTTACGAAAAACTTCGGGAGAAAGCGTTTCTCCTGCCGTTACCGCATGCTTTAACGTTGGCATTTTAGCAATTCCTTTCCGAACCAGATAACGATAGACAGTCGGAGGTGCACAGAAAGAAGTCACGCCATAGCGGTTGATGATCGCAACAAGCTGCTTTGGATCAAAGTTTTCAAAATCATATACCATGACAGCGCTTCCAACAAGCCACTGCCCGTATAATTTTCCCCAGGACGCTTTCGCCCATCCGGTTTCCGCTACGCTGAAATGAAGACCACCGTCTTCTGCCTGCTGCCAATATTTTGCAGTAACAATATGAGCCAGCGGATAGGTGCCGTCATGTATAACGCCCTTAGGATATCCGGTTGTTCCTGATGTAAAGTAAAGCAGCATGGGTTCGGAGGCTAGGGTTTCCACACGCGCGAATTCTTCGTTTTCTTTTTCCATCGCCTCATTTAAGTTTTCGAAGCCTTCGGCATCTCCTTGTGCACACCAAAGCTTCGCATGAATTCCGCTTTCCTTCAAAGCTTGACGAATTTTTGAAGGAACCTCATTTTGACAGGTGCAGACAATCGCTTTCATGGGGGCTGCTTTCATTCGATAAACGAAATCCGCTGTTGTCAGCATATGTGTCACCGGAATCATTACAGCTCCCAGCTTATGGAGCGCGATTGCTGCAAACCAATATTCGTAATGTCTTTTTAAAACCAGCATTACGCGATCGCCCCTGCCGATTCCCGCCCGGCGAAAGAGATTTGCCATACGGTTGCTGCTGCGCCGAACATCTTCAAAGCTGAAAATTTTCTCTTGATTATCGCTTCCACACCATACGAGCGCACGTTTATCCGGTGATTCCGCTGCGATTGCGTCAACCACATCATATCCAAAATTAAAATTTTCAGGGTAGTTCAAAGACAATTTTTGCAGTCTTCCCCGTTCGTCGCATATTTCCGTACAAAACCTTTGATAAATACTCATAATTTCATTTGCTCCCTCGTTTTCGCATCAGCACCGATTTTCCGAAAGCGTTCGTAACGTTTCTCCACCAAATCCGTTTCTTTTGCAAGTTCTGTCAGCTCCCTGCATAAAGCCTTTCCGATATAATTGAAAAATTCTTTTTTTCCGATTTTTTCTTCGGAAAGAACTTTTTCTATAATTCCAAATTTCTTTGCATATTCTGCTGTAAGTTTCAGACACGCTGCAGCTTCATCGGCTTTGCCGGCGTCTTTCCAGAGAATGCTTGCACAGCCCTCCGGGGAAATAACCGAATAAACAGCATTTTCCAGCATCCATACGCGATCGGAAACAGCGAGCGCCAAAGCACCCCCACTTCCGCCTTCGCCGATAAATATGGTGATAATTGGGACACATAACGTTGACATTTCCATCAAATTTGCTGCAATCGCCTGTCCCTGACCGCGCTCTTCCGCTTCAATCCCACAAAAAGCTCCGGATGTATCCACAAAGCAGATAACCGGTCTTCCGAATTTTTCTGCCTGCTTCATTAAACGAAGAGCTTTGCGGTATCCTTCCGGATGCGGTGCTCCGAGATTTCTTTGACTTCTCTCTTTTGCGCTGTGTCCTTTTTCAATAGCGATTACCGTAACCGGCATTTCTTCAAGCCATGCAATGCCTCCGACAATCGCTGCATCGTCGGCATAACAGCGATCTCCGTGAAACTCTGTAAATCCTTTGAAAATACATCGAATATAGTCCAGTCCCGTAGGACGCTTACTGCTGCGCGCAATTTTTACACGGTCATAAAATGTTTTGCTTTTGCTCATCCTCTTCTCCTCCCGTCATGCATTTTCAGAAGTTCCGCTATAAACTCCTTTTGTCCATGGCGCGGACACAGGCAATCGATAAAACCATGCTGAAGAACAAATTCAGCAGTCTGAAATCCCTTTGGAAGTGTCTTCCTCGTTGTCTGACGAATCACTCTGGCACCGGCAAAACCCACAGTCGCCCCCGGCTCTGCCATGATGATATCGGCTTCCATCGCAAAGCTGGCCGTTACACCACCTGTTGTCGGATCGGTTAAAACCGCCAAATAAAGCAAGCCTGCGTCGCTATGTCTTTTCACCGCTGCGCTGACTTTTGCCATCTGCATCAATGACACCAATCCCTCTTGCATACGTGCCCCGCCGGAAACCGTAAATCCAAGAACCGGAAACCTGTGGGCAGTGGCATATTCAAATAAAGAGGTAATCTTCTCCCCAACTGCGCTCCCCATGCTTCCCATCATAAACCGGGATTCCATCACAAACAGAGCACATGGCAATCCATCTAACGCAGCCGTACCGCAAAGAACTCCCTCATCCTCCCTGCTTGTGAGGCGAGCCATTTTGATTTTTTCGGAATACCCCGGAAAATCCAGTGGATTCTTCGTCTGTATATCAGCAAATAATTCCCGAAAGCTTCCCTCATCTGCAAGCATATGGATTCGCTGCCGTGCACTCATACGAAAATGATGTCCGCATTTGCACACAAGATTGTCGGCAGTCAAGCGGCTCACCGGAATGCTTTTATGACAATTCGGACATTTTTCTTCAGGCTCTCCCTCATCAATCTGAACAGGAGCTGCCTTTCTTCCGCCTTCTTCTAATTTGTTTTTCGGTTTTAAAAATCGAATGAATTCCATATTCTCACCTGTTTTCCATAAACGTCAAGTCGTAATTACCCGATATGAAGCGTTCATCATCTAAGATTTCAAGTTGTTCTTCTATATTGGTCGGAATACCGCCTATGATCAGTTCGCAAAGCGCTGCCCGCATTTTTCGCAGTGCTTCCTCCCGCGAAGGCGAATATACAACCAATTTGCCCAAAAGCGAGTCATAGTATGGCAGGATCGTCGTTCCATCCGTCAGCCACGTATCGAAACGTACAGACGGTCCTCCCGGTATATGCAGCATTCGCACACTTCCGCAAGCAAGCGCATTAATTCTGCATTCAAGCGCACATCCCTCTGCGGGAATCTCTCCTTGAGAAAGCTGCAGCGGAATCCCCGCCGCAATGCGAATCTGCCATTTTACGATGTCAATACCCGTCAGCATTTCTGTTACGGAATGCTCCACCTGCAGTCTCACATTCATCTCCATAAACCAGAAATTTCCTTTTGTATCCAATAAAAATTCTAAAGTTCCTACCCCGACATATCCGATTTTTTTCACAGCTCTGCACACCGCCGCACTCATCTTCATTCGCTCTGCATGTTTTACAAGCGGTGAAGGTGTTTCTTCTACCAGTTTCTGGTTTCGTCTTTGTAAAGAACAGTCGCGTTCTCCCAAACACACAACCTTGCCTGATTCATCCGCCAAAACTTGAAATTCCACGTGTCGCGCGGGAAAGATGTATTTCTCCAAGTACAGGCTTCCATCGCCAAACGCATTCATGGCTTCGGCAGATGCCTGCAGAAATATTTCCTGCATTTCCGTTTCTCTGCGAATCATGCGGATTCCGCGTCCGCCGCCTCCTGCGCAGGCTTTCAGCATCACAGGATATCCAAGCCTTGCCGCTTCTTTTTTTGCTTCTTCGATATTGCTGACGATCCCACTTCCGGGAATGGTTGCAAGCCCCGCTGTTTTCATTTCCTCTTTAATACGCGCTTTGTCACTTAGATGTTCCATGCTTTCCGCTGCAGGCCCGATGAATACCAAATCATTCTTTCTGCAGAGCTTTGCAAATTCCGCATTCTCCGAAAGAAAGCCATAGCCCGGATGGATTGCCTGCGCTCCTTTCAGGATTGCCGCGCTGATGATGCGCTCCCGGTTTAGATAACTTTCGGAGGCTTCTGCAGCCCCTATGCAGCAGCTTTCATCTGCGAGTGCCACATGCAGCGCATTTTTATCAGCCTCAGAAAACACAGCTACCGTTGCAATCCCCATTTCTCTGCACGCCCGAATAATACGTACTGCAATCTCTCCCCGATTTGCGATTAGTATTTTTGAGAACATAATGCTTCCCCCGTAATCGCAAATGAAAACTCTGCAGACATACAAATTCGTTCCCCTATACGCATCTGCCCCTCCGCAAAATAAAAAGGCGGCTTTGCCCTTGTAATCCTACAACTTGTATGCAAGGTATCTCCCGGTTTCGCCGGCATTCTGAACTTCACATTATTAAGCCCGGTGTACATTGGAATCTCTCCTTCCTGTAAGCAGTCCTTCAGTAAAACGCAAGCGGACTGCGCCAGAATTTCACATAAAATCACACCCGGCACGACTGCATTTCCCGGAAAATGTCCCCGAAGAAAATACTCATCTCCGCGCACAGTATAAAAGCCCTCTGCGGTTCCATTGCTGCTGCATACGCTGTCCAGCAGCAGCATATCCTGCCTATGCGGCAGGATTTGCATAATTTCCTCTCGATTCATGTTTCACCCCTGTTTTCTCATGCGAAAAAGTTCGCTTCCGTATTCCACCATCTGCCCGTTAGCAGCTGTAATTTCTAAAATAACGCCATCCTCTTCGGCTGTGATTTCATTCATCAGCTTCATCGCTTCGATGATACAAAGCACCTGTCCTTTTTTTACAGACTCACCTACCGATACATAGGGTTCTGCATTTTCGGCAGGTGCTGCATAGAAAACACCCACCAGAGGAGACTTCACGCTGTGAAAAGAATCTGCTTCATCCTTCTCGCTTAAATTGATTCCGTTATCATTCTCTGCGCTTGCGTCTGCCGCTCCGGGAAGAAAACTGCTTCCCGTTGTTTGCGGAATTTTTGCCGCCGGACTGCGTTCCAGTCGAACAACCTGATTGTTCTCCGTGATTTCAAGCCCGGTAAGCTCCAGTTCTTTCATCAGTTCAGCATATTTTCTGATATCATTTTCTTTCATATACTATTCCTTCCTGAATGTCAGGCTTGCGTTATGTCCGCCGAAGCCAAGAGAATTGGATATTGCTAAAGTTATCCCGGCTTTTACAGCCTTTCGCGGAACATAGTTTAAATCACACTCCTCATCCTGCTCCTTTAAATTGATCGTAGGAGGAATTATTCCCTCCCGGAGTGCCATAAGACACGCTAAAGCTTCCACAGCTCCGGCTGCACCAAGCATATGGCCGGTCATGGATTTTGTTGAGCTGATGAATACATTTTTTGCCGCTGCTTCCCCAAATGCTTTTTTGATTGCCAGGGTTTCGACCTTGTCATTCATTGGAGTCCCCGTTCCGTGTGCGTTCACATAAACGATATCCTTTTCCGTATAACCTGCCTCCATAAGTGCATCCTGCATTGCGCGTGCGCCTCCTCTTGCTTCCGGGTGCGGTGCGGTAATATGGTAGGCATCGCAGGTGCTTCCGTACCCACAGACCTCTCCGTAGATTTTCGCGCCTCTTGCTTTCGCATGCTCATACTCTTCCAAAATCAGCGCTGCGGCTCCCTCTCCTATGACAAAACCTCCTCGTCTGCGGTCAAAAGGAAGCGATGCTGCCTCCGGGTTGTCCGAAACAGAAAGGGCCTGCATATTAATAAATCCCGCAACTGCAGATGGGCATATGGACGCTTCCGCCCCACCTGTAATGACTGCATCCGCATAACCGTGGCGAATCAACCGCATCGCTTCTCCTATTGCATTGGAGCCGGACGCACATGCCGTCACCGCCGGCATCGCGCCGCCTCGGCAGTCATGCCTCATAGCAATCAGGCCACAAGCCATATTACTAATCATCATGGGGATAAATAAGGGAGACACCCTGCGTGGTCCTTTTTCCAAAAGCTTTGCATATTCTGCTTCAAAAGTTCGAATTCCGCCGATTCCGGTTCCGAAAAGTACTGCGAAACGTTCCGCTTCTACCTTTCCTTCAATTCCGCTGTCGCAGACTGCCTGCTGCGCCGCTGCCGCTGCAAACTGTGCATAACGGTCAGTTCTTAAAATGTCATTGACTTCCAGATAGTCTTCAGGGCGAAACCCCTTGACTTCCGCGGCAAGTTTTGCCTTAAATTTTTCTGTATCAAAAGCGGTAATCTCTCCGATGCCGTTTTTTCCGGCTTTTAAGGCCTCCCAGGTTTCACTCACACTGTTTCCCAGTGGTGTAATTGCGCCCAGACCTGTTACCGCAACTCGTCTTTCTTTATCCATTTTCCACTCTCCTTTACATTGCGATACCGCCGTCTACTTGAAGTACTGCACCTGTCACATATTCAGCTTCGGCTAAGTAAACCGCCGCATGCGCAATTTCTTCAGGTGTCCCCATTCTGCCAAGCGGAATTGCCTGCAAAAGTGTATTGCTTTGGCAGTCTTCCGTCATATCCGTAGCAATAAACCCCGGAGCAATGGCATTACAGCGAATCCCCTTCGCAGCCATCTCCCTGGCAACACTTTTCGTCAGTCCAATCAGCCCGGCTTTCGATGCTGCGTAATTCGTTTGCCCTGCGTTTCCCATTAAACCGCTTACCGAGGAAAGATTGATAATGCAGCCTTCCCGATTGCGGATAAACATTCCGCTCAAATGGCGGATCATATGGAAAGCACCCTTAAGATTTACATCTATAACCGTATCGAAATCCTCTTCTTTCATTGTTGCAAGCAGACCATCCCGGGTAATTCCTGCATTATTTACCAGTATGTGAACGGTTTCGAAATCTTTCTTGATTTCAGCAACGACTTCTTTCGTTTCCGTAAAATCTGATACATCACATTGGTAAATCCTTGCCTTCACCTTGTAGTTTTCTTCACATATGCAGCGTAATTCTTCCGCGGCCTGTCTGTTTCCCGCATAAATTAATGCCAGATTTACCCCCATGGAAGCGTACTGCTGAGCAATTGCTGCTCCGATACCACGGGTTCCACCTGTAATAACCGCTGTTTTTCCTTTTAACATTTCCCTTCCTCCGCTATCAGTTCCTCAAATCCACAGACTTTCACCTCTGCGTCGATTTTTCGTATCATATTACACAGAGTGCTGCCCGGACCAATTTCAATAAAAGTGTCCGCCCCATCCGCGATCATGTTTCGGATCAGTTTTTCCCAGTAAACCGGCCCTGTTATCTGTTCCGATAACAGCTCAGGTACATTTTCTGCATAGGGCATTGCCGTTAAATCCGAATAAAGCGGGAATTGTTTTTGTTTTATCGTTGTACTCTCCAGCGCGGCATGGAAGGCTTTCGCAGCCTCTTTCATAAAAGGAGAGTGAAAGGCTCCCTTCACCTTGAGGGGCAGAGCCCTTCCCCCATTCTCCTTAACCAGTTTCGAAAAGCTTTTCATTTCTTCTGCGAGTCCTGAGACCGTAATCTGTCCCGGACAATTATAATTCACCGGGTAGATATGCGAAAACTGACTGCAGAGCGCACCTACCCGTTCTTCGTCTAACTTCAAAACAGCTGCCATAGAGGTATCAAATTTTTCCGCTTCTTTCTGCATGAATTCCCCTCGCAGGCAAACAAGTCGAAATCCGGTTTCGTAATCGAAAATACCTGCTGCCGTCGCTGCGGTTACCTCGCCGAGCGAAAATCCGGCTGCCATATTCGGTTGAACTCCTTTTTCAGCGAGGAATTCGTACGCCGCCAGTTCCATTGCAAACAGACAGGGCTGCGTATTTTTTGTTTCCTGAAGTTCCATAACGCTTCCCTCGAAACACATCTGTGAAGTGCCCGGACGTAATCGATCACACATTTGAAAAATTCGAGCCGCTGCCGGACTCTTTTCGGCAAGGCTTTTTCCCATTCCGGGATACTGGTCTCCTTGACCGGAAAAAACAAAAGCTATTTTATCCATTCTGTCGCTTTTTGCAGAATTGGCTCTGCCTCTTCCGCAACCTCCTTTATAATTTCTGCCGCAGGCTGCTCCTTTGTTACCATTGCAGCAACCTGTCCCGCCAGGAAGCACCCTCTCAGACTGTCACCTTCCTGCACTGCCCGTCGCAATGCTCCTGAACCCAGCTGTTCCAATTCCTCGTCGGAAACACCCGCATATTCCGCTGCAAAATACTCACGCGCAAATGGGGTTCGCAGACTGCGAACCGGATGTCCCAATCGCCTTCCGGTTACCATCGTGCAAAGATCTCCCGCTTTCAAAATTTTTTCTCTGTAATTCGGGTGAATCGTACATTCCCTTGCACTCAGGAAACGGGTTCCCATCTGTACACCACAGGCACCCAGCATAAAAGCTGCCGCCATTCCTCGTCCATCTGCGATACCGCCGGCAGCAATCACAGGTAAATTGGTTGCATCACAAACCTGCGGAACTAAAACCATTGTCGTCAGGTCTCCTACGTGACCCCCGCTTTCGCCTCCTTCTGCGATGACTGCCGATGCACCCATTCGGCTTACAAGTTTTGCCATTGCCGCTGATGCGACCACAGGAATAACCTTGATTCCCGCCTGCGTCCAGCGTTTCATATATTTTGACGGATTGCCTGCTCCGGTTGTCACGACTTCCACCTTTTCCTCGCACACCGCTTCTGCAACTTCCTCCGCAAAAGGACTAAGCAGCATAATGTTCACGCCAATTGGTTTGTTTGTAAGCGAGCGCGCAATTTGAACCTGCTCGCGAACATAGTCTGCCGGCGCATTTCCTGCTGCAATAATCCCCAGGCCACCGCCTTCCGATACGGCTGCAGCCAACTTCCCGTCAGCAATCCACGCCATACCGCCCTGAAAAATCGGATATTTTATATCCAGCAATTCACAAATTTCTGATTTTAGCATTCTCTTAGCCTTTCTTGCTTTGGATAAACTTATCTAAATCTTCTACGGTTTCTACCGGGCTGTCCAGCTCCAGTTCCACTCCCGCTATGTCTTCCAACTCCATAAGAATTTCAACTGTATCAAGCGAATCGATTCCAAGCTCTGTAATTTTACTCTCCGGTTTGATTGCTGTGATGTCACAGCCTGTACGTTCTGCAATTAATTTTGCGATTTCCTCAAAAAACATAATGTTACCTCCAAAATTTCTGTTAATTTTCAAGTTTATTATACTGTGTTACTGTTCCTCGGAGCTTCCCATAGAGTTCCTTCAGCGTTCCAAATTTGTGAAGGTTTGTGAAGGTTTTATGAAAAACAATTGACGCAGGCAGTCTGCAGATAGTAAAATAATAAAGCGGCATCGCTTCGCAGAAGAAAAGACAGGCCGCATTACAACGAAAAGAAAAGAAAAGGAAAATTGAAATAGATGAATCAGAAAGAAGTCAGAGAAATCAAGAAACGCTTTAACCCCGAAAAAGACAGCATCAGCCGCATCTATGGCTGCTATGTCAACGCCGCACGCGAAATCGTAACGACACTTGATCTATCCGTGGGACTGATGGAGCAGGAAGAGGCAGAACTGTATTTTAAACTTTTGAAGAAAACGCTTTCCGGCACGCTCGGAAAAAATCTTGTTGACATTGAATTCAGTACCGCGCAGGTGGAAAACAGCGACGAGCATCGTCTGCTGCAGGCACTCCGCAGCTGCCATCTCCGCGACGAGGGACTTCGCGACACACTCTATCGCAGAATTATCGAGTCGCTGGATTTCGGCGATGACAGCTATGTCATTCTTCTCGCATCCGATTCCTACGATGTGCCGTTTAAAGGAAGCGATGACGAGATTTTTGAGGAGGGCTCGGGCGAAGTCTTTGACTACATACTCTGCTGTATCTGCCCGGTCAAAGATGCAAAATCTTCCCTGCGCTATATGGCGGATGAGCATAATTTCCGCGGTGCCTCCACCGGCCATGTGCTTGGTGCGCCGGAGCTTGGGTTCCTCTTCCCTGCCTTCGATGACCGCGGCACGAATATCTACAATGCCCTGTACTACAGCCGTGCTGTTTCCGATATTCACGAAGATTTTCTTTCGGGCGTTTTCTGCACAGAGCAGATTCCGATGTCAGCGGGCGCACAAAAAAACACCTTCCGCGGCGTGCTTTGTGAATCTTTAGGAGAAGACTGCAGCCTTGAGGTTGTCCGAGCCGTTCACAGCGAGCTGCGCGAACGCTTGCTGCTTCATAAGGAAAGCAATGACCCGGAGGTCCCTGAAATTGAGGTTGAAGATGTAGACGATATTTTAAAGGGAAGCGGCATCCCGGCGGAAAAGGTCAGCGCATTCAACGAAGCCTGTCGTCGGGAATTTGGCGAATCCGCGGCCCTGAACCCGATTAATGTGATGGAGACCAAGAAATTCGAGATGACTACCCCACAGGTAAAAATCACCGTTGACCCCGAATACACCGCTTTGATTGAAACGAAGGTCATTGACGGAAGATGCTGCCTGGTAATTCCCGTAGAGGACGGAATTACCGTAAACGGAATTGAAGTCAGTGCCGCTGCACAGGAAAGCAGCGAGAATGCTTGACCATACAAAAAAACTGCGTTATGATGTAATTACTTTAAGGAAAGGATGTATGTAAGGCTTATGGGTAAAATGACCGTATATCATGGCAGTAATATGACCATTCAGCATCCGGAAATCAGAATCGGGCGGAATACAAAAGACTTCGGTCCCGGTTTCTATTGTACTATTTTGCGTGAGCAAGCACAGCGCTGGGCTCAGCGCTATGATTCTCCTGTGGTCAACACTTACACTGTGCGTCTGAATACGGATTTGAAAATTCTTGAGTTTCGCGAAATGACGGAAGAATGGTTAGATTTTATCATCAATTGTCGGCATGGAAAGGCTCACGATTATGACATCGTCATCGGTGCTATGGCAAACGATCAAATATATAATTTCATTGCCGACTACATAGACGGCATTATTACCCGAGAGCAGTTTTGGGCCATGGCAAAATTCAAATATCCAACACATCAAATCAATTTTTGCACAGATGCAGCCTTAGACTGTTTGACATTTATTGGAAGTGAGGAAATGAAATTATGACGGGACGCGAAGATTCAAAAGCAAACGACTTGTTTTACACTTGCAGTCTCATTGACTACATTGCCAGAAAAACAAAGAACAGACGAAAGGATATAGTTGATGCACTCGGTGAGAACCGTATCGCCAAGATTTATAATTTAGCGGATGTTTATCACAGTGATAATATCGAGCGCGTCAGCGATGACTTTATAGAAGAGGCAAAAATCAACGAAGGAAACTTCGACAGTGTTGCGCGGACAAAATACGCACTCCCTTCCCATTGGGATATCGGCAAGGTTTTTAAACGTCTCATTCTAGGCATCTCAAAAGAAAAGCAAATGGACATTATACCTGCGCTTTTCGAAGCTTATCATTCCTTCGTAAGCGAAAAAATCGAAGATTTTAACAGCAGTTTTTACTATGATGCACCGCAAAACATTCTGAATGCCTATCTGACCGGTGTGATTGAATAAAAGGCATATATTTTTAACTCCCCACAAAGCAAGATGCCCTGTGGGGAGTTTTGTGTGATACCTTAGTTAAATTATTATTTATTAAGAATATCGCAAACTTCCGCTCCGGTCATTCCAATCTTAATGCCGAGTTTTTCTGCCTCAGGCAATACCGCTTTAACCGGATTTGCAAGAATATCCTCAAAAGAGCTTCCGCCGATTACGCATGCGGCATCTCCGAAGTTTGTAGCCGCCTCCTGGTTCAGATATCCGCACATAATGTAACCGTGTTTGCAAACAAGGACAATCATATTCGGGTGTCCTTCTCCTCCCGGTGCATGAATGAGTACTCCTTGAACTTCATTTCCGTTGACATTTAAAATTTCTGTCTTTACCATTGTTTTTCTCTCCTTTCAACTTATATTTTGTAGTTTTTCATCTTTCTTTCATCATACATATAAACCTCGTAAAATCAATAATGATTTTACGAGGTTTAGTGTTGTTGACGATTTTTTGGTTTTTTGCTCTTTTGTTTGAGCGGTTTTATTTTTTATTTCAGCTGGTTTGCGAATTATTTGAGCTGTTTTGCAAATTATTTCATCTGCTTAGCTACTTCTTCAGCAAAGTTTTCTTCTTTCTTTTCGATACCTTCGCCTACTTCGAAACGCACTACCTTAGCAAGGGAAAGATCCTTGCTTACGGATTCAAGGTACTTCGCAACGGTCTGCTTGCCATCTTCTGCTCTTACATAAGTCTGATCAAGCAGGCAGATATCCTTTAACTGCTTGGAAACACGACCATCTACAAGACCATGGAAAATCTTGTTTGCAGTAATCGCTTCCTTATCAGCAACTGCAAGTTCAGCAAGCTTAGTCTTCGCTTCCTGTGAAAGGAAGTTCGGTAAATAGTTGAAATTGAAGCTCTTGTCGTTTCTCTTTTCTTCTAAGATTGCAACATCTTCAGCATCCCAAACACCATTAACAGCCTTATCCAGTAATTCGTTTAAGATTGGCTTCGGAAGCGAGAACGGATCGTTTAATGCGCTTTCAAGCGTGATTTCCTTAATCTTAGCAAGTTCATCTGCAGAAATGTCGTTTCTGCTTACATACTGTGGGTTCATTGCAGCAACCTGCATTGCGATATTTGTTAAAGCTTCCTTAACAGCATCTGTTGCTTCGCCGCTTCCTACAACGATAACGCCGATTCTGCCGCCGCCGTGGATATAAGAAGCAACCACATCTCCGGATGCCTTTTCAATTCTTCTGATTGACATGTTTTCGCCAATCTTAGCGATCTTTGCAGCTAAAACATCAGCAACTGTGGAATCTTCATAAGCCATAGCCTTGAATGCTTCGATATCGTTCGTTTCTGCTGTTAATGCGAGTTTCGCAAGGTCATCTACGAAGTTTACGAATTCTTCGTTCTTGGAAACGAAGTCTGTTTCGGAGTTTACTTCAACGATAGCAGCAGTTTTGTGATCGTCAGTGAAAGCGATCTTTACCAGACCTTCTGCAGCAATTCTGCCGGCTTTCTTAGCAGCCTTAGCAAGTCCTTTTTCCTTTAAATAGTCAACAGCAGCTTCGATGTTGCCGTCAACTTCAACCAATGCCTTTTTGCAGTCCATCATGCCGGCACCGGTCATTTCTCTTAATTCTTTAACCATCTGAGCAGTTACAGCCATTCTTTTTTCCTCCTCGTTAAAACCCGTAAATTATTCTGCAGCAGTTTCTTCTGCTGCTTCTTCAGCTTCTTCAGCAGCTTCTTCTGCTGCTTCTTCCGGAGTTCCTTCGTCAAAGCTTTCGCCCTGATTTGCTTCGATGATAGCGTCTGCCATTCTGCCTGCGATTAACTTAACGGCTCTGATTGCGTCGTCGTTTGCAGGAATTACATAGTCAACATCGTCAGGGTCACAGTTTGTATCAACGATACCAACGATAGGAATACCAAGGATTCTTGCTTCCTTAACTGCGATTCTTTCCTTCTTAGGGTCAACGATGAATAATGCGCCAGGCATTCCCTTCATGTCCTTGATTCCGCCTAAGAACTTTTCTAACTTGTCAGCTTCTGCTCTGAGCTTGATAACTTCCTTCTTCGCTAACTTTTCGAAAGTTCCGTCTTCTTCCATTCTGCGAATGTCGTTTAATCTCTGGATTCTCTTAGCGATTGTCTTGTGGTTTGTGAGCATTCCGCCGAGCCATCTTTCGCTTACGTAGTACTGACCGCATCTGTTTGCTTCATCTACAACAGCCTGCTGAGCCTGCTTCTTCGTACCTACGAAAAGAACCGGTTTACCGGATTCTCCAACCTGTCTCATGAAATCGTAAGCTTCGTCAATCTTCTTTACAGTCTTCTGTAAGTCGATGATGTAGATTCCGTTTCTCTCTGTGAAAATGTACGGAGCCATCTTAGGATTCCATCTTCTTGTCTGGTGTCCGAAATGTACACCTGCTTCGAGTAATTGTTTCATTGAAATTACTGCCATTTTAAATTCCTCCTGGTTTCTTCTTCCACCGCCTGCGAGTAAAATACCGCCTGCCGGCTTCCACCTGTGCAAGGCTCTGCCTGCCGTTAAAAGCCGATACGCATCCTTATTTCAGGAAGTTGCGGCAACCATCTCAAAGGAGCGGTGTGCTAAATTATTTTTAATGCATCGTATAGATGCACCACATTGAATTATACAATAAAATGTTTCCTATCGCAAGCATTTTAAAGTAATATTTTCATAATATTTTTAACTTTCAGCAGGTTTTTTTAGGGTCTGCCTTTGCGGGTTCCTTTGTAAAACGATTCCTTCCCGGTGAGTTAAGCATATAATTAACAAAAGTCTGTTTCGTTTTAAGATAGTTCACGCGTCCGAGCGGGTATTCCGTCCCATCACTGAAGCAGATTACCTGATTTTTCATTGAGCTCACATGATCAAAATTAACGATAAGTCTCTTCATTGCTGAAAAAAAACAAGGTTCCCCACTGAAATACTGCAGTAAATCCGAAAGTTTCGCATATTCATGATAACAGCCTTTCGTCGTTACAATATGAACCATCCTGGATTCATTTTCAAGATAAATAATGTCTTTCAGCCATATTTTGCAGCAGTTTTCTCTGTTTATTAAAGGTAAAAATTTTTCCATGGGTCCACCTTTTCCCTTTCATTTCCGGCTTCAAACTTTAGCGTTTTCTTAATTATGTCATATTTCCAAGAAAAATGGCGAAAAATGTTTCGACATTTTTCGCCAAAATTCGCCTTTCTTTAGGTACATTTAATATGAATATCTATCGGTATATAGCGATACACCAAGTCATCTCCGTAAACTCCGCAATCGTCATATTCAATCTCACCGCACTGATTATCATACGGATCCAATCTCCAATGCTGTTTCTTCACTGCGAAGTCACACTGAAAATGATCATTAATCGGAATTCGGTAAGGATCCACATTTCCGAAGAAAAAGTTCCACCGGTCAAACGATTTGCGCACATATGCCAGTGCACCGCCTGCCAAATCCGCATAAAGCCAGCCGATTCCGCGTATAAAAAACTTTGCCCAATCATGTTCTCCTACGTAGTCAGGGGCAGCCTCCAATCCCGATTCCCATTGTGCGGGAATTCCTGCGATGCGGCACAGCGTAATAAACAACAAGGATTGAACTCCACAATCTCCTCTGCGGTTCAGCGCACAGTATTCCGAAAGGTTGTCGATGCTTGCGTAGTCACGAACAAAACGATAGTCCGTCTCCGTCGTAACATAATCGTATATCTTTCTTGCCTTGTGCAAATCGTCGGTCTCCGCTCCTACAATTTCCTTGCATAAGGTCTTAAGCTGCTCCGTGAACATCATGTGTGGTACCTCTTCTTGCATGTTCTCCGGCGCAAATGCACGCTCTTCCTCTGCAGACAAGTCTGCATCTGTGCAATATGCCGGCGTATCGAGCAGCAGATTAAGATTGCGGTAAGTTACCGTATAGTCAAACTCATATTCCAGTGCAAACACTTCTCCGGCCTTAGCGGTTTCTTCAAAATAAACGGTTGGTTGTGCATCGCTTTCTCCCGAAACGGCTGCGGGTTGGTGTGAGCATTTTATCAATCTGAAGTTTGTGATTCCGCTCCGTTCTCTTGGAATCGGCATATGCACGCGGACGGCTTTTCCTTCTCTCAATGCTTTTGGCGCAATTTCCAATTCATGCCTGATATGGATATGAGCCGTACTGCTTTCTCCGTCGGTTTTACTGTGAATATAATCTTCAATCAGATCATAATTGCTCGTGTCCCCTTCTTTTGTCCGGTTCCATACTTCAGGATAAACCTTATACAGCGTTGCGTCAAAGCAGTCGATATATCTCACTTCACCGTTTACATAAATCCAATCCGCCTTATCTTCCATCCTAAGCTTTTCAAGTTCGTCGCTCGTCATATCCGGGATTCGCTCATTCATAATCTGCAAAGCTTCTTCCGGAGTTACGACATAACGCGATTCGAGATTTCGCAGATTTCCAAGTTCCAGTTCGAGACGGCAGCGCAGTGCATAGTCTGTTTTTTCATCCTGCAAATATTCGTTAATTCGTTTTCTTGCATTTTCAAAGCAGCCGCCCCACTTTTCTTTTTCAATCGCTTCGGGCAGTGGAACTGCCAGATATTTTAAATCCTCATATCTCATTGTCTTTCCGTTTCCTTATTCAATACCTTCGCCCTGATATTCTTTTCCGCCGTTTTTCTTCTTGAAATAGAAGTATACGCATGCGCTGACTACCATAACGCCGATGCCGATGAGACCGGACTTCGGTGCATCAAGGAGTTCGTTAACCATCAGAATCAAATAAGCGATGCATGTGATAACGATGGTAACCTTTCCGCCCCATACCTTATACGGTCTTTCTAAATCCGGATATTTCTTTCTCATAATCAAAACCGCAAATACGGTCATCGCATTCAGAATCGATGTTGCAAAGATCAACATGTCTGTTAAGTCCTGAAGGCTGTTAAAGATAACAAGAAGGATTGCCATTCCGGAAGAAATCATGATGCCATAGCAAGGTACGCCGTGTTTTTCGTCTAAGTGTCCGAAAATCTTAGGGAAGTAACCTTCGTGAGCCATTGCATAATAGGTACGAGGGTCGCAAAGGGTGTTTACATTCGCGGAGCCTACAATACCGATTGTCATACAAATCAAAACGAGCCAAGTTCCCGTTCCTCCGAGTGTTCTTGCAACAACTTCATTTCCGAGATACAGATTTCCGTCGCTGATCATGTTTACGATATCCTGCATAGGAAGCACTTTATATACGGCAAGGTAGAATAAAGTGTAGATTATCGTTACGCCCACAAGGGAAACGATAATCGCAAAAGGAAGGTCCTTCTTCGGGTTGCGCATTTCTTCCGCTACGGTATTCAAGTTATACCATCCGTCGTATGCCCACATCGATGCAAAGGTTGCAAATCCAACCATGGAAATTACGCTGATTACGTTTCCGCCCTCTGCACTTGTTCCTGCCAAGGAAAGGGAAAGGTCCGGATTTTGTTCACCGGTTGCAAGACCGACGATGATAATCAGGATGATCGGAACTAAACGGATTACCATGGAAAAGTTTTGATAAAGCGTCATTTCCTTTACACCCAAGAGGTTTATAGTCATCAAAACCAGTATGATTAATATTGCTATTACTTTAACCATAACATCACTGATTTCAAACACTGTTCTGTAAGCAGTTACAGCCGCCATTGCAAGGGCCGCAACACCACCTGAGCCAACAAGCAGGAAGCATGAAAATCCGTTCAAAAATCCCCACATTGGGCTGTAAGCTCTGCTCAGATAAATCGTTTGTCCGCCTGCCACCGGCATGCTTGCACCCAGTTCGGCAAAGCAAAGACCTGAAATAATTGTAATAAGTCCGCCGACAATCCAAGCCACCAAAGACCATCCGAGGCTCATGCCGGTTCTTTCCAATACATAACTGCCTAAGTAATAAACACCGGATCCGATTACCATGCCGGCAACGATACTTATGCCGCTGAACGGACCGATAGCTTTTTTAAAGCTGCCTTCGTGATTCTTCTTATCCATTTTGTCCTCCTGTTCCTATATACATTCTTTTAAGACACGAATAACATTCCTGTAACAGATTTTCTCCATCGTTTCCGACGAAAATTCCTGTTCAAGTTTTGCGATTAGTCCTTTAAAACCTTCATAATCTCTCATCTCCAAGCTGCAGTCAATCCCGTCAAAATCGGATCCAAACGCCACACATTCATCACCCATGATGTTGACCATATGTTTTATGTGTGCTATGATATCGTCATTCTTGGAAACACCGGCATTCTTTTTCAAAAACGGTGCATAAAAATTGACTCCGACAACTCCCCCTGCCTCAGCAATACATCTCAGCTGTTCATCCGTCAAATTCCTCGAGTGATCACACAATGCCCTTGCACACGAATGTGAAGCAACAAAAGGTTTTTTACTGTGCCGTGCAACATCGTAAAATCCGCCTTCGGACATATGCGAAACATCCACTACCATTCCAAGTTCATTCATTCTCTCGACAACTTCAATGCCGAATTTCTTGAGCCCCTTGCGATGGTTGGTTTCGTCATCGCTTCGAGGAAATCCGATGCAGTTTTCATTATCCCAAAGTAATGTCATAAGTCTGACACCCTTATCATACAGCGGTTGAAGTCTTTCTGCTTTGCCTTCCAAAAGTGCAGAATCTTCAATCGTAAGCAGTGATGATATTTTTCCTGCGCGCTCATTTTCCGTTATATCCGAGAATTTTCTTACCGGTGCAATGATATCTTTATTCAGAGCAAGCTGCCTTTCGTAGAGTTCTTCTATCTTAAAAAACAATTCGTAAGGTGTCAGTGTGACATTTTCCTCCTGAGCCGCCTCTCCTGAAATCAGAAATGCTGCAAAGAACTGCATCATGCCTCCGGTTTTCTTAATTCTCTGTAAATCAATTTGAAGATCGTTTTCACGCAGCGGTTTATCTTGAAGATAACATTCAAGCAATGTATCACAATGCATGTCAATGAACTGCATTCGGCTGCCTCCTTTCTTTTTTTATTTCTTCGCAAAATTTTAACGCAAATTTCGTGCCACATTTTCTTATGACAAAAAAGATAAAAATCAGCCATAAAAGCGTTAAAAAAAGCAGAAGTTATGTTTCCTCCCGCTTTCTTTGTTCCTTTTTTAGAATTTCGTTCTTTTTTCAGAACGAATTACTCTGCGTTTTGGCTTGCCTCTCCACACATGCACGCAATGTCTTTCATAATGCCTTCTGCGCGTTTTGCGGAAATTTTGTTTGTACTCATGCATAGTACAAACGGATTATCCGTCATTATAATCGCAGCTGCATGAAGGGATGTAATGTCAAATCCCGTCTGTTGCGCAACGGATATTCCATTGTCTGAAAACGAAGAAAGAATGTCCCTTCTCTGGTGATATGACAGAATTTTAAGCATTTGCTCGCTTGCCGCTGTAGAAATCAATTGCTTCTTGTAAATTCTGCGCAAGAGACTTCCGATTTCTCTTACCGAATGATAATTGTCCTTTTGGGGATCGATATCATCCCATTCGAACAACATGCATCTTATCTTTGTCTTCGTAAGACCGAGCTTCTTCATTGTATCATTCACATTGTCCATGCCCACGATTGAGAGCAAGATATTAAAAGCCGAGTTGTCGCTTATAATCATCATCAGATACACTAAATCGCTTATGGTCACCTCCATGCCTTTGTGCAGGAAATCGAGCACGCCCACCGTAGCCTCATATTCGTTTTCGGGAATCGCAAACGGCGGCTTCTTATCCAAAACATAAGTATCATCAAGGTGAATAAGCCCTTCCTCAACTTGACGAAAGACTTCAATCATCAGAACAATCTTTGCAATCCCGAGTGAAGGAAAAACATCGCAGTTCCCCACAAAAAAACTTGTATCCCGGTTGAAGTCATAATAATATATCCCTATTTCCCCTTGCAAATCGCCGATTCGCTCGCGAATCTTGTCCGGTAATCTCATATTTTCTTCTCCTCCGGGTTCTCATCTATTCCGTATTGATGTACTTTTTCAAACAAATTTGTTTTGCTGATTCCAAGGTGCTCCGCAACCGCTTTTCGGTTTCCGGCAAATTGCACGAATGCCGCCTGTATCAGTTCTTTCTCGTAGCTTCTCATTTTCTCTTTCAAGTTTTTTGAAATCTGATTTCCCGCCACATTATTATCAAGAATAACGTCTTCTGCACGAATAAAGTTTCCCTCGGATATAACCGCCGCTTTCTCCAAAACATTTTCAAGCTCGCGTATATTGCCGGGCCATTGGTATTGTTTCATCTTTTGAAGTGCTTCGTCCGTCAGCATCAGCGGTTCGATTTCCAGCCGCTCGCAGATTGACGGAAGCGTATCCTCGATTATGCTGTATAGGTCCTCAATTCTTTCACGGAGAGGCGGAAGTTTTATAGGAAATACGCTTATTCTGTAGTAAAGGTCTTCCCTGAATTGACCCTCCTTAACCATGCGCTCAAGGTTTCGATTTGTGGCAACAATCAGTCTGACATCGGTTACTATCTTTTTTACACCGCCTACCCGATAAAATGTGCCCTCCTGCAAAACCTCCAAAAGCTTCCCCTGCAGCAGCAAAGGAAGTTCTGAAATTTCGTCAAGAAAAAGAGTTCCGCCCTTCGCAAGCTCAAAATATCCGACTTTTCCTCCTTTTTTTGCACCCGTAAACGCACCGTCCTCGTAGCCGAAGAGTTCGCTTTCAATAAGGTTATAGGCAATCGCGGCGCAGTTAACATTTATAAACGGACCTTCCGACCTACGGCTGTTTTTATGTATTTCTTTTGCCAGAAATGTTTTTCCGGTTCCGCTTTCACCTGTGAGCACGATTGTTACATTCTTGCGGCAGACTTTTTCCAAATTTCGGTTTATTTCCGCAATGTTTTCACCGTCACCGCGAAGTCTTGCTTCACAGCTCAACTCGTTCTTTCCGATTTTAATTTCATCATTATGAAAGAGGTAATCATATACTTGCGTTTTTTCTCGAATAAAATCAAGATATTCTTTCTCGTCTCCGATTGCATAGATTGCGGAATATCCGCCCAGCCTCGCTGCATCGGCGGAAAGCATTGAAACCGCAGCCGCTCTGCCGTTGATGTTGCAGAACGCAACGGAATCTTCGGCGCCGGTAAGCTTCTCCGCCGCATTTAAAATGCCTTCAGCAAAGAATTCTTCCGCTTTTGCGGACATTTCCCCCTCGATGTATCCGGCAAACGGTTTTCCTTGAAGAATTTCTCTGAGCTCCGCACTTGTGTTATGCGGCTTGCTGAAGAATCGGATGCTGCCCCTGCGAATTAAGAGAAGCAGACCTCCTCCGATTTCATCAAGCTTTCGCTCGTAATGCTGCCGGTGAATCGAAATGCGTACCGTTTCTCTCTCCGTAATTTCAATACATACATGCTCTTCCGAAAACACCACATCCACAAGCATCTCGGCCTTGCACTCGTTTTCGGAGAGTTTAAATTGTTTTACAAGCGGAAGACAATCCTTATTCTCGTATCGAAAAAGTATAATGCTCCATGCACCGTCACACATCAGGCGCTGCTCGAGCTTGTTTTCACCGATACACTCCGATGCATGTCTGCCAAAATACAGTACCATGTCCCCGTTTTCTACATTTCCCTTGCCGTACCAGCGGACTTTTGGGGTGTCGTTCCTCGTATATTTGAGAACCTCTTCGTTCAGAAGCGTCGCTTCCCTTTCACGGTTGATTGCAAAAAAACCTAAATCCACAGTCTATCCTCTTCTTTCAAAAATGGAGAAGTTGACACTTCTCCATTTCAATTCAACAACGTTTCTTTTCTTACATTGCCTTTGTTTTGATTTCTTCAAGCAGTTTTTCGGTAAATTCTTGTGCGGACATCTCGCCGAGTTCGCCGGCCTTGCTGGAACGAACGGTTAATGTTCCGGCTTCCGCTTCTCTTTCGCCGATTACACAGATGTAATTCACTCTCTGATTTCTCGCTTCTCTAAGCTTATAACCGATTTTTTCGTTTCTGTCGTCGAGTTCAACTCTGATGCCGCAAGCTTCAAGTCTGTCTGCAACTTCCTTTGCATAAGGAACGAATTTTTCCGTTACCGTCAGAAGTTTCACCTGTACCGGGGCCAGCCACAGTGGGAATTTTCCTGCAAAATGCTCTGTGATAACGCCGATGAATCTTTCGATGGAGCCGAATACAACGCGGTGAATCATAACCGGAGTGTGTTTCTGTCCGTCAGAACCTGTATATTCAAGGTTGAATCTTCCCGGAAGCTGATAGTCGAGCTGAATCGTGCCGCACTGCCATGTTCTTCCAAGAGAATCCTTTACATGGAAGTCAAGCTTTGGACCGTAGAAAGCACCGTCTCCCGGATTCAGTTCATATTCCTTGCCGATGGAAGTAATTGCATCCGCAAGAGCATTCTCTGCCTTTTCCCAATCTTCGCGCGTTCCGATGTGGTCTTCCGGCATAGTCGAAAGTACAATTTTATAGGAAAGCCCGAATACCGAATAGACTTCGTCCAAAAGCTGTGCAATACGGGTTACTTCGCTCTGAATCTGGTCTTTTGCAAGCAGAATATGTGCGTCGTCCTGTGTGAAGCATCTTACACGGAACATACCGTGCAGCGCACCCGAAAGTTCGTGGCGGTGAACGATGCCGAGTTCGCCGAATCTGAGCGGCAGGTCACGATAGGAATGTGGTTCCAGATCATAAACAAGAATGCTTCCCGGGCAGTTCATCGGCTTAATTGCAAAGTCTTCGCCGTCGATAACCGTCGTGTACATGTTTTCTTTGTAGTGATCCCAGTGTCCGGAAGTTTCCCAAAGGGTTCTTTTCATAATCTGCGGTGTTGAGATTTCAACATAATCCCACTTTTTGTGAACCTCTCTCCAGTAGTCGATGAGAGCGTTTCTGAGGATCATGCCCTTCGGCAGATAGAACGGGAATCCCGGAGCCTCATCACGGAATGCGAACAATCCGAGTTCACGGCCGAGTTTACGGTGGTCTCTCTTCTTTGCCTCTTCAATCATGTTGATATATGCATCCAGTTCTTCCTGTGACGGGAAAGCGGTTGCATAAATTCTCTGCAGCATCGGTCTGTCGGAATCACCTCTCCAGTAAGCACCCGCAACGCTCATCAGCTTGAATGCCTTGATCTGTCCGGTTGACTGCATGTGCGGTCCCGCACAAAGATCTGTGAAATCACCCTGCGTGTACATTGTGATTACTGCGTCTTCCGGAAGGTCCTGAATCAGTTCAACCTTATAGTCCTGGTTTCTTTCCTTGAAGAACTTCAGTGCTTCCTCTCTTGAAACTTCGCTTCTTTCAAGCTTCAGATTCTGCTGCACGATTTTTTTCATTTCCTTCTGAATTTTCAAGAAATCTTCTTCGCCGAATTTGTGCTCGGATTCCATATCATAGTAGAATCCGTTTTCGATTGCCGGACCGATTGCAAACTTTGTGTCCGGCCACAGGTGCTGAATTGCCTGCGCCATAATATGTGATGCTGTATGTCTGTAAGTATGTCTTATCTGTTCATCTTCCCAGTTTAATTTTTCCTTTACCATTTTTCCTACCTCTGCTTCTTTTATTTTCAAAATTTATTTTACTGCGCACAAAAGAGGTACGCCTCAAAAATCATCCGGAATTGTTCTGCCGGTTCCGGCCCCGTTTCAGGTGCCTTGTTGCCCGGTATCTCCCGTATTGGATGTACTTGTCCCATTATCCGGTGTCGTCGGTTCCGTTGGAGTTGTTGGCTCGGTTGGAGTCGTCGGTTCCGTTGGAGTTGTCGGCTCGGTTGGCGTCGTCGGTTCCGTCGGCGTTGTCGGCTGTGTCGGCTCGCTTCCCGGATTGTAGTTCGGGTCATCAGGATCATCACTGCCATCCGGAATTTCCGGCGTTGTCGGAGTCTGCGGCTCCTTCGTATCCGTCGTTTTATCCTTCTTGCTTTCGCCCTTCTTTTCTCCCTTTATTTCATTGTTTGCCCGTGCATTTGCGATTCTGGCTGCAATCTCATTGCTGATTGCCGTAACCGTAGCGGAAGGAACATAGTCCTCCTGCCCGAAGACTTCTTTATGGAATTCCGTCGTATTATTCGCCATGCCGTTCGGGAAAACATAGGAAACTTTGTTAATCATTCCCGTTGTCCACTGATAAGGCCAGCCCGCGCCCGACGAAATCGAGTAGCTCGGCAGCCTGATTCCGAGTGCTAAAATATCGTTCATCTTCAGATTGGTCTGCACCTGCGGAACAGCCATATCAATCAGCTTTTTCACCTTACTGAAAGGCATCGTCTTTACTTTTTCAAATACTTTGCTTACAACGATGCGCATTCTCTCGGTACGCTTAAAATCGTCTCCCACGCCTTTTCTGATTCTGCCGTAAGAAACTGCCTGTACGCCTTCCAGCGTCTGTGTTCCCGCTGCAGTAACCAAATTGTATTTTTTCTTTCCGATGTTGTGTGCTGTCTGCTTTGTGTATTTATTAAGCTGGTAGATTTCATAATCCTGCACATCGACCGTAATGCCTCCTACAGCGTCTACCACATCTGCAACCGTCTTAAAGTTTACAACCGCATAGTTGCTGAGATTCAGATCCATCGCCTGATTCAGCGATTTCATCGTCATTTCAGGACCGCCGTAAACACAGGCATGTGTAATTTTATCATAGGTCGAAGTATCGCCCAGTTTCAAATAAGTATCTCTGTATACCGATGTCAGCTTAACATCGTTGGTGTCTTTATTGATGCTGGCAATCATAATCATATCGCTTCGGGTCCCCTTTATGTTGTCCATGTCTCTGCTGTCCACACCCAAAAGCAAAATATTGATATAGCCGTCCACATCAACCAGCGACAAATCGTAATCTTCCGGCGTCGGCTCATGCATCTTGTCCACCAGACTGTTCATGTAGCTGTACGCGACAATGCCTACAATCAGCGCTGCGAGCAAAAGCACCAGGACCACCAGAATTGTAACCTTTTTCCATGTCTGCATTTCTTTAATCTTCTGTTTCAGACTTTTTTTGCCGTCATGTCTTCCTGAGAAAATCGGCTTTTCTTTTTTATCCGCTCTGATCATTGTTCAAAAATCCCCCTGCCTTTCTTTTTCTTTTTTTCATCCTCTTCCAATGTCTTCTTATAATAATCAATTGCTTCATCAATCGTACTGTCAAAGAGAAGTTTTCCCTGCCGCATGACAAGTCCTCTCTTGCAGAAAGACTTTGCGACTCCGGTTGAGTGCGTAACAAATAAGAAAGTTACATCCTCTTCATTCACGATTTTGTTGATTCTGTCTATGCACTTTTTCTTAAATTCACTGTCCCCTACGCTGAGTGCCTCGTCCACAATCAAAATTTCCGGCCGAATGCTTGAATTAATCGCAAACCCCAGTCTGGCCTTCATTCCGCTGGAATAGGTTCTCGTCGGCTGGTCGATATAATCGCCCAAATCCGCAAAATCGACAATGTCATCCTCCAGTTCCCGGATTTCTGCCGTCGTCAGCCCCATGAGCTGTCCCCGGAAATATATATTTTCGCGACCCGTAAATTCAGGGTCGAAGCCTGCCGTAAGCTCCAGCAGCGCGCTGACTCTTCCGTCCACGATGATTTCACCCTCCGTTGGATAGGTTACCCCCGTAATCATCTTAAGAATCGTCGATTTTCCTGCGCCGTTTTTTCCGAAAAGCGCCACCGACTCACCCTTTTTTATCTGAAAAGACAAGTCGTTTACCGCTATCTTCTTTTTATATTTCGTATTTTTGCTGAACACCGCCTTGAAGCGCTGTTTGTCATTTTTGAAGAGTTTATACATCTTCGTCACATGTTTAAACTCAATTACCGTTTTACTCATAAAAATTCTCCTCGGTCAGCAAAGGCATGTCTTAAATTTTTAAAGCACATCCGGGATGTCTTTTTTCAATTTTTTATATGCCCAGACTGCCAAAATCACCATAATCACCAAAACAATCGCAAAATTGCGAAGTTCAGAAGGATGCTCCCAAAACCACTCATGTTTAATTAACACATTTCGGTAGCCGTTTACAATCAGCGTAACCGGATTAAAAAGCAAAATATTGCGAATCCAATGCTGACTGATAGAATTGGCGTCATACAAAATTCCCGAAAGCCAGAAAAGTGCCTGTACCAGCGATTTTACCAGATTCAGAAAGTCCTGGCTGATTGCTGAAAGCAGTCCCGCAAACAGTCCCCATACCGTGAAAAAAGCGAACATCATCAGCATATAAAGCGGAAGCTGCAGGTAGTAAATCGTCGGCATATAGCCAAAGCCCGCATAAATCGCTGTCAGAATTACCATCAGGCCGATATGCACCCCGAGGTTTGCCATGCTGATAAAGGTTGGAATCGTCGCAATCGGAAATTTAATCTTCGTTACCAGATAGCGATACCGCCGTATGGAGTTTGCGCCTCCGGTAATCATATCCCTCATATAGAACCACGGAATCATACCTGCAATCAGCCAGAGGAAGAACGGATAACCGTCTACCGCGCCGCCTTTCCGCAGTCCGAGCGTAAACGCAAACCAAAAGACGAAGATTAAAATCGCCGGTCTGATAATCGCCCACGCCCATCCTAAAACCGCGCCGCTGTAGGTCTTCTTCATGTCCGCCTTTGCGAGTTTCCAAAGCTGCCCGCGGTATGTGATATGGTCGTTTATAATCTCTTTTAATGCACTCAAAATTATCTCCTCTCAGGAAGGTGGACAAGCGTCCTGTTTTTCTTTTTATCGTAGCCGAAGTAGCATTTTTTGCCTTCCAATTTATAGAGCAAATACTCTCTCGTAGGTTTCGTGTATTTTTCAACTGCCGGATAGTCTGGGAAACGATTGATTTCAGGGAACTTAATGCCTTCGTTTGTTACGGCTAAGTCCACGCCAAAGAATTCAAGCTGCTTGATGGAGCGCGTCACATCTAAAACCTGTTTCTTAACCTCTTCCCAATGCGGCAAATAGCCATCAATCGGGACGCCGGTATCCGGGTGAATCGGGCAGTCCTCAATCGAGTTGCTGAGCACGATTTTCGCATCGTGGAAATGTCCTGTCGCCACATCAATCGTTGCCGTCATGCCGCCCGCGCCCACATTGTCAACCGCTCCGGTCGCTTTGGAGCCGAAACGCACATAGGCATTGCCAATCTGCGGCTCACGCCCATCCTTCTTGAACACAATCATTCTGACCGTGTTTACTGCTCCGTCATAAACGGCCTTCAGCTCGTCGCACATATTGATATATTCGGTAACGAGATACTGATTTTCAATATCTTCAAGAATGTCGAGAACCTGCTGTTTCGTAACATCCTGATAGTTGAGCTGATATTTTCCGTCTTCACAGGTGAACTTATAAAATCCGTCCCCGTGTGAGCCTTCGTCAGGCTTCAGCGCCAGCACGCCTTTCTCTTCAACGAGTTTGAAAATATCTTCGAAGCTGTTGGTATAGCCCTCCGGAAGGTCCATCATGGAAATCACTTTATTGTTTCCATTTTTGCAGATGATATGGTAATAGTATTCCGGGAAACATTCGTTGTAATCCGAGCATACATATTTTACCGTAATCTTGTCTTCCATCCATTTCCGGTACTTCGGATTGATGTGCCGCAGCCACTTATATTCGAAATCCGAGATAAACTCTTCGTGATTTTCCTTGGTAATTCCATACTGTAAAAGCCGGTAGGAAAGGAAACCGTGACGATATGCCCACATTTTCTGTCCGAAAGTGGTATCTTTGTTTGTCGTGAAGTCCTTCCACACGTCGCTGATCCAGCGGATGCTCAGATACGGAATCAGGCCCTTCGGATAGAACATCTTCGCAAAACGCGCACGAACCTTCAGTTTCACCTTTTTCGCGCCTCTGGCAAGGCGCGTTCCGCCTTTTACATAGGCCTCTTTTTTCTGCGCTACCTTGCGTTCAAGATAAGCACTGGTTTCCTTGCTGAACGGTTTGCAGGTCGGATAATCCGGCTGATTCATCATCCGAACAATTTTAAATCCATCTTCATTGATTACGATTTCCATGCCGAAAAACTCAAGCTGCGGTACGAAAACGCAAAGCCGGTTAATCACATCTTTAATCTCATCCCAGTGTGGAATCGGCTTTCCGCGCCATGTGCCGGTCTTTTCGTCTGCCGGCTCTGCCTTGATGTCACGGTATCTGTCGTCCTCCACATCCTCTTCTTCGAGGCTGTCAGCTTTCCTCTGCTCAACCGTTCTGACCGATTTTCTTTCATATTCGTCAAATACGAAAAATGCATCGCCAATGACAGGGTTGTCCCCAAACTCGTTAAAGACAATAAGATTCAGCACCGCATTATCTGTGATTTCACTCGTTCTGACTTTTTCACGAATGACTACAGTGGAGCGATACTGCGATAATCTTTCTTCCAATGCCTCTTCCGAAAGTTTTTTGTCGTCAAACCAAAAGCTTCCTTCTTTATACGCAATCGTAGATGCCGAAATTCCGTTTGCAGGAGTCAGGGTCACCTCGCCCTGCGTGCGGATAAAATCGAACATTTCTTTGAAAGTATAGCCCAAACTGTCATCTGCAAGCGGCGTAACCGTCGTCTCATCATAGCGTTTGCTGATCTGATAATACACAATCGGCATGTCCTTGCGGAACGGCTTAAAAATGGTATGAATCGTTACTTTGTCCGTAATCCATTTGCTGTAGGTTCCGTTCAGTGGGCGCAGATAAGCATAGTCCTTTGCCGAAATATAGTCCTTGACATTTTCGTCGTTGATGCCGAGCTTTGCGACCTGTTCCGGCATGAAGCCGTGACGAATCGCCCAATTCGTCTCACTGCGCGAAAAGCCGTAGTTTCTCGTTTTGTGCCTGTAAACTTCACGCACCCAGCGTCTTGCTTCGCCACCGGTGAAGCCCCGTGAAGTCGGTCCGAGCGCAAGCGCGTTTACAACCAGTTTTTTTAATCCCATTCTTTGCTTTTCCTCCTGTTATAGTCCTCAGGGGAGTTAAAATCCTCTGTTCCGTCTTTCATTAAAACATATTTTGCATCTATTTTTTTCTCACCGAACGGCAGTCCCAAAAAGGACTGATATACCTGCCATCCGATGCATTTTTCAATTTTTCCGTCTAAATAAAGCTGTCTGACCCGGTCCACATGCTGCTTGAAAAGCCCGCCGTCCGCAACCTTAATCGCAACGATGGCTTTCGTATTTCCGAAAAAGAGAATGTCCTCCGCTTCAGTTTCTGTAATCGTGCGCGCCGCCTCCTCCGAGTAATAGGTATCACCATAGAGGAAGCATACATCATCCGCAATCAGCTCCTCTGTAAACCGGTCGATTTCCAGATTGTTGTTCTTCGGCTCATAACGCACCGCGCCCTCGATTTCATAGCGCGCGTCGTGCGAGGTAATAATAACCTCACTTTTCGAGTCGTTTTCTCTCAAAAGCCTGACCGTTCTTCCCAGCAGCGTTTCGCCGCCGATTTCAATCAGATGCTTGGGTATGTCGTTATAGTTCTGCCAGCGCGTTCCCTTGCCGTCAGCCATAATGATATATTTCATAATTTTTTCCTTTGCCCCGGCACAGAGCCTGCCGGTCTATTTCTTAATAACGCCGTGATAACGGTAAAAGTCGCCGAGTTCCTTGTGGCGCTGACCGCCCCAAAGCTGAATGATATTCACGCCCGATGATGTATTCGCCTCAATAATACAGTGGCCTTCTTCCGTAATCAAAATATCCCATGCGATAAAATGCATATACGGCAGTTTATTCGCCAGCTCGAGCATATCTGCCTTCAGTTCCTGCCAGTTCGGAACCTGCACGCCCTCAATCGGCGCTCCCGAATCCGGATGAACTTTGTAAACATTGCGGTTGTGCAGACATCTGGCTTCGCTGAGGATTCCCGTTTCAAGGTCAATCTTTGCTACCAGCCCGCCTCGGCTTCCATTGTCAACCGGGATGGTCTCCTTCGTTCCGATTCTCTGCACTGCAAAGAACACTTTAAACTGATGTGTTTTCGGGTCCTTCAGCGTGATGAAACGAATCGTGTTGACGGTCTTGTCATAAATTTCATCCAAGAAGTGATGCTGCTTCATCGCTTCGCTTAAGAACCAGTCATCGTGCTTTTTCAGATAATTTATAAATTCTTCCTTTGTAATCGGCTTCAAATCAATGCAAGGGGTGTCATTTTCATAGTCGTATGTCATAATGACAACGCCCGTGCCCTTGCCCTTACCGTATGGCTTAAAGAAAAAGCTTCCTTTTTTCTTCAGAAGATTCAACGCATCCTCATATTCCATCGCCACGCTTTGGAAGCTGGAGAGAAAGCCCCTGTTTTTTATCATGTAGCTTTCCGGAACCCGCACATACTGCTTGAGAATCTCCGCCGACGCAATTTTATTATTGCACACGAAGTCAAACGGTTCATTGATGTATCTGGAACGATACCAGTCGAATTCCGACAGATATTCGTGCCTGTCATTATGGTCAAAATCGTAGAGCATCCACTGGTCCGCCAAAAAACCTCCGCTCAGGTTCGCTCTGATTTTCTTATAAAACGGGCATTTAAAATGGTTCTTCGCAAAGAGAATCCTCCGAAAATACAGAAGCACCAGCTTCATTTTTTTAATTGCCCATCTGCTGAATTTGAAAAAATCCATGCCTTATCCTCGTTTTCTGAAATATTTTAGTTTCGTTTATTACTGCCTCTTGCCGTCAGTTCAAATGTTCCCGAATCAATTTGCAAATCTGCTTCGTCGAACTTCCCAGATTTTCCGGCAGATACCTTCTGCGGTAGTTTTCCAATGCTTCGCGGTTGTATGCTCCTGCCCGCAGGTTTTGAATCAAATCCTGCGCATCGCGGAATACACATCCCGGCATCGTTTCAAACAAATCGATGTTCATGCCGTTTTTCTCGCGGTATTCTTCGTAATCGTAAACGAAATAGTAAGTCGGCTTGTCAAGAACCGCTCCCTCGACTGCGATTGCCGAATAGTCCGTAATCAGATAGTCGCATGCTGCCAAAATCTCCGCAGAAGAAAATTCCGGGCAGGTATAAATTCCCGCCTTGTCCGGCAGCTCGTCAAGCTCGATTCTTTGGTTCGGATGCCCTTTGATGACTAAAACAAATTCACTGTTTTCCCTCGCGATTTCCGTCAAAGGCTGCCACCGAAGTTCTATATTTTTTCGGAAGGTCGGCGCATAAAGCACGACCTTTTTCTCCGCAAACTGCGGGTATTTGTCCAAAACCGCGCGGCGGTTTGCATCCTGACTTGCAAGCAGGTAATCGATACGCGGAAGTCCGCAGTTTACCAGCTTGTCCTCGGTTGTGTTGAAGGACTTGCAGTAAAAGGGATTCCATGCAGCGCCGCCCGCAATGATATAATCATAGCCTTCGTGCATTTTCATAAGTTTCGCGATTTTCTCGCCTCTTCCGGAGGCTTTTCCGAGCGTCTGATAGCCCGACTGCTTAATCTTGCCGAGCGCGTGCCACATCTGGATGACCGTCAGACTTTTTTTATGTTTCAAAATCGAAACCGCCGGCCAGTATGCATCCAGCACGCACACCGAGGAGGTCGCGAGGTGATACATACTGCGGAGCGTGGATTTTGCGAATGCCGCTGCGCCGCTTCCCGCACCTTCCAGCCTGTGACAGATTGTCACAATTTCGATGTCCGGCTGCTCGGCTCTAAGCTCTTCCTGTGTCATCTTGAAGTCCTTCGTCAGAGTGTTTGACTGCCTGCTCAGAAACAGCACCTTACCTGCCTTCGTCGGAAAAAGTTTCAGAATCGCATATATTAAACTGAGACCGAATCTCATAATGTAGATTGCTGCTTTTTTCATTTTCCTGCTCTTTTCACTTTCCTTAAGAATAGTCTGCCCTGCACATTGACATGGCTATCCTATCATATTAATTTACCATATTTTCGCCTCGTTGTAAATGTTTTTGCACGAATCTGTCCGTTTCACAGGAATTCCCCCAAAAGAAAAGGCCCCTTTCGGAACCTTTCAACAGAACTTTTCTCTTTTATCTCTTCGGCGACTTCGGATTGAAAATCAGCGAAACCAGATAGCCGAAGGTGATAGCGACCGCTACGCCTGCCGCTGTTGCTTTAATCGGCCCGGTTATCGCTTCCAAAAAGCCTTTCTCTGCGCCTTCCATCGCGCCTTTCGCCAGATTATATCCGAAACCCGGAAGCGGTGTCGTCGCTCCGGTTCCCGCCAAATCAACAATCGGCTGGTAGAGGTCAAACGCCTGCAGCAGCACTCCTGTCAGCACGAAGATTACCAAAATTCGCGGCGCGGTCAGCTTCGTCGCATCCATCAAAATTTGTCCTGCCACGCAGAACAGTCCGCCGATTACGAACGCCCATACATAATCCATCATTCCACCTCCAATGCAGCCGCATGCGCAATGCCCGGTATGCTTTCTCCCTGAAACGGTGAAACCGTGGAGAGCAGTGCTCCCGTAGACATTAACAAAATCCTCTTATACTGCCCCTGCTCCATTTTTTTCAGCAGACTTCCGGTCAGCACCGCCGCCGAACAGCCACAGCCGCTTCCTCCTCCGTGCACATCCTGATCCTTGCTGAACAGCAGAGTTCCGCAGTCATCATAATGGCTGAACACTTTCTTGGAGTCCAGTCCCGCGTCCACCAAAAGATCGCACATGATGTCTTTGCCGATGTAGCCGAGGTCCCCGGTCACCACCAAATCATAGTAATCGATGTCTCTTCCGGTATCCTGCAGATGATTCAGAAGCGTATCGACAGCCGCCGGAGCCATTGCCGCTCCCATCTGGTTCGCGTCTTTGATTCCTGCGTCGATGACCTTTCCGACCGTCGCATCTGTCACCCGAATGTTTACCGCTGCATTTCCAAGCGGCGCTTCAGATAGGACGACCGCCCCTGCCGCCGTTGCCGTCCACTGTGCTGACGGCGGTCTTTGGTTTCCGTGCTCGACCGGCATTCGGAACTGCCGCTCTGCTGTACAGAAGTGACTGGAAGCACCCGCGAGCACTCGCCCCGCAAATTCCCCATCAATTAACATTGAGCCGATTAACAAAGATTCCGTCATCGTCGAACACGCGCCATACAGTCCGAGGAAAGGAATATGCATATTTCGCGCTGTAAAGGAAGAAGACATAATCTGATTGACCAGGTCGCCGCTCAGCATAATGTCGATGTCCTCTTTTCTGAGCTGCGCCCGCTCGCAGGCCTTCGTCATTGCGATCTGCAGCATTTTCGATTCCGCCTTTTCCCAAGACTTTTCTCCATACATATCGTCATTAAGCGATTCGTCGAAGCAGGCGCCAAGCGGCCCCTCGCCTTCCTTTTTTCCTACCACATTTCCCCGGCCGATGATGTACGGCTTCTTTTCCAACTGCACTGTTTGTGCGCCTATTTTCTTCCTTGCCATTTTCTATCCGTTTCCTTTATTATCCCTGTAAAATTATCCTGTAAATCACGCCGACAACCGTTGCCGCGCTGATGCCGCAGACCAAAACCGGTCCTGCCACGCTGAAAAGCTTCGCGCCAACGCCGAGCACCGGTCCCTCGCGTTTGTACTCCAGTGCCGGGGCTACCATCGAATTCGAGAAGCCCGTAATCGGAACGATGACGCCCGCCCCTGCAAACTTGGCGATTACATCGAATACGCCAAGTCCCGTCAAAAGCTGCGCAATCATAATCAGCGCAATTGTTACAAACGCCCCTGCATCTTCTTCCGAAACGCCCTTTGCCTGTAAATACCGCTGAAAAGCCAGCGCACACATGCAAACCGCGCCTCCCACAAAAAAAGCCTTCAAGCTGTTGCTGAAATACTTCGGTTTCGGCGTGAATTCCTTCGCATATTTACCGTATGCCTTTGCAATCTCCTTCTTTTGTTTTTCCTGCTCTTTATTTTTTTCTTCGCTGATTTGTAGCTGTATCATTTTTTAACGCTCCTCTCTTCATACTTTTAGTATTTCCTTTTTGGCGAAAATATGTCATAATGTTATCGGCATAAAAAATGTAATTAAAAAACGAAACCGGAGAATGAAATGGATAAAAACAAAACATATATCTTAGCCTCAGGCTCTCCCAGACGCATTGGCATGATGCGTGCGCATGGCATTGAGCCTGTCATCATGCCTGCCTCAATCGAGGAAAACATTCCCATGCTTCATGGCATGTGCGAAACCGTCATGTTTTTAGCACTGAAAAAAGCGCAGGCTGTCTGCGCCTCGTTAGAGCCATGTGAGGGAGAAGCCCCGATTATCCTTGCCGCAGACACGATTGTATATAAAGATGAAATTATGGGGAAACCGCAAGACCGCGAGGATGCTTTTCGTATGATTTCCGCTCTTCGAAATGATGTGCACTTCGTTGTAACGGGCTGTGCAATTGTTGAAGCAAATGCACAGAACACACGCGTTTTCGCAGAAATCACCAAAGTGTTCGTAAAGGATTTTTCGGACGAGGAACTGAATGCCTATCTTGACACCGACGAGCCTTATGATAAAGCCGGCGGCTACGCGATTCAAGGTCTTTTCGGCAAATACATCGACCACATCGAAGGTGATTTTGACAATGTTGTCGGCTTCCCGTGGGCGCGCATAGAAGCGGAACTCGCAAAACTTTAGGCGTATAGCCTCGCAGCCTGATATAAATGAACAGACCCTCGCAGTTCTGAAGGAAATCCGTGATTTAATGGCGAAAGAAAACGGGTGATTTACACTTTATGCAGCAATCTAAAATGCAGCAGATATGCGGTTCTGCAATGCCATTAAATTAATCCGGCATTGTGCGTTCGCTTCTGCTGCATTTTCATTTCTCATAAAAAGTTTAATTTGCTTTTACGCCTCTCCAAGCAGCGAATGAATGCGCTGGTTCAGCATCTCAAGCGCGACCATGTTGTAGCCGCCCTCCGGAACAATGATGTCGGCAAATTTTTTGCTCGGCTCGACGAACTGCTCATGCATCGGTTTTACCGTCGTCAGATATTGATTTACCACCGAGTCCAAGGTTCTGCCTCTTTCGTTGACATCGCGGATGATTCTGCGGATAATCCGTACATCTGCGTCTGTATCGATGAATACCTTAATGTCGAACAAATCCCGTAATTCCCTGCATTCGAAAATCAGGATGCCCTCGACGATGATGACCTTCGCAGGACGCACCGTCACGGTTTCATCGATCCGATTATGTATCGTAAAGTCATATACCGGGCGTTCAATGCTTTCGCCGCGCGCCAGCTTTCGGATATGCTCAATCATCAAATCCGTGTCGAACGAATTCGGATGGTCATAATTTAAAAGCTTGCGTTCCTCGAAGGGAATGTCATTATGCTGCTTATAATAAAAATCATGACTGATGATTGTGATTTTTTCGCTGAATTCTTCTTTAATACGATTTATCATCGTGCTCTTGCCGCAGCCCGTGCCGCCCGCAATACCGATAACGATTACATTGTCCATCATAAGCTTCATCTCCTGTCCGCAATCCGCATTTTCCACTTTCGTAAGGGACTTTCTTTCAAATTATTTTTGCTCCGTTAAAGGTCTGGTATCTCTGTCCTCTGCGAGTGCTGAAGCCCCGAGATTCAAAGAAGCCTTTTCCAGTTCCTGAACAATATTATTAATCTGCGTCAGTTTAGCAAGCGAAATCTGCTTGGAAACTACATCCTCTGTGCTGGAAATTACCGTATCCAGTTCGCTCTTCAGCGTTGCAAGCTTGTCCTTCAGCTTTTCAACATCTTCCTGATCCAAAGCTTCCCTGAGAACTTCTTCTCTGCTGAGGACTTCACCTGTTTCCAGCTCGTATTCCGTATTGCCGTTCACAACAATCGGCTCATAACCGAAGACTTCCTTTACCTTTGCTGCGAAGTCAATTTTGGACTGTGTTTCGCCGTGTACGAGGAAAATGTGCTTCGGTTCCTTTTGGAATCCGCCAAGCCAGTCAAGCAGGCCCTTCTGGTCTGCGTGTCCGGAGAAGCCTTCCAGATTATAGATTTCAGCACCAACCATAATCGGTTCGCCGAAAAGCTTTACTTCCTTCGCGCCTTCCACAAGCATTCTTCCCAGCGTTCCTTCTGCCTGATAGCCGACGAAAACGATGCTGTTTCTGCTGTCCCAAAGGTTGTGCTTTAGGTGGTGACGAATTCTTCCGGCTTCACACATGCCGCTGGCAGAAATAATAATTTTCGGGGATTTATCCTCGTTCAGCATTTGGGAATCTGCCGTGTTTCTGGTAAACTTCAGGTTCGGGAAATCAAGCGGATGGTCGCCGCTCATGATATAAGCTTTCGTTTCCTCATCGAATACCTGCGCATTCTTTTTAAAAACCTCCGTCGCCGTGGTTGCCATCGGGCTGTCGATGTATACATAAACTTTTCCCAGTGTATCTGCATATTCCGGGTGATGCTCATAGAACATATTGAACTGGTAAATCAGTTCCTGCGTTCTGCCCACCGCAAAGGACGGAATAATCACGCTTCCGCCGCGCTTGATTGTTTTCAGTGTAATGTGAATCAGCTCGTCAATGCTCGTCGAGTTTTCCGGGTGCAGACGGTTCCCGTAAGTCGTTTCCATGATAAGAAAATCCGCCTTTTTAATCTTAACAGGGTCTCTTAAAATCGGTCTGTTTTCTACGCCGAGGTCTCCGGAGAATACGAGTTTGGAGGTCTTATCGCCTTCCGTAATCCAAAGCTCCGTAATTGCAGAACCGAGGATGTGTCCCGCATCGTTAAATACGATTTTCATGTCCGGATTCAGTTCCGCAAGCTGATCGTATAAAATCGGTTTTACCAGTCTGAGCGCCGCTTCGGAATCCTGAATTGTGTAAAGCGGATCTACCGGCGGTTTTCCGGTTCTTAAGTTCTTCCTCGTCTGCCATTCCGCATCCTTTTCGTGAATGTATGCGCTGTCTTTGAGCATGACATCCAGTAAATCAGCCGTTGCGTCCGTGCAGTAAATCGGGCCCTTGAATCCTCTCTTAACCAGCAGCGGAATTCTGCCGCAGTGGTCGATGTGCGCGTGGCTGAGAATCACGCATTCAATCTCAGCAGGATTAAACGGAAATTCTTCTTCATTCATTTTGTCCATTTCCTTGCCGCCCTGGAACTGTCCACAGTCCAGTAAGACCTTATGGTTTTCCGTTGAAATCAGATGGCAGGATCCTGTAACTCCTATCGATGCTCCGCAAAATTTAACTTTCATTTATTCGTTCTCCTTTCCGTGAAAATCCGAACCTTCCGTAACATGCAGGTGATACTTGGCAGCAATTTGAAAGAGTTTCCACGCCTCTTCTTCGCTGTGATTCGGGTGATAACATTCCACGCCCTTCAGCCCTGCTTTTTTCAGGTCTCGAATTAGTATATCCATGTTTTTCCAAAACTCATCGCTTCCTCGCTCTCCCATTCCGCGGATTTTCGCAGGGTGCGCAAGCACTGCCTTGCCGCCTGCTTCCGTGAGCAGACGAATCGCTTCTGCAGAAGAAAGCTTTTCTTTTCGGATTGCTTTCACCTTGTCGGACTCGAAAATTCTGCCCGGCTCCCATGCATCCGAAACCTTCTCGATATATCCGCCTCTGACAAGCTCGCGTGCGATATTCGGCTTTCCGACATATCCGCCCTTGCTCTGTTTTTCCAGCGCGGCCAAATCCACCGGATATCCCATTCCGGCAAGAACTTCAACAAGTTTTGCGTTTCTTTCCTTGCGGAAGCGCTTCAGTTCCGCCAATTTTTCGAGCAAGGCCGCGTTTTCAACATCGAAATCATAGCCTAAAATATGAAGTTCCACCGCAAGCGTTTCACCCTCTGCCGCATTCATGGGCGCAAAACGGTGCTCTGTGGAAAGCTCCACACCCGGAACGACCTTGATGTCCAGCGATTCACCCGTAATCGCCGCCTCTTTCAGTCCGTCGATGCCATCGTGATCTGTGATGGAGATGATGTCATACTCATCTTCCTTATATTTCTTTACCAGCTCTACCGGACTCATGGTTCCGTCCGAATAGTGCGAATGTATGTGATAGTCAACTACATAACTCATTTTTCGTATCCTCTTTGTGTTTCATTAGATCTTCTGCCGCTTTAATCATAAATCATTTCGGCGCGAAGCTCATCAGCTTTTTCTTCGCCGAAAAGGAACTCTGCCAGCGCAAAGCCGAATTCCATCGCTGTTCCCGGCCCCATGGAAGTCACGATATTTCCATCGCGAACCACCGCAGCACTGACCGGAGCCGCTCCGATTAAATGTCCTTCCATACCCGGATAAATTGTCGCGCGTTTTCCCTCGACAATTCCCAGATTTCCTAAAACCATCGGTGCCGCACAAATCGCGCAGACCCATTTTCCTGCTTCTGCCGCTTCTGTCAGTTCCCTGCACAAGCCCTGATGCTTGCCTAGATTCACCGTTCCCGGCATTCCTCCCGGAAGCACCAGCATCTCGCAGTTCTTGTAATCAGCCTCTTCAAACAGAATGTCCGCCATAATGCCGATTCCGTGCGCGCCCTCTACTGTTTTTTCTCCTGTAATCGATACAGTCTTCACATCTGCGCCTGCGCGTCTGAGAATATCCACAGTCGTCAACGCCTCTATTTCTTCAAATCCCGTTGCTAAATGAACATAGATCATAATTTTCACTCCTCATTCTTAATAAAAAATCCGCGGCGGCTTGGTCAGCCTGTAGTTCAAATATGCACAGACTGAAAAAACGATGACTGTGACCAGCACTAAAAATCCCGTCGCCATAGACAAAAATTCCGGTCCCAGTACGATTAACAGCTGTGAATCCTCTGGCAGCGGAACCATGTCCATAAAATTTGCCATCCATGCTCTTCCCTGGTGGGAAAGCAAAACAATCACTTCGCCGGCAGCTGCCGCAAGCGAGAACCCCATAGCAATCCTAAAGCTGTTTCGAAGCATCGCCTTCTCTCTGTTCTTTATCAGATGCCAATAAATTGCAGCCGTCAGAATCAAGCTGACCACACACAGAATTGTGCTGATGTCAACCCATTTCTTTACCTGCATCATATTCGCACCTTCGTCTTCCGTAAAAATCCCCTGCATATCATATCCCGTATCTTCATAAATCTGGAACTCCGAAGGACGCCACGAGTTCATAAAACCTGCGATTCCATCTGCAACTTCGCTCGTCGAAAGACCTGTATATAATTTTGAAACTGCCCCGGAGTCATTGAAATAAAAAGAATATACCTCAGCTGACCTGACTACTAAATTTTGGGATGCCGTTATTAAAAATATTGCGATTGTGAAAACTGCCACTACGGAACATGCAATATTAAACTTCTTCATCAAAATCTCCCTCGCTTAAAAATCTGGGGCAAGAGCCACTTTATGCATGACCTTTACCCCAAATAAAAAACTATTTAATGATTGTGCAAACTGCATCAGGACCGCATCCTGCTGCGTTACCTTCATCCGTGTCAAGGTGAACTTCTCTTTCGTGCTTAGCGCCTGCTCTTACCAGAACGTTTTCAAAGATAAGACCTCTTTCGCCTTCAATCTTGATGCTTACGAATTCGCCGTCTTTCACGCCTGCTTCAGCAGCCTGTTCGTCGTTTAAGTGAACATGTCTTAAAGCAACGATTACGCCGTGATCGATTTCGATTTCACCGCAAGGTCCGATGATTTTGCATCCCGGAGTACCTTCCAGCTTGCCGGATTCTCTTACCGGTGCTTTGATTCCGATTGTTCTTGCGTCAGTCATAGCAAGCTCAACCTGAGTTTCTGCTCTTGCAGGTCCTAAAACTCGGATACCCTTTAATGTGTTCTTTGGTCCTACGATGTCAACCTTTTCTTCACATGCAAACTGACCCGGCTGAACGAGCGGTTTTGTAGGTGTAAGTTCGTGTCCTTTTCCGAACAAAATTTCGATGTGTTCCTTGCTCAAATGAAGGTGTTTGTTTGATAATCCGATTTTAACTTCGTATGCCATTTTTATGTATCTCCTTTACATTTAAAATATTAAACTTTTTTATTCAAAAAGGGTTTAGCCCTCCAGATAACTGATGTACGGCAGATTTCTGTACTTCTGGTCGTAGTCCAGGCCGTAGCCGATTACGAAAAGATTGTCGATGGAAAATCCGACATAGTCTGCCTCCAGTTCCACCAGTCTTCTGGATGGTTTGTCAAGCAGCGTACAGATTTTAATGCTCTTCGGATTTCTGTCTGCCAGATGCGCCTTCAGATGCTTCAAGGTCGTTCCGGTATCCACGATGTCCTCAATGATGATGACATTCTTGCCGTAAATGTCGCCGTCGAGATCCTTTTTAATCTTAACAACCCCGGATGTCGTCGTTCCTGAGCCGTAGCTGGAAGCCACGACGAAGTCGATTTCCGCATCATTGCTGATGTTTTTCATCAAATCTCCCATCCACATAACTGCGCCCTTCAGCGTTCCGACTAAATAAAGTTCCTCACCCGCATAATCTTCGCAAATCTGTTTTCCGAGTTCTTTCGCTCTTTCCTCAATCTGTTCACGGGTAAACAAAACTTTTCCTACTGTGTTATTCTCCATCTTTTTCATCCTTTCCGTCATGGTCTACGGTAAAATCTACGCCTTCTATAATATTCTTGTGCTTAAAATCTTTGGAATAGTCAACGGTTTTCTCTCCAATCCAGTACTGATCCAAGGTATCCTTCAAATGCCAGATAATCCAAATCCAAAGGACTAAATCATCGAGGAATCCAAACGGAAACAGCACCGGCGGGATTAAATCCACAGGCAAAACCAGGTAAATCAACCCGAAAATGACCAGCGCCTTTTTTCGGCGCGGCACCGTCTTATCGTGCATCATGCTCACGATGGCTTTCAGTCTGTTTCTGATAAAGGTCCAACTAAAGAACTGCATTTATCCCTCCAAAAGTTTCTCAATCTCGTCTAAGAGATTGTCGTGTCCCTGCCTCTTCAGGGCACTCACAGGAATAACCAAATCCTCCGGCCCCAGCTTCAGCGTCTGCCGGATGGTCTTCATGCATTTCTGCATCTCATTCCGGGAAACCTTGTCCGCCTTGGTCGCCACTACCAGCCCGTCAAGCCCGTAATGCCGCAGATATTCATACATCTGAACATCCTGCGCGGAAGGCGCATGGCGGATATCCACAAGCTGCACGACCTTTTTCAGCCCCTGCCGGTTCTGGAAATACTCCTCCATCATGTCGCCCCAGTTTTCCGATATGCTCTTTGAAATCTTGGCATAGCCGTAGCCCGGAAGGTCCACAATCCGGAATGCATCGTTAATCCGATAAAAGTTTATCGTCCGGGTTTTTCCCGGCGCTCCCGATACGCGCGCCAGACTTTTTCGATTCGTCAAAAGGTTCAAAAGTGATGACTTTCCAACATTCGAACGCCCCGCAAAAGCAATTTCCGGCACATTATCTTCAGGATACTGGCTCTTTTTCACAGCCACGGTTTCCAATTCTGCCTTTTTTATAATCATACTACATTTCCTAACATTTTTCCATAGCATATTTCAATGCTTCCTTCGCATTTTTGAGAAGCACGAAATGAAGCTCTTTTCTCACGCTCTGCGGAATTTCCTCGATATCTGCCTCGTTTTCCGCCGGAAGCAGAATCGTTTTAATTCCCGCTCTGTGCGCAGCCAAAACTTTTTCCTTAATACCGCCTACCGGAAGGATTTTTCCCCGCAGCGTGATTTCTCCGGTCATGGATACATCCTTCTTTACAGGATTTCCCGTAAGCGCCGACATTACTGAGGTAAACATCGTAACGCCTGCCGACGGTCCGTCCTTCGGAACCGCGCCTTCCGGAACATGCACATGCAGGTCATACTTTTCATGGAAGTCCTCAATTCCGTATTCGGAAGCAATCGAGCGGATATAGGTAATCGCCGCCTGCGCGGATTCCTGCATAACATCACCGAGCTGTCCGGTGAGCTGAATCTTGCCTTTTCCCGGTACCAGAGCGGTCTCGATGAACAGCGTATCGCCGCCGACCTGTGTCCAGGCCATTCCGGTTGCTACGCCGACCTCACTCTGACCTTCAACCACATCGTAACGATAGCGTTTTTTACCCAGGTACTTTTCCAGACCCGCAGGCGTGATTTTAAAGGAAGTTCCTTTCTTGCTCACGATTTTGCGTGCTACCTTTCTGCAAAGGCTGCCGATTTCTCTTTCAAGATTTCGCACGCCGGATTCTCTGGTATAATAACTGATTAAATCCCGCAGGGTCTTCTCACTGATTGAGAAGTTCTTCGGTTTCAGTCCGTGCGCCTTCAGTTGTTTTGGAATCAAATACTGCTGCGCGATTTTTACCTTTTCCTCTTCCGTATAGCCGGAGACTTCGATGAGCTCCATTCTGTCAAGAAGCGGACGCGGAATCGTTTCCACGCTGTTTGCCGTCGTAATGAACATTACCTTCGACAAGTCAAACGGCAGGTCGAGGAAGTGGTCGGTAAATTCTTTGTTTTGTTCCGGGTCTAAAACCTCTAAAAGTGCCGATGCCGGGTCACCTTTAAAATCTGCGCCGATTTTATCGACTTCATCGAAAAGGAATACCGGATTATTCGTCCCTGCATCCTTAATCGAGGTGATGATTCTTCCCGGGATAGCGCCTATGTAAGTTCTTCTGTGACCGCGGATTTCCGCCTCGTCACGCACGCCGCCCAGCGACATTCTTACGAAATCTCTGCCGGTTGCCCTTGCAATTGAACGCGCGATGGAAGTCTTTCCGACTCCCGGAGGCCCTACCAGACAAATAATCGGTCCTTTGATTGCTTTATTCAGATGAACGACCGCCAGATATTCGAGGATTCTTTCCTTTACTTTTTCGAGTCCATAGTGGTCTTCGTTTAAAATTTTCTCCGCCCGCTTGAGGTCGGAATTGGTCTTTGCGGATTTTTTCCACGGAAGGCCGAGAATCGTTTCCACATAATTGCGGATGACCGCACTGTCTGCGGAAGTCGGTGCCATCTTCGTAAATTTTCCGATTTCTTTTTTTACTTTCTCTGTAATTTTTTCGTCAAGCTCCAAAGCCTCAAGTTCTTCCAGCCATCTTGACGCCTCGCTTGCCGCTTCTTCACCGTATCCCAACTCGTCCTGAATGACCTTCATCTGTTCACGCAGGATGTATTCCTTCTGATTCTGCTTTACGCTTTCCTGCACCTTTTCGCTGATGTCTCTTTCCAGATTCAGAATCTGGTTTTCTTCAAGAATGATGCGGTTGACAATCTGCAGTCTTTCCTTGACATCCAGCGCCTGCAGAACTTCCTGCTTAACTGCAATTTTCACATCCATCTGCATTGCAATCGTGTCCGCGAAAATGTCCGGTTCGTCAATCGAGCTGATTAAATCGTACACTTCATCCTTAATATTCGGCTGAAGCGCAATGTATTCGTCAAATGCGTCCAAAACAGAGCGCATCATTGCCTGCACTTCCGGTTCCTGCGGGTCTGCCTCTATAATTTCTGCTCTACTGATTTCACAGGAAATAAATGGATCTTCACTTGCAATTTCTTCAAGCTTTGCGCGGTACTGTCCTTCCACGAGCACGCGAACCGCGTCTCCTTGGATTTTCAGCATCTGTTTTACTCTGACAACCGTACCGATATGATAATAATCCTCCGGTGTCGGAAGCAGGATATTATCGTCTTTTTGCGATGTCAAGAATAAAAGTTTATCGGTCGCCATTGCAGTTTCCAATGCTTTAATAGACTTTTCTCTTCCTATGTCGAAATGAAGAATCGTTCTCGGGAAGACCGAAAGTCCTCGAAGCGGAACGCATGGCATTGTAATTCTTTCTGTCATAACTCTCCTCCATAGAAAACAGGCGACCGGAGCCGCCTATATGTTTCTTTATTTTACGAAGCGGCCTCTCCTTTTGGGCCTAAAACCAAGGTCGGCTGTGCGCCTTTGGTTATCGTTTCCTTCGTGATAATGCATTTTTTCACATCATCCCGCGACGGGATTTCATACATAATGTCTGTCATAATCCCCTCCAGAATGCTGCGGAGTCCTCTGGCTCCTGTTTTTCTCTCCAGTGTTTTCTGTGCTACGGCTCTGACCGCGTCCGGCTCGATTTCCAGTTCTACACCGTCGATTTTGAACAGTTTCTGATACTGCTTCAAAAGCGCATTCTTCGGTTCTGTAATAATGCGAACCAGCGCGTCCTCCGAAAGCTCATCGAGCGTAACCATAACCGGAAGTCTTCCGATGAATTCCGGAATCAGTCCGAACTTCAAAAGGTCTTCTGTTCTTACCTGGTTCAGGATTTTCGTTTCCTCCTGCTTGGTCGGCTGAATTTCGGAATTGAATCCGATAACCTTGTCGCCCATTCTTCTCTGGATAATCTTCTCCAAACCGTCGAAAGCGCCTCCGCAGATGAACAGGACATTCGTCGTGTCAAACTGCAAAAACTCCTGGTGCGGATGTTTGCGTCCGCCCTGCGGCGGTACATTGGCTACCGTACCTTCCAAAATTTTCAGCAGAGCCTGCTGTACGCCTTCACCGCTGACATCTCTTGTAATCGACGGATTATCGGAACGTCTGGAAATCTTGTCGATCTCGTCGACATAAATGATTCCCTTCTGTGCCTTTTCCAAATCCCAATCTGCTGCCTGAAGAAGTTTCAGCAGAATATTCTCAACATCTTCGCCGACATAGCCCGCTTCTGTAAGCGCAGTTGCATCTGCAATTGCAAACGGTACATCCAGAATCTTCGCTAAAGTCTGCGCTATCAGGGTCTTGCCGGAACCGGTAGGCCCAATCATAACAATATTGCTCTTCTGAATCTCTATGCCGTCATCATCGACCTTCGGATTCATAATTCTCTTATAATGATTATATACCGCAACTGCCAAAGCCTTTTTCGCTTCATCCTGCTCAATGACATATTCCGAAAGAATTTTCGTGATTTCCTGCGGTTTCGGAAGCTTGTATTCCGACTTCGCATCGGCGCCCATCGGCTCATCATAATTCTTTTTGAGTATGTCAAGGCAAATATGCACACAGTCGTCGCAGATATATACGCCCGGTCCTGCAACCAGACGATTTACCTGGCTCTGCGGCTTGCCGCAAAAGGAGCATTTCAGCTGCTTTCCTTCATCGTATTTGCTCATTCCTATCCCCCTACTATCTGGAAGCAATCACCTTGTCAATCAAACCATATTGACAAGCTTCGTCTGCCCCCATAAAATTGTCTCTGTCTGTGTCGCGCTCGATTTTTTCAAGCGGCTGCTGCGTGTTCTGCGCCAAAATGCGGTTCAGTTTTTCACGGGTTTTCAAAATCCATTCAGCATGAATTTTAATATCCTCTGCCTGTCCGTTCACTCCGCCCAGAGGCTGATGAATCATAATTTCAGCATTTGGGAGGGCATAGCGCTTGCCCTTCGTTCCCGATGAAAGAAGGAACGCACCCATGCTTGCCGCCATTCCCACGCATATCGTTGAAATGTCCGGTTTAATGTACTGCATTGTATCGTAAATAGCCATGCCGGCGGTAACAGAACCGCCGGGGCTGTTGATATAAATGCAAATATCCTTTTCCGGGTCTTCAGCTTCCAAAAACAGTAACTGTGCCACGACCAGACTTGCAATATGCTCGTCTATCTGTTCTCCTATGAAAATGATTCGGTCTTTTAAAAGTCTCGAATAAATATCATAAGACCTTTCCCCTCTGCCGGTTTGTTCAATTACATATGGTACTAAAGCCATCTCCCTACCCCTTTCCTGGATAATGTATTCAAATTATTTAATCTTTGCGTTGTCGTAGATGAAATCAATTGCCTTTCTTACCTGTAAGTCTTTCTGTAAGAAAGTAAGATTTTCAACGCCGATCATTTCCTTGATCTTGTCGGCTGTCATCTGATACTGTGCTGCCATCTTGTTGAGCTCGTCTTCGATTTCTTCTGCAGAAACCTCAAGCTTTTCAGCGTCTACTACGCCCATAAGAATGATTCTTGTCTTAACAGCTTTTTCTGCTTCCGGTCTTACTTCTTCTCTGAATTCAGCCATGCTCTTGCCTGTAAACTGAATATACTGGTCAATCGTCAGGCCCTGATATCTGAGCTGCTGGTTGAGTTCGCCGATCATGCGGTCGATTTCATCTTCAACCATTGCGCGCGGAACTTCAACTTCGTTTGCGTCTACAACTTTCGCAATTGCAGCGTCCTTCATCTGATTTTCAGCAGACATCTTGGCATATGATTCTAGTCTTTCCCTGTTTGCCTGTTTTAATTCCTCTAAAGTATCGTATTCACTTACATCTTTTGCGAATTCGTCATCGAGTTCAGGAAGCTGTTCTTCCTTGATTTCGTGAACGAGGCAGTGGAATACCGCTTCTTTTCCTGCAAGTTCTTCTGCGTGGTATTCTTCAGGGAAGGTAACCTTAACATCACGCTTTTCGCCCGGAGTTGCGCCTACGAGCTGTTCTTCAAAGCCCGGAATGAACATGCCGGAGCCTAAAACGAGTTCCTGTCTTTCTGCTGTGCCGCCTTCAAACTGCTCGTCGCCTACGAATCCTGCATAGTCGAATAAAACGGTATCGCCTTCCTGAGCAGGTCTTTCAACCAGAATCATTCTTGCATTTCTCTTCTGAACAGCCTTGAGTTCGTTTTCAACATCTTCGTCCTTGACTTCCTGTTCAACCTTTTCGATTTCAACGCCCTTATAGTCCTTCACTTCTACGATTGGGAAGCATTCTACTGTGATTGTAACAGTAAAGCCTTCACCCTTCGCGATTTTACTGAATTCTGCAGCCGGGCTGTCGATTACTTCCAGGTCAAGGTCTGCCAAAGCATTTCCGTAGGACTGTCTGAATAAAGCGTCGATTGCATCTTCAAAGAATACGCCTTCACCGTAATGCTTTTCGATAATGCTTCTCGGAGCCTTGCCTTTTCTGAATCCTGGAATTTCAAACTGGTTCTTCGCCTGCTGGTAAACCTGAATCTGCGCCTGCTCGAATTCTTCAGCTGTGAATTCCATTGTAAACTTAACTGCGTTCTTATCTCTTGAAATAAATGTAGCTTTCATTAATATATATCCTCCTAAATTAAATCAAAACCTCTGATAATCCTTTTCATTATAACTCTTATTACCCCCAAAGTAAAGAAATTATCAACTTTTTGCGTGAAATTTGCGTGAAAAATAAAAAATAGGCTTTAAAGAAAGCCTAAAAGTTCCAATCCTCGCTGGTATTTGCTCCGATTTCCTCTTTTTAGATGGTATTTTTCCTCTAATTTTCGTCCGAGCGCAACCATATCGTCCTTATCACCCGTGTAAAGCTCGATTTCCAGCTCTAAAATCGGAAGCGTTCCGTTTGCAGTTTTAATTTCTCCCTCGTCTACAGAGAGAACATCGATGGACAATCCCGTATCAAGGCGGATTTCTCTGCGCACATAATTCATCTCCATGACCGGAATCAGTTTCCCGCTGCCGGCAATGTCCGCAATTTCATCATAAATTTCGCTGCCTTTAAATACTTCTAAGGTTGGTTCCTCAAGGAAGGCTTCGTCCACCGGAACATTCAGCTCGCCGCGTACATGCAGACCCTCTTCTGCACTTCCGCCCCATTTCAGAGTTGCAGCATATTTCGAATATTCGTGCCGCACGCGAAACGCCATCTCTTTTTTCTGCAGCTGTCCGTCTGCGGTATCCAAATATACTGCCTGCATCGGTGTGACAATTTCAGAACCTTCATCTTTAATCTTTGAAATGTACTTATCATTAAAAATCGCGTCTTTGGAAGCTTCGTCTTCAAATAAATACTTTAACTCGATTTCCATTTTTCCTCCTGTGTGTACCCCTTGTTAGGCTATCATACACCTAAATCGCGTTCTTTGCAAGTCAGCATTTTCTTTCCTGCCTCAAGCGCACCTGCCGCAAAGATTTTTTTTGAGTAAGCGGTGTGTCTGATTTCAACGATTTCGTCCTCCAGCGCGAAGAAAACGGAATGCTCGCCGTACACATTCCCCATTCTGAGCCATGCGGTCTTTTCCTCATATTCTTCTGGATTAATTCCTGCACAGGCGCACAGTGTTTTCGCCGTTCCGCTGGGAACATCTGCTTTTTTCGTGTGATGCGCCTCGAATACGCGGATATCCGCTTTCTCACCCAAAAGCTTCGCTCCGAGTGAGGTCAGTTCATTCATAACCGCTATGCCCTGCGAATAGTTGGTCTTACGGTCAATCGGGCAGATTTTGGAAAGCAGGCGGATAATTTCCTCTTCTTCTGCACCATACCCGGTTGTCGCCAGTACGACCGGAATGTTTCCGCCTTGCTGTCTGCAATAGTCGTAAATACCGCAAACAGCCCTCGGATGACTGAAATCAATAATCAAATCCAGCCTTTCTTCGGGCCATGCATTTTCTTCCGCAGGTTCAATCATGATAATTTCTGAAAAAGTTCCCTCTTCCCGCGCATATTCGGCGAGAATTTTTCCCATCATTCCACATCCTGCGATTCCAAGTTTCATAAAAAGCCTCCCTTTTCCTGCATTCCATGCAAAATCGGAAGCAAGCTCCGCTTCGGAGTGCTTCTGTCTCACATCTTATGAAAAGGGACTTGTTTTCATTCCATATTTTTTTTCGTCAGCTCAACGATTTCCTTAAATCGACTGCCGATGTAATCGTAATTTTTTCTTTTATGCGGTACGAGGCAGTCCGAACAGTCTTTGATGCCGCCTTCTGTAATTTTAAAGTTTCCGCCGCATTTTTCCCCTAAAGCATACAGCGGGCAGTAGCAAAACAGGCAGTTGAAATTCTCCACATCGTCCGTCTGATGACATGGAAAAAACTCGCATTCCTTATGCTGAAAAAATTTAAAATTCTCTGTTTCCATCATATACATTATGATTCACCCTTTCTCATCAATTATCTGTAAATTCCATACTTGACCTTGATTCTCTCTATCTTTTTTATCATCGGATTGCCGATAAAAAACATGCATACCGAAGCCAGTGCCGCATGCGTTACATCGTACGGAAGTCCTGAAATATACAGTGCTCTGAGCGAATTGAAGCTCATATCAAAACCTATGGTATAAAACATCGTCGACAGATTCATAATGCCTCCGTAAAGAATCACCGTTGTTATAAATGTAAACGCAGTTATGGTAATGCTATTTACCGGAAGACGTTTTCTTTGGAGAATCACTCCGAGAATCAGTCCGGCCGCACCGAAAATATAGACGCGCCAGCCGAAGAAAGTTGTATCCTTTCCCGGCACAAGCAAATAGGAAACATATGCGAGCACGAGGAATGCCGCGATGCACAGCACCGGTGCCAGCAATGCCCGAAATCCCTCGCTTGCAGCTTCTTTTCGTGCATCAGGGTTCTTTTTCAGTTCAAGCCGCTGCGCCGTCACTTTGTTAAAGGCAAGCCCCGCGAGGAATCCTAACAGCCCCCAGCAAAACATCTGCCAAGGCGTGTAAGGTCCCTGCCCCTGGTAAAAGTTGCAGACGAATCGCGCCAATGCACCGACTAAAAATCCCGCTTCCGGTCCCATGGAGATTCCTGCCACAATAACTAATGCTGTTCCAATCGGAACTGCCGCAAGGTGAAAGACGATATGCGCGAATACCACGATTGCAGTCATCACCGCCAAAAGGACGATTTCTCTGGCTTTCGGTCTTCTTTTTTCATATATCATAAAGAAGGGAACCATCGTATAAATTACAACCAAAAGGCTGGTTATCATATACTTGGAGCTGCCGAGCAGTGTCACACTTGCCCAAAGCGTCAGCGGCATCAAGATAAAAATCATAATCGCTGACATACCGGTTCTTTTCTTATGAGCGGCTAATTGCTCGTCGTCATAGCCCATTCTACCCACTTGGCCACCTCCTCCCAGGTTACTGCTTTCGGGAACCAGCGGCGTGCAATTCGGTTTGCCGCCGTCGTATAGAAATTATTTCCGGCGAAAAATTCGGTCGGTGTTCCGACAGATACCACATCCCCGTCGAAAGCCATTGCGCAGCGGTCTCCGTATTCCGCACAGAATTCGACATCATGCGAAACCATAAATATCGTAACGCCTGTCTGCGTCAGCTTTTTGAAAACGCCTGCCAGCGTAATTTTAAAGAACGGATCCAGTCCCTTCGTCGGTTCATCCAAAAGCAGAATCTTCGGCTCGAGTAAAAGAATCTTTCCGAGTGCAAGTCTCTGCTGCTCTCCGCCCGAAAGGTCGTAAGGATGTGCCTTACGCAGGTGTTCAATTTCCATAAGAGAAAGCATCTTTTCTATTTTTTCCGCCTTCACCTCATCCGGCATTTTTAAATAGTATACCGCCTCCAGCAGTTCTTCCTCGACCGAAAGCTCCGTAAAAAGTGCCTGCGGATTCTGCGGCACCATCGCCAGCGTTCCGTGGAAAAGTTCCTTTAAGTTGTTCTTCTGAACTTTTTTGCCGTCAATCGTAATGCTTCCCGACTGCGGAAGAATCTGACCGCTGAGTGCCTTCAGCGTAGTCGTTTTGCCGACGCCGTTTCCCCCAAGCAGGCAGAACAGTTCTGCTTCCCTTGCCTGCAGGTTCAGCCCGCGCAGGACATCCTGCGTATTTCTGTCATAGCGGAACCAGAGGTTTTTCGCCGTAATGATTCCTTCCTTTTTATTATTGTTTTCGTTAATTGCATTTTCTTCTCTCTGCTGAGCTCCATCCTCCGGCAGCGTGAAAGAACGCTGTCCTAAGATTTCCTCAAGCCAAAGCCGGCCGTCGCGAATCGTCAGCGGCGAGATTTCCTTTCCGTCTTTGGTAAAGCCCGGAATGCCCGCCGTTTTGCACTGATAGTAAATCTTCATAACTGCCGGCAGCCCGTAGAACATTGGATGCCGCTCCTTCGGTGAATTTCCAGCCAGATAGTCCCCTACCTTCCAAGGCGTATCCATCGTGAGGATTTTGCCGCCGTCCATGACCATAACCCGGTCTGCCATCGTAAAGAGTTCTTCCAAACGGTGCTCAGAGATGATGACCGTCGTGCCAAGCTCTCTGTTAATTCGGTAAATAACTTTTAAAAACTCGCTTGCTGCAATCGGGTCAAGCTGCGAAGTCGGTTCGTCCAATATCAAAACTTTCGGCTGCATAACCATAATGGAAGCCAGATTCAAAAGTTGCTTTTGACCGCCCGAAAGCTCGGATACATCTTTGCGGAACCATGTCTGTATATCGAAAAAGCTCGCCATTTCAGCAACTCTGCGCTTAATTGACGCATTGTCCAGCCCCAGACTTTCCAGTCCAAATGCGAGTTCATGCCAAACCTTATCTGTGACAATCTGATTATCCGGGTTCTGCTGTACAAAGCCGATTTCCGAAGCATTCACGCGGTCCTCAAGCTCTGTAATATCAATTCCTTCATAATATGCGCCGCCGTCCTTTTCTCCGTAAGGCACCAGATTCTTTTTTAACTGCCGAAGAAGCGTACTCTTGCCACAGCCCGATTTCCCGCAGATTACGACAAATTCCGCCGAATCGACATCGAAAGAGACATCGTCCAGCGCTTTTCGCTCTCCTGTCGGATACGTAAAACTTAAATTTCTAACCTCAATTGCTGCCATTTTCTTTCTCCCGTAATATCCAGTATCATCGGCACCGCCAGAAGCAGTGCGAAGCTAATCAGTGTAATGACTCTCAGCAGATCCCACTCGGCGAATTGAATCACCGGGTAGAAGTAAATGCTCGTCTTGCCAAGCATACAGCCTATCGTCGCGATGCTGCCCGTAATCAGCACCGCCGTCAGCACCATCCAGTCGGTCGGTGACATCTTAAAAAGATGAAAGCTCGTTCTGCCGTGCAGGCCGTATCCTCTTGCTTCCATGGAATCTGAGGTTTCAATCGAAGCCTCAAGCGACCACGAAATCAGAATCGAAACCTCTTTACAAAGCTGCCTTGTCTTCGCGAAGGCTCCGCCCTCTGTATGTCTTCCCATGCACTGCTGTCCCATTTTTATCTCGCGGAACCGGCTCTTTAAAAGCGGAATGAAGCGGAAAATCATCGAAAGCGTCAGACCAAGCACAGGAGCTGCCTTGCCGAACAGATAAATCAGCTTGTCCGAACTCATTACCACATTGAAACTTGCAAACCACACGACAACATTGGTCAGAAGCAGTGCTGCCGCCATTCCGTACGCCAATGCCTCCAAGGTTATTCGGCTGTCGTTGAGGAAGAAAAGCACCGTCGCTCCGTTATGCGTAAAAAAGCCGTTGACCAGCGTCATAATGATTACAATCGGAAGCATAAGCAGAAGGTTCGTCTTGATGACTTTTACCCCTTTCAGCAAAATCGAATACGCCCATGCGAAAATCATTGCCACAGCCAAAAACACCGGGTCAATGGAGAACATGGTAATTCCAATCGCAAAGGCATAAAATATTAAATTTACCGCCGGGTGACAGCTCGAAAAGCGGCTGCCTTCCCCAAGTCCGTCTCTGAACATTTTCTTGTCTCCTGTTTTTCTGCATAAAAAACGGAGCTGCTTTCGAGGCTGCTCCGTCAGATGCTAGTGTATATTGCTAATGCTGCCCTGCCTCAGAGGACATCCATCACGGCTAAAGCTCGTCTCCCGACTTGCGGCTTGTGACCTATGTCATCCGCTTCACGGTTGCTGAGAAACAGTGGGGTCTTTCACCCCGTTCCGTTAGTTTTAACCTTTTCACTCGTGTTTTATGATTGTCAGTCTATATATTCTATCACTTTGCGCATCTGAAATCAATACTTATTAATCGGCTTTACCTCAAAGTTCGACGCTGCAAGTTCATTCCCCGCACCGCTGAAAACCTTAATCTCCGCCGCAAAAACTTTCCTGCTTTCCTTGTAGCTCAGTCCTACCGAAGCGTTCAAGCCGTACGGATAGGCGCGGCTGCTTAAAATTTGGGAGTCTCCCAGCGTTACATGGCCCTCTTCATCCGTATCAAAGGAAACACCGCCGCCGGTATTCCCGCCGAAGTTCTGACTGAAAAAGCCGACTTTTCCGTCTGCTGAGACCGTGATGGTTCCCGCATAGCGGAGCTCGTCGCTCACAAGAGTTGATAATGTCGAGCATAAAATTTGTGCTTCCGACAAAGAGACCGACTTTACATATGCTTTTACCCCGACTCGAACACCGACGGCCAGAATTCCCGCAAGCAGGAGCATCACCAGGATTGCGGAAAGAAGTTCTGTAAGGGTAAATCCTTTTTTCTCTCTTTTGCTGTTCGTGACAATCCCCCCCTTACCTTCGTACATAGAAGCGGTATCCGTTGGATTCATAGGTACGCACCGCAATGGTCGCCGTTTCGGCTGCCGAGCCGAAATCCACGGTAACCTCTGTGCCGTCGTCCTTTAAAACCGCCGTTTCATATTCAAACCGCAGTTCCTCTGTCAGGCTCTTTTTCACCTTGGCATTGATCTTGGAAGCAGCGGCAACAGAGCTCATTAAAAGTGATATGCTGATAACCGCTATAAGCAGTGAAACCAAGACCTCTGTAATTGTTTCGCCTCTACGGCTTTTCAGTTTACGCATCATCTTTCCACCCCTTTGAAATCGCTGCATTTCCCCATCTGACAACCGTAGTGCTGCCGGTGCGGTTCCATCTCTGTCCGTCGATTGTTGTAACTCCGCTGTCAGTGGTTTTCGAACGAGTAATCGGAAGCCGCATTTCCATGCGATAGCCGGAGGCCTCATCTTCCGTTCCCGAAATTTCTATCCGCACAAGAAGTTCATAATTTTCGGTGCCGCTGTTATGTCCTGTATACCGAAGGGAGAAATCTGCGCTCACAGTATCCGCTTCTTCTGCCGAAATATTTGCACTTTTACTGAAAATCAAATCTGTCCCGGCAGCGGCATCATCCCGGATAATGCGAGAAGCTTCCGTAATAAACTCCGTCATTTCTTTATCCGGTGAAACAGCTTCATTCGTATCGGTTTTTGTGAGGAGCTGCCATCCTTGATAGCGCGTATATTCGTTATATGTGTAGGTATATTCCGTTCCGCTTAAGCTGTCTCTAAGAAGCTCAGCTGCAGAAGCTGCCGTCAAATAGGACTGCTGCTGCTGGCGATTTCCGTTAATCTGATGTGCCGCCGAAGTAGCAGCAGTAATAATGACAATGCTCACCGTCACTGCCACAAGCAGAAGGAGCAGGGCCATCAGAATGGATTTTCCTTCGTTGTTATTCAGTTTCCGAATGTTCCGTTTTTCAATCCGAATCTTCATTTGACTGTTCCTTTCTGCTCTTCAACATTAATCAAGACAATCGTGCTTTCTGTATAGGTCTGTTCCTGTCCATTGAGGACAATTCGATACGCTGCGGTCGCTGTCAGCCGCGTTTCTCCAACCTCTTCGCCTTTTACGGAAAGCGTCCAGACATTTTTGTCCGCATCGTATATCGGCGATGCAGCCGCTGCGATGTTTTCATCTTCAATGTTGATTGTCCATTCAACATCCTTTGTGAAATCCTTCAGGCCATTTGCCGATTTAACCGTCAGCGAAACGCTGCCCTCTTCAGAGACTGCAAGATCCAGTCCGGCAGGCTCTGCCTGCAGTATCAGGTTTGCGGTAATATTTATCATTAAATCCGAAGTCGCTCCGTTCAGTTCCGCCCGAATGAATTCGGTTCCGATGCGTATTCCTCTCAAAAATACTTCGTATACGCTTTCCGCAGAGTTCCAAACGGTACTGTCTGCTGCAGCAATTCCGGCTGTTTCCGCAATTACATTTCCATCCTCATCAACACCGGAATACTGAGGCTGTCCCGACGCCTTAAGCTTTACGGTAATGCCTGAAATTCCGGAAGCAGAATCATACATTTCCAGCAAATCAAAGGTTTTTCTTGTTTCCAGCCAGTACAAGCTGCCCTTCGGCCATCTTCCGTAGTGAACGCTTACCCGCCGGCCGAGCGTATCTGTCTGGCATAAAATAGTCGGGAATGGATAGTTAGCGCCGTCAAGGCTCGCATCATTTCCCGGATAGCTGTATTTTCCGTCGATTTTAGCGCCGTTTTCTTTCACGGTTACAAAGTCAAAATTGGCTGCAGTCTGTCCTGCGGTATTCAAAAGATTGATAACGCTTCCCGCTTGATTTTTATCGGCGCTCAGCTGGTCATAGGTTACATACGGTTTGTTTCCTTTATTATATAAGCGGATATATCGTCCGCTGCTGTTTCCCGTATGCAGATTATTCTGGCCGTTCCAGTACCAGCTGTTATTTCTGTTTTTATAGTCATCCGTATTTTTTACATTCGGCTCATAAGCATAGCAGTTGTAAATATTGATGTTCGGATTCGTTACATTGCCGAATACATTGCTCTGCATTTCGCCGATGGACGCGATTGACTGCGAACACCGTATATGTGCGCTGCCGCTTGCCGGCATTTCGACATAGGAATAGGAATTTGAAACGCTCACGACTCCTGTCGTCGGTCCGATAAGGGCAGACAGCTGGCTGTGCTCAATCATAACGATTCCGCCGATAATGCCGCCGCTCCAAATGTTCACATACTGAGTCTGATTACTGCCCAGCTGCGTAAGCCTGCTCACAATGCTTCCGCCGCAGTACACGCTGTTTATCGTCCCTCTGGAAGTTCCGACCAAACCGCCGACACGCACATTATTGTAACTTGCACGACGATAAGTGAAATTCAGCACAATATCGTTGACTGCGGTACTCTTTTCTATATTCATATTGCAAGCTCCGGCTAAGCCTCCAATCGAAGCACCGCCCCAGCCGCCTGCCGTAGTTCTGGAATCCAAAAGTTGATACCCGGATACCGTGCAGTTGGTGATAATCGCCTCTTCGTTATTTCCTCTCGCCGCAAATCCGACTAAGCCTCCTAAGCAATACCATCTCTTGCTCTTATCGGTAATTTCTATTGTATTATCGTGTTCAGAGTACATGACGATATCTTCCAGTCTTGCTCCTGCAGTGATTCCAAACAGTCCCACCATGTCAACATCTGCATGGATTTCTATGTTTTTTATGGAATAAGCCTGTCCGTTGTATGCGCCCGCAAAATACGCAATATATGCCGTTCCGTACTGGTTGTCTGCGGTATAATACATACTTCCAATCGGCGTAAAAGACTGGCTTTCATGGTCGACATCGTGTGTCTGCGTCCAGTAAAAGTTCCATCCTCCTGTCTGCGCGCTGCTGCTGACATATTTTAAATAAGGAAAACGATTATTATATACTGCATTCGTTGTCGTAACTGCCGAGGTTATATTGCGGTTGTAAGAATTCCAGTTGATATACTGAAGCTGCATCGCCGAGCGGATTTCATAATGGTTTCCTTCCTGTCCCGGCTCACCGGTCTTGCTTCCGAATCCGTTCAGATCTGCCGGTGCGCGGAGCACTCCGTTTACGACCTGCCCATCATAGCTGAAGGAGTTTGCAAAGAACGGGCTGAGTGAAAACTGATGGGTCACAGAACTCGTTCCTTTTGTCTGCGTGATTCTCCATGTGCCGTTTGCAATATTGTCGGAAAGATAAAGATGGCTGTCTCCGCTTGTTCCTGTCGTATAGGCATAAATTTTAAAGCGTGAAAGCTGCTCTTCAATGGCGTTGGACGCCGTATCATTGAGATTTCCTGCATTAGCAAATCCTTCCATCTGTAAACTTGCAGCATAGCCCGTATTCTTTTCCACATAGTAACCGTAGCCGTATTCTTTTACGATGCCGCCGTCATCATGTGCCGTACAAAGTGAGGAACCGTTTACGCCTTTTCCATCCTTGATTCCGATATAGCGGAAATGATATCCTGCATTCGTGCCTTCCGTCTCATGCTCCCAGTAGAAGACGCCTGTCTCTCCAAGTTCTGCTTCAATAACCCAGTTTCCGTAATGGACTGTCGAGCCGTCGCTCTTCTTCACAGCTGCCGGATATGGGTACAGTCCGTCTGTGTTGGTCATTGTTTTCTGATAATAATAGGAACTTTCCGCCTTCGCAAAACCGCTTAAAGAAAGACTTTTCAAATTCTCTCCGGTGATTTCCCTGACTCTGGCATCCCCTGGCTTCATATTATAGGAAGCCAATTTTTCTACATAGAAATATGTCCCGTTATTCAGGAAATAACAATTTTTCAAAGTACCTCCGACCGGTACGAATCCGCAGCCGGAAGCCGAGCCCGAGGTAACCACGGAAGCCGTGCAGTATGCGTTTTGAATGGCTCCCGAATTTTCCCCCGCAAAGCCCGCAGCCGTCACGCTTCCCTGTTTGGACTCCATGACTTCAATTGCGGCAATCGCATAAGAAGAATAAATTCCGCCTGTGTTTCTTCCTGCCAGTCCTGCCATCTTAACGGAAGCATAGGTTGCGGACAGTTTCATGCTCGGTGTTTCAGCCAAACTGTTTCGGATTGTCCCGCTGTTGCTTCCGACAAGTCCTCCGATATAGGAACTGCTGTTAAGGTAGGTATATGCCTTTATGGTATAGCCCGCCGCCGCGCAGTTTCGGATTGTCTTGGAGTTCTTTCCGGCAAGCGCGCCGATATACGCCTTTGCCTTCGAGCCTTCAATATTGTTTCCGACTGCAATAAACCGGTCGGCGGTTTCACTTCCGGCATATTCCGAGACAAGCGCAATATTTCTCAGGGTTCCTTTGTTGTCTCCGAACATTCCCGCATAGTAGGAACCTTTTTTTGTATTGAGGAAGGAAACCCCCTCTATTGTCTTATATCCGCCGTCATAAACCGCATTAAAAGCGCGGTTTGTCCCGGTTCCAATCGGCTCCTGGACGCTTACGCCGCTTGTCTGCAGGCTGTATTCATCCCATTTATAGGATGTATAATCGATATTCAGACCCTGCGTGTAAACGCTTTTTTCTGTTTTCTTTGCATATGCGTTGTAATACAAACTCATGCTGTACAGCTGGCGTGCGGTTCTCACATAAACGACCGCTGCCGCGTTGTCCGGCCGGTCTGCTGTCATTGTCCTCGCAAAGTGAGGATTGTAGTAGTATGACACGGTGTCGATTTGGATTTCCTGGTAAAAATCCTCCGGCGCATAAGCAGTATTTACCACCTCTTTCGGGAATTTCAGCAAGTAATACTCTGTACCGTCCGATATAATCGGAACTGCATCCGCAGGAGTCAGAACCGTCTCACTCACGCGTTTGCCGTCATGATATTTCAGCTTTACTTCTGTTTTCGGAGCAGCACTGTAGATAATTCCGTATCCGTCTCCAACCGCTGTTTTGCTTGTTGATAAGGTATCTAAATTGGCACCGAAAATTCCATAAGAATCATCGGTCTGTGCTGCACCTTGATACTCTTCATAATAAACCGGCTTTTCATCCTCGAAATTTGCTTCCCAGTCTCCGTAATGCGGCAGTCCCGTCAATTTCGGGAAGGAATAGTCCGAAAGGCCCTGATTCATAAGATTATATGCCGTCGTATTGCTTCCTCCCGTTGATGCGCTGAATGCTGCTCCAAGCATCGCTGCAGCTGTGTCACGCTGGCTGAGATCTGCATATGCAATCGCACTTCCGGTATTCGCAGGTGTGCCGAATGCCGCTGCCGGCGGTATGTAATATACATTTACAGCCGAATTTCCGCCTGCTGCCGTCGGATAAATCTCTGCGGCATCTTGTCTGTAGCTGAATACCGCATAAGCATTCTGCATTTTTGCAGCACTTGTCGGAATGAAGCCTGCAGCTTTGCCCGAGGAGAAAATATAGCCTGCCGCATAGCTGTTTCTTATCGTTGTTCCTTTTTCTGCAGCTCTGCCGGCCAGTCCGCCGGCCGTTCTGCCGTAGATATAGCAGTCTGCATAAGAATTTTCGATGTTCAGGGCGTTTTGTACGAAGCCGACAAGCCCACCCGCATATTCCGTTTCCTCTGTTCCCAAAACGGTAGCCGCAAAGCTGTCTTCAATATTGACATCATGGCTTACATAACCGACCAGTCCTCCGACATGTCGGCTTCCGCGAATCCAGATGTCCTTTTCGCTTTTTCCGTCCAAATCCCCTTCCGAAGCGTCCAGGTAAACCTGACAGCCGGTAAGCGAAAAGGTTTCGCTTTGCTGTATGCTTCCGGCAATTGCACCGGCATTTTCTCCGCCGGTTACCATGATGCCGGAAAGCGTCATGTCTTTGATTTGATGTCCGTAAAAGGTATCAAATACGCCTTTCTGTGTCTTCAGGCCGTAAATAATTCCTCTGATTTTTCCGTCTGTTCCCGCTGCACTGTCAGTCAGGGTGTAGCTTCCCGTATAGCTTTGAAGCCTTGGGTTTTTTACAGGACGAAACGCATTTTCACCGTAAAGCGAATACCAATCCTCCCGGTTATCTTCATCATTATCAAAATGAAGATTATTTCGCTGTTCCGCAGTCGTAATTTCAACTTTAGCGTTGTTCAGTCCCGATAACTCGTCCAGATTCTGCAGATGGCGTCCATAGGTGATAACCGCCTTCTTTCCCTCGACGGAGTCAAAAAGACTGTTTGTCTTTGCCTCTGCAGAGGCTGAGTCAATTAGGTCGTTTTCGCTGAGGGCAGTAAAAGCAACGGTAATATCCGAACCCGGTATCAAATTCGGATACAATTCCTTGAATCGGCTGCCGGATGTTAGTTTATCCAATGTCAGCTCGTACACCCAGGAACCGTTTGCCTTCCTCTGTTCCTCGCGTTTCACGGTCTTCGTCCATTTATTTCCGAATGCATCGCTTACCGTAACATTAAAGTCGAGCTGCCCGCCATCCGGCGCATAACAGCTGAGCACAGCATAAAGCCTTTCTTCATTATGAATCACAATCTGCGGCTCTAAAGTGCTTGTATCGAGAGTCGCAACAAAATCGCCGCCGTAATAGCCGACCTTCGCGCCGTCCCTGATTCGCATTCTCTTAATTCGGAGCGGATTGAAGGACTCCGAAGTATAATCCATATCTTTTTCACTGTAGAAAACAGCATAGATGCTTCCGCTTTGGGGGTCAAATTCGATAACCCAATTTGCATCCCGCAGCTCTTTTTCCACACGATTTTCCGGAAGCAACGCTCCGGCTGCACCTCCCGTTCCAAGTGAAGCAGAGGATACATAGAAAAGCCGGCGTTCACCCGCTGCCTCCTGTGCATCAATCGGATAAGCATCCACCTCGAAGACATCGCTTCGTGATTCTTCCACTAAATAAGTCCTTCCCTCCGCGGTCAGCTCTGTCAGACGATTCTGTGCCGCCATATAGATAATTTCCGCCTTGCTGTCCAGCTCCTTCTGTCTGAGATTCGCCTGCATGGAAGCAAGCGCCACGATTCCAACCGCAAAAACGACAACAAGAATCGCCGTAACAAGCAGGACTTCGGTCAATGTAAAGCCTGCTTTTCTGCGATTCTCTGCGTTGTTCTTTTGTATGTCGAAAAGTTTCTTTTTCATATTTCTACCTTCACTGATTATTGTCTGGCAGCTTCAAAAAAAGTTACGCTCAAATATGTATCCACGCTGTTTGCATCGGTCGTCTTTCTTGTCTGAATCGTGACATCCTCGATTTGCATTGCGTAATTGGTATCATACAGGCGGTCGATAATCTCCCGCGCTTTTTTATAGGTTCGTGTTTCAAAGTTAATCTCAACCGGCCGCATAACGATGCCGCCGTCTGTGGTGATTTCCCCGAAATTCATGGAATAAGCTACCGTGCGGTCCATGATATGGTACAGTTTCGGGAGAAGAACCGAGCTGTTGTCATAATCCGGGATAACTCGATTTATGCCGTTTTCCCGCGCTTTTTCGATTTCTTTTTCCATTATGCTCATCTGCAGCGCCTGAAGCATTTTTATGTCTATTTCTGCCTGTTCCTCGGATTCCATACTGCTGTATTCATCCACCTGACTATTAATCGGCTCCAAAATCAGCTTAAAATATCCCAGCAAAATAATCAGCACAGCAAAAATGAGCAGCAGGATTTTTTCTCTCTTCGTAAATTCTCTGTTCATTTCTATGCCTCCTCTGCCTGCAGATAAATCGTTACTGTGAAATTCAGTATGGATGCCTGCTTATTTTCTTCCGTCTGTGCGATTTTCAGCGAAACCTCCCTGACAATCGGACTTTTCTTCAGACTTGCATTCATTTCCGAAATCTGCTTTAGATTCATGCCGGACATATTCACCACCGCAGTATCATTGCTGATGCTGATAGTGAGGATTTCACCTTTTTTCATCATTTTTGCTTCGATTAAATCCAAAACCTTCTGCCGGTCCACGAAGACAACTGTCTCTTCATCCTGTCCGGAAGAAGAAATATAGTTCATGGAGCAAGCCTTATACTGCAGAACAACTTCGTTGTAATTCGTCAGTTTTTCGTCTAACTGCAAATTTTGTTCGTGCACAGCATTATAGGAATGTTCTGCTTTGTCCAGTCTTGCAAACTGATTGATGACTCCGACTTTGGCAACGATGGCAACCATCAAAACAATTGCAGCCAAACCGACCGTCAAAATTTTTCCGGTATCCTTCGGCAGACCGCAGTTCATCATGTTAATGCTCGTCTTCGTCGGATATTTCAGCTTTTTGTGCCCAATCTCTCTTTGGTGTATCTTTGTCTTTTTTGCCTTATCCATTCTGCTTTCTATTCTCCTATAGCCAAGCCATACCCACGCAGGAACAAATTCGGATTCGAACCTGCCTGCTTTGGCATGAGTTCCTCTGCCGCATGGACTCTCATGTGGGTTACTTCCTCAATTACATTAACAAGCGGCTTAATTTGTGCGCCGCCCCCGCATAAATAAATATCCTGCAATTCCGCCTCGCGGTTATTGTAGTTGAAAAAGTTTACCGCTTTTGTCATTTCAACCGCTAAGCGATTATAAAGCGCAAGTGCATCGCCCTCTGTGAGAACATGATTATAATTGCTTTCTTTGTATGCATGCGCCATATGGATATCCACCTGATATCTGTCGGCAATGATATGGTCAAGTTCTTTCATCCCGATTTCAATATTGCGCTTGGCAGAATATTCGCCGTTATGAAAAAGATAAAGCCTCGTTGCATGCTGCCCGATATCTGCAATGCAGCAATCTTTACGGTTTGTCTGTTCCGCGCTGCGCACAAGATTCGTATAGGCACATTCTTCCGGAATCGCCAGTTTCAGCTTGAAGCCTGCCCGTTTGAACATCATGCGGTATTCCTCCACGGTCTCCTTGAGCACCGCACAGGCAAAAATCCTCATGCTTCCGCTCTCTTCTGCCTCATCGTGAAGAATCTCATTGACCGCGTAGTCAAAAAGATATTTGCTTTTTTCTTCTCTCAAATAATCTTTAAACTCATACGGCAGGTTGAAGTCCAGCTGCTGCACATTCATAAGCGGAACCGTCACACTTCGCACAAACATCAGGCTTGCCGGCAAAATAACCGCAGCTTCCGCTTTCGGCAGATTATTTTCTTTCGCGTTTACTCGCAGGAAGTCCGCCATGGCATCCGGCGAAAGAATCCTTCCGTTTTCAACCATATTATCCGGCAGTTCTGCTGCCACCGTATTTTTTATTTCTTTTCCCGATACGTGAACCATCTTGACCGATGATTCCCCGATATCAAAAGCAATTCTTTGTTTTCCCAAAATCTTCCGCCTCTTTTCTGTATTTTCTGCTTAAAACAGCAGTCCGAGATACCAAGTGACCAATTCGTTTCCGACCAGCAGGCAAAGCCATGCTGCCAGCGCAATCGACGGCCCCCACGGGAAAGTTTTTTCCTCCTTGCCCGCTGAGAAAGCAAGTCCGAAGATGATGCCGATAAAGCAGGCAAACAATAGGCAGAGCAGGTTCAGCTTCCATCCCAAGAAAAGTCCTGTAAGGAATAAAAGCTTGATATCTCCGCCTCCCATCGCTTCGACTTTCTTGATTTTCTCAAATGCCAGCACGTTCAGCAATACAGCCGTCGCAACCGCAAAGCCTCCAATCAAGCCGTCTATGCATTCTGCCTTCGGGTTCCCGGCGAAGGGAAGAAATGCCGCATAAATGACAATACCGGATGCGATAAATCGGTCCGGAATGATATATCCCTCCAAATCCGCAAATGATGCCGCGAGCAAAATACACGCAAAAATCATGTATTTGAGAGCTTGGAGCGAAATATTAAATTTTAAAAGTATGCTGACGAATACGACTGCCGATAAAACTTCGGCTATCAGATGGCGCTTCGAAAGTGATGCGCCGCAGTATCTGCATTTTCCCTTATGAATCAGATAGCTGAATACCGGTACCAGATCCGCCGGGCCGAGCACATGTCCGCATTCGTCGCAGTGAGATCTTCCTTTGGTTACGGACTCTCCGTGAACGATTCGCCACGCCATGCAGTTGAGAAAGCTTCCCATGCATGAGCCTGTAAGAGCCGCAAGGAAGATACAGTATGCCGTGATGAACGGCGTCATATACAGCATAAGGTTCTCCTTTTTTATAAGTAGGGGCCGCCAACCCAACGGCCCCAGAGGAAAAAAATATATTTCTGGGTTTATTGAGGGTGAGGCCGCCAACCCAACGACCCCACCTGCTCTGAGTTGTTAAATCTTGTCTGCTAAATTATGCGATGTTAGGGTTTTTCACTTCCCAAGTGTATGCGTCTCCGTTATTGATTTTTTCCGGATCGTATTTGATAGTTGCAGTGTCGTCTGTCTTGGTATATGTAAACTTACCACCTTGGCCGCCGTAGTTAAGAGTTACGCCTACGTAGTCGCTAAGGAATTTTGTTTCATCTGGAACTGCTGCATTGTCTGTCAGCATTTCAACCTGAAGCTGTGCATAGCCTGCTCTGATGTTTGCAACGTCAGCTGCTTCTTTGGACTTAACCAGAGCACCGTTGAATGTAGGGATAAGGATTGCTGCGAGTACTGCGATGATTGCTACAACAATCAACATTTCCATAATAGTGAAGCCTTTTTTGTTTGCTTTGTTTTTCATTTCATCTTCCTCCTGAATTTGTCTTTTCTATAATACAATTTAATCTATATCCTATCCTTCTCCGGGTTGCAGAGAAGGGTTGATACCATTTTTACATTGCGCCGTACAGGTCGAACATCGGCAGATATACGCTGAGAAGGAGCGCAACCGCCACAAACGCCAGCGCAATCGTGATAATCGGCTCCAGCATCGACAGCAGCCGCTGCGAGCGGATGTCCACCTCGTTGCTGAAATAGTCGCCGACAATTTCGAGGGTCTCTTCCATAGACCCGGACCTTTCTCCCACCCCTGTCATCTCTGTCAGGAGCTTCGAAAAATACTCAATATCACCCATGCAGTCCACCATGCTGCGTCCTTGCTCCACGCCTTCCTTGACCTTGCGCACCGCCATTCCGAACACGACATTGGTGACAACCGACGCCGTAATGTCCAGCGCCCGTACAATCGGAAGCCCTGCAGCAAGCATCGTCGACATTGAATTCGCGAACTGCGCCGCCGCATTCATCGAATTGATTTTGCGCAGAGGCGCCTTCTTCAATCGAAATTCGGCAAGGAGTCTTTTTCCTCGCTCCGTATGGGACGCGTAGATGCCCGCCCCCGTTAATCCGGCGGCAATCATCAGAATCAGCCACCAATAGCCTGTGATGGCCTTGCTGAGTGCAATCATCGCTTTCGTAATCCATGGAAGGTCCAGTCCCATATCCTCAAAAGTCGAGATAAACAGCGGAACCGCAACCGTCATTACGATGATGAATACCACAATCGCTACGACTACGACAATTGCCGGATAGGTCATCGCGCTTATGAGCTTCTGCTTCATTTTCGCGGATTTATCGTAGTATTTATAAAGCTTCGTAAAGCAGGTTTCCAATGTACCGGACTGTTCCCCTGCGCGAACGGTTTCGATAAAGGTTCTTGGAAGTCCGGGTGCATTCTTCTCGAATGCGGATGCCATGCTGTATCCTGCTCCCACATCCTCTGCAACCTTTAAAAGCATCGCCGCTGTGGCCTTGTTTTTCGCCTGTGCAGACAACATTTCCAGACATCTGACAATCGGCAGACCGGATGTAATGATGATGGAGAATTGTGAGCAGAGCATTACGAGTTCCTTTTCCTTCATGCGCAGGTGCTTTCTTCCGGAAGCTTCATCCTTGGAATCCTTGACTTCTTCGATTCCTGTAACGATTTTATAATCTTCCCTGAGCTTTGCTACTGCTTCAAACTCATCATAAGATTTTATAATCCCGACGGTCTTGGTTCCATCCTCCGCCACACATTTATATCGAAAAGTCTTCAACTTCGCCCACCTTGCATTCCTTCACAATCCCTTTTGCAACAAAAAAAGACGCAAAAGCTATAGGTTGCAACTGGCTGCCATCCAAAATTGGGAAGGCCCTATAGCTTTGCGTCATTATCTTTCGATAACTTTGCTAAAATTTCGTATATTTTTTTAGTTCTTTAAATTATACTCTTTTCTTTCCATTCCGTCAAGCCGAAATTTATATAAATCTTTACTTTCGGCAGGTTCACCGCTTATAAGTTCTTTGGGCTGCGTAAATTTTCCGAAGCAGTCTGCTCCGTAATCTTACCCTCGTGCAGCAGATTCATCAGCGCATGATCCATGAGTAGGCTTCCTTCCCGACTGTTCATTGTGATAAAGCTTCCCATTTGCTGCGTTTTGCCTTCGCGAATCAGGTTTTGAATTGCGTTGTTGACAACCATAACTTCGCAGGCTGCAATCCTTCCTCCGCAGACACGCGGTACAAGCTGCTGTGCCATCACAACGCGAAGCGTCGCTGCAAGCTGCGTCCGTATCTGCCTCTGTCTTCCGTCCGGAAAGACACTGACAATTCGGTCTACAGCATCTGCTGCTGAATTCGTATGCAGCGTTGCGAAAACCAAATGACCGGTTTCCGCTGCAGTCAAAGCCGCCTCTATCGTATCGAGGTCCCGCATTTCTCCAATCAGAATCACATCCGGGTCCTCACGCAGGATTGCACGCAGACCATCTGCATAAGATGCGGTATCTTTTCCGATTTCTCTCTGATTGATCACGCATTGATCCGGCACATAAACATACTCAATCGGATCTTCCAATGTAATGATATGCTTGCAGGCAGTGTGATTGATTCGGTTCAGAACAGACGCCAGCGTTGTTGATTTCCCTGAGCCGGTTTCCCCGGTAATAAGGACAAGTCCGGAATGGTAAGCCGGAAGCTTCTCAGCAACGGCAGGAAGGTCAAGTGCCTCGATTTCCGGAATATCGTCGCTCAGCAGACGAATGGCAAACGATACGCTTCCGCGCACACGAAAGATATTGATTCTGACTCTGGTTCCACAGGATGCGGTCATCGCCATGTCCAATTCCCCTAACATGCGCATTTGCTCATAGCGCTGTCCTGCAATTTCTTCCGCAAGCGCTTCACATTCCGCAATGTTAACCCTTTCATCCGATAAATTTCTGATTTGCCCGTCAATGCGGCACTTTATCGTCAGTCCGCTTACAATATGAATGTCCGATGCCTTTTGCTTCCGCGCCTGCTGTATAATATCGTTTATATTCAACATATTTTCGTTTCTCCTGCTGTTATTCAAGCGTTGAGTTGATTGCTTTCATCGCCTCTTCGATGCTGGTTATTCCCGCGGACACCAATTTTCTGCAGGATTCCTTCATCGTCACGAAATCCGTCTTTTCTGCAAGCTTCATGATGTCTTCAGCGGTTGCGCCTTTGGCAATCATCTGACGCATTTCTTTCGTTATCGTCAGGATTTCAAATACCGCCTGGCGTCCGTGGTAGCCGGAGTGATGACATTCCGGACAGCCTTCGCCGATATAGAATTTCGCATCTGCATTTTCTTCCATACCCAGAAGCCGGAGTTCTTCCGCATTCGGGAGGTACTCTCTGCGGCAGTGCGGACAAATTTTTCTGACCAGTCTTTGTGAAATGACGCCCTTGAGTGCACCGGATACGAGATATGGTTCAATCCCGATATCTTCCAGTCGGTCAATGGCAGAAACCGCGTCGTTGGTATGCAGAGTCGACAGAACCAAATGTCCTGTAATCGCAGCCCGCATCGCAATCTGTGCGGTTTTCGCATCACGGATTTCTCCGACTCCGATAATATCCGGGTCTTGTCTTAAAATTGCGGTAAGACCATTTGCAAAGGTCATGCCCGTCTTTTCATTTATCTGGCATTGGTTAACGCCGTCAATATCATATTCCACAGGATCTTCCAGGGTAACAATATTAACCTCTTCTTTTGCCAGTTCCGTCATCATTGCGCATAATGTCGTGGATTTTCCGGAACCGGTCGGTCCCACGAGCAGAATCACGCCGTTGCTGTTCTTCAGAAGTGCTTCGTACTTTCTTTCCTCCTCCGAATTCAGCCCGATACTCTGTCTTGTTATCTGCTTCGAGGATTTATCCAAAAGTCTTAAAACGACCTTTTCACCGTAAACGGTCGGCATCGAAGACATTCGCAGGTCGATGCTGTGCCCCTTTACCGTAATCATTGCATGTCCGTCCTGCGGAATCTGATGTTCGGAAATATTCATTCCGCCCATAACCTTAAGTCTAGAAATTACCGTGTTCTGCAGATTTGACGGAACGGTCAGAATTTTATGCAGTAAGCCGTCAATTCTCATTCGTACAATCATTTCATCCTTCTGAGGTTCCAGATGAATGTCGCTGGCCTCTTCCACAAAGGCGCGCTCGATGATTGAGTTTACGAAACGGATAGCAGGTGCCGCATTTACGCTCTCTTCGCCGCGCTGTTTCAGCTGTGCCGGAATAATATCGCCTTCCGCGCTTCCCATCTCCCGCTTCATATCTTCAATGGCACGGGCAGTTCCTTCGCTTCCGTAAAGTTTTTCTATAACCTGCTCGGTCACCTTTTTCGCTGCAATCATCGGCACTACTTTTTTATGCGATACTGCTTTTACTTCTTCCTGTGCGATAAAGTCAAGTGGATCGCTCATCGCAATGTACAGCGTGTCGTCAACCAGCTTTACCGGAACGATACAGTGCCGTTTCGCAATATTTCTCGGAACGAATTTGGCAAGTTCAACCGGAACAGTAATTGCCGTCAAATCTATGAAATCAATACCAAGCTGCATCTGCAGCGCATCAATCAGCTCATCTCCGGTGATGATTTGATTTTCAATTAAAATATCCCCTAGACGTTTCTTTGTTTTTTTCTGGATATCCAAAGCATCCTGAAGCTGCTGCTCATTCAATACGCCTGCTGATACCAGCAGCTGCCCGAGTCTGATGTGTGCCATAAATTGCCCCTCCTGTTATTTTGCCTTGTTTGTCTTATGTGCTTATCTCATCTCCTGCATCGGACATCACGCCCAAAAGTACGCTTTCTTCAATGCCCTCCATTGAAATGAGAGAGTTTGTCATTCTAATGCGGATAATGCTTCCGTCGCGTCTGCGGCAGCGATATTCATAAGTCATGCACTTCTTTTGCCGCACAATTTCCGCCACCGTTTCCTCAGCGAATTTCCTGTCTTCCGGCAAAATCAAATCATTTATGAACTCGACTTCCTGCTCGTACTGCTCTTTCGTAAATCCATACAGCCGATAGAAGCTTTCGTTTGTATAAACAATATCTATATGATCTTTGTCATGAAAAACAGTCGCAATTACGCCTTCCTGTATACTATTTAAAATTGCCTGAAGCTGTTTGGAAATAATCTGTTCATTCCTGCGAATCATGTACTTCTCCGTAACATTGGCAATAAGTACATAAAAAAGGCTGCGTTCCTCTGCCTGCGCCAGTACACGCGCTGCAACACGCAAATATTCTTTTTTCGTGCCGTCAGACACTTCAAGTTCACAGCCGGTCTCTTTATGCGATGCGATTGCATCACAAAGAATCTTTCGGAATTTTCTTTTCCCGTCTTCATTCAGATAATTCATGATATCTGCATCCTTCAGCCCTGCATTCGGCTGCAGCATGCCATGGAACTGACGGATATATTCATCGTTTATGCGCAAAACATCCGCATTGCCGTTGTAGTATTCAAAGATGCAGGCCCCTCCGATATAGCTGTTGAATATCAGGGTTTCCATGGATTTCGGATTCCAAAACTCATTACTTTCAAAATTTTCAATAGAGTCCACACCGTTTAAGCTGCACTCTTTCTTCGAATTCTCTATCCATGCCTCAAAATCTGCAATCGGCATCGGCTTCGCATAATAATATCCTTGTATATAATGGCATCCGATGGATTTCAAAAAATCAGCCTGCGCTTTTTCTTCCACGCCTTCTGCAATCACTGCCATCCCCAGCCATCTCGCCATTCGAACAACGGACTCGATGATATTGCCCGCGCGTTCGGCATTCTGCGTCTTTTCAAAAAAACGCATATCCAGTTTCAGCACCGACGCAGGAACATCTTTCAGCGTGTTCAGCGAAGAATATCCGCTTCCGAAATCATCAATTTCCACAACATAGCCAAGACGAATCAATTCATTGACATTCCTCATAATCTTATCTGCGGAACCCGCGAGAGCTGATTCCGTTATCTCTATACGCAGAAGTTCCTTCGGAATCTCGTATTTTTTCGTCAAATCTGTAAAAGTATCAATAAAACCGTCATGCAACATATCCCTTCTGGAAATATTGACAGACAGCGGCAGCGGTGACCTTCCCTCATCCATCCATCTTCTGAGCAGGGCACAAACGCTCTCCCAAACAAATTTATCCATTTGATAAATGAATCCGCTCTCCTCAAACAAACCGATAAATTCGGATGGCGGAATATAATTTCCGTTCCGTTTCCAACGCACCAAGGCTTCTGCCCCGATAACCGCGCCGGTTGCGTGATTATACTGCGGCTGGAGCCAGACTTCAAACTCCTTTTTTCTCAGGGCTTCATCCATATTGAAAACAATCTGCTGTTTATGCAGAAGTTCATTCTTCATCGCTTCGTTATACTGCGCGCTGTTTCTTTCGTAGTCTCCTCGTATATGATCTGCCGCAATCTGTGCGCGGTAATACATGGATTCCAATGTTTCCTGCGGATTATCAATCAGATATTTTCCGATTCGCAAACTGATTTTCTGTTCAAGACAAACCGGTGCGCATGCTTTCGCATAATACGCTTTCATCTGCTTTGAGTTGGAAAATTCCGTCGGATACAAGAGCAAAAATTCATCTGCCATAGCGTGACCGGAAATACCACCGACATTTATCATGCATTCATCAATACAGTCCGCAACATACCGCAGAACTGCATCTGCCGTATCCTTTCCGTACTGTTCGTTAATGATTTTAAAATTGTCGATATTCACACACGCCAAAGTATAATAACCGGCTTCCTTCTCGCTGATTATTTTTTTGACTTTCCTGAAAAAAAGCTGTTGGTGGTACATGTTAATCATTGGAATGCCTCCATAGAAAAGTTATATTGCGCTGTACCCCCCCCCCCGGAAATTTTTGACACTTTTTTACCAAAAAACTTCAGAAAAGTGAAACGGTATAGTTCTACAAAATAATACCACCCTCTCCTTTAAAATGTCAACACACTTTCGCTCAAAAAACCCAAGTCGATATTTGCTTGATAGCGGCGAGCTGTTAGGCATCTCATTTTGGGAAATTAGATATAGAAAGCCTTTTTTAAGTTTTTGTTCTAAAATTTTATTGGGTTTTTAGATATGGAAGGGAAAAAGCGAGTTCGTGTTCTAAAAAATTTACAGGATCACCTTGAAAGATAACCATTTTATTTCATTAAAGGAAAAATGTTCCTTTTCTGGGTTTTAAGAAAAATGTACTTAAAGAAAGATTCGACATCGTTCGACATTCCTCGACACATTTCGCCCCGAAGAATTTAGAACAGAAACTTCATTTTTGCGTTTTACATCTAAAAATGCGGCTAGAATTTAGAACATAAAGTCGATTTTGCATAGAAACATCTAAAATAAGAAAAAATCGCCTGTGGTTAGGCGATTTCAGGCGTAGCGCTTAGAGACGCTGGATTTTTCGTCCACCGCTAGGAAACAAGATTTCGAAGCGCGGAGCATACTTGAAGTATGTGAGCACTGAGAAAATCGAAGTTGACAACGCGGTGGGCGAAAAAGACAAGTCTTTACTCTTCCATAATTGCGTCAAACTCAGCAACCACCGCTTCGAATTCCGCGTCATCTTCGATTTCAAGAATTTCAAACTCGTCTTCGCCGACTTCTTTATAGCCGTAGATGTAAACATCATCGGTTCCGTCCAACGGAATCAGGGCGATGTATTCCTTGCCGTTGTAGTCGAATACGCCCATAATCTCGCATTCTACATCTTGGCCGTCTTCAAACTGCAGGGTAATTACATCTGCTTCATCAACATCGACATTTTTCTTTTCGTTTGCCATTTTTATTCCTCCACAAAAATTGTTTTAACTTCGTTTTAATTTCTTAATTTTACCATAAAACCGTTTTACGGGCAACTAAAATATTCACGGATTGCTCTCGCATTTTTCTCCGTTATTCCCGGCACTTCGGTTAGTTTTTCCAAAGTTGCCGCTTTTATGTTATCCACCGACTTAAAATGCGCAAGCAGTGCATTTCTTTTCGCAGGACCGATACCGCTGATATTATCCAGCACAGAGCCAATCGAATTCTTATTATGCAGACTCCGGTGATATTCAATCGCAAAGCGGTGAACCTCCTCCTGAATCCTGCCGCAATACTTAAAAAGCAGTGGATTTTCCTTCAAAAGATATTCCTGCCCTCTCCCGTTCACGAGTGCCCGCGTTCTATGGCTGTCGTCTTTCGCCATACCAAGTACCGGAATAGGAAGCTGCATTGCCATCAAAACCTTTTCAGCAGAGGTCACCTGGCCCTGTCCGCCGTCCATGAGAATCAAATCCGGCAGCGTCTTGAACCCCGGGTCGCCTGCCAGCGCGCGTTTGAAACGGCGATAAAGCATTTCCTGCAGGCTGCCGTAATCGTTCGGGCCTTCGACGGTTTTAATCCTAAAACGACGATAATCCTTGCGCACCGGCTTGAGGTTTTGGAAAACCACCATTGCGCCTACAGTATCCACTCCATTCGTGTTGGAAATATCGTAGGACTCCACGCGATAGGACTCTTTCTCTTCTCCTAAAAGCGATGCCAAAGCTTTTCGCAGCGCCTCTTCCTTTTCCCTCGCCGACTCGATTTTAATTTCCAATGTTTTCGACATCTCGACGACATCTTTCTTTGCCAGTTCCAGAAGCGCCCGCTTTTCACCTTTCTGCGGAACGAAAATACGGACCTTTCGTCCGTCGCCCTGCTGCTCGAGGTACTGCTCGATAAGCTCCGCTTCCTTCAATGGGCGTGAAACGGCGATTTCCGGCACGAGCTGCGCCCACATGCTGTAATACTGCTTGATGAATTCTCCGACCAAAGAATCATAGTCCTCGTCTGCTCCTGTGTGCATGTCGAAGGTTTCCCTTCCGCTGAGTTTGCCATCGCGGACGCTGAAAAGCGCAATCGAAGCATTTTCGCCGCTGCCGACCGGAAGCACAATATCAAGATCTTTACCCGGCGTCATGGTTACGCGCTGCGTTTCGCCGAGCGATTTTACCGCTGCAATACGGTCACGGTAAACGGCGGCTTCCTCATATTTCATTTCCTGCGCCGCCTCATTCATCTTTTCCGTCAGATATTCAATCACCGGTTTCTGCCTGCCGCCTAAGAATTCCAAAACCTCGTCAATGTGTTTGCGGTATTCTTCTTTGCTGACCTTTCCCGTGCAGATTCCTCTGCACTGACCGATATGATAATTCAGGCAAGGGCGCCATCCATCCGGAAAGCTTTTAGCAGAACATCTCTTCAGCACATAGATACGGTTCAAAAGTTCTATGGTTTCGTTGACGGCGCTTGCATCACTGTACGGACCGAAATATCTGCTTCCGTCCTTTGTAATCAGCCTCGTCTTCAGAACGCGCGGATAGTCTTCCTGCACCGTCACCTTGATATACGGATAGGTTTTGTCGTCACGAAGCAGGACATTGTATTTCGGTGCATATTTCTTAATCAGATTGCACTCTAAAATCAGCGCCTCCATTTCCGTCTGGCAGGTGATGTACTCAAATTCCGCAATATGGGAAACCATCGCCCGCACCTTCGCGCTGTGATTCGCCGACGACTGGAAATACTGGCGCACGCGGTTTCTGAGCGAAATCGCTTTGCCGACATAGATTACCTGTCCCAGCTTATCCTTATGCATATAAACTCCCGGGCAGTCCGGGAGTTTTTTCAAGTTTTCTTTAATATCAAACATCAGTATGGCCAATCCCTTTTCTTAATGTCGCGCTCTCTTTCAAGCTGCTGCATTGCGATTCTTCTAAGCTTTGCCTGTCTTGCCCTCTGCCGTTTTTTCCGGTTGATGCTGCGCAGCACGAGAATCGTTATGTAAAATGCCAAAATCAGAAAAAGGACCGCGAAAGAAATCACGGTCTGAAAATTCGTTACACCAAAACGCGAGAGGAACCACCCCTCTTTTACATCCTCTGCTGCCTGCAGATTGATACTTCTGACAAAGTCATCCGCAAGGTAAATTTCGACGGTTCCGACCGTTTGTCCCTTTTTAATTGGTGCCTTAAGGTTCTCGTTATACTTCACCTTCGTTGTCACTAAGGATGCAGACGCGCCTTCCGGAAGGTTGATGCAGCCCTCCTGCGCAGCCACCGCTGCGACACGGTTCGTCGCGCCGCCCTTCAGCTTCGCTTCTCCGAAAGTTTTGCCCTTTTTAAATGCGGTATACTTGGAAATGCTACGTTTCGCATAGTTCAGCAGTGCTCTGATGTCGCTGTAGCGCTTTTCCATCGTAGAGTTCATAATGACCGCATAGACCTCGAAGCCGTCGATATTGCAGGCAACAACCATGGTCGTCTTGTACTCCGGTGTAGTTCCGGTCTTGCCGCCGATGACTCCCGGATATTTTTTTACCTTCACTTTTCCGGTCAAGGTATCTGCTTCGCCGCCTGCCAAAAACAGGTTGGACGATTTCAGCGTTCTTTCCGGGTTTTTGTTCGTTGCTGCAAGCGTATGCTCCGCCTCGCCGACGATTCTTCGGATTTCCTTATTCTTTAAAGCTTCCTGCGCAATCAATATGACATCGCGCGCAGTCGAATAGGAACTGTAGTTTCCTATCTTCACCCCGCTGGCATTCGCAAAATGCGTATTCGTACAGCCGATTTTTTTCGCACGGGCATTCATCTTCCCTGCGAACTTTCTCTGCGTTCCCGAAACCGCAATGCCGAGCGCCTTCGCCGCATCGTTTGCCGATGTCAGAAGCGCCTCGTATACCAGATCCTCCACGGTGATTTCCTCGCCCGCATAAACGGCCGAACTCACCTTGTCCACGCGCGTAGCTTCAGCGCTAACCGTAACAAGGCAGTCAGGCCCGAGCTCTTCCATTGCAATCAGGCAGGTCATAAGCTTGGTTATGCTCGCCAGATTCAGCTTGGCGTCTGCATTCTTTTCCCACAGCACCTCATTAGTCGTCGCAGAGTACACCATTGCGGATGTTCCCGTAACCGACGGCGCGGAAGCGGCAAAGGCCACAGTTTGCATGGAAGCTGTGGCCGCCGTAAATACGATGATAAAACTGATTATAATAGTGAAAATTCTTTTTACATTTAAACTCATGTTATTTTCCCGTCTGTTTCAGACTCTTACGAAAGTCCATCTTCTAATTTCTCTCAAAGAACTTATCCGCCAGAGTATAGCCTTCCTCAATATGATTTTTTGCTTCGTAAGCTGCCCGTTCGTTGAACTGTCTGCGTTCATCTGCGGGAAGCTCCTGTCTGCTGTCGTAGATGACGAACGGAACCGGGTCAGAGGAGTGCGTTCTGATTTCAAGCGGCGTTCTGTGATCCGGAACGATTAAAATCCGGAAATCCTCTCCCGTGCTTTTCAGGTACTCATACAGAGGCTTCACAACTCTTCCGTCGATATATTCAGCGCAGCGCATTTTCGCTTCCAGATTTCCCTGATGCGAACATTCATCTGTGCCTTCGATATGCATGTAAATCATATCCTGACCGCGCTTATATTCCTCGATTGCCTTCGCAACCTTGCCCTCGTAGTTGGTATTAATCGTACCGTCGGCACCTTCCACATCGACAACATCCATTCCTGCGAAAGTTCCGATTCCTCGAATCAAATCAACTGCCGATACCACGGTTGCCTTGACGCCGAATTTTTCGCCAAAATTCGGGAGTTCCGGGCGTGTGCCCTGGCCCCAGATCCAAAGGCTGTTTGCAGGATTCTTACCTGCGGCAATTCTTGCTTTGTTAATTGGATGGTCCTTCAGAAGCTCATAGCTTTCCTTCATCATATCGATAAGGAAATCCGCGCTTTTACCCTTAGGCAGATATTCTCTCGCATGTCTGTCCAAAATATCATGCGGCGGTACGCACTTATATTCTATGTGCGCATGAGGATGATCTTTCTTCAAAATCATACAGTGACGATACCCCGTTCCCGTATGGAAATAGAGGTTTTCATCCGCAAAATGTTCGTTTATAACCTTCAGCAGTTCTTCGCATTCTTCCGTCGTAATATCGCCTGCCGCGTGATCGCGAACGATATAGTCTTCGTAATTTGCTTCTCCTGCCGGGTCAATTGTGATGAAATTTGCCCGGAACGAAATATCCGTGTCGAGCATGTCAACTCCGATTGCTGCTGCTTCAAGCGGCGAGCGCCCCGTCAGATAGCGGCGCGGATCGTATCCCATAACCGATAAATTCGCCGAATCGCTTCCCGGACTGATACCCTCGGGAACCGTTCTGACTGTGCCGATTTCTCCTTTTGATGCGAGCATATCCATGGTCGGAAGCTTCGCAGCTTCCAGCGGTGTTTTTCCTCCCAATTCCGGGATCGGGTTATCAGCGGAACCATCCGGTACGACAATCAGGTATTTCATCTATTTATTCTCCTCTTCAAACTTCTTCATGAAAGCAACTAAAGCCTCAACGCCTTCCTTCGGCATTGCATTGTAAATGCTTGCGCGCATTCCGCCGATGGAGCGGTGTCCTGCCAGATTTACCATGCCGTTTTCCTTCGCTTCGGCGATAAACTTCTTATCAAGGTCTGCGTCTCCGGTCACGAAAACCACATTCATCAGCGAACGGTCTTCCTTGGCAACCGGGCAGCTGAAGAGGCTGCTTGCGTCGATATAATCATAAAGCATTGCTGCCTTTTCGCGGTTTCTTCTTTCCATTTCTTCGACTCCGCCGATGGACTTCAGATATTTGAAGACCTCGCCTGCAACATAGATGGAGAAGCAAGGCGGCGTATTGTACATTGAGCCGTTGTCCGCATGAATCTGATAATCCAGATAAGTTGGTACCTTTTCATCTGCATGACCGATTAAATCTTCACGCACGATGACGATGGTAACGCCTGCAGGCCCTACATTTTTCTGCGCGCCTGCCCAGATCATTCCAAACTTCGTTACATCCACAACCTCGGACATAATGTTCGATGACATATCCGCAACGAGCGGAATATCCCCGGTTTCCGGTACATAGTTGTACTTTGTTCCGTAAATCGTATTGTTTGTCGTAATGTATACATAATCCGCATCGGAACGAATTTCTTCTTTTTTAATCTTCGGCACCCATGTGAATTTGTCATCCTCGGAGGACGCAATTACGCGAATATCGCCGAATTTGCAGGCTTCCTTATATGCCTTCTTTGCCCATGTTCCTGTTACAACATAGTCCGCTTTCTTCGTATTTCTCAAAAGGTTCAGCGGAACCATCGCAAACTGCAGCGTACCTCCGCCCTGCAGGAAAAGCACCTTATAGTTGTCCGGGATGTTCATCAGTTCTCTGAGGTTTGTCTCAGCGTCTTCGATAATTTTCTTATATTCCTTTGACCGGTGGCTCATCTCCATTACGGACTGTCCGCTTCCGTCATAATTCAGTAAGTCCTTCTGCACATTTTCCAGAACTTCAACAGGCAGCATCGAAGGACCTGCGGAAAAATTATAAACGCGATTATATTTATCCATTTTATCTTAACCTCCTGTAATTTCTCATAGATATCGTTAGTATACCACTTTACGCGGCTTTCGTAAAGTGATATACTGGTCTAAGGAGGTAAATATTTATGTATAAAATAGCAACTTTGAATAAAATTTCACCGGTTGGCTTAAAACAGCTTCCCGGAAACTATATGCTCGTTGAAGAAACGGAAAAAGCGGACGGAATCCTTGTCAGAAGCCAGGACATGCACGAAATGGAGCTTGGCGAAAAGCTGAAGGCAGTTGCCAGAGCCGGCGCGGGTGTAAACAACATTCCGCTCGATAAATGTGCGGAAAAAGGCATTGTCGTATTCAATACCCCGGGTGCAAATGCGAATGCAGTAAAAGAACTCGTAATCTGTGGTCTCTTTTTGGCAGCCAGAAATGTTCCGCAGGCTCTCACATGGGCTTCGGAGCTGAAAGAAGATGTCAGCAAAACTGTTGAAAAAGGCAAATCACAGTTTGCGGGACACGAAATTCTCGGAAAGACGCTCGGCGTTGTCGGTCTGGGCGCAATCGGACGCAAGGTCGCTGCGGCAGCCAAAGCGCTCGGCATGGAAATCGTCGGCTACGACCCGTACTATGTTTCCGGCGGCGAAGGAATCAGCGTTTATCAGGATTTAGAAGAAATGCTCGCGCTCTGCGACTATGTAACGCTGCACCTTCCTGCAAATGATGCAACGAAGGGCATGATGAACCGTGATCTTTTCAATGCGATGAAGGACGGAACGGTTCTTCTGAACTTCTCGAGAGATAAACTGATAAATGAGCCGGATCTCGCGGTTGCTCTGGAATCAGGCAAAGTAGCAAAATATGTTACAGACTTCCCGAACGACAACATGGTAGGAAGAGACAAGGTCATCCTGCTTCCGCACCTGGGCGCTTCCACGGCAGAGGCAGAAGATAACTGTGCGATTATGGCAGTAAACGAACTTCGCGGCTTCTTCGAAGACGGAAACATCATCAATTCCGTAAACTTCCCGAGACTGGACATGGGCGAGCTTGAAAAAGGCACACGGCTTGCAATCATGGTAAAGGATATGGCAGATCCCGCATCCGAAGTCATCGAAATGCTTTCCTCTGCGGAAATCAGCATTTCCAAGGTAATGGCAAGCCGCCGCGAGGATGGAATCGCTTATGTTCTCGCAGAAACTCCTCTCGAAGATGTTCCGACACTCCTCTTCAAGGGAGAAAACGGTGCGAAGGTACTCAGCTGCCGCATCATCAAAAAATAAAAATTTCACATCAAAAAAAGCCTTCCGGCAAGTTTCGTTTTTACGATATGCTGAAAGGCTTTTGTTTTATTGCGCATTGTGCACCGTCCGCTATTTCACCGGATTGTTGCGCACAAAATCTTCAATTTCATTGAATTTAAGCTCTGCATATTTCGCCAGATGTTCTTTGAGCGGCGTCCCCGACTGGAATCGCAGGAACCAGTGCAGTTTTTCACGCTGCTGCTCCGCATTTTCGCGAATCTGCGCCCGCAGTTCTTCGTACTTGACAAGGATTTCCTTTTCTTTTGCGAAAGCGCGCACTTTTGCAACGATATTCAGCGAATATACCACATCAATGGTAAAAACGCCAAAGAATACGCCGATGAAAAATGAAAACTGCAGGTTATGCGACAGCCACTGCAGGGCATTTAATATGCGCGGATGCACCAGGAAATAATAGGCCGCACTCAGAAGGGCCCAGAAGATGGAAAACTTCAGACAGATAATTCCCTGAAAGTTGAATTTTTCTTTGCTGTAGTCCCAAAGCTGAACATGCAGTCCCTTGATAAAAATTACGCCGGCTATGTATTCAAACAGCGTCATCACGATTGCCATCACGATAAAAAGTATGAGCTTGCTTCCCACCGTCACCTCTTCAATCAGACCGGTGTTTTCAAGGCTTGCCAGCAGATACAGTCCGCACAGCCCAAAGCCGTACAGCGGCAGGTAAGGACCTACCAGAAAGCCCGGGTTCACCCATTTTCTGCTCACATTTTCCTTTTTAAAGCGGCGGAAGATTACTTCAATTCCCCAGCCTATAATGCAGCCCATAAAGAATAAAAATGCTAAAATTAACGCTTCGCTCATTGCCATCTCCTTTCAAGTCCGTTTTTTTGAGCCTGTTTTCAAATCTATTTTCTTTTTCCGTTCATCACCAGGTCGATGGCGTTATGCAGGTTTTCCACCTTAATTTCTTCCAATCCCTCCTGATATTCGCCGTCCAGCGTCCACGAGGTTGTTTTTTCGGCATGAATGCTGAACTCACTCGCATTGATGAAGGTCATCATCCCGCTTTCGTAGTTCTGCGTCGTCAGCATGTGAATGATAAAGCCTAATTCCACTAAATCCTTCGGCGATTTTATCAGCAAAAGTTCAAACTCGCCGTCGCTCATATCCACAAGCTCCGGTTTTAAGGTCAGAATGCCTCCCACCGAAGTCGAATTGCTGATTGCGCCGAAAATATAGTCGTCCTCGTATTTCATGCCGTTGACTTCAATTACCATGTGCTCGGCGCGGATGGAAGCAATGCTGTTAATTCCTTCTAATACATAAGCCAGATGTCCGAGCGCATTCTTGACATTTTGCGGAGTCGCATAGGAAGTCTTCGTAAATGCTCCGAACGAAGCCACGTAAGAAAAGTTTCTTCCGTTGAAGCTGCCGATGTCCAGGGAAACCGGTTCCCCCTGCACGATGTCTTTCGCTGCCTTGACGATATTTTTCGAAAGGTGAAGGCTGTTTGCGAAGTCGTTGGTGCTGCCCGCCGGAATATAACCGATTGGAACGCGCATGCCGCTTTGAATCACACCCGAAACCACCTCGTTAAATGTCCCGTCGCCGCCGATGCAGACGATTAAATCCATTCTTTTTGCATAATTTTTCGCATAAAGCCTTCCATCGCCGCGCTTGGTCGTCGTCAAAACGGTCGGAATGTAATCATTGACCGTAAAAATATTTACAATATCGGTGAGATACTTATTTGCTTTTTTTGTCCCTGAGCAGGGATTCATAATAATCAATACTTTCTTTGCCATACCGTTTTCCCCCTAAATTTCGTAAAGTTTTTCCTTAAAAAATATTGATTGGCTTTCGTTTTGCTGCGGCCTCCGGTGCAATCGGAATGGCGTCGTATTTTCTCGTCGCCCACCAGACGCGGTTAATCGTAACCCCAAGGCACATCACCCACGCGATAAACCAAAACCAGAACATCAGCACGACGATGTTGGAAAAAGAGCCGTACAGGATGTCGTAGTTTACGCTCCTTGTCGTATAAATATTGTATACAAAGGTCACCGCTAAAAATCCGACGGATGCAAAAACGCTCCCCGGAACGATGTCCCGATATCGCACCCGAATGCTCGGCAAAACATAATAGTTATAGGAAATCATCAAAAAATACAGTGCCGCCGCCAGTGGCCAGCGAAGCGCCATCCATGCCGCCTCGGTAATTTTCGCTCCAAGCACCCTTCCCAAAACCAAATTCAGGATAATCGGTCCGTAGACAACGACAATCAAGGAAAATGCCACGGTGAAAATCGTCATCAAAATGGTCTTCAGCGAACGCAGGCGGTCTTTCACATAGCCTTCCCCTGTTGTTACACCGTCCGTCAGCGTGTAGTTCGTCACGCGAATCATCGCAAACTGTACGCGCGATGCCGCCCAAAGTGCCGTCACCGCAAGGAAAAAGCTGTTCATTCCCGAAGGCGAATAATTCAGCATTCTTCGAAGAGTGTCAGCTCCCGCCCCCGTAACATTGATATCAACCCACTGCTCGATACTGGAAAGCGACAGCGAAAAAAAGCCGAGAACCTGCGAAAGCAGAATAAAGGTCGGCAATATTGATAAAAACATGAAAAACGCAAGCTGCGCCGCAACGCCTTGGTAATACGGGTCTTGGAACTGCTGGATTCCCAGAATAATCATCTTACGGATTCGAATCAGGGTATTTTTCCGCCCTGTTCTCAGTCTCTCAACCATTCACGCCTTCCCTTTCTTCCAAAAGTCGTTCCAGCTCCTTCAGCGCAATCGCTCTGTGGCTGATTTCATTTTTCTCTTCTGCGCTGAGCTGCGCGAAGGTCTTTTCATATCCGTCCGGCACGAAAAGCGGATCATAACCGAATCCGTTTTCCCCTGCAGGCGCGGTCAAAATTCTGCCCGGGCATTCCCCTCTTGCTGTAAGCGTCGTGCCGTCGGGGTAGACCATCGTAATGACCGACACGAACTTTGCGGTTCGCGCCTTCGCTTCTACGCCTTCCAGCAGCTTCAGAAGTTTTTCGTTATTCTTCGCATCGTCTGCGTTTTCACCCGCAAAACGAGCCGAATAAACGCCCGGCGCACCTCCCAGATAGTCGACTGCCAGCCCGGAATCGTCTGCAAGCGTGATTTTGCCGCAGACCTTCATAATTTCATTCGCCTTCTTAAAAGAATTTTCCTCGAAGGTTTCTCCGTCCTCTTCGACCTCAAACTTCGGCACCCCTGCCTCATCGCGGGAAATCAGATGCATTCCGAACTTTTTCGTAATCGCCTCAATTTCTTCTATTTTATGTTTGTTGCGCGACGCCGCAACGATAATATTTTCTTTTACATTCATGGTATCCACTCTTTTTCTTCTTTCATTTCCCTGATGTTAATGTGTAGTATATTCTACCACAGATAAGAAAAAAATACAAAGAAATCGTTTAGAAGAAAAAAATTTTGTGGTATACTGATAGCATAGATTCAGCGCCTGCCCTGCATCGTGACTTGCGAGGCGGCGCGGACTTAGGGAGGTTGACAAAAATGAAAATAGTAAATTTAGACGCTTACACGATTCATCTTGACGACTTAGAATGGACAGAGCTTGCTGCGCTGGGCGATTTGACGACATACGACAGAATCGCACAGGAGGATGTAATCGATGCCATCGGCACGGCTGAAGTTGCACTCTTCACTTCCAAGGTTAAAATCACGAAAGAAATCATGGACGCCTGCCCGAACCTGAAGTTCATCGGAGTAACGGCGACAGGATATGATAATATCGACATCGCGGCGGCAAAGGAACGCGGCATCGCAGTCTGCAATGTTCCGGCATATTCGACGGAGTCCGTTGCACAGCATACCTTTGCGCTGATTCTGGAAGTGGCGGATAATGTAGGACTCTATACGCGCCTTGTACACGAACATAAATGGGAAAATTCCGTTGACTTTACCTTCATCGAAAAGCCGATTATCCAGCTTTCCGGCCGTTCGCTTGGAATCGTCGGATACGGAAGCATCGGCAAGCGGGTTGCGGAAATTGCAAAGGCTTTCGACATGACAGTCAATGTATACAGCCAGAATCCGGAAGCTGCAGTCAAGTCGGATATTCTCACGCTGCACTGCCCTGCAACGCCTGATAATAAGGGCTTTGTGAATAAGGATTTCATTTCCCGCATGAAAGACGGCGCGATTTTAATCAATACCGCAAGAGGCGCTCTGCTCAATGAAGAGGATGTTGCCGAAGCTCTGAAATCCGGCAAACTGGCGGCGGCTGCAATCGATGTGGTAAACGGCGAACCGCCTCGCAAAGGCCATCCGTTCATCGGCATTCCGAACCTGTATGTAACGCCGCATATCGCATGGAGTTCAAGAGAAGCCCGCGAGGTTATCTGCAAAACAAGTGCTGCAAATCTGAAGAGCTTCTTAGAGGGCGGAACACTGAACCGAATTGTATAAACAAGCCAAAACTGCATACAATATCCGATAAGCAATACTTACGGAGAAAGGAGACGCGAAAGAATGGAAGACGATACAATAAAACTTTTGCGCGAATGTAATGCAGGAATCAAGATGGGCGTCAGCTCGATTGACGAAATTTTAGACGAGACGACAGACCCGAAACTGATGCAGATGCTTGAAAATGTCAAAGAGGAGCATAAAAGGCTCGGTTCGGAAACACACCGCCTGCTGAACGATTATGATGATGCAGGGAAAGACCCAAGCCCGATTGCCAAAGGCATGTCGTGGATAAAAACCAATGTGATGATGGCAGTTGACGCGGGTGACAATACGATTGCGGATTTAATCACCGACGGCTGCAATATGGGAGTCAAATCTCTGAGCCGTTATCTGAATAAGTATAAAGCGGCCGACGCGCAGTCAAAGAAAATCGCAAAAGAACTGATTGCCTGTGAGTCGCAGCTTGCAGAAGGGCTTCGCCCTTATCTGTAGAGGACAAGGACGGCTTCCGGCAAACCGCCGGGCTCACCTGCTTTAGCGGAAATTCAGCTTGCTGCTTCGGAGAATTTCTTCGTCGGTCTGCTCAAGCACTTTTTCGTCCGCGGCAATGATATAAAAGAAAACAGAGAGATCTTTCTCCTCTAAATATTTGGCGTATATGCGTCCCTTCATTTCAACCGGAGTGAAGGGGCGTTTGTTTTCATCATCCGTTTTCGATATATCGTAATTAGGCGTTCCGTATTGCAAATACGACTGTACGAAGCCGTCTGCTCGATGTGCGCAGCCGTTGACGAGAAGATCTGCATCTACACGCTGCCAGCCTGTTTCGCCGAGGAAGAGGTTTTGTTTGGAAGCCGCGGCGGCGGTCTCGGAGGCTTCCCCGGCTGCCCCTTTCTCCGCTTCTGCGCTTGCCGTCCATGTAAATACACGGTCACGCGGCGCGAGGCCAAAATCGCCTAATACCAATCTTTGAAAATCGTATTTTGCGACCTCCGCTATTTCTTCCTGATTCAGGCTGCCATCCGCATGAAAGCCATATGGACTGCCGTCCGTACTTCCGCTCACGGCATATGCGCCGTAAAACGAATTGTAATAAGGTGATGTTTCATCGAAAAGGCGACTGCAGCCTTTGCCCCAGCTTAAATCAAACGCCGGAAAATTATAGAGAATGCTCAGACGAACCGCATCCTCCGGCAGCCCCGCGAACCTGCAAAAATCAGCAGAGTTTGGATTGAAGGTCATCACAAACGGATACCATCCCTTGCCGCTGCCGCCCGGAATTTTAAGCTCGACCTTCTTTTCCGTAAGCACGCTCTCTTTCTCATGCATCCCACTGTAGACGGACATTACGCCCATCCTCAAAAGAAATTTTGAAAAGGGTGATAAGCAAAAAATCAGAAACAGACAGAGCGCAATTAGTGCAGGCTTCCATTTCTTTTTTTCTTTTTTTGCTTTCTTCTTCATTGCACTTTCCCTTTCTTTCCCATATAATAGTAGTATTCACGCAAGGAGGTATTCTTATGAACATTTGTCTTTACGGGGCAAGCAGTCCCGATATTGATTCCTTATATATCGAAGCCGTCGAGGAGCTCGGACGGCAGATGGCGCGTCGCGGTCACAGCATGGTGTACGGCGGCGGCGCAAACGGCCTGATGGGAGCTGCGGCGCGCGGCATGAGTGCAGAAGGTGGTCATATCATCGGAGTTGCGCCGAAATTCTTTGACAATCCGGGCATTTTATACGAAAAATGTGACGACTTCATCTTCACTGAAACGATGGCGGAGCGCAAGCAGATTATGGAAGACAAAGCCGACGCCTTTTTAGTCGTTCCGGGCGGAATCGGCACCTACGAGGAATTTTTTCAGGTTTTGACGCTGAAACAGCTCAAACAGCTCAACAAGCCCATCGGCATTTTCAATGTCAACCGCTATTATGATGCAATGGATGCGCTCCTGCGTCAGACGGTGGAAAACGGCTTTATGCGGGAAGGCTGCCTGCATATTTACGGACTTTTTGAGGAGGCGGAAAATCTCCTTACATACTTAGAAGAGGAGCTGAAAGCTCCCCTTAACCTCGATTATCTGAAATTTTTCTAAGCGACAAATCTTTAATGACTTCGCCTGCGATTATCAGTCCCGCTGCCGGCGGCACGAAGCTGATGCTTGCAGGCGTTCGCATTCCTGTGCGAACCGGCTCTTCTTCCGAATATAAAACCTTCACGCCGCGCACACCGCGCTTTTTCAGCTCTTTTCTTACGACCTTTGCGAGCGGGCAGACCTTCGTCTTTTCGATGTCGGCAATCTGAAACTGCGTCGGGTCCAGCTTATTTCCCGTTCCCATGGAGGAAATCACGGGGGTGCCGGCCTGTTTTGCCTGACAGATAATATCGATCTTCGCCGTCACATTGTCAATTGCATCGACGATATAGTCATATTCTTCAAACGCAAAGTCCGAGGCTTTTTCCGGCAGGTAAAAGCACTTCTTTGCCCCGACTTGGATTTGCGGATTGATGGAAAGCATTCTTTCCTTGCAGACTTCAACCTTCGGCAGTCCGATTGTATCGGTTGTGGCGATAATCTGGCGGTTGATATTTGTAATGTCCACGACATCCTTATCCACGATATCGATGTTTCCGACGCCCGCTCTGGCAAGTGCTTCGCACACATAGCCGCCTACTCCGCCCACGCCGAAGACGAGCACCTTCGAGGCATGAAGCATTTCCAGCGCTTCAGCTCCAATCAGTCTTCGCGTGCGCTGAAAGCGGTCTTCCTCGGGTTCCTGCCCGCAGTCGCAGCCTTCGCCGCTTCTTTCGGCACTACAGCCTTCTCTAATAATCTCGTCTGTCCCGTTCATCCTGCCTCAACTTTCCCAGCACGCTGTAAATCGTGCCGCTGTCATATCCGAGTCCCGCCAGGCGTCTTCCGACTCTGGCGAAAAATTTTTCGTCTCTGCCCTTTCCGTTTTCGCGTTGCTGCCTTGCCATCTTTTCGCCGATTTCCATCGCTAAAGCGCGGTCATCCGTCTGCGGCTGCCCGAAAAAGTCCGATGCGCCTGCCATGCTGCGCTCCGCCTCTGCTTCGCACCTTGCATCTTCGATGGCATTTTGCGCAAGCTCCGGGGAAACACCTTTTGCAGCGAGCTCTTTGACAATGCGCCCGTCCGCTCTTCCTTTCGCCTTGGCATAGCGGAAATATTCTTTGCAGTATCTTTCGTCATCAAGGTAGCGGTATTCCTTCAGCATCGCCACAGCTCCCTCTGCTGCCTCTTCCCCGAATCCGTTCTGCTTTAAAAAGCCGCGAATTTCCTTTTCTGTCCGCATCCGCGCCGACAGCTTGCGGCAGCCTGCGTCGAAGGCTTTTTGCACATCGCTCTGCGCACCCGCCGCGCCTGCCGCGCCCGCCGCGCCGTTTTTAAAAGAAGAATTCAATATCGTCATCCTCTCCTCCGGTGCAGTAAGTGCAGATGATGTCATCCGCAATCGGCAGATCCTTGAGAAATCCGTCACAGACCGTATCAATCAGCCGTCCGTCCGCGTCCACAAACGGCGGTTTTTCTCCGTAAAAGCCTTCACCCGTATACTTTCCGAAGGCTTCTCTTCTCACCCAAAGGCGGAAAAAACCGTTAATTCCGAAGTTTCGGATATATCCCTGCTCCTCCGGTGTGAAATAGCGACGGCTGAGCTGTTCGTATTTGCAGTCTTTTACGAGCTGTAAATCGATGCCGCATTCCGCTTCGCCTACAATGCAGATCCACATATTGCCGCTGTGCGACACATTGCAGTAGACATCCTTTTCTGTTCCGCAGATATACGGTTTTCCCTTTTCCGCGCGGATAATCTGAATTTCCTCGCACGCAATTCCGTGCTTTTGACAATAGGCACCCACGGCATCCGTAATCAAATTTTCACGCAATTCAGGCGAGCTTAAGTCCCCTTCGTAAATATAAATTCCGTATTTCATATCAGTCACCCCCCCCCAAAAACAAAAGTGAACGCCGAATAAGGCGTCCTGCTTGGAATTTTAAATCATTCGTTATTTTTTTCTTTCATCCCGGCTAAAACTCTCTTATAGCCGTCCGCCCCGTAAACCAAACATTTATTTATTCTGCTGATGGTCGCCGTTGAAGCGCCGGTCGCGCTTTCGATTTCATTATAGGTTTTCTTTTCTGAGAGCAGCTTGGCAACCTGAAGTCTCTGCGCGATCGCATGGATTTCATTGATGGTGCAGATGTCCTCGAAAAAGCGATAACAGTCTTCCATATCCTTCAGTGTCAGAACCGCTTCGAACAATTCATCAATATCAGGTCTTTTGAATTTGGATTCATATGCCATAACAACACTCCTTTCGAACTTTTCCTAGTGAAAATTATAACATTAAAGGCTGAAATAGTCAAACTGAAAATTTACCCCATAAACCCAGTCATAAAAAATTACTCCATGAACTCAGTCATAAACTGAAGCCTTTTCACGCTTTGCCATACCTGACAATCCAGGGAGCCGATAATTTCCTTCGCAAAGCCTTTTCTGTTCAAAATTTCTTCATAATCCTTTGCTTTTCCGAACAAAACACAGGAAAGTGTCTGCCGCATCTCGCCGCCGGAGGAAATCTTAAAGCGCACATGCTGGCCTTCATCTCCCATATAGCGAACTTCCGAAATCCTTACATTTTTCAGTCGGAACAGCGGCTTTGGATTGCGGTTTCCGAACGGAGCAAGCATCTCGAGCTGCTCCGCAAGCTGCAGACTCGCCTCCGAAACTCCGATTTCCATATCCACCGGGTAATGTCTCTCAAAAATATCCGGCTGTTCTTCCTTGATTTCCGCCATATCGGAAAGCAGACCGTCTCTAAGCGCCTCAAATTTTTCCGCAGGCATTAAAAAGCCGCAGGCACTCGCATGGCCGCCGAATTTCTCGAAACAATTCTCGTGCCGCTTTAAAAGCTCATATAAATTTACATGCTCAATGCTTCTTCCGGTGCCCTTCAGATATTGCTTCTGGTCGCCGGAAGGTGTGACGATAACCGTCGGCCGATAATACTTGTCCTTGATTTTTCCTGCCGCAATGCCCGCAATTCCTTCATGCGCATCCTCGGAGCGGATTAACAGGAAATCATCAACTTTTGTGAGGTTTCGCGTGCAGCTTTCAAAGGTCTCCTGCTGCAGCCGCCGTCTCTCGCGATTTTTCAGGAGTAAATCCTGCACGATGATTTCTGTTTCAGGGCTTCCTTCTTCCGCAAGGAGCAGGCGGACCGCCTGTGAAGCGTCCTCGATTCTTCCCGATGCATTCAGATGTGGCACAATAACAAATCCCACATTTTCGGAATTCACCTTTCCGCAGGTAAGCCCAGCGCCTTCCATCAGTCTGCGCAGTCCGTAACGCCTGCCGGTGTTAATCATTTTCATTCCGAATTTTACAAGCGTGCGGTTTTCGTCTAAAAGCGGCATGATGTCGCCAATCGTTCCGATTGCCACAAGGTCGAGCACCTCTGTCAGAACCGACTTTGGAAGTCCGGCTTTCTTCTGAATCTGCTGCGCGGTTTTGAAGGCAACGCCGCAGCCGGAAAGCTCGGCAAACGGATAGCCTGAGCCCGGCCGTTTCGGGTTAATCAGCAGGCAGTCCGCCATCACATCGGTAATATTGTGATGATCCGTAACGACAACTGCCATTCCCAGCTCTTTGGCATAATCGACCTCTGCCGCAGAAACGCTCCCGCAGTCCACGGTTATAATCATGTCAAAGCCTCTGTCTGCAATCAGCTTCACCGCCTCTTTATTCAGGCCATATCCTTCTTCAAATCGCGACGGGATATAGTAATCCAGTCTTTCTTTCGGCATCAGATGTCCCAAAATGCTCAGCATCAGGGTCGTCGATGTGATCCCGTCCGCGTCATAATCCCCATAAATGCAGATTTTCGCGCCTTCCCGGATTTTTTGCAATATGAAATCCACCCCCGCATCTAAATCGTCGAGCAGGGATGGATTGTAAGTTTTTTTCGGTTTATCGGAGAGGAACTCTTCGATTTCGTCTTCGCCTGTAATCCCTCTCCTATGTAAAAGTTCTAAAATTGTTTGATTATATTCTGTCATATTTTGCCATCATTTCATAATCTCACCGCAACTTGTCCGCAATCTTCTGCCACCTGAAAATTGTCGGCATTGCATTACTTTTCGCTTATTTAAAATAGCTCATCGGATCCACATAGTCACCGTTCTTACGAACTTCGAAGTGCAGATGCGGTCCCGTGGAGCGTCCGGTTGAGCCGACCTTGGCAATCACCTGTCCGCGTTTAACCGACTGCCCCTGACTTACACAAAGGCTGGAAGCATGTCCGTAAAGCGTTACGATTCCGCCACCGTGGTCAATCATCACACAGTTGCCGTAGCCGCCGTACCACTGCGCCATGATGACCGTACCGGAAGCCGCCGCAACGATGTCCTTACCGCTTGCACAGCCGATGTCCGTTCCCGTATGGAAAATCCACGACTTCAAAATCGGATGCAGTCTGTTTCCGTAGGAGCCGGATATGTAGCTGGAAGCCGGACAAGGCCATGTGAAAGTTCCGCCGACATAAGTCGTGTTTGTGTTGATCATCTTGCGGATTTCTGCCGACAGTCTGTCAGCCTCAGCCTTCAGTTCTTCTTCCTCTTTTTTTAATGCACTCTTCTTTTCATCAAGCTGTGCTTTTTCTGTTGTAAGTTCGGACTGCTGCGTCGCAAGGCTTGCTTTTTTCTTCTTCAGATCCGACTTAATCTGTTCAAGCTCCTTGTGTTCCTTCTCCAAGGTCGCCAGAACATCCATGTCGTTTTTATAAATTCTCTGTATAATTTCAAGGTTTGAGACGAACTCCGAAATGCTTCCCGAGCCCAGTAAAACATCCACAAAGCCTAGGGAGCCATTCTTATACATTACCTTCAGACGCGCATTCAAATTATTTTCACGCCTCTGCATTTCGTCTTCTTTTTTCTTGATTTTTTCCTCCGTTGCAGAGATATCGCTCGTCGCCTTGTTGATTTGATAACTCAAAGAGTCTACCTTCGCCTGAAGCTCCTTTATATCTTTTTCAACCTGTGCCATCTGCGAGCTGATGTCCTCTTTCTGCTCGTTCACATCATTCAAATCGTTTCTGAGCGAGTTTTCCGTTGCCGCAAAAGCCAGTCCTGACCCGCAGAGCGTCACCGTCAAAACCATCGTCATAAAAAGCGTAAAGCTTTTCTTTGCCATTTTCTCCCTTATGTATCCCTTTTCTTTCATTCGCTTCATTTTCTCCCCTTTTCTCGCGTCCCTGTTCTATGTTGCTTGTGTCGCTGCCTTGCTGCCCGTCACGGCTCGTCACGGTTCTATGCCTCAGTTCGTCGATTTGCGCAAGTCCGCGATCCGCTACATCCCTATGCTTATTCAAAATTAAGCGTCCAAGTTTAAGCGTCCAGGAAGCGCCGCATTGAAATAATGCTGCCGCATGCTCCGATGCTGACTCCCAGCGCAAGGAAAATAATCAGCATATTTACCGTCATATAGCTTGTGGAAATCAGCGGCATCGACACAATTGCCAAAACCTGCGGTCCGATTGCCGCAATCAGCTCCTTGTAAATCAGTGTAATCAGCCCTGTCGATACAAGCGCTGCGAAAACACCGATAAAGATGCCTTCCGCCAAAAACGGTCCGCGGATAAACCAGTTGGTCGCCCCGACATATTTCATAATGCGGATTTCCTTTGCCCTCGCAAAAACCGTAAGCTTGACCGTATTGGAAACCACCACAACCGACACGACCACCAAAAATGCCATAATGATCATCGCGCCAATCTGCAGGAAGTTCGTAATCTTCGTCAGTTTTTCAACCGTTTCCTGATAATACTGCACATCCTCGATTCCGTCCAAAGTTCCTGCATACGCAGCCACCGGTCCGGCGCTTTCCAGCGAGTCCACATTTATCAGAATCGACGCCGGCAGTGGGTTCTTCCCCAGAGAATCCAGCAGATAGCCGCTCTCTCCCCAGCGTTCCTTCAAAATCTTAAGCGCGTCGGCTTTACTGCGGTATTCAACGCTTGTAACGCCCTCATGCTCGCGAATCTGTGCCATGAGTTCCTGCGCATCCGCTTTCGTCGTACCGTCAGCCATGTATACTTCAATCTGGTCGTAGTCCTGCTTCACGACTTCCGTAAACAGATTAATATTCATTGTAATTACAAAAAACATTCCCAAAATCAGCAGCATCGCCAAAATGGAAAAGATCGATGCAAGGCTCATTCCCCTGTTTCTGAAAATCTGGAGGATACCCTGTTTAATGTTATAAAATAAACTATTCAGCAAAGTAATGTTCCTCCTTATACCCGTATTGTCCCTCTTCGTCCCTGACGATTCTGCCACCCTCAATAGCGATAACACGCTTCTTCATGCGGTCAACGATGTCTTTGGCGTGTGTTACCATCACGATTGTGGTTCCCCTTAGATTGATTTGTTCGAGCAAATCCATAATTTCCCATGCCGTATTCGGGTCGAGGTTTCCGGTCGGCTCGTCAGCAATCAAAACAGTCGGATTGTTGACAATCGCCCTTGCAATTGCAACCCTCTGCTGCTCACCCGCACTGAGCTCATCCGGATATTTATGCGCCTTATCGCTGATTCCGACAAGGCTGAGAATCTGCGGCACCTGCTTGCGTATCTGCCGCGGCGTTTTGTGCAAAACTTCCATTGCGAACGCCACATTTTCAAACACCGTCTTCTTCGGCAAAAGTCTGAAGTCCTGGAACACCGTACCGACCTTTCTTCTGAAAATCGGCACTTCCCGGTTCGACAAACTTGTCACTTCAAAATCGCCGACCCGAATTGTTCCCTCATCCGCATTGATTTCCTTCAAAATCAGTTTAATAAAGGTGGATTTCCCTGCACCGCTGGGTCCGACCAAAAACACAAAATCCCCCTTCTTAATATGTACGCTGACATCGTCCAAACCGATATTTGTCCGATACCGCTTGGTAACATGGTCAAATGTAATCATTTTATCCCCTTTGTTATTTTAAATTCTACAGATTTTTATTTCTTTCAACATATACATTCATATTATACTACATTTTGTGGTTTTTTTAAATAGCAAAATAAGGAATTTGAATAATTTCACAAAAGCGGCGCGGTGTGGCCGCGGCGGGAGCTTTGCTAAATGCGCCCCCTCGATAGCACTACTGGGGCAGACCCAATGCGACGCTGTGCAGAGCGACGCAGTGTGGTGTGGTGCGGTGCGGTGTGGTGTGGTGTGGGGTGGTGCGGTGCCAAAATGTATATTTACATTCCAAACTTCATTTTCTCGCCGCTTGGTGTGCAAAAAAATACATTAAATGTAAAATCACATTTTTTATGATAATTCATATTCTCGTTATAAAAAGACTGGAAAAATTCTGCCATACACAAACGTTGAAATTCCAACGTTTTAATTATTGCAAAAAATGTATTTTTTTATAACGCATTGCATGGAACAAAGCCGCTGTATAAAATTGGAAAAAAATACACGCGAACCACCTTAAAATCGCGAAATGGAATGTAAATATACATTTAGCACTTTTAGCAGATTCAGGCCTTGCGAGCTTGGAGTTAGTCTGTTCTCGTCATCTTTAGTTTTTCTCTTGCGAATCCCCTCACGCCGCTTAGTCAAGCAGCTTCAGGACTCTCTTTGCCAGCCTGCCAAACTCGCTGCAGGCGGCGGCGCAGCCGCTCCGCGGCTGCCCGGAGCTTCCGCCCGCGGAAGCTCCGGCAGGGGCTCGTCCAGTCTGCCGGAAGCCCCTGCCGCCTGCCTTGCCCGCGCCTGTGTCACAACAGGAGTGCGGGCTGCCGCCGTCTGCGTCCGCACCCTTGGGCGCAAGTGGACAGATGCGAGGGTGCTGCATATCAGAGATGCCGCTTGGGTGTGGACGGCCGCCGGCACTTTCCAGTATTTGAAAAATCGGTACGCTGCTGTATTCTGCCTTGTAGAAAATCTCAGGCGGAAGCAGCGGCACCGCGAAGTCAAATTTTCTATTCAAGGAACCCTCCAATTCGCGGTGGCCGACCTGTGGATTGTCTTTGTTTAGTACCCACAGGACGGGTGAAGGCAGATTCAGCAGCGGCGAAAAGCGCTTTCCGAAGCGGATTTGATTATCCCGCAAAGCCTCAAGCTGCTGCAGTCCGCTTCGGATGCGCGATGGAAGCGGATCTACTACGCAAATAACCACATCCGCTTCCCAGAGGGATTCCGGCCTCGGATTATCGACAATCATATAGCGGCCCGGAATACGCCCGATTCCTTGAGGTGCGGCAAGCATGCAGGGTTCGGAAGCCGCGGGACGAGGCGTATGAAAGCGCGTGCGCTGTTGGGGTTCGGAAGCCGTGGGGCGCGAACGAGGCTGACGCAATGGGGCTCCCTGTTGCGTATCGGTCGAAGCCTCTCTAAGCGGCGCATGAGACCGGGCGTCCCGCCGGCTTTCGGATGGTGCCACCTCAAGCGAGGCTGCTCCGAGTGGCGCACGCACAGCCCAGTTAACATTTGCATATAAATTTCTTCGACTGCCGGCAGGCAGACCTTCCTTTTCCAATACGAAATAGTCGGTGAATTTTCCTCTCGTCCCCCGCATGGAAAAGGCGTCCGACGGACGGTCGTGTTCAGGCAGGCGACTGCATTCGGTCGGGCGCTCGAATCCGCGATTTTGCTCAAAGGCATGCGTCCGGCCGTGGTCATGGTCGCGGTTTCGGTCAGGAGCATGCGCCCGGTCGTGGTCGTGTTCAGGCAAGTGGCTGCATTCGGTCGGTCGGTCGGGTCTGCACTTGTGATCAAGTTCGGACGAACGGTCGGGTCTGCACTTGTGGTCAGGTTCAGACGAACGGTCGGATTCGTGATTCCGGTCAAAAGCACACGACCGTTCGCGACCATGTTTGCTTAGACTTTCGAGACTGAGCGGGTCGACGAACCCAAGTGCGCTGCTGAATCCGAGCGCACCTGCGAGCCCGAGCGAGTAACAGACCTGCCGCCTGCCTTCAAGAGCCTCTGCAATTTGCGCATCCTCCGCCTCCATGTACGTTACGCCATCCACGTGTTTTGCGAGGTGGTAAGCAAGATTTGCCGCGACGAATGACGCCCCCGCTTCCCCGCCGATTCCGACGACTGCAATCTTTATTTTGCGAGCATCGCCGAAGACCCCTTGCTCCAGCGGGTGCCAATCCATTTCTTTTCCTATCTGCGTGTAGTGGCTTTTGCGCATATTTTCGCCTGTCCTCTCATAGAATATTTTGAAACATTTTGAACGAAGGGAGCACTCAAATGACTGAATATACAAAGAAAAAATTTTTCCGCGAATCCGCCTCTTCCAAGGCCTCCGCTCCATCCGGCCCCGATGCTGCAGCCCGTTCGGGCTCAAAGAAAAAACCTCTGATTATCGCCTGCTGCATCGTCTGTGCCGCGCTCGCTGCATATCTGGCTTTTGGGCAGCAGCTTTTGGGAATTTTCAGCGGTTCGGGCAATGTCAAGTTTACCTGCTTGACAGACAAAGAAATTCCGCGCACGATTGAAAAGGATGTGATTCCTGAGTATCGCGATTTGGAACGCGCGCTCGGCTGTCTGGTTGACGGCAAAGTCTACATCGTCGTAACGCGCGGTGAAAAGCCAACTGCAGGCTACGATCTTTCCATCGAAAAGGTCAAACTGGAAAAGACGAAGAGCGGCTCCAACCTCGTGGTGACCGCCCTGTTTACCGAGCCGCCGGAAGGTGAAACCGTATCACGCATCATCACCTATCCTTATGCGGTCGCTTCAACCGACCTTGAAGCCCTCCCGGATACCATCGAACTGAATGTCCGCTACGCTTAAGCAGCGGGCATTCTTCTTTTTCGTTACGTCAGTCGCGCTCGCAGCTCGTATTTCGTTCCGTACTTTCGCCGCAAGCCTCTCCCGGCATTCACATCAGCGGCACGAGCAAAGCCTGTGCCATCCGCCTGATTCCATCCGCATCGATGCTTCCGTCCGCCCCGTCCATCGACACAATCAAATTATTCGGCGCATAAATCCCGTTGCGAAAATAAAGCTGCTCCTTTTCCTGATTTCGCCGCACATACTCCAAATCCGTCAGCATCCCCTCATGCTCCCAATAATAAATTCGTCCGCCCCTCAGCAAAATCGTAAAGTCCGGATAGAGAGTTCTCTCATTTCCGTCCTCGTCAAGCAAAACAAGCTTTTTCTCATAAAAAAAGTCAATCCCAAGACTGTCCAAAACATCCGCAATCACAACCTCTCCTTTGCTCCGTACAAAAATCCCCGCGCTTGTCTTATGTATCAGCAAATCCCTCCGATATGGATTTTGCGACTGGCGGTCTATCTGATTTTTCAGTAATCTCTTGCCTTCGGATTGATAGGCCGCCGACATCTGTGCATTAATCGCATCCAAGCTATATGGCAAATAATTCTTTACGAAATTTTCCTGCAGTGCTATGTTTCTTTCCAAAACCTTACGGCTTTCTTCCAAAAAACGCTTCAATTTCAGGCGATTCACTTTTGCCTGTGTCTTCGAATCATGCTTGGATGCATATCGGTACACCGCATCCCCTTTAAGTTTGATGTAGATCTGCCGATTTCCATCTTTTTTCCTTAGTTTAAGGCTTCCCTCAATTCTCGGGCACGGTATTTGATTGATTTGTCCCAGAATGCGTTCATCAAGTTCGCAGTTTTGTTTTACAATTTCCAAAATCCCCATTTGATTTTTCCTCTCTCTATTTATTTTGGAAAATTATATCATTTATTCTTGTGTTTGTAAATACATTTTTTTCTATTATTTAAATTATATTATATTTATTCCTTTATAATCCTGCCGTGCTTATTCTCCTTCCCTTCTTTCCAAAGCCCACTCAAAATGCAAAATGTATATTTACATGCCAAATTGCAAAAAAACATCTGTCGGCGTGTATTTTTTCCCAGTTTTATACAGTTGACTTCTTATCTTCAAACATTCTGTGAGTGAGTGCCTTTTCAGGCACAAAAAAAGTGTTGAAATTTCAACACTTTTAGATATCTGTTTTTTTTCTCGCTTATGTCACTCGAAAGAGGTTTTCCATTTACTGTATTTTTTTACACGCCAAAGTGCCTAAAAACGGATTTTGGTATGTAAATATACATTTACGCGCTCAAACACGGCACGCCGGACCGCGCAAGGCCAAACGCGCCATGCCATCTGCGAGCTTTATATGCGGGCGTTTTCGCGCGCGCCGCGGCGCCCTACAGGCAGCATAGAATCGGCAGTCCGAGGCGGCCGCCGCTGCAGCAAAGGCTTGCGCAGAGCATTGTTCCGCAAATCTGTCCACAGTAGTTGCTGCCCTGCATCGACGGATTGCCGCCATAGCGTGCGCTGCGCTGCTGGTACCGATTCTCACCGCCCTGAAGCTGATTAAGCAGCGAGCGGTAATACGGGTTGTCCGGTTCGAAAGCGCAGGCTGTTTTCGCATGGTCGAGAGCAATCGCGTTATTTCCCACTTTATAGTTGGCGATTGCGCTGTAGTAGTACCAGCTTCCGCGGCGATCTTCCACCTGTTCCAGCACATTCAGGCCTTCGCGGTAATAGCCATTCTGAATATAGTTCAAAGCCGCGCGCAGATACTGCTCGTCTTTGGATTCTGCCTGCGCGCCCGCATAGGCACCACCGTTTTGACCGGAATAGCCGTAGCCCTGCGAGCCTTGCCCCTGCCCTTGGCCTGTTCCGCCCTGGCCGCCGAAGCCCCAGAAGTCACCGAAACCGCCGAAGCCAAAACCACCAAAACCGAAACCGCCAAACGGGTCTCCCTGTCCGCCAAAACCCTGACCGCCAAAGCCTTGACCGCTCTGCCCCTGCGAGCCCTGCGCCCCGTAGCCGTAACCCTGCTGCGCCTGATTTTTGCCCTGTCTCTGATCCATAATCATGCTGTATGCCTGCTGAACCTCTTTGAACTTTTCCTCAAGCTCCTTTTGGTTCGGCTTTCCAACATTCGCATCCGGATGGTATTTGCGGCTCAGCGCCCTGTATGCTTTTTTAATTTCATCCTCGGTGGCATCATAGGAGACGCCCAGCACTTTGTATGGATCCATGGACTATTTTTTCTCGCTTTCCTTTTTAATCTTCTCCGCTTTGGCTTTGCCGTAGCGCACCCAAACGCCGGAGTATAAAATATTCCTCAAAATTTCAACATTTTCCACAAGCGGCAGACGCTCAAACGCGTCCGTACACTCGCCAATCATCAGCAGAAGCAGGTTCAGCACCTGATCGTCGAAACCGGGTTTTCCGTAAAGCTCTTTGAACGGGTTGTAATCGCCGGTTTTGATGTCTTTCTCGATGTCCTCATAGGCATCGAGCAGATAGATGAATTTTCCTAAGAAGAATCCGACTTTGTAGAGGTCTTCCTTCCAAAAATCGTCTTTGTATACAAAAATCTCAGCCATAATCTCACCGAAAACCTTTGCAACTTTGTCAATTGGCAGATTCTTTGCATTTTCCACGATTTCGAGCATATTCATCTTTTTCTCAACAAAATCCGCCTTTTCCGGGTAGCGCGCAGCCACACGCTTTGCCTTCCGCGAAAGTGCCGCCATCGCAAGCCGCGCCTTGAGTTTATGCTCATCTTTCCAGTCGTCCCGACACTTGTAATACGCCAGCAAAACGCACATATCCGCACAGTAGTCCGTCACGCTGCTCCGCCTGCAGTTGTGTTTCTCAAGCGGGTGCACGATGCAGTGATGGCAGTCGCAGCTTTCCTTTTCGTCGTAAAGATCCGCCAGAATCATAATCAGAAACGTCATATCGTAATTCAGCGTCAGCCGTCCTGCCAGACCGTGCCTGTCCTTCAAAGCGTGGCAAAGTCCGCAGTAGCAGCTTCGATAGGCGTCAAATTCTTTTATTTTCAATTCGGGTTTATTCACCAGTACATAGCCGAACATCATCAAAATTCCTTTCGTTTCGCTTCAACCATATCTTAAACCGAAAAAGCACACGGTGTGTGTGCTTTTGATGAATTTTGCATATGTTAATCGACATACGATGTTCGCTTTCGGCAGGCCGGCAGGCTCTTGATCCTCGCGCCGCTCGAAAGCGCTCCCTATATGATTGCTCGTGCATGCGGGCGGGCTTCAATCCGCTCGCAAGTCCGCGCGGGCGTTTCGAGCCTCCGTCCTACTGCCGGCTTCCGCAGCCGTCCACACCGCAGCTTCCGCAGTCGTGTGTGCAGCCTTCCGGTGCCTGTGGCATTCCGTCGTGCTTGTTCGGATTGTCCGCGGCAAGACAAGCCTCAACCATGTTGTCAAGCCAGTCGCCGTCAAAAAGCTCAATCATGCCCTTATCGCAGGCAGCCGCAATCTTCTGATTGATTGGAATTTCCGAAATTGTGCCGATTTCATACTTGGCAGCGACCTCGTTTACATGACCGTCGCCGAAGATTTTGTGGTTTTTGCCGCAGTCCGGACAGGTGAAGAATGACATATTTTCAACGATTCCGATTACCGGAACATTCATGAGCTGTGCCATTTTTACTGCCTTTTCGACGATCATGGAAACCAGTTCCTGTGGCGATGTCACGATTACGATTCCGTCAAGCGGAAGCGACTGGAACACCGTCAGCGCCACATCGCCGGTGCCCGGCGGCATGTCCACATACATCACATCGATGTCGCCCCAGACAACATTATCCCAAAACTGCTGAATTACGCCCGAAAGCACCGGTCCCCTCCAAACAACCGGATCGGTCTCGTCCTCCAAAAGCGCGTTCACCGAAATTGCTTTGATTCCCGTCTTGGATTCAACCGGGAAAATTTCTTCGTCCGTACCCTGCGCCTTTGCTTTGATTCCAAAGGCTTGCGGAATCGACGGTCCCGTGATATCTGCGTCCAAAACAGCCACTTTATATCCCAATCTTTGCGTTGCAACGGCAAGCATGGAGGTTACGGAAGATTTTCCGACGCCGCCTTTGCCCGATACAACACCGATTACTTTTTTTACATTTGATTGTCCATTCATTTTTCTGCACCTCCTGCATTCTGTACCAATATCTACTTTACTCTCATTATGCCCCGAATGTCAAGGGGAAAACACCTCCATCCAAAACACTATTGACAAAAATGATTAAATAGCATAAACTTATACCATAACAATAAAAAGAGATAACAAATTTACACTTACAATTTTTAAATTTACTTTTTAAAATTACAAATTTACACTTACAAAATTTTTAGGGGCATATCACCATGATATGCCCCATTTTTTTATATTTTTTTCACACTTTTCTTATTTTACGGTCCGCCATGCTTTGTTCGACCACTGCGTATAATATTTCTGACCATCAATCGTGCAAACGGCGCGAAGTTTGTAATAGTAGGTTTTGCCTGTTCTCAGATTCTTCGTATTCAGATAGGTTGAAACCTCTCCGTTCTTAGTCGCAAAGAATGCCTTCTTGCCGTAACCGCTGTTTTTCTTCACAGAGCGATAAATTTCAAAACGATCAACCTTATAACCTCTCGACTTCGTCCATGACAAAAGAATCTTTTTGTTCTTTGTAAGCTTGGACTTCAATGTGACGGTTGTTTTTTCAACCCCTTTGATTATTTTTGCGTTCTTGTCGGCCGAAGGGTTTGTCGGGTCAGTTGGCTTACTTGGTTCAGCTGACTCCGCCTTCTTCGCCGTCTTGATTTCGACTTTGTCGCCGGTCTTTAATCCGCTTAGCTGCGTCACAGAGCCCTTGGACACACCGTTCAGCAAAACATCCTGAATTTCATAGCCGGCTGCCGCGGTGATTGTGAGCTTCGTTCCGTCCGCGCTGAGCGTCGTTTGGAAGCCCTCGCCTGCTAAAATCGTCGGCTTCTGAACCGGTACGTAGCTGCCGCCGCCGGAGCTGCTTCCGCTGCTTTTTATTACATTGAACTTCAGTTGCACACTTGCCGAAACTTTGTTGCTTCCCGAAATCGTAAGGGTTTCGTTATATTCGCCGCCTGCAAGCCCTTCTTTCGGCTGCACGGTGATTTCCGCGGTTCTTCTCGGAGCGATTCGGCTTTCCAAAGGTCCGCTCACGGTGTAATTGCTGTTTTTCTGCAAAAGCACATCTGTCAGCTCAACGGTTTCGTTTCCGGTATTTGTGATCGTTACCGTCTTTGGTGCCGGCTGTGCATAGCCTGTCTTAACAGTTCCGAAATCGATTACGGAAGGAGCCGCGGTAATGGCGTAGTTAGACTCCCTTGTTTGAATCTTGACCCAGCGTTTTGCATAGGTAGCTTCATCCGGCGACTCAATTTTTACGGCGTCCGTTTCTGTCGTTCCTGCTTTTACTACAGGGGTTAACCCTTCCGCATAGGTTGGCTGCGGAGGTTGCGTTAATAAAGAGATTGCGGCAATGCTGCGGTTTAATCCTTCATTCACCGCTTCTGCACTTGCGATGACGGTGCCGCCGCTGATTGTCATCCCATATGTTGAGATTCCGTTGGAGCGGTCGGTGCTGTCTGTGCCTTTGATTTCTTTGCCGACAGCTTCAATGTAAGCATTATCTTCAATCGTTAAAAGACTTTGCTGGTCTGCATATCTGTCTCCATATATTCCGAAACTGCTTCCACCTGCCTGCCCTCCCTCTGCATATAAAAAAGCATTGTCAGAGAGTTTGGCTTCGGAATTTTCTCGGTAAATTTTATGAATGTACACTCCCATGCTGGAACCTGCCAGGTCGCCATAGGTTTTCCCACCGTAAGCCTCCACGCTTGCGTTTTCCGAAGCTTCAAAACCAGCTGCACAGATTCCCATGCTGTTGCTCCATTCATTGCTCGCACCCGGATTCTTTGTTACGTCCCCGCCGTAAGCTTTTAAACTTGCTCTTCCGTTAATTATCAAAGATTGTGATGCAGATATTCCGCTGCTTTCTCTGGAATTCACTGCCTTGACATGACCGCCTCTTGCCGTAACCTGTGCATTGTCGGTAATCGTCATATGTGAACAGCCAATACCTCGGCTGTATGCAGCAGCATCTGTGTTCTCAGCCATATCACCATATAATTCCAACTCAGCTGAATCTTTGACGATAACATTCCCGGAATAAATCCCTGAGCTTATTCTTCCTGATTTATTTCCACCCTTTGCGGGTTTTCCACCTTTTACGGTCAGCTTGCCGCTTCCGCATATTGTGACGGATTTATTCAAATTACTCGCATCGCCCATGCCTACAGAGCCAATAACAATGCCTTCGGGGATTACTCCCGTAGCATCTCCTGCCTGTATGATATTTTCGGTTCCTTCTGTCAAAACAACAGTAACATCTCCCGGAAGGAGAACTCCGTAATAATATCCGTTTTTATAGATCTGTATCGGGCTTGGGACGAAAGTCGGCTCCGTCACTACTATCCTCGCGCCGGAAAGCGTCAAGGTTTTCGTCTCATGGTTCCATGACCAGCCTTCCGCGCTGTCGGTTACGGAATCTTTTGTAAAGTCAACTGTCTTTTCCGTTGCGTCCGTCGCCATATATTTTCCTGCCATACTTGTCAAGTCGAGCATGGTCGTTCTGGTTACAATGCTTTCCGCTGTGTTTCCGTCCTCAGCATGCGCCACCCCTCCACTTCCTGCGAGCGGCATCATCGTAAATGCCACGCACAATGCCAGCAAAATCGCAAATAATCTTTTTTTCTTCTTCATCTTTTCCTCCTATCTCACGCGGCAAGCGTATTTGCACTGTTTCAATTTTGTCTGTGCAACTAACTTGCCATTCTTGTCATAGACCAGGATTCGCGCCTTGTAGTAGTAGCGCACGCCCTTCTTGCCACTCGTGTTGATATAGGTCTTGGTCTTTTTTGTAATCTTTGCTTTGTATGCAGAAGATTTCTTCGTGCTTCTGTAGAATTTATACTTCACCGTGTAGCCAAGTTTTTTCAGGGTTTCAATCGAAGCCGCCGTCCTTTTATCCATCTTCAAAACAACCTTGATGTTCTTGTTCGGCGTCCTTGAAGAACGTGCATACAGGAGCATTTTGGAAACTCTGCCCTTAACGGATGACAGATTTGTATCATCGTCTGACGGGTTATCTGATGGATTATCCGGGTCGCTTGGGTCGGTCGGATTATTTGGATTGCTTGGGTTGGTTGGAGTCGTCGGTGTTGTTCCGCCACTTGAACCGCCGCTGCTTCCGCCCGAACCGCTGCCGCCGGAGCCGCCGCCATCGGAACCTTCCGATTCTTTATCTACGAATACTTTGATTTGCGTTTTCGCTTCCAAATCCTCCACGCCGATTCCGCTCAAATTCACCGTGCCCTTCACCGTAACCGACTGTGCTTCGATACTGCTTGAGTCATACTTCGAGACGCTTGACTGATCCCATGTTACAGGAGCCTTCACAATGTTGTTTTCATCGCCATTCAGTTTGATGTCCACGCTTTTCGGAAGTGCCTCCATAATTTCATCCAACTCCGTGCCGTTTTCGAATCCGGTCGCATTTGCCGGATGGATAATCTCGTATGTTGTAACCTTGGCAAAAGTAACTGTAATCGTGCTTCCACCCTTCGGCTGTTCATAGCTATACCCACCGGCTTCTTCCGTCACCTCAACCGGTTCTCCGTCACTATCAGTTACCACAACGCTCGTCGGCGCATATCCGCTGTCGCTCATCAAAGTAAATGAAATATTCTCGCCTGCATACGCTTTTATGTCTGTGTCCATCATCGGTCTGTCAACGAGGAATACTCCACCGTGCTCTGTTGGCATTACCGTAATATTATAAGTCTCTGCTGCAGCAACGGTGAACCCCACATAAGTGTGCAGCTTGGTTTCTTCACCCTTACGAATAATAATCTGTGGCGACTGCCCCGAAATATCAATTGTTCCATAAACGCGAAAGCTTTGCTCTGTTTTTAATGTCTTATCATATGCGGTATTTTCAAAATCCCAGTCTACCGGCAGATAAATATCGTCCTTGTTAGGGTCAGAAGATGCAAGTGCATCCCGCAATGTCTTCGTAGTCGTGACCGACGCAGTTTCTCCCATCGGCAGGTTCGAAATGTCAATTCCATTCGGCAGTTTTCTCGGATCGTCTACCACGCTTCCAGCTTCCAGATAATTAATCAAAACTTTTACATTGTCGTAAGTTGTCGTATTGCCACAGCTGTCTGTGATAACAATGCGATGCGTAGGGTCATCATACTCTGTTGCCCCCAGCTTTCTTGGTTTTGGCTCATCTGCAGCAATCGTGTAAATACCGTTGTTCGGGGTTAAAGTTACGCCGTTATCCGTTACGGTTACCGTGCTTTCATCCACAATACTGAATTGCAGTCTGTTCCAGTAATATGCCCCGTTGCGCAAGTTTTCCGTACCGACTTTGGCAATCGGAGCGGAACCGTCCAAAACAATTTTAGCAGTAGAGACATAAATTGTACCTGCCGCGTTTGCTGCCTTTGCATAGATGTAAAATTCAGTCAAGTCCCCTATACTGATTTCTCCGTTTGCGCCACCTTGCATCCATTGAATCTGCTCATTCTTCAAATCCTCTTCCGTCAAAGCCTGCTCCGAAACAAAATATTCTGCAGAACCGTCTGTCGTGCTCACGGTAAACTTTGAATCATCTTCTTTAATATATACCGTTTCATTTCCACTTGCTGCGTAAGTATTCCAGCTTCGGTTTCCGCCACTGATCGATACTTGCGGAAGCTCAGTTTGGTATTCAAGCCTGAAAGTACAATTCTCTTTCATCCGTTCTACTCGAAAACCATAGCCGTTCATACCCGCATCATACCCATAGATATATTGTTCAGTTTCATTATCAACTCTTGTAATCGTTGCTTTTGCATTCTCCGGCAGTCCGAGCTGAATGAAAGGCCTGCTTCCGTCATTAAATTCGCGGCTGTAGATTGTTTTTCTTTCACTATCTTCAATTGTCAAAAGAAACTTCTGATACACCGCTATATTCTCTAGTGTGGTTTTATTTCCGGCATAGTCCTCTACTGTAATCGT